>JAWUYA010000063.1:0-43358 GCA_034111045.1 Colwellia sp. | reverse complement strand
TAAGAGGCATTAAACGAGTAACTTAACAGCCTTAATTATCAATAACGTTAGGTTCATACTTAGGAGCATTATCATGGCATTAGTCGTTAATAGTAATATCGCATCATTAAATTCTCAACGTCAATTGGCGAGTTCTACGGACAGCTTATCTACAAACTTTGAACGCTTATCTTCAGGTAAACGGATCAACAGTGCCAGTGATGATGCTGCTGGACTGCAAATTTCAAGTCGTTTAACCGCGCAAATAAATGGTCTTAATCAAGGCTCTCGTAATTCTAATGATGGTATTTCAGTTTCGCAAACTGCAGAGGGTGCGTTAGATGAATACACCAATACATTACAACGTATGCGTACCTTATCAGTTCAGTCGGCTAACGGCTCAAACAGCCAAGCGGATAGAACCGCGCTTAACTCTGAGTTTAGTGAATTGGAATTAGAATTAACCCGTATATCAGAAGATACCAGCTTTGCCGGTCAAAGTTTATTAGATGGCAGTTATCAAGGGAAGGACTTCCAGGTTGGTGCTGATGCAGGGCAAACCATTACGATTAATATCAGTCAGGATTTTAACGCGAGTGTTATGCTTAATAGTACCACAAACATTAGCGCTGCATCAGCAGCAACAGATGCTATTACAAAAGTTGATGCTGCCTTGGCTACAGTAACCTCAACGCGCGCTGACTTGGGTGCCAAGCAAAACCGTTTTTCTTCTATTGTTCGAAGTAATGATAATGCTGCACAGAATTTGTCGGCATCACGCTCTCGAGTGTTAGATACTGATTATGCTGCAGAAAGTGCTTCATTGGCGAAAAGCTCTGTGTTACAACAGGCCTCAAGTTCAATGCTAGCGCAAGCTAATCAACAACCACAAATAGCACTGTCACTATTGTAGTAAAGTTGTTTTTGATTTTTATCGATATGTAAAAACCTCTTCGGAGGTTTTTTTGTTTTTACGTTACTAGCGACCTGTAAAATAAAAATAAAAATAAAAATAAAAATAAGGCTATGTTCCCGCTAAGTGTTGTTGAGCTTTGAACAGGTTGTTTTTATTAGGATTTTCATTTGTATCTAAAAATCTAAACCAACCTAAGTAATTTTCTAAATACTTAGTCGCCACACCATGAAATCTATCCATCCAAGCCTTTAATCGGCTGTGGTATGCATTAACATTCTGAATGTGGAACACCTTTTCAATCACCTGTACACCCGCAGCCACATCTAGCCGTTTGTGAATTAAGTCATTGCCTTGCGCAAACTTGATATAAGATCTAAATCCATCAGTGCACAAGACGCTATCTGTTAATATTTTACCTTGTAGTTCTTTATTGAGTTGTTCTGTAGAAACTGAGGACAGAATCGCTTCATACGTATGCTTCCCTCTATCCCGTACTGTTAATACTGGCACCCAATCTTCTTTAGAACGTCCTCGTTTTTTTGCTTTCACTCCTCTTTTTCTTGGATTTCGTTCAAGTGTGCGATTTCCTTTTTCTGAGCGTGCAAATAAGGTCTCATCGGCTTCAACGATACCTTCAAGTAAAGTCGCCTTCATAGTTGCAGGCAGTTGAAGAAATCGGTGTCGCCATCTAAACGATGTTTTTAAGTTAATATCACAATCGGTTGCGGATGCTCTTAACACCTTGCCATTGATCATACATTGTAAGTAATCTAGCCACTTTTCTTTATGCTGCAACCGAGCCAAGGGCGTTTTAGTCACGGCATTGAACGTTTTCGTACAATTTTTACAACGATACCTTTGCATGGCTCCTACTTTACCGTGCCGATTGATCAAACCACTGTGACAATGAGGACATTCTGGTTCATCAATCATACGCTGCTCAAGTTCGGCAATGATTGGCTGAATTAAGTTATCACCTTTTAGAAACTTCTCTACATCCTTAGTTTGCTTATCTGTTAGGTGTTCTAACGCTACTAATAGTTTTTTAAATTGTGCTGGTATCATAACAAAATACTCAGTTACTGATGATATATACAGTGTAACAACAATTTAAGGGAACATAGCCATACGCTATTGATAAAAGTGAGTAAAGATAGTTAGTAAAGAAAACTATGAGTCAACCAGTGAATGACAAAATTAACGACAATTTATTTAATCTACTGACATTTATAGAGTAAGTTGTGGCCGACTTTATGATAAGTGCATAAAGGAGTAAATATTATAATCACTTTGTTAATACAACCAAAGCAGCTGACTGATTAGTGGGGATGGGCGGTAGCAACACCTAACGCTTGTTTACCCCAACACTCATTGAGGGCAAAATAGCAACTAATGATTAGTCTACCTAAACCTATAGCAGGCATACGAAATAGATATTACCGCGGGAGGTTGACATTATTATCGGCTAAAATATGTCGACAAGTAGCTAAAACAGAATCCAGTTAATAAAAAAGCAATAAACGAATGAATAATGTATATATTAGTTTGATTTTATATATTATCCTAAAGGTGCACAACGAAAGGACAAGCTGTATTTGATTAACGCAAATGTCAGTTTAAAGCTTGATGTAAAAATGTAATGGAGTGGATCTAGCTTTTAAATAGGTAAAGAGTGCTGAGCATTTTGTTTAACGACAATTTTTTATTTAACATGCACGAGTATTTAAGTGCATTAAGTGCATTAAGTGAGTATAAGTTAGCCAATGTTAAGCAAAGTATCAAATCAAACTCATTATACCCGAAAAGTTAAATCGCTATTAGATAGGATTTTTGGTCGTAGTCCAGTTAAAGACTCGTTGTTAGACCGTGCGGTGAAATATTATCAAGAATACTCATCGGTGAATGCTGAGCTGAGTCGATTAGAAAACTCTCCTGATCTGCAAAAAAATCTAAAAGTTTTTAAGCAACAACTTAAGTCAGAGCGTACCTCAAGACATACTCAGCTATTAGAGATATGCCTCGAAATTATTCACCTAACTGAAGCCGAAAGTTTTAACGAATGTAACCGAAAATCAGCTCAATTATTGGGAACAATTGCTTTATTAAGCCCTACAGAAGGGGTAAAAGTTGCCCCTCAAAATGAAATTAATAAGCCGTTATATAAAGCTGTTATTTGTTTACGTTTATTAGACCAATTGTGCATGAGTAACACTATTGTAGACTCCCACATTAGTCCTTATTTTAAAGATATTTCACCAGCACAATACAGTGAATTTGCCACCATCGCACCCGAAGCTTATAGCCGCTTTATTCAGCAAGTAAAAGTACCGCTAGTGATGGCTGCCATTCTCCAAGATATCGGTGATTTTCATCCAGATGGGCAATTGATTATAACCGGTGAATCTGGGGTTTTAGACCCGTATCGGGTTTTAACAGTAGCAGAGCGTAAGCCGCTACTAAAAATTAACTACCGTGAAACGGTTAATTACTTTGTTGATGGCTTAGGCTTAAGGGAATATGTCGGTAATTGCAAAGAAGATCGTGACCAATTTAACAAAAATGAACAGGCTAAATTAATGTTTATAAAGCGACTGCTTAAAACTAGCCTAACGCCTAACACCAGTACTGGAAATTTATTAAAAGTACCGCAATTATATGTATCAATAATACTTTCCACCAAAAAAAATTATAATTACAAATTATTACCAAAAGTTTTTCAATCGCTCAACCAAAATGCTACTAAAGGTGGTTGCAGCCAAGAGGTGGTTGATGCCCTTTATAAAGTGACCGGTATTTTCCCACAAGGTTTTGGCATTACTTATATTCCTATTGACAAGAGAGGCAAGCAGCAAGACATATATGAATACGCCATTGTTAATCAGTTATACCCTGAAGACCCCCTTGAGCCTTCATGCCGACTTGCGACCCGACAACTCACTTTTATTAATCATGGTCAAAACAGTATTATTAAAAGCAGTCAAAACTTATATTTTATTGAAACGGCTAAAAAATTAGCATACATTTCTCGAGAACGTCTTAATCAGATATTAGAGTTATTAGCTTCAAATTATAAAGCACGCCAACAACTCGATTTATTACCGCGTTGTTGGCATGCGGACGTGTTTTTTTCAGTCAAAAACAATCAAAAATTGTGGGATAAATCAGTTAAAGTACTTAAGTGACTTGACGTTAGTTAGATTACTAAACTAACATTATTTACATTTTTTGAGGATACTATCAATAAGTCATGATTTCAAATACGGGTTATTTATAAACAATAATGTTGAATCATTTTAACTAATAGTCGTTCTGTTTTATCTATCTCAGAAAAGGCTAAAAACTCATTGGGCTGATGTGCTTGCTCAATTGAACCTGCCCCCATTACAATAGTTTGGCAACCGAGTTGTTGAATAAATGGTGCTTCAGTAGCGTAATTTACTGCACAGCAGTTATGGCCACTTATTTCTTCAGCAATAGTAACGAATTTACTCGAAGCATTTTGTTCAAAGCTCGGAGAACTGGGATGTAACTCATCAAAACTAATGCGTGTTGGGTATTTGTCAGCTAAAGGTTTTAGAGACTCACTTAAGAGTGTAATCAATTCATTATCAGTCATACCCGGTAAAGAGCGCATATCAATATCTAAATGGCAATGCCCACAGATACGATTGGCGTTATCTCCGCCTTGTATCGCACCTAAGTTTAGGGTTGGAGCGGCTACATCAAATGCTTGATTATTAAAGTTGACGGCAAGTTTATCTTTTAAAGACAGCAATTGACCGATAACCTGATACATTATTTCAATGGCATTGATACCAAGATTAGGTTTGCTCGAATGCCCCGACTGACCTTGAACACTAATCCGATGTGACATATGACCTTTGTGCATGATCACCGGGACTAAATTAGTTGGTTCGCCAATTATAGCGACATCAGGCTTTATTTCATGGCTTTCAGAAAAAAATCTTGCACCTGCCATGGTCGTTTCTTCATCAGCGGTAGCTAGTACATAGAGTGGTTTAGTTAATGTTTTTCCATTTAATCCTTTGCAAGCTTGTAAGATAAAAGCAAAGAAGCCTTTCATATCACAGGTGCCTAATCCAAAGAATTTATTATCATGTTCAATGAGCTTATGCGGATCAGATAACCAACGGTTTTCATCAAATGGAACGGTATCGCTATGTCCTGCTAATAACAAACCACCATCACCAGAACCTAGTTTGGCTAACATATTAAATTTATTATCAGTATTGGGAACAGGTTGAATTTTCACTTTAAAACCTAAGTGTTCAAACCAGGTGGCAATGATGTTGATGACTTCTTTATTACCTTGATCCCAACTAAGATGAGTTGAACTGATCGACGAACTGGCAATAAGTTGTTTTAAGGCATTGGTAAAGTTAGGTAAGTTGTCCATTTAGGGATTCCAAAATATAAATAAAAAACAATGTAAATATTTATGCTTGTTAGTTGCATAAATACCCATTGAGTGGTAACTTGCCTTTACAGTGTAAATAACCTCCTTTAATAAGGCTACTTTAAAATGATAAAGGTTCAATTAATGCGACGAAGATAGGTATAAGCTGTTAAGTTTTTATCATTAGTAGTGAGTTTATCTGTATGAATTTACTAGTATTGAAAGATATATCTTAGGTTATTTCGTCATAAATTGAATAACATTGCATTTTAGAGGTTTGTTTTGATAGAGATTAAAAAAGTTGCCGTGATTGGCGCTAGTGGTTATGCCGGAGCAGAGTTAGTTGGTCTACTTTGCCAGCACGATAAAGTTTCAATACAACATTTGGTTGTGTCGGAAAATAGCACTTCCTGTGGTAAAAAATTTAGTGATTTACATGGTCGCTGGCAGGGGATATGTGATGTCCCCCTGCAATCTTTTTCTCAGGAGTGGTTTGATACTTCAGTAACAAGCCTAGATGCTGTTTTTTTTGCTACTCCGCATGAGTTTAGTGTTCAATGGGCACAAAATTTTCTTGACGCGGGCGTAAAAGTGTTCGATCTATCTGGCGGCTTTCGTTTAAAAACCGCCGCTGACTATCCAATTTATTACGGCTTTGAGCACCAAAATACAGCAGCTCTTGCCAAGGCGCAGTATGGTTTAGTGGAATGGCAAGCTAAAGAGATCATTAATAAAGACCTTATTGCTGTTCCAGGCTGTTACCCAACCGCCAGTTTATTAGCGTTAAAACCTATCACGATGAATAACCTTCATATTGAAAACTCATTAATTGTCATTAATGGTATTAGTGGTGTGAGTGGTGCGGGCAGAAATGCTTCGTTAGCAACTAACTTTAATGAAGTAAGTTTAACACCTTACAATATTTTAGAGCACAGACATCAGCCTGAGATAAGCCAAGAATCACATGCTCAAGTTATTTTTAATCCTCACCTTGCACCTTATAAAAGAGGCTTGCTCGCCACTGTTACTTTACAATTAAAATCGGCCGTTACGGCTACCCAAGTAGAGCACGCGTTTAATCAGGCCTATCAAAATACACCTTTAGTTCGTTTAGTCACTACTTGGCCGAAAATAGGCAATGTTGCTCATACCCCGTTTGCTGATGTGCATTGGCAGGTTGACCAAGAAAAAAAAGTGGTTGTTGTCAGTTGTGCAATTGATAATTTACTCAAAGGCGCCTCTTCTCAAGCATTACAGTGTTTTAATATCTCTTTAGGTTTAGCAAGCCATTATTCCTTGCTACCTTCAAGTTTTACTCGAGGAGAAGTGCAATGAAAAAACCATTAGTGATTAAAATTGGTGGGGCAATTTTAGAAAAAGACGTTGCGTTGACCCAATTATTGAAAGTTATTAGTGAATTAAAAGAGCAAGCAGTTGTTTTGGTTCATGGCGGAGGCTGTGTGGTTGATGAGATGCTTGCTCAAGCCCATTTTACCACCACCAAGAAACATGGCCTGAGAGTAACGCCTAAAGAACAAATGCCACTAATTGCAGGAGCACTGGCAGGTACAGTAAATAAATCGCTTGTTGCTACAGCGGTTAGTATGAAAATTTCTGCGGTAGGTTTGGCATTGACTGATGGTGATATGGTGTCTTGTCAATTAAGCAGTCAAGGTTTAGGGCAAGTCGGCAGTCCAAAAGCTCAGAGTAGTAAACTCATTGATACTTTATTAAAAGCGGGTTTTTTCCCTATTATTTCTTCTATTGGGGCACTTGATAATGGTGAACTAGTCAACGTAAATGCTGATGATGCAGCTGTGATTATTTGTCAATTAATAAATGCTGATTTATTACTGTTAACTGATGTAAATGGGGTGAAAGATGCTGCAGGAAAGTATATAGAAACTTTAACGAGTCAACAGGCTAACATATTGATTAATAAAGGTGTTATATCTGGAGGTATGACAGTTAAAGTTAATGCCGCATTGCAAGCAGCTAAAAAATTACGACGAAGTATAGCGGTGGCCAGTTGGCAATCACCGGAGCAAATAGTCAATTTACTTAATGGTGAATGTATAGGTACTCGCATTCAGCCTTGTTAGTTTTTTAGTCAGTTTTGAAGCTAGTGATTTGGACATATTAAGAGAAAGTGAGATGTTAAAAAATACCTCGAAAAGCACATTACAAAATATCCCAGAATTAATTTCACCGTCAAAAGGCATCGAGTTTAACCATTTCTTGGCTGATCATCAGTTAAGCAAAAGCCAATTGTTAGGTTTAATTAAACTGGCAATAAAAATAAAAAAAAATCCTGCAGATTATAACCAAGTCTTAAAGGGCAAATCGGTAGCAATGATCTTTGAAAAGCCATCATTGCGAACGCATGTCAGTTTCGATATGGGTATTAATAAACTGGGTGGGCATGCACTTTATTTAGGTCAGCAAAATGGCAAATTAGGTGAACGTGAACGAGTAAGGGACTATGCAAAAAACTTATCCTGTTATGCTGATATTATTGTGGCAAGAGTTTTTAGTCATAACTCAATAGAGCAATTAGCTGAACATGCTAGCGTACCTGTTATTAATGCTCTATGTGATTTATATCATCCCTGTCAAGCGTTAGCTGATATGGTGACTTTAACCGAAAATTTGACTAAATTAGGTTGTGATGATCTTTCTCAGGTGAAGTTAGCTTATGTTGGAGATGGCAATAATGTCTCTAATTCGTTAATGTTAATGGCAGCAATACTAGGTATTGATTTTACTCTTATCTCTCCTGCAGGTTATGAGACCGAAGTTTCCATTGTTGATAAAGCTAAAGCACTGGCAACAGAGTCAGGCGCAGAATTGATTTTCACTAACGATATCGATGCGATAGGCAAACAAGATGCCATTTATACTGATACTTGGATATCTATGGGCGATGAAAACCTGAGTAAGAAAAAAGAGGTACAAGCACTCTTTTTACCTTATCAAGTTAACCACACTTTAATGGCAAAAGCCGATGCTCAAATTGTTATGCATTGTCAGCCCGCGCATTTAGAAGAAGAGATAACGACAAAATTATTTGATAGTGAGATGTCGGTCGCTTTTCAGCAAGCAGAAAATAGAATGTGGGCGCAAAACTCAGTATTAGTAACATTAGTTAACTCAATGTAGTTAAACAAAAATTGAACCGATTAATAAACGAATTTAAGAGAATACAAAGATGACTCAAACAAAAAAACAAATTAAAAAAGTGGTATTGGCCTATTCAGGTGGTTTAGATACGTCAGCAATCATTCCATGGCTAAAAGAAAACTATAATGGCTGTGAAGTGGTCGCTTTTTGTGCCGATGTTGGCCAGGGTGAAGCAGAACTGGAAGGTATTGTTGAAAAAGCCATAGCTTCTGGCGCAAGTGAATGCCATGTAGTCGACTTAAAAGAAGAGTACGTTAAGGATTACATTTACCCTATTATAAAAACAGGCTCTGTGTACGAAGGCCAGTATTTATTAGGGACTTCTATGGCACGTCCAGTGATTGCAAAAGCGCATGTAGAACTCGCCTTAAAAGTTGGCGCTGATGCACTTTGCCATGGTTGTACAGGTAAAGGTAACGATCAAGTGCGCTTTGAATCATGTTTTGCAGCCCTTGCTCCACAACTTACTGTTATTGCCCCGTGGCGCGAATGGGATATGGTCTCTCGTGAAGACTTATTAGATTATTTAGCTGAACGAGATATTGCTTGTGCGGCATCATTGACCAAAATTTATAGCCGTGATGCTAATGCTTGGCATATTTCTCATGAAGGAGGTGAGCTAGAAGACCCTTGGTGTGAACCATCAAAAGAAGTATGGACGATGACGGTTGATCCCCTAGATGCTCCTGATGTACCAGAAACGATTGCATTAAGTTTTAAAGCGGGGGAATTAGTCTCAGTCGATAGTCAGCCATTATCACCATACCAATCCCTGATGTACTTAAATGATAAAGCAGCAGCACACGGTGTTGGTCGTATTGATATTGTTGAAAACCGCTTAGTCGGTATGAAATCTCGAGGTTGTTATGAAACACCTGGCGGTACAGTATTAATGGCTGCTTACAAGGGATTAGAAACATTAATTCACGATAAGGAGTCATTGAAGTTTAGAGAGTCTGTTGGTCTAGAATTTTCACACGTCATTTATGATGGTCGTTGGTTTACACCCCTGGCTAAAGCACAACTTGCCGCGGCGGCCTCGCTAGCAGAAAAAGTGACGGGTGATATTGTGATTAAGCTTTATAAAGGCCAAGCGACAGTTACTCAGCGTCGCTCACCTAACAGCTTATACTCAGAAGCGTTTGCTACTTTTGGTGCGGATGATGTATATGACCAAAAACATGCAGAAGGCTTTATCCGTTTATTCAGTTTATCAAGTCGTATTGCTGCGTTAAAAACCTTAGACGAGAAGGCTAAAGGGGAATAGTTATGGCATTATGGGGTGGACGGTTTAAAGAACAAGCGAGTGTTCAATTTAAGAAATTTAACGACTCGTTACCAGTAGATTATCGTATGGCTATACAAGATATTGTCGGGTCAATCGCCTGGGCAGAAGCACTGACAACCGTTGAGGTGTTAAGCCAAGATGAATTTAAGTGTTTAAAAGAAGCATTGCTAACATTGAAAGCATCAGTTGAAAATGACCCGAATCAAATTTTAAGCTCTGATGCCGAAGATATTCACAGTTGGGTTGAAATTAACCTCATTGAAAAAACTGGTGATTTAGGTAAAAAAATTCATACTGGTCGAAGCCGTAATGATCAAGTAGCAACAGATTTAAAGCTGTGGTGTAAAGAAAAAGGCGGCGATATTTTATTTGCTTTGGTGAATTTACAACAAGCATTATTGAACTTAGCCGAACGTGAAAGCGATACAGTGTTACCTGGTTATACCCATTTACAACGAGCACAACCGGTTACTTTTGGTCACTGGTGTCTGGCGTATGTAGAAATGTTTGATAGAGATATAGGTCGTTTAAAAGACACTTTATACCGGGCCGATACCTCGCCGCTAGGATCCGGTGCTTTAGCGGGCACTGCTTATCCCATTGACCGTGATTTATTAGCGCAAAATTTGGGTTTTAGAAGTGCCACTCTTAATAGTTTAGATGCCGTTTCTGATAGAGATCATGTGCTTGAATTACTCTCAAGTGCCAGTATTTCTATGATGCATTTATCACGTTTTGCTGAAGATTTGATTTTCTATAATTCTGGAGAAGCAGGTTTTGTTGAAATGAGTGATTTAGTTAGTTCAGGATCCTCATTGATGCCACAAAAGAAAAATCCAGACGCTTGTGAGCTTATTCGAGGTAAAGCAGGCCGTGTGATGGGGTCGCTTAGCGCTATGATGGTAACAATGAAAGGCTTGCCGCTTGCTTATAATAAAGATATGCAAGAAGACAAAGAAGGGCTTTTTGATGCACTAGATACTTGGCAAGAATGTATGGAAATGGCAGTGTTAGTTGCTGATGGTTTGATGGTTAATCGAGCCCGTACTTTAGCTGCGGCACAACAAGGTTACGCCAATGCAACAGAGTTAGCTGATTATCTTGTCAGTAAAAAAATTCCATTTCGTGAGGCTCACCATATAGTTGGAGAAGTGGTTTTAGCTGCTATTGAGGCTGGTCATGCATTAGAAGAATTCTCAGTAGCTCAATTACAGAAATTTAGCAATAAAATAGAACAAGATGTTTATCAACATTTATCGATTGAGTCTTGTTTAGATAAACGTGTTGCGATTGGCGGCACATCAAGAATACAAGTAAAAAAAGCGTTAGCAGATATCCAAGGTAATAACGACACCTTGAATGGCCAGGTGGTTGGCGCTCCAAGTAAAGACCAAATAAATATGGCATTAAAGCAAGTGAAACAACGTTTAAATGCACAAAAAGCAGCAGCACTTTCAGTACGTAGAGCACGAATGTCTGATGTTGATAAAATAGACCAACAAGTAGAATATTGGTCAAAAAAAGGTGAGATTTTACCTCGCAGTCGTGACAATATTATTCATGACATTCAAAACTTTGTTGTCGCCGAAGTTGATGGTGAAGTAGTGGGTTGCGCCTCTTTGTATATATACCAAACAGGACTAGCTGAAATACGTTCAATTGTTATTGACTCGTCAGTGCATGGGCAAGGACAGGGACAAGCTTTGGTCCAATACTTACTTGAGTTTGCTCATCAGATGGAACTACAAAAAATTATTGTTTTAACTTACCTACCTGAATTCTTTTATAAACTTGGTTTTGCATTGATTGAAAAAAGTTCACTAGCGAGCAATATTATCGAAGACAGTCAGCAGAGCCCGCATAAAAATCCTGAAGATGAAGTGGCAATGGTATATACCGTCAATCGTTCAGCTAGCGCTTAGCACTTATAGATGCAAGAACGTAGAATAAGGAAAATGAAGTAAAGCTGATGGACAATTATATAAATAACATTAAATGGTTTAGAAACGCGGCGCCTTATATTAATGCACATAGAGGGAAAACTGTAGTGCTAATGTTTGGTGGTGAAGCGGTATCACACTCCAATTTTTCTAATATTATTCATGATATATCTTTGTTACGTAGTCTGGGTGTGAAACTTGTGGTGGTGCATGGTGCACGTCCTCAAATTGAAGAGCGGATGGTGCAACGTGGCATTGACCGAATTATTGAAAAAAATATTAGGGTCACTAATGCCGACACCTTAGTTGCGGTTAAAGATGCGACAGGCTCATTAAGGTTACACATTGAAGCCTTATTAAGTACGGGTCTAGTTAATTCCCCCATGCATGGCTCACAAATTAGGGTTAGCACCGGTAATTTTGTCATTGCCAAACCTATGGGCGTTCGAGAAGGTATTGATTATAAACATACTGGAAGTGTAAGGAGAATAGACGCTGACGGCATAAACATGCAACTCGACTATGGTTCGATTGTTTTACTTTCACCGATAGGTTATTCACCCACAGGCGAAGTGTTCAATTTAGCGTTAGAGGATGTTGCGGCACAAACAGCTATCGCCTTAAAAGCAGATAAGTTGATCACCTTAACTGATGCTGCAGGACTACTTGATGAAAAAGATCAATTAATCAAAAGTTGTAGCGTTCGACGAGTGAAAACCTTATTAAATGAAAAAGATTGCCATGTTCGTCAGTTACTCCTTAGAGCAATTATTGAAAGTGGTGAAAATGGGGTTGAACGCTGTCATTGTGTGAGTTATCAAAGTGACACGGCCTTACTACAAGAACTGTTTACCCGTGATGGGGCCGGAACACTTATTGCCAAAGATCATAAAGAGCAATTATTAATGGCTACTATTGATGACGTGGCGGGGATTTTGGAACTGCTTGCCCCGCTAGAAGCTGAAGGTATTTTGGTTAAGCGCTCTCGTGAGTTACTTGAAATAGAAATTGACAAGTTTTTCGTGATTAAAAAAGAAGAGGTGATTATTGCTTGTGCAGCACTTTATCCCTACAAAGAGTCTAAAAAAGGAGAAGTTGCTTGTGTAGCCATACATTCGGATTATCGCAAAGGAAATCGAGGTGGACGTTTAATGGAAGCACTCGAAAATGAAGCTAAAAAGCAGCAGCTATCGTCAATATTTGTGTTAACAACGGTGAGTGGTCATTGGTTTTTAGAAAAAGGTTTCATTGAACAATCCATGGAAAAATTACCAGAGGGTAAACAAAAAATGTATAACTACCAACGACAATCTAAAATTTTCATTAAAGAAATTTGATCTATAAGTGAATGGCTTATAAATAAGTCATTCACTGTATTTACGTCATCATCAAGTTATTTTAGAATAACTCATATTCTTCAATCTCTCCGCCATCAATAATGTCACCACTATTGTCTTCAGTCACATATTCTGTTGGTTCTGTGCCATTGATAAAGTATTCAAACTCACTGCTTCTATCTGTTTTTGTGGTGAGCTTACCTGTTATCTTATCAATTCTTACCGACACTATGCCCTCTGGAGGCTCAAGGGATTCTTCGGCAAATAGTGGGAGAGCCGATTCCATGAATGTAATCCATGCAGGTTGAGCTGATTTTGCACCAAATTCTGTGCCAACGATTTGATTTTTTGTGAGATTGTTGTTGTAAGTTGTTTTTCCAAGGTTTCTTTGATGATCATCAAAACCTATCCATGAGGTGGTCACTAGACGACGAGTAAATCCAGAAAACCAAGCGTCTTTTGATTGGTTAGTTGTTCCTGTTTTACCTGCGATATCTCGTCGGCCCAACTTTCTTGCTCTATAACCAGTGCCTTGCCAATAAGGTTTGGTATTCCAATCTGCTCCCCAAATAGCACTATTTAGTGCTTGGCTTATTAAAAACGCATTTTGGGCACTAATCACTCTAGGCGCATGATTCATTATTTGATTTTTTGTGTACTCAGTTGAAGGTAATAATTTTTGCTCTGTGGTTGCTATACTATTAGTCGTTGGAATATTTTCTAAAAGTGTGGCTACACTTACTTCTTGAGGGTCTAATTGGATACTCTTATCAGGAAGTGGCTCCTCAGAAATATCGATACAAGAATCACAGGCAATTTTTGGTGTGGCCTGGTAAATAATATTACCTAACGAGTCTTCTATTCTTTCGATGAAATAAGGTGTTACCAGAAATCCACCATTAGCGAATGTGGCAAAACCTGTGACTAATTCGAGTGGTGTTAATGAGGCTGAGCCTAAGGCTAAGGATTCATTACGCGGCAGTTCCTCTGGCATAATACCAAATAATGATAAGTGGTCTATTAAATCATTTAGACCAACAAGCCTTAATAATCTAACCGCAATCACGTTTTTAGATAAGGCTAAAGCTAACCTTACTCTAATAGAACCATCATAAGTTTCAGGCGAGTTTTTAGGGCGCCAAACAACCCCTGTGCTCCTGTCCCATTGGTTTATTGGCGCATCATTAACTAAACTTGCTAAAGTTAAGCCGCTCTTTAATGCCGCAGAATAGATAAAGGGTTTAATATTTGACCCGACTTGACGTTTAGCTTGAGTTACCCTATTAAATTGACTTTGTTTAAAACTAAAGCCACCCACAGCGGCTTTTATTGCGCCGTTATCTGAAGAAATTGAAACCAAAGCGGCACTGACTTCCGGTAATTGACTTAAATGATAACGCTCATCAGGTGTCTTAACGACTAAAATAACATCACCGTAACCAAAGATTTCACTGGCTGACTTTGGAGCAACACCCTGATTATCATCATTAATAAAGGGTCTTGCCCAAGACATTCCATCCCAAGAGATGGTTGCTTTTGTTAGATTCTTTAATGTGACTGTGATTGACTTGTCCATTATTTGAGTGACCACCGCAGGCACTAAAGTTTGGTAGCTGATCGTTTCATCAATAGCTTTTGTTATTTCATCCTCAGTTAAAAAAGCTTGATTGGCTTGAACGCCCAAAACATCTTTATTGTTTAGCTTTTCTTGGTTGTAAATAACTCTATTTATGTCTTCATCCATTTCCTCCTGGGGCCTTAAAGACTTAACAGGACCTCTGTAACCATGACGTTGATCATAATTTAATAAATTTGCGATAACCGCATTTTGGGCCGCTACTTGTAAATTATTGGTGATAGTGGTGTATACTTTATAACCGCTAGCATAAGCTTGTTCCTTGCCGAATCTATCAAGCATTTTCTGATGCGCCATTTCCGCTATGTAAGGGGCATTTAATTCAATTTGAGCACCGTGTCTTTTGCCCGTAATAGGTGCATTTATTGCCGCTTGATATTCTTCTTGGCTAATATAGTCATTGACTAACATACGCTGCAAGACCACAGCACGTCGTTTTTTTGCTCGCTCTTTAGAGCGTATAGGGTTAAGAGTTGAAGGTGCTTTTGGTAACCCTGCCAGTACTGCTATTTGGGCTAGAGATAACTCTTTGAGATTTTTACCATAATAAACCTGGGCGGCAGCGGCAAAACCAAAAGATCGATGGCCTAATTCAATTTTATTAATATAGAGCATCAATATTTCATCTTTGGTTAATAAACTTTCAATATGAAATGAGATGAAAATCTCTCTAAGTTTACGAATATAAGTCTGTTCTCGTGTTAAAAAGAAATTTCGGGCTACTTGCATAGTGATCGTACTAGCGCCACCTTTATATTGCCCGGTTAATTGACCTAAAATAGCTCGACTCATACCAATAGGGTCGACACCAAAGTGCATGTAAAAACGATCATCTTCAGTCGCTAGTAGCGCTTTAATAAGTTGTTGTGGTACTTCGTCAATAGTTAGTGGATAACGTTTTTTTGCACCAAATTGTGAGATCAATTTACCATCGAGACTATATATCTTCATGGGAGTTTGCCATTGAATATCTTTTAATACTTCTACACTTGGTAATTCACTTCGGATACAAAAATATAAAACAGTTAGCGCTAATAGGGCTACACTAAATAAGATAAAAACTAATTTTATTAATCTCTTGAAAGAAAACACCGTCAAACTCGTTTTATTGGCTATTTTGTAAGATTGTACTAGATTATCATGTAAAATAATGCATAAAAGGCATTAATGTGTATTACTGTCTATGTTATGTATATATCGTGTAAATGTGAGAGTTAAAAGGTTACTATGATAAGCCATTTATGGAAAAAGAAAATGTCTTTAATGGTTGGGATCGATATTGGATCTCATGCAGTTAAAGCTGTTTTATTACGTCAGGGAAGTGACGGCTATGTTCTTGAAGCTTTTGCTATCGAGGCTATGCCCTATGGCACTGTAGTTGACCGAGAAATTCAGGATATTGAAGCCGTAGGCAATGTTATTGCTAAAATACGTAAAAAATTTAACTCATCAGTTAAACTTGCTGCAGCAGCTGTATCGGGTCAAACAGTTATTACGAAAATTATTTATATGGACGTGACTCTTTCTGAAGAAGAGTTAGCTAGCCAAATAGAAATAGAAGCAGATAGTTTAATTCCCTATCCTCTTGATGAAGTCAGTTTAGATTTTGAATCGCTTGATGTGAATAAGTCGGATCCAACCAAGATCAATGTGTTATTAAGTGCTGCTCGGACAGAGTCAATTGAGGCTAGAGTTGCAGCGCTTGACGCTGGTGGTTTTGAAGCTAAAGTCATCGATGTAGAATCCTACGCGGTGAATCGCGCATACCAATTATGCAGACCAATGTTACCTGATGATGCTAAAGATAAAATAGTAGCAATTGTTGATATCGGTGCGACTATGACACTCTTTTCAGCCTCTAATGCTGGAAAACATGTTTATAGCCGAGATCAAATTTTTGGCGGTGATCAATACACACGTTCAATTATTGCTTATTATAACCAATCTTATGAAGACGCAGAAGCTGCAAAAATAAGCGGTGATTTACCTCCTAACTATCACTTTGAAGTACTCGCGCCTTTTCACACTATAGTCGTTCAGCAAATTCGCCGAGCAATTCAAATGTTTCTAACCTCAAGTGGCCACGACAAAGTTGATTATTTAGTACTATCAGGAGGAACAGCTTTACTTGAAGGGATACAAGAGCTATTAAACGAAGAACTTGGCATCTATACCATTATTGCAAGTCCTTTTGACTATATGGAAGTTTCAGAAGGTTTAGATCAAATTAAATTGAAAGTTATTGCCCCTCAATTGATGGTTGCTGCGGGCTTAGCTCTAAGGAGTTTCACGCCATGACACAAATAAATTTACTCCCTTGGCGAGAAGAAGCATTAAAGGCACAACAAAAAGAGTTTATTACTCTTCTTAGTCTTGTCGCTTTATTTGCTATAGCGACCATCTTTTCTCTTGGTTATTTTTATCAAGCAAAAATTGATGGTCAAATAACAAAAAATATATTTCTAAAAAATGAAATTCAATTACTTGACAAACGCATTGTCGAGATCAAAGAGCTAAAAGCGAAAAAAATCGCATTGCAACAACGTATTAATGTTGTCCAACAACTACAGCGTAGCCGAAATATTGGTACCCAAGTTCTTGATGAAATAGCGAAAATAATACCTAATGGGATATATATCACTCAATTAGAGAAAAAAGGGAATACTATTTTTATCCAAGGTAAAAGTGAATCAAATAATCATTTAGCCAATATGATACGGACGATTGGATTATCTGATTTATTTATCAGTGCTACACCTGTTTCTATTATTACCAATGAAAAAGCAAGGAGATTATTAAGCGACTTCAAACTACGACTCCGTATTCAAGGTATAGATGTCGATATTGAACAAGCATTTAAGGAGTTAAATGATGAATTTTGATTTATCACAATTTGATGATTTAGAACTTGAGAATATTGGTAAGTGGCCTAAAGCAGCCAAATTACTACTGATCATATTCCTTAGTTCAATGGTGTTTTTTATCGGCTATTATTTTGTTATTAGTAACAAAATAACTTTACTAGACCAAGCCGCATCAGAAGAGAGTAGCTTAATACAACAATATAAAATTAAGTATCATATTGCTGCTAATTTAGAGTTGTTCCAAGCTCAACTGCTTGAAGCTGAAAATGTTTTTGCACACCAATTAAGGCGTTTGCCTATTAGTCATGAGATTCCCGGTTTGTTAGATGATATTACTTTTATAGGGACTACCAGTGGTTTGGATTTTGTAAAACTAAATTGGCAACCTGAAATTGTTCAAGAAATTTATATTGAATTACCCATAGATATTGAAGTTATCGGCTCATATCACCAATTTGGTAATTTTGTAAGTGAAGTGGCAAACTTACCTAGAATTGTAACTTTGCATGATTTTAAGATAGATATTGCTCAAGCAAATACAGAAGCACTTAGATTAACGTTGCAGGCAAAAACTTATCGTTATCAAGAGGCTAACAAATAATGAAGAGATTAATCATCATTAGCTTATTGATTCTAACTGGCTGTTTTGATGATATAAGTGAAATAAAAAGTCAAATAGCAACGATTAAAGCGAATACTACCGCATACATCGAACCGATGCCCGAAGTTATCGTTTTTACTTCCTTTAATTATTCATCTGAAGCACAAAGAAGCCCATTTGTGGCTCCTAAACCTGAAGCCATTCAGGAAAAAATGCAACAAATGTCAGACTGCTTAAGTCCTGATCCTCATCGCCATAAACAACCGCTAGAAAAGTTTGCTTTAGGCGATTTAGTCATGCGTGGTACTTTAGGTGATGAACATTCATTATCGGCCTTATTAGAAGCCTCCGATGCAACCTTCTATCGTGTGTCTGTCGGTAATTATGTTGGACTTTTTAACGGTCGAATTATACAAGTGGGTAGTAAATCGCTGACAATTGTTGAGTTAACTCCTGATGGAGCTGGGTGTTGGGTAGAGCGAGAAACAGTCATGAATTTGGCTACATCAAATCAGGAAGGATAAGGAGATCATCATGTTATTTATAAAAATCAAGAAGTGCAAAATGTTTACTCTTTCCAACAATATTAAACTATTACTGATTAGTAGCATGCTAGTCTTATCTTCATTTGCTTCGGCATCTGATTTTACTGGTATTGCTTATAGCAAAATTCATAATGATCAAATTAAACTTGTTTTTTCATTTTCAGAAAAGATTAAAGATCATCCTCAAGTAAAAACTTCAATGTCGCCTGCCTATATTCAAATTACCTTTGATGCAACAGACTTCGACAGTGATCTCAATAACACGACGGTAAATCATGCGGGTGTTAAGAACATCAAGGTTACAAAAGAAGGTGGTAAAGTTATTGCCATGATAAATTTAGAGTCGTTAGCTATTTTTGATGTTGCAATTGAAGATGAACAATTTACCCTCATTTTAAACTATGGTGAGACGGGTAAAATTGTTGAACAATTAAGTAATCCAGGCCAGCAGTATATTAACAACATAGAGTCAATTGATTTTAGACGTGGTTCAGCAAAAGAAGGTTTATTAGTTGTTAATTTGAATAAAAATATGGTCGCTGTAAATGTAAGTGACAAATTGGGTAAAGTTTATATTGAATTTCATAATACGAAAATTGTTGAGGACTTAATATATAAATTAGATGTAACTGATTTTGGTACTATAATTACAGGGATTGAAACCTTTAAAGATGGACGTAATGCAAGATTGGTTATAGATGTCGCTAAAAACTTCACTTTTAAACACGAACAAGCTCAGAATGTATTTACTCTAACAGTTAAAGAAATAGCTGAAAAAGTGCCAAGTTATTTAGGTGGTAGCGATGATTTTATCGGCCGTAAATTAACGTTAGATTTTCAAGACATTCCTGTAAGAGCGGTTTTACAAATTATAGCTGATTTTAATGAATTTAACTTAATCACAAGTGATACTGTTACCGGTAATGTAACCCTAAGACTAGATGGTGTGCCTTGGGATCAAGCGCTTGACATAATTTTGAAAGTAAAAGGCTTAGATAAGCGTATGGATGGTAACATCCTAATGGTTGCCCCGAGTGATGAACTAGCTGCTCGTGAAGCTAAAATGTTGCAAGACCAGCAGCAAATAGAAGAGTTAGCTGCTTTATATTCAGAATACATTAAAATTAACTATGCAAAAGCAAGCGATTTAGCGAGCTTAATTAAGAATGAAGATACTAATATGTTATCCACTCGAGGTAGTGTATCAGTTGATGAGCGCACAAATACTTTATTACTTAGAGATACGGGAAAAAGTATTGAAGATATTAAGCGTATGATCACTGTCCTTGATATTGCTGTAAGACAAGTGGTTATAGAAGCTCGTATGGTCACTGTAAAAGACAATGTTGGTGAGGAATTAGGTATTCGTTGGGGAGCGACAAACACCGACAATGAATATGCAACCTCGGGCTCTATAGCCGGCGCGGGCAGTGCTAATACAGGTAATGTTCCAACGGTTGCTGATAGATTAAATGTAAACTTACCAGTGTTAGGTCCTGCTGGAAGTCTTGCGTTTCAAGTCGCACGCTTAGCTGATGGCACGATTTTAGATCTAGAATTAAGTGCGCTTGAAAAAGAAAATAAAGGCGAAATTATTGCGAGTCCTCGTATTACAACAGCCAATCAGAAAAAAGCGTATATTGAACAAGGGGTAGAAATTCCTTATCAACAAGCGTCTTCCAGCGGTGCGACAGCCGTTGAATTTAAAAAAGCGGTATTGAGTTTAACAGTTACACCACATATTACTCCTGATGATAAAATTATTTTAGATTTAATAGTCACACAAGATACTGTTTCTCAAGTAACCAACGGTCTTGCTCCAGCAATAGATACCCAGAGAATTGGTACACAGGTATTAGTCAACAATGGTGAAACAATTGTACTGGGCGGTATTTACCAAGAATCAATAATTAGCTCTATATCTAAGGTCCCCGTTTTAGGTGATATCCCTTATTTTGGCTGGATGTTTAGAAACACAAACAACTTTAATGAGAAAAAAGAGTTATTAATTTTTGTTACACCGCGCATAGTAACCGATAATTTTTAATCTAAATTGCAGTATTTGGTGTTTTTCAGCTCAGTTACTGTAATCTTACTTGCAATATAGGTCGAAGAATTGCGATAATTACGCCCTTGAAATTTTCTAGGGGTTTCCCTCTTACCTGTTCACATAAATTATAACGAGTTTAAGTTAGACTAATGGCAGAAAAACGTAACGTATTCCTTGTTGGGCCTATGGGCGCTGGCAAAAGCACTATCGGTAGAGAGTTAGCTGATAGACTGCATCTTGAATTCTTTGATTCAGACCAAGAGATAGAGCGTCGTACAGGTGCAGATATCGCTTGGGTGTTTGACCTTGAGGGCGAAGAAGGTTTCCGTAAAAGAGAAGAGTCAATTATTGACGACTTAACTGAGAAACAAGGTATTGTCTTAGCCACTGGTGGTGGATCGGTGATTAGTGACCAAGTGAGAAATAGGCTTTCTGCACGTGGTATTGTTGTTTACCTTGAAACGACAATTGATAAGCAAGTTGCTCGCACTCAACGTGATCGTCGTCGCCCATTGCTTCAAACTTCGGAAGATCCCCGTACTGTCCTAGAAAATTTGGCAGTTGAACGAAATCCTCTTTATGAAGAAGTCGCCGATGTGATCGTCAAAACTGATGATCAAAGTGCAAAAGTTGTTGCACATAAAATAGTAGAGCGTTTAGATTTTTAAATCATGAGTACGTTAAAAGTTAATTTAGCTGAGCGCAGCTACCCTATATATATAGATAATGGAATATTAGCTTCGAAAGAAGTTTTGACACGCCATATTTCAGGTAAAAGGGTTTGTATTGTTACCAACAATATTGTTCAACCTCTATACTTAGACATCGTAAAAGCACAATTGTTAGCATATCAAGTTGATGAAATTATTTTGCCCGATGGTGAAGCTGAAAAGAACTTGGCTAATTTTGAAAAAATCATGTCGCATCTTCTTACCAACCTCCATGGTAGGGATTCTACCTTAATTGCTTTAGGTGGTGGAGTGATTGGTGATATAACTGGTTTTGCTGCAGCATGCTATCAACGTGGTATAAATTTCATCCAGATCCCAACAACTTTACTGTCTCAAGTTGATTCTTCTGTTGGCGGAAAAACAGCGGTAAATCATCCTCTTGGTAAAAATATGATCGGTGCTTTTTATCAACCACAGGCAGTCTTTATAGACACTATTACGCTTACTAGCTTACCTATAAGAGAGTTTAATGCAGGCATGGCTGAGGTTATTAAGTACGGTATTCTAGGTGACGCTGAATTTTTTACTTGGTTAGAAATGCATAAAAACCAAATAATTGCTGGCGACAGTGCGACTATCATTAAGATGATTGAAACATGCTGCCAATGTAAAGCAAATATAGTTTCTGCAGATGAAACCGAAGTTGGCATTAGGGCACTATTGAACCTTGGTCATACTTTTGGACACGCTATAGAAGCTGAGCAAGGTTATGGTAAATGGCTTCATGGTGAAGCTGTGGCAGCTGGTATGGTTCTTGCTTCAAAATTAGCGGTAACAATGAATTTGTTAGAAGCGTCAGATCTTTGTCGAATCGAAGCTCTTATTTCAGCGTTTGATTTACCCTTATTAGCTCCTGAGGATATGGGCTTTAATGAGTTTATTCCTCATATGAAGAGGGATAAGAAAAATAGGGCGGGTAAACTAAGGTTTATCCTACCAACGGCGATTGGCAAGTCAGAAATTCGTGATGACATCACAGAGCTAGTGCTTCGGCAAATTCTATAACACAATAGAATAACTCTTTTAAGTCATTCAATTTAAAAGAGAAGGTATAGTATGACCACAGCAGGCTACCAGTTAGCAAATTCTACTGAAGAATCTAAAGTCACTAGTATCAGTTCAAACGCACGTATTGACTATATTATGCGTTTTTCAAAACAAGCCGTATTGGTTGTAGACCCCAACAATGAAAATTACTCGCTTGTTGGTCGTCAGTTTCTTGGGGCTTTATCACAAGAGCATAATGCCGCGTATATTACTGTTTCGGCCAAACTTAACGATATTCAAATTCGCTGCCGATTAATTGAGCAATTGTTTACAGATGTATTATTCGATCCAGAAGAGCCCTTAGCTGTCACTGTCCTAAAATTAGTTTCAGATAAAACTCAAAATATAAGTATCGTTGTTGAAAATGTACATTTTATATCGTTGCAGTTAATGCATGAGTTTTGTCAACTGGCAGAATTAGCAGCTAAAGCAGACTGCTGTGTTAATGTTCTATTACTTGGAGAAGAGAAGGCTGGAAAGTTAGTCGCTGCCAATAAAGTAATTTTTAATAATAAATTGTCAATTGTATCGGCAAGTAATGGACAACTGATACCGCTAGATTCAAAATCATTTCAAAGCAATAGTTCAATAATGATGTCGACACCACTAAAGAAAGTCATCTTGACCATTACTCTTTTAGCGACCCTTACATTAATCCTTTTAATAACGCTGTATCAGATTGGCAGCTCTTCGTTTACGGAAACTAGGGCAGGTGTTGATCAAGTCAACAGCAAGAGTGATGCTGCTAAAATTATAGAGCCCATAGCCAATAGTCAATTAGGGCCTAAAGTGATGTTGCGACAAGCTACGGCAACAGATATTTATCAACTGTTATCAAAGAGGCCAATTAATAGCGCGCAGGTAATAGATAACATAGTTGCTGCTCCTGCTGAAGTAGCAAGCTTACTTGTTGCTAATAACCTTCCTTTATCTGTCGAACAAGGGATCAATCAATCAAAAAGAAATGAGGATATTATCCAACCAACTACTATTAATGCACAAACGCCATTAACAAAAAAACAAACTACCATCAGTTATTATGAAAAATTTAACACTGGGTATGTCGTTCAAATTATAGGTTGTGTGACCCGTGATGCACATGACAAGTTTATGGTTGAATACCAAACATTAGATTTAGCTGGTTATAGCCGTTTGTTAAATGACGCTGAATTCATGGTGGTCACAAGTCACGTTTACCCTCTGAAATCAGATGCTATCGCGGCTATTTCAATGCTGCCTAGTGAATTACAAGAAAAAGGCCTTTGGATAAAATCTATTGAAGCCATCAAAAATGAAATAGAAGAATATCAAAATAGCCTATATCCTATTACTCTTAACCTTTAAATTATAATTAACCTTCATACTGAGTTAATTTATTGGTATCAGAGGTTATTCAAGCTACAATCCTACCCTTATTTATACTTTACTTGAGATAGAAGGCTGTTAGCTCGAATGAAAAAAAACATCGATCGTTTCTTAAGTGGGTGGGTTACTCCTACGAGAACAGTATGAAGTCATACTGCTACGATAATGCTAATTTTAAATGTATGAAATTTGATGTTCGGTGTATAATCACTAACGTAATCAAGATAATCCCTTTCGTAAAACATAAAAATATTAATCCCGAGGCAATCATTGGCTGAACGTAATAGTACAAAAGATATGCGTTCCGCACTTAAATGGGCTGGAGGAAAGAAAAAACTTGTTAATGATATCAAAGGTCTCCTCCCATTAAAAAATAAGAAAAGGTTAATTGAGCCTTTTGTTGGTGGTGGTTCCGTATTCTTAAATATGCATTTTGAAGCGTACTTACTTGTTGATATGAACAAGGACTTGATCAATTTATTCAACATCATGAAAAATGACTCTTCTAAGTTTATCACTGAAGCAGAGCATTATTTTAAAAGTAGCTACAATTCCCCAGATCAATACTACGAACTAAGAAAGGAGTTTAATGCATCAGATGATCCTTTTTATCGTTCATTAATTTTTCTTTATATGAATCGCCACGGTTACAACGGCTTATGTCGATATAACAAATCAGGTGGTTATAACGTTCCTTTTGGCCGATATAAAAAGCCTTACTTCCCAAAAACAGAGATGGAGTTTTTTGCAGAAAAATCTCAGCGAGCTGAATTTATACAAGGTGATTTCGGCGTTGCTTTTAGCCAAGCTGAACCCGGTGATGTTATGTACTGTGATCCACCTTATTCGCCAATAAATAAAACCTCCAACTTTACTTCTTATGCAGGTAATACATTTGATGATGAAGAACAAATACGATTGGTCAAATGTGCTGAAGAAGCAGGCAAGAAAGGCATTCCTACTCTAATTTCTAATCATGATGTTAAGTTTACTCGGGAAATTTATAAAGGAGCAAATAAGTTATTTAAATTTAAAGTACAGCGTTCCATTAGTCGAAAAGGGCATGGTCGCGTTAAAATCGGTGAATTGATGGCGTTATATAAATAAGCCAGTACTGATTTTGATACTAGGCAGTAGGTATAACCATATAAACAACAACAATTAATAGCGTTATAAAAGTGATAACCCCGATAATACCAGCAATAATAAAGTGACTGAACTTACCATGGGTAAAATCTTGTCGTCTTTTTTTATCACTTTGAACGCCGATGAAGGCGGCACCAACACTTTTTACTGTGTCAAAGAGTGAGTTTTTTTTATTATCCATCATTTTTCACACTGGGTTTTTATACATCGGAAGATTAATTTGTATAAGTCCAACCAAGGCCAAAAATAACTATGGGATGATTGACTGTCGCAAATTAACCAAGACCAAGTATTTTGGTTAGAGGTAGCGAGTATTCTACCAGTTAGCATGAATGATTCACAGAGAACTGAGACACTACGGGCATGCATATATACTCAATTAAACAAGACAGATTTGCTTGTTAGTAATGCTTTATTTAAAGTGAATAAACCAATAATTATCGAAGTAACAATAGTTAGCTTTATTAAAATAGATCCTGACATGTAAGCAGCCTAATTAAAATAACAGCGATTAACCAGTATGAGTATAACCAATTAACCGCTACTTTAGAATGAAAGTTTTAACTAAAAAGATTTACCAATACTAAAAACTAGAGATTCGTCGGCTTGTCCACCGTTAAGCTCTTTAGAGTTGGCGATTACAGCAACGCCTACATCAAAGCTCGCAATTTCAGTACCAAAACCAAGTTCAATATAATCACCATCAAATTCA
The DNA here is from genome assembly GCA_034111045.1 of Colwellia sp. GTDB lineage: Bacteria > Pseudomonadota > Gammaproteobacteria > Enterobacterales > Alteromonadaceae > JALJPB01. Next base: position 17,604 of record JAWUYA010000063.1, on the reverse strand, counting down.
TCACCCCAAGTACCATAAGTCGCATAAAACCCTTCATATTCAGCTGTTATTGAAAGGAAGTCATAATCTTGATCATCACCTGCTTCAACTTCCCAAGTACCTATACTATAGGCGATAAATAGAAATTTATATGATGCACCAAGATTAATTTCATTATACTGAGTATCAAAGTCACCGGTATATTGGTAGGTAGTAAAACCAAGGCTGTAACCAAAACCATTATCTAGTTCATTACCATAACTGCCATAAAAGTCGATTTCTAAACCGTCTTCTACGTCAGCTGCCCACGTACCAACAGAAAAATTACCCAATTCGTAGTCTAAGCCTGCACTTGCTGATGCGGTGCTGGTTTGCTCAATACCACGGAAGATATATTGTGATACTGCGCCGATATTAGCGCTTAAGCCTTCTATACCTGTTGCTGATGCTTGAGTTGAAACAACAGCGGTTGTTGCTAGTAGTGATGTAAGTGCGATACTCAGTAAGGATTTTTTCATTTTTATCTCTTTAAGTGATTTATTATATTTAAGCCTAACAACAGCAAAAGCAAATATAATGCCTGAAATAAAAATTTTTATTAAAAGTACTATTTATTTTAATATCAAGGTGTTATTGATTTTTTGTGTTGAGATGGTAATAATTGTTATTTTATTGTTGCATTATTTTGGGGCGTTGGACAGCGTAATGCGCTAAAAAAGTGCATTGAATTATTAATATAATAATGATAATAAATTAAAATGTTTGCTTAATGGTTTATAATGTCGCGCAGATTTTATAAAAGATAAATTAATAGGTTTAGCTTATGTCTTCATTTTTAATTGCTCCCTCAATTCTTTCGGCAGACTTTGCTCGGTTAGGTGATGAGGTGGCAAATGTTTTGTCCGCCGGCGCAGATGTGATCCACTTTGATGTCATGGATAATCACTTTGTTCCAAACTTAACTTTTGGGCCAATGGTATGCCAATCTTTAAGGGATTACGGTATCACCGCACCAATAGATGTACATTTAATGGTTGATACTGTCGATGACCTGATTGTCGGTTTTGCTGAAGCGGGGGCCGATATCATAACGTTTCATCCTGAAGCGAGTGTGCATTTAGACCGTAGCTTGCAGCTTATTAAAGACAATGGCTGTAAAGCGGGTTTGGTATTAAATCCTGCTACACCTCTTCATTATCTTGATTTTGTGATGGACAAGCTCGATGTGATTTTATTAATGTCGGTCAATCCAGGTTTTGGTGGTCAGTCTTTTATTCCCTCAACACTTGATAAGTTACGTTTAGTTCGTCAAAAAATTGATGACAGCGGTTTTGATATTCGTTTGCAAGTTGATGGCGGTGTAAAGGTAGACAATATTGCAGAAATTGCCACCGCAGGTGCCGACATGTTTGTTGCCGGCTCCGCTATTTTTTCACAACCCGATTATAAAAAAGTGATTGAGCAAATGCGCGTTGAATTAGCATCAATTACCCGCTAAATTAAAACATTTAAAAGATAAAAGTAAAGGATAATCATGAGTAAACCAGTTGTTTTAAGTGGCTGCCAGCCATCAGGCGAGTTAACCATAGGGAACTATTTAGGCGCGATCAAGCAGTGGGTTAATATGCAAGATGATCACGAGTGCTATTATATGTTGGTTGACCAGCATGCTATCACTGTACGCCCAAATCCTGAAGATTTACGAAAAGCAACGCTGGATGGTTTAGCGCTTTATTTGGCTTGTGGGGTTGACCCAGAAAAGAGCACCATTTTCATTCAATCGCATGTGCCTCAGCATAGCCAGTTAAGTTGGGTATTGAACTGTTACACCCAAATGGGGGAGCTTAATCGCATGACCCAATACAAAGATAAGTCTCAAAAATCTGAAGCGAATATGAATTCAGGCTTGTTTACTTACCCGGTATTAATGGCAGCCGATATTTTACTTTATCGTGCAGATACAGTCCCTGTAGGAGAAGATCAAAAACAACACTTAGAGTTGGCTCGTGATATTTCTACTCGTTTTAATAACCTTCATGGCGAGGTGTTTACCATACCCGATCCCTATATACCTGAGCACGGGGCTCGCGTGATGAGTTTGTTAGAGCCCATGAAAAAAATGTCGAAGTCTGACGTCAATCCAGGTAACTTTATTGGTTTACTCGAAGACCCTAAAAACATAGCTAAAAAAATTAAACGGGCGGTTACCGATTCAGATGAACAAGCCAATATCTATTATGATTTATCAGAAAAGCCAGGTGTTTCAAATTTACTGTCATTATTATCATGCGCTACGGGTCAATCAATTGAGCAATTAGTCCCATTATATAAAGATAAAATGTATGGTCATTTAAAAGGTGATGTTGCAGAGGCCGTTATTGCGTTACTTGAACCCATTCAAACTAAATATCATCAATACCGTGAAGACCACGCCTACCTAGAGCAAGTCATGCGCAATGGTGCGGACAAAGCATCTTTACGAGCCAGTAAAGTATTGGCAAGTGTTTATGATGCTGTGGGATTAATTCCTCGCCCTTAAAATGGAGAGCTATACCCGTTCCACTTCAAAATGCATGTTTTAGCAAGTGGAGCGAGCATAAAAGCCTCAGTCTGCTTATTTTAGTTGGATCAAATATCAGTTATTTCCCTTTCTTTTTTGCTGCTTCTTTTTGTGCTTTGGTAAATAATTTTTCACTATCTAAGATAAACTTATCCACATTACTGCTGGGTAAAAACATAAATTCAGGCGTCATGATGGTTGTGTCGTAATGTGGGCGTGCACTAAACTCTGGTTTATTGGTTATTTTCACTAAGTAGTTTCCACCAAAGAATAATAAAGTCATACCTGCAGCAACTATTATTCTGCGGCGTGCAGTCATATGAAAACCAATATAGCCATTGAGCCAAAATAAACAAAATGCTAGCCCGATAGGCACTAGGGCATAAAGGTCACTGATTGGCCAATTGCTTGAAAAGTTAAATTTAATGATACTGTTAAAAATGTCGCTGATCCATAGCAAGTTAAAGAACGCAAAGCTCATCCCTAATTGCGTCAGTACTCGTGCTTCGTGCTTGGTAAGATGTGAGACAAGGGCCACTGAAGTAGGCCAAGTAGCGAACAGTAAACTCACCCCGATAACAGGTAATAAAAATTGGGTAAACGTTGTTTCGGTTGGCTTATTTAAATAGAAAATATAACCTGAAACAATAGCAAACAACAGGATACTAAAAGCTAATACGGCGGGGTGCCTCATGATATTAATTAGATTTTCAAAAGTACTAAGACGTACCGTTTCTTCAATTGGATGATCAGTATAAATAATCCGAATTAAACTTTTACCTATACTAAAAGTATCGCCTGAATTTACAATATGTTGTTCTATCGTTGTTTTACCATCTTCACTATAACTCCCATTTAAACTGTTTTTATCTTCAATAAGCCAATGTTCGCCATTAAAAGCTAAAGACAGGTGCTTAGGAGATATATGCGGGTCGGGTAAAATCACATCGTTCTGATAACCTCTACCAATATGGATGCTGCTTTTATTCAATTTGTGTCTACAAATCAGCTTATGGCCACGACTTATCTCTTCAATAATTATTTCCATGCAATAGACTCCATAAATTTACGGGTAAAAGCTAAAGCGGTCGACTGCTCAATACCTGAAATAGTAAAATGGCTGACTAAGGCCTGCTTTTTTTTATCAATAGAGGCACTTAAATATAAAACATCAAAAAGTTGAGGGAATTTCTTATAACCCCGAGTACAAAATATGCTTTTGTTAGTGATTGTTTGATTTGTTGGCATAACGGTATCGTGATGACATTGATACTCTGAAACATCTTCTTTAGCTGCTTTGTTATTGGGAGCTGCGCCTTGAATCTGTTGTTCATACAAGTGATAAAACTTATTCGCACTGAGCCCTTTTGCTTGCATATAACGAAACTCCATTTCGATAGTGCCGGTGAAGAAGTTCGAAGATAAATAGGTATTTTCATCTAAAGAGCAACTGGCAACAGTCGCAAAAAATAATGCATCACTTTTATCGGTATTTGAGTCGCCCCAGCAACGAATAAAAGGCACGTCAATGGCAGGGATAATTGCATTTTCTAATACTTTACTTTTCCATTGGCTGTTGAGTAAGGTATTAATTAATTTATACTGATTTTGAGAAAGCTGTTCACTCATTTGTTGTTCAATGTTAGTCGGGGGTGCTAGTAAAAAAGACTGATATAAATGAACTAATTTGTCGTGAGGCACTAAAAAACCAATTTGATTACCTGATGTGGCTACATTCACGCCAACAACCTCACTTTCAACATTCACTACAGGGCCGCCACTCATACCGGAATTGACAGAGCCAGTAAAATGGATACGATCATTAAACGATTCTTTTTTCAAACCATTATAAGTACCGGGAACAACAATCATGCCTAAATCATGCGGATTACCAAGTGAAAATAGTTCTTGACCTTTTATTGGCACTTTTTCGGCGAGTTTAAAAAACGGCATTTCAACATCAGTTATACGTTTCACCAACGCAAGATCATTAATGACATCTACACTTTGTAAAGTCAATTCCTCTTTATTGCCTTGATAATCAAGATACTCAATACGGTATTTTTTAGGGTGGCGGGCAAACGCTGAAATTACGTGATAATTAGTGGCAATTATACCATCACTGCTAATTTGAAATCCTGAACCTATGGATGACTTTTCACCGCTAGACTTATCAATTAAACGAATTTGATATAAAGAAGGAGCTAACTGCTTAAATATTTCTTCGGCTTGTTCTAATGAAAAACTGAGACTGCTGAATAAACTACTAATTAATACTAATATTAAGGTAATAAAACCTTTCATTGATAATCCTTATTGTTTTTATGCTTAGCTATAGTGCCATTTTTTCGGTCTTTGTCATCTATTATCCTTTATTAATAGTGACTTTATCAGAAATACTCGCCCCCAGCATTATTGATCAAAGCTTGTGGTTACTCCATAGTGAGCTGTAAAGACCGTGCTAAACAATAAACAAGTGACATCGTAATTTCAATGAAAGGGCCGTCTTAAAAAAAGCAAGAAGTATATTCAGGGTTTAAAATTGAAGTTGTTAAGCAAATCACAGAACGTCAATATTCAGGTTCTGAAGTGTCTTAATCATTCGCTACTTGTACTAAAAGATTATCCGCCAAAGCTAAGCCATTTATGCCTTATGATAACGGAACCATGTGCCCCTGCGCAGAAATAACGAGGCAGGTCGTGGCTATATTGATAGAGTGCAGTTGAGAACATGGACAGTGACGGCAATTTTGAATTTGCCTCGATATGGCTCTTGTCATATGAGCAATAATTTGTTGTGCAAGGGTTCTATATTTTACTGTTACACTCATCTTTGTTCTGATTTTTAATTACAAACTCATACCATCGTTCAATAAAGTGAAACCGCAATGCACTATACTAAATCAATGAATCAAACAATATTAGACGCACTATCGCGTCAGTTTTATACTTTTCATCAAACACTTGCAACACGAGATGTGGCGAGTAAGCATGTAGAGTACGCTTTTGCTGAGTTTCCTGAACAAGGACTAAGTTTTGAACAGCTTGATCAATTTATTGAGACTAACGTTCAACCCCATCTTTCAGCCAGCAACGGAGGTAGATATTGGGGATTTGTTACCGGAGGTGCCAACCCTATTGCCACTTATGCTGATTGGCTTGTCACGACATTCAATCAAAATGTTTCTAAAGGAGGGGATTCAATTGCTTCTGCTATAGAGCAACAAACCTTAGCTTGGCTATGCGAATTGTTCGAGTTACCACAAACGTTCAAAGGTACTTTTACTACTGGAGCAACAGCCGCCAACTTATTGGCTGCATTTACTGCTCGTCAATATGCAGGGCAGCAACAAGGAATTGATGTTGTAAAGTCTGGTATGAAACACTTAGAGGTAAGTGTTTTTAGCGCGACTCCCCATGCTAGCATGGTTAAAAGTTTAGGTTTGGCTGGTTTCGGTCGAGATAATTGGCAACCCATAGCATGTAACCTTAATGAAGAGTCAATGAATATTTTGGCACTAGAAGAAGCGATGATGAAATGTACTACGGTTAGCCAAATTGTTATTGCAAGCGCTGCAACCGTAACGGGAACAGATTATGATGATCTTACCGCTATTTCAGCACTGTGCAAAAAGTACAATGCTTGGCTTCATGTGGATGCCGCTTTTGGTATTTTTGAACGTTTAATCTCTGGAGTTGAGGGTAAAACTCGAGGCATAGAGCATGCTGACAGTATCACCTTAGATTGTCATAAATGGTTAAATGTACCTTATGATTGTGGCGTTTTTTTAACACAACATATTTCTTTACTCCAAGCGAGTTGTGAAGTTACCGCACCTTATTTGACTGGATCTGAAAATGAGATCTCTTTTATGTCACGGGGCATTGAAAATTCTCGACGTTTTCGTGCATTTCCTGTTTGGGCTACTTTAATGGCGTATGGACGAAATGGTGTTAGAGATAATATAAAATCTAATATTCGTCAGGCAAGTATGCTGGCAAATTGGATAGATGATTCGGATAAATTTCTATTAGTTAAGCCCTGTGAGTTAAATGTTGTATTGTTCAAACCCAATTTAGCCCTATTAAATCTGACTAGCGACGAATGTATTACTAAATTAAATTTATCAGGGCAGGTGTTTTTAACACCAGGTCTCTGGAATGAAGAGTCAATTATTAGAGCGGCATTGAGTAATTGGTCTACTAGCGATAACGATGTGCAAAGAGTGATTGATACTTTAAATAACCTTTAAGTGCTTTCTATACATAGATACATTAAAGCATGTGCATGCTATCCTTTCAAACAAGTTTCTTCTAAAGTGAACTATCTTGAAGTCATCGCCGTATTATTATTAAACGTCTAGGTAATGTGTTTGTTTGACTTTATTACATAAACATATATCGCCAAGGATTCATAGAATCATCTATTCTTGAGAGAGTTAAAAGTAGCTAATATGAAATTGTCCCGCTATCTCTACATATTTAATCATGTTATTTCTAAAGGTGTAAAGCGTGAGGGAGTTTTTCACTTTGGCGAACTTTTTGCTTGGCATGATATTGATGGCTACACTTGTTATATTGGCTATAAAGATCTGACCATGAGCTTATATTTTCATAGTCGTTTTTCTTATGATTATCAGGAGAAATCAACGTTTAAAGACTTTGGGCTATTGGTCGAGAATGTTTTTACTGAATTAAACATCAGTGAGTGAAAACTTCAAATTTGTGTTTGATCACAGCTTTTATGATAACACCTTTATGCCTCTTTGCTGCCGACTTGAGTGAACCAATACGTATGAGCAGTAATACAATTTCAATGAATTTAAATCAAGAAAAAAACCTTGATGATTGGCAAGTAACCAATGACAGTGTTATGGGCGGATTATCGTTAGGCTATACCCAATTAACCAAAGAAACTTTAATTTTTTCAGGAAATATTTCTACTGACAATAATGGGGGGTTTACTAGTGTATTTAAAAGAGTTCCAACACTTTCTGAAAACATTAAGTCAATTACACTTCGTATTATGGGCGACGGTAATCTTTATCAATTAAGAGTTAAGAGCCAAGTGATGGGCTATGATGTAGCTTATAAAAGTGAGTTAGTAACTCAGCCAAATATTATAGAAACGCATAGGGTTTACTTGGTTGATTTTACAGCGTCTTTTAGAGGCCGTATCATAGATAATGCACCCATACTCAAAGCCACTACTATCTCACACCTCGGTTTTTTAATGGCTGCAAAAAAGAAACAAAATTTTTCCTTATCAATTTACGCTATCGAGTTTGATGAATGAATCAATTGCTGGAGACTCATAATGAATAAAGTCAGTCCCAAAGCCTTACTCAATAGTAAGTGGACTAAAATTGAAGTCTGTAAAAAAGAGAAACATTTTGTGATAACTAAAGTAACCTTTGATGAGAATCAATGCGTGACTCAATGTATAATTGAAGCGATAATCTCTCACAATGAATATACGATTAATTGGCGTGATTTAAACAACAGCCTTTTTTGGAAAATTGGCTGGCAGTAATAAAAATCGACAACAAATTAATATTTTTATCAGTGATAAACGGATAGCATCATTCACCAAGGAATAGTCTTTCCTTGCCAATCAAGAAAGCTTGCTTGGCCATCGACAGTGGTATCTTCAACAATAACTAAGAGTTGCGTGGCAACAAACTCGCAAGTAAACAATTTTCCCTTAGGTACATTTTTCTGAAAAGGTTTAGAAAGTGGTGTATCAGTGGTACCCGGATGAAAAGAAATCAGTTTAATATTCTTTGCCCTTCGGGCGAGTTCAACCGCCGCCGATTTTATCAACATGTTCATTGCTGCTTTTGAAGCGCGATAGCTATACCACCCCCCTAATTTATTGTCACTGATACTGCCAACTCTTGCGGTAAATATGATTATTTTGCAGCTAGTTTTACTGGCAAGTATCGGTGTTAAGTGCTTTAGCCAAAGCATTGGGGCAATGGTGTTTGCATTAATGACTTGAGTAAATGCGTCGGCGGAAAAGTCTTCTAAACGTTTTTCCGGTTGGCACTCATTATTGTGTAAAACACCATGACAAATAAAAACGTGAGATATCTCTTTAGTTGTCATTTTTTCAATAGTTTCAACGGCATTTCTTATTTCTTGCTCGTGATAATTGTTGACTTGAATCACTTTGGCTTGATTAAATTGTTCTTGCTGATAGAAACTGATGTTACGGCTTAAAACAATCAGTTGCGTCTGTTTATCTTCAATCACTTTAAGCGCTAGTGCTTTGGCAATATCGCTATTTGCGCCGATGATCAATGTGGTTTTCTTGGTCATAACAAGTTCCTTGCTCACATATTTTTATGCCTATACCAAAACGCTGATATAAACAATGAGAAATAGGGTGTCGATATTTTGCTAAAAGTAAATAGCCAGCATGAGCCAGTTGCTTAATTATTGGGAATTGTAGCGGGGCTACTAACGCACCTCGTCCAACAAGTGTCCATGCTCTATGGGTTACATCTAATGCAAGCAATACCTGCCCTTGATACTGAGCATGCAAAATTTTCATGGCTTTATCAAAATTTATCTGAGGAAATAGTGCATCGAAATTTTCTTGGTGTAAGTTTTCCAAGACAATAAGTGCTTTAGTATCGAGGTGTTTGAGCTTCTGCATTTCTAACGTGCATAATGGACAATTACCGTCATAAAAAATAGTTAATGTGCTATTGGTCATTTTATTGTCCTTATTCGTTTGGTAGCGGTTAAAACCATGACATCAGTGCAATAGCGTGCAATAAACTGACTAATACCGTCAGTATTAATCTCATGGTAAAGTAAGAGGTTGTGTAGGCGTATTCTTTATTGTTGCACAGAATATATTCAGCCAAAAATAAACTAACATAACCAATAGGTAGAAAAATCAATGCATAAAATGCCGAAATAAACAGACAGGAAAAGGCATATAAACAAAAAATATTACTGATAACTTGCATTGCAGTTTGCTGAGTAAGTGTATCTTTTCGCCATAAAGCCCCAGCCAGAAAACTCAGTATAATCGAACTGTAAAAAAGAAAAGCTTGTTGTGGATTAAAGTACCAATGATCCGAAGCGCTATCAGCAGCAACATTGACTAACCACAGAAAAGCCACAAAGGGCATAAGTCCTAGGTAGCCTAACCCTTGCCATATTTTCATCTTAGCTTTTATCACGGGTCATACTGACAGAGCCATTTAATAAGATATCAGTGGCGACCGTACTCGGTTTTGCATAGCTTAAACGAGAAAGTCGCTGGCTTTTATGGTAGCTATCTAAACCAGATACTGTGACTGTTTCTAAAGCTTCTATATCGATATAGCCATCGTCTTTAATGACTCTCTCATCACAAATTACATGAGTGATTTCGCCAATAATAAACTGGGTGTCATTGATCAATATGGGCATAATTTCTTTCAAATTAACTGCATATTTTAATCGACTTTCTTTAACAAATGGCGCCTTAATGTTGCCAACATAACTGGCTGACAAATTTAAGTGAGTAAATTCACTTTGCTCTTTTGGGTAGCGAGCCGAGCTTTGATGAGCTGCCTGATAAAATTCCGCTGATACTTGATTTATGGTGTATTGTTGTGTGCTGATAATATTATCAAGGGTATGTCTTGAGCCGTTGTCAGGGCGCATAACAAAAGCGACCAATGCCGGCGATGCCCCTAAATGGACAACAGAGCTAAAGATGGCAAGATTACTTTGGCCATTGAGATCTTGTGTGCCAATGAGATTCACACTCTTAAATCCGGATAAGCTGTTGATAAATTTCGCCCGATAGCGATTATCCATTTGAGATAAATTATCACTATCATAGTGTTTATAATTAATGGAGCACTTCCTAAATTTTGATTGTTTATACCCTAATCATACGAAAGTGATGGCCTAAAAGATCTCAATAAAGCGTAAGTTGAGTTTTATTAGTTTATTAATGATTAACGTGTAAGGTATTCGAGATCCAAACGGTTTGATAAGGCGTTAATATTATTTCTTGAGTTAATTCTGTTATATCATCCTTGCTGATAAGGTCTAGCCAATAGTCTGTAATGATTAAATTTAGTTCACTTAATGGCAAAGCTATTGATTTGTTAGTAATATTACTGACACAAAATACATGCTGTTTTCTGTCTTGGCTTTGACGCCAGAATCCGAACAATTGCAAACCTAAATGCAGGGTAAATTGAGTCGCATTAGGGTGAAATGCTGGCTGCTTAATTCTAATGTTTATTAAAGATTTTAAGGTGGAAAATACTTTACCATGGTGTAACGCTTTATCCGCGAGTGCGTCTTCCAACTCATTTTCTTGCCAACGATGTCGGTTAATTGAGCGGTTACTATCGGTATTGGCTAACTTTTTATAATCGTTTTGAGTGCCGAGCATACTGTGAATATAGATACCCGGTACACCTTCAAGTGCAAACATAATGGCGTGAGCACAAATAAAACGCTCAAAGTTCCATTCATCTTTACCATTAACGGTGCCTTGCATAGCATCATAAAGTGAAATATTCATCTCATAGGCTTTTTGCTCGCCCTTGTCAGAGGTTCGCCATGATATTTTACCACCAAAATTTTCTATGGTATCGACCAAATTACCCAGTTCACTTTCACTTAATAAACCTTCTGCAGGGCGTAAGCCAATGCCGTCATGGGAGGCGATAAAATTAAAGTACATGGTCCCATCTTGTGAAGGAGGCATACTCATTAACCAACGCTTTAAATATATACAATTACCTGTGAGTAAGGTGTTCAAGAGTAATGGCGGTAATGAAAAATTATAAATACCGTGTGCTTCATTAGCATTACCAAAGTAAGTTAAGTTTTGTGTATTAGGAATATTGGTTTCAGTAATAATAATGGCATGTTTTTGAGCTGATTCAATTAAGGATCTTAATAGCCTTACCACTTCATGCGTTTGAGGTAAGTTGATGCTTTTTGTACCAGCAACTTTCCACAAAAATGCGATGGCGTCTAAGCGAAACATTGTAATACCCATGTCGAGGTATTGTCTGATGATTGTAGTGAATGCCTTCAATACTTCAGGGTTACGAAAGTCAAAGTCAACTTGGTCGTGGCTAAAGGTGCACCAAACAAATTGTTGCCCATTTGCTGTCTCAACTTGTTTGAGTAAGGGTGATATACGCGGGCGCACTACCTCAGATAAATTATCATTGGGCAGAGCAGTAAAAAAATAATCGCTGCCTTGTCCTTCCCCCTTAATAAAATTATCAAACCAAGCACTGCGACTTGAACAATGGTTAATCACCAGATCTGACATCAGGTTATAGTCTTTACTTATCTCTTTAATATCTTGCCATGTTCCTAGATACTCATTGACCACAGAGTAATCAATGACAGAAAAACCATCATCAGAGCTGTAGGGAAAAAAAGGTAAAATATGTACGCTATTAATCGTATTTTCAATATTGCGGTCTAAAAAATGCTTTAATGTGTGCAAAGGGGGGTGATCGGTTTTGATTATGCTATCGCCATAGGTGATTAAAATAACATCTTGCTCAGACCAATGGTTAGTGAACGGTTTTGCCATTGTCACCTCGTTCGATATTCGCATAATATTAAGCAGCTCTTGGGCAATATCATCACATGACTGCTCAAGGGGTATACCTTGATAAATAGTTTTAAGCTGCTGAATTAGTTTTCTTTTTATTTGGCTTAATGATGTTTTCATGGTGTACGCCTTGCTTCAATGCGGACTATTTTATTGACTGATTAAATTCTTCATTGTCTAACTCAACCGCTGTTTTTAACTGTGAAAGAACATCAGGAACAGCACTAACGACACGATTCCAAGAAGGAATGAAAGGTGTTTCCATGGGGTGCTCTAAGAAGGCACCTCCTGCTGTCAATATGTTTTCAGCGAACATTTCTACCGCTTTTTCTTCGTTATGAATATCAAGCTCGAGTCCATTCATTATGGCGTCATTTCGATAGGTTTCAACATAATCTAAAGCAATACGATAGTAAGTCGCTTTTAATGTTCTAAATTTTTCAGTTGTGAAGGTTTCACCCTGTGTCGCGAGTTTACGAATAAAGGCTTTAGTGATATCAATCGACATTTTAGATAAACCACCAGCGGAATTACCCAAAGATAAATCCTGATGTTTATGATCATAGGTCGAGGCTATATCTACTTGGCATATACGATTGGGAGCGTAATTGCGGTACATCTCTGACAACACCCCTATCTCTAATCCCCAATCACTAGGGATACGAATGTCATTTAACACGTCCCGACGAAAAGAAAATTCGCCCGCTAAGGGATACAAAAAACTGTCCATATATTCAAGATAATCGCAATGGCCCACTGTTTTTATTAGGGCTTTAATTAGCGGTGTAACCAATAAGCGTGATACTCGGCCATTAACTTTACCTCCAGCAACTCGTGCATAAAAACCCTTAGAAAATTCATAATTAAATAATGGGTTGGCAACGGGGTAAAGTAGTCGGTCAAGTAAATCTTTTTCATAAGTCAGAATATCACAATCATGCAACGCAACAGACTCCGCTCTACCTGACGCTAAAATATACCCCATGCAATACCAAACATTTCGACCTTTTCCTAGCTCTTTAGGCGCTAAACCTAGTGCCTGTAATTTTGCATCTATTGCTTGTAACCTTGGGCCATCATTCCATAACACTCGGTGATGTTGTGGTAATTGACTAAAAAATAATAAGGCGTGCTTATATTGCTCAAGGTCAGCTCTGTCTAAACCGATAACAATTTCAGATAAGTACCTCACTTCTTTAATTTTATTAATGATATCAGGTAAGGCTTTCCCTTCTAATTCAGAAAATAACGACGGTAACAACAGTCCTAATGAACGTGTTTTTGAGAAGGTTAACAATTGAGCAGCCATATCCGCTGGTTCACGTTGAGCCAAATTGTGTAACGTTGTCACTGTACCATTTTGATAAAAATCAGCCATGTTTAACCTCTGAATTAATTGATGGTGCAATTAGCTGGTGAGCTAAAATTTTATGTATTGCTGCCGCCCAGCCCTCTGGACCATATAGTTGAGTCTGAGTCATTTGATGCTGACGAGAAAATATGGGAAATTCATGAACGGGGGAACGTATTTGAACAGCAATATCTGCAGCCTCTAACATAGCAATATCATTTTTGCCATCTCCTAAGGCAATAGTCGAAATCGACCAGTGAGCAAACTGTTCACGGTATCGCTCAGTTAACCAAGTAAGCGCTTGGCCCTTATCGCAATAATCGCCAACATGAATAAACCTTCCTCCCTGAACAACATGGGCACCGAAGTGAATCAAATGTTCGACAAAGGCGTTCTTCGTTGACTCATTGCCTAACCAATGTAGTGGCTCGGCAAATTGTCTTTGTTTAGCGCGTTTAGCTTCTGCTAAAGATAATCCGGTAATTTTGCATAATGCTGATGCTGATAATGATGAAAAACCCTGATAGTAAGGATTAAATTGCTGCATATGCTCAGACAATAAATTTAACCAATGTTGTCTGGGTAAGCTAAATACTTTCACCCAATAATTATCAATAACCACCGTATCAGCAGGTTGCGTATCGAAAGTGTTTATTGGCATGTATATCGCTGCACCATTTTCTACAATAAAAGGGGTGGTTAAATTGAGCTTGTGCTTTATTACTGCTAGTTCAGCGAATGTTTTACTGGTATTTAAAATGACTGGTATATCAGCACGTATCAATTGCTCAAGAGTGTGCTCCACCGCTGTAGATTGATAAGTAAAATGGTCAAGAAGTGTACCATCAAGATCACTGAATATAATGGTTTTTAATGTCTTCATACCCTTTCGGCTATAAACATATCGGTAATATGACGATGATCATCTAAGTAAAAAATAGCATCCGCAGACTGTGAAATAGTATTGCACCCCTGAACGCTAAGTCTTTGAAAATATTGTGTGAAATTTAATATTTCCGCTGGCGACATTATTTTTGAATGCCGTAAATTCATGTTCTTATCTTTTAATTTTTGTTCTTGCTCTAAACGCCATTTATAGACGCAATCAAATGAAGGGGCTTGAAGAGCTAACCAGAAATCCATTTTTTCATATAATGGCTCATAAGCGTTTTTTAGTTGTTCATTAACATAATTTCGCCATGCTCCAGTACTATCATATTGACATTCAAGTTCATTAATCGGCGCTTTTAATTGTTCTGCTGTTTGCGGTTTAACGCCCCAGCACCAACCTTCTAATAAAATAATATCTGCGGGCTTTTCAATTATGGTCCACTGCTTTTCAGGAAAAGGCTCGTCGGTAGCTTTGTTAAATTTTCGCATGGAAAACCCTGTTTTTTTCTCCTGTAATTGAGTCAAAATATGATTAAGTGCAACGACATCATGAGTACCCGGAACACCTCTAGTGGCTAATAAAGGGTGTATTTTTTCTGCTAAGCGCTGACGCTTTTCACGGGTTAAATAAAAATCATCTAAAGACATTACCACCACTTTTAGTTGGTATTGTGTGGTTAAATAGCGAGCAATAAAATCAGTTAATGTTGACTTCCCACTACCTTGGCAGCCGTTTATACCAACAAAGTAAGCCTTATTTTTTTGACTAAATCGACTAAAAATTTGATCGGCGAGAGGCTGGTAATATTGCTCTACGGTTCGTTTGAATTCTTCAGGTAAACGGTGTTGTTTAACAAAAGTTGAAAGCATAAATAATAACCTTAAATAAAATCACCACTAAGTTTTTAACTCAAGTCTTATGCCATTTAAGTGATGATAAAATTTTTAATTATAACCTATTGTAAAATAGTGATTATTTATGACTCTACTAGATGGTAATATAGTGAACTGGTATTAAAAGTGCACCAACTTGGAAGAGCAGCTTAATACTTGTGCATTTATTTGGGGCATTTAGTCACATTAACCTTTTTGATATAAGTAAATGCTAAGCGATTAAAAATTTTCAAATTTTAATCAGGTATCGAGGCTGTAAACGAAATAAAAACTTGTTGTGCAGCACAAGTAATGTGGCAATATATGAGAGTACTCGGATACATTCAGCGAGTTGCTTAAATTAGATCGAATTACAAGAGATTGTTGCTGCATTGTAGGCTATAAAAAATAATAGTTGAGTCGGTGATGAACCCAGCGTTGTGATCCCACTTATTATGATTGGTGGTAGTGAGGTCGTAATACGCACAACGGAACCTAGCTTTATGATAGCTAGACTTACTTGCTGAAGTGTCATAGATATTAGGGTTCAGTCAAAATAAAAGTAAGAGTATTGCTAACATAATAATGTGGAACCCTAATGTAAATAAGTACAATATTAGCGAGAGTAACACTTTAACCGAATTAACTTTTATTTAAGTGATGTTTGTCGTCGTTGCTATCATAGGAGTATTCGTGGTTATTGCCTATCCTAGCTACGGAGAATGTATATAACAGCGGCAAAGGTAATAGGGTCGATAATGTGAATGGTCGAAGAACAAGTAAAATTTTTATTTAACAAAACTTTATACTGCAGATATAGACAGCTATAAAGATCTAGGTAACGGCAACTGCATTACCATTACTAACAGCTATTATAGGCTGTCAGCCAATGCGGGATCTTCTGGCAGCATCAAGACGAGCTTTATAAACGGCTACTGACAAGCAAAATATACCAATAGAGCTACCTTTATCATTGATTCAAAAGGACAAAGAACTTCAAATGTGACAACAACATTACCACCACAGCAGTTAATTTTGGTGAGTTGGATAAACAAGGCGACAATTTAAAGCGAGATGTGCTGCTAAAATATCAACCGAGGTGCAAAACTCGTTGTCTTTCTAAAACTATTGTTGAGCAAAAATAGCTTTATCAGCACCACCTTCTATTGCCGCGGCAATAGCCAACTCTTTACTCAACCCTGACGCGACTGCAGCATTCACGATTTCTCGTAAATGCTGGGCTTTACTTTGGCTAACCGCAGTCGTTACAACGTCATCAGCATCCTGAGGATATATCGCTAAAGTACCCATCACTAAATTGGACACTTGATCAGGTATTGCGCTAATGGCTGCTGTTAATATATCGATCATTTTTTCTGGATAGCTCAGCATAGAGTGGTCAATAATACTGTCAGCAACAAAAGGCTCGGTGATAATAGCGATTCTGACAATATTAGCAATGTCATTGGGATTATTTTGAGCCGCTATAGTCACTATTTCTTTGGCATAAGCAGGCTCAGCAGCAATAGCAATTTCAACTATTTTTTGACTGGGTGCAACTTTAGCTTGAAGGAGTATTTCAACAACATCACAAGTTAATGCCGGTTCAGCCCTGATGGCACCGAGCATAATTTGTTTATATCTATTGGGATACAAATCAATAGCCGCCTTGACCACAAGATCAACCTTTTCAGGATAGCGTTTAAGTATCGCACTGACACTGTGCTGAATTGAAATGTTTTGTCTAATTTGTTGCCCTAGCAATTTGGAGATCAATATTTTTTGTGTATCTCGCAGGGTATCTTTGGCAAAGACACCTAAGCTCATACAACAGCAAAGCAGATAAATAACAGAAAGTCTCATTTTATACTCTTTATGGAAAAATAATCGTTACAACAATGCTAGATAGCATATTTGATTTATATACTGGAGGGATAACATATACTAAGTGATAATAGGGCTCCCCGTAAGCAAGTAAAGAAGATCGTTGAAGATCCTCTTTATATTAGTCTATTAATAGTTCGTTTAGTTCAATCTTTATGCGGACAAAATCAATAGCTGAAATTATCCTTGATCCTTTTGATAAACTCTCTAAGATGCGCATCCAGTTCAAAGAGCTGTTTTGATAAGTTAACTCGTGGTTATAAACGCCAAAGCGTTGACTTAACCTGATAGACAGTGTTTATGTGATGCAAGGCAATAGCCTAGCGCTTTATTTAAGAAACGTTAAATAAAAATCAAATAAAACGTTGACATCAAAACTGAGGCGCGTAGTATACGCATCTCGCTTCAGGCAAGGCCTGCAGCAACGAAATACTTTACGGTACAGAGCGAATGAGTCTCTTACCGATA
>JAWUYA010000062.1:0-25951 GCA_034111045.1 Colwellia sp. | reverse complement strand
ATTACTTAGGTGGCAGTTTTTCTCATTGAGTTGGTTCATTCCCAGCACAAAACTTAGCGCTGATAATATCTTGATCTTTCCACCCTCGCAGGAAACCTGACCAAATATTGCCACGCAAATTTGAGCCTTGAGTGTATCGGGTAGGACGCCAAGTTTTATTACTTTCAGAGCCATCTAGATAACGAATAACAATGTTTGCTTCCATGCCCTCCACCAAGCTTAGGTGGAACTGAGTTTCATTAGGCTCGAAAGTTAATAGAGGTTTCGGCTTATTAACTAAATTACTGTCACTCTTTGGTGTATTGGGCACTTCTTCGAAATGGTTCAATACTCTCTCTATCACTTGAGCGGGGCTATCAAAACCATCAGCATGCTTTTCTAGGCGATTGTATAGTTGTTGTGAAATTCTTAATACGGGCATAACGGCCTCACTTGTTAATATGATATATGGTAACCATAGTTCATATTAATCAAAATAACAAATAAAACCTTAATTTATAAAAAATAACGTTTTTATATCATTTTTCATTTTTCATTTTTCATTTTTCACTTTTTACATATAGGTCTAATTATAGCCCTGTATTTAATACCGCGACAGGCCATAAACCCATACTAAATAAGGGGTGTAGGAGTGTGTCTAAAAGTAAAAACTAACAATTAACGCAGTCTGCCTAAAAAAGCACTTTAACGCACTAGGGCACGGGTTGAGGCTAATTGCAGGTGCCAGTCGCAATAATCAATCCAGAAGAGCTTGCTATCCTAATTGAAGTGGCATAGTTGATTGTTAAGCCGCTTTCCCATTACAGATACTATCTATTACCAACCTTGTATACATAGCTCCGCTGAAATCAATTACTCTGCGGCAGAGTGATTTTGAAACCCATACTTGCGTTTTTATTAGGTACAGTATCGTTCACTACATTTATAGTTGTTTCGCTCGTCCGAACAGTTAATTTCTTATAGATAAACGTGTAATTACCATAGAATAGAGAGCAAATGAGGCCTAATGTTAAAGGGGCGTTTATCGACTAATGCTTTTCAAGCAATAATTGAGTTTTTATAAGTTGCTCTATTACTTTTCGATTACTACGTTCTAGATTGTGAGCTTTTTTGCAAGCAATCTCCAAGAGTTCGGAACTATGTTGTTTAGCCAAGTTATTGATACCAAAACAAGTAAGGTAACTCTGCTGCGGGTGACGTGTACTTCTGAGTATTTCATCAATAACCATTGAGGTTGATGAGCCAATTCTCTTGCTGAATGACTATCCTGCCTTAAAGGGCTTATATAAATAGATAATAATGCCTATTAATAATAGTCATTTATTTACAAACGGTTATAAAAGATCAAATACAGTAAATTAATCTTAGTACAAAACTGATGAATAAATAAAAAAATTAAGCTATATTGATTTATAAGGGAATAACAATTGTTGAGGGAATAAAAATTGTAGTTGAGGAAACAAAAATGAAATATTTAATAATATTTTCAGCATTAATATTATTTTCATCGTCCCAGACTGTTGCGCAAAACACGCCCTCTGAATTTGCCGAAATGAGTATGCAGCAGCTCTTTAATCAAAGTATTTATGACAGTAAACTATATGATGATCTAGCGTCACCATGGTCGTTTACCTATCAATTCAAAGCCGTGGAATTTGAAGGATATCTTGAAGGCACCAAATCCTTAAGTTTCGACGAGGTTTTATGGAATGGCCCGAGCGAACCGCGAACCGCGAAAAACTTTCCTGTTTTACCTACCCTTATCACCCAAAGAGCCCAAATTTTTTCATTAGGGTATCAATTTAGTCCTCATTGGCATGGGCGTATTTCGGTGCCTTATATTGAACAAAGCACCGATCACCTTAGTATTATCAGTAATTATGAAAATTTTACCCTCAAATCTAAAGGCGTTGGTGATACCTCAATTGTAGCGAGTTATAAATGGTTCGCCTCCAATGCAAACACAGGATTCTGGCGCTTTTCGTTTGGTTTAAGCCTACCAACTGGCGCGATTGATGTAACGGGCGATACGCCAAGAGAGCCAGGAGAACAGCAGCTTCCTTACACTATGCAACTGGGCTCAGGTACCTATGATTTGCCGCTTGAATTTAGCTATCAAAATACTGGTGCATATGATTTCAACCTTGACTTATCTGTCAACATACGAACCGGTACCAATAATCGAAATTACCGACTTGGCAACAACTATAGTCTAAATGGCGTTTATAGAGTGGAGCTATCCCCAACAATCAAAACCTTTGCGAGTGTCAATTTTAAGTACAGTCAGCCTATTCATGGCCAGGATGATTCTCTGTTAGTTAACTCACCCTTCCCATATCCAGCAGGAATTACCAACCCAGATCTCTACGGGGGTAAGAAAATTAATCTCCGACTAGGTCTTTTATGGCAATTGCCCTCAGACTTTCTTTTCAGTGTAGAAATAGGCAAGCCTGTTTATCAAAACTTGAATGGACCACAGCCTAAGGAAAAATGGCAAAGTGCTGTTTCGATTTCAAAAGTAATGTAATAAAATATGTCAGTTGTAGCACGGTTTAATCAATTATTTAAAACAATGTCTCGGGGATGCCTGATCAGTTTATTGAGCCTCTTAGTATGTAATACCGTCAATGCGGAAAATTCATTAAGTAAGCAAGATAAGCTTAAAGCCGCTTACTTGTTTAATTTTACCAAATTTATTGAATGGCCAAATTTAGGCGATAGTAAACTACCTGCTCCGATCAGGATTTGTTTAGATGGTTCATCTGAGTTCTTTGAGTTCTTGGAGCAATTAGTCGCCAACAGGCGAGTTGGTAAATTGAAACAACCATTGGCGATATTGCCCCTAGAGACAGCAAGCGGATGTGAATTGCTGTTCGTTAGGGTGGGAGGTAAGCAAATAACTAGACAGTCAGACCACACCATAATCGTGGCCGATTCGACTGATATTTTTTTTCCTGGTGTGGCAATGGTTTTTTACATAAAAAAGAATAAACTACGTTTTGAAATTGATTTGAAAAAAATCAAGTCGCTCAATGTTGCGGTTAGTTCGGAACTATTAAAACTAGCAAGTATTAAACAATGACTATCTTACAAAAAATAAAAGTCAATTTCTTTTATAAACAACTCTTCGCAGTGATGGGAATTAATGTTCTCCCCTTATTGATTATGTCTGCGCTGCTATATACCAATTTTATTGCCGATTATAAAAATAACCTGATAGAGGTGGTGAACAGCAAAGTCACCCTATTAGCAGCGACAAGTCGTTCTGCCTTAGTCTTTAATGACAGTGATGCAGTAACAACTTTACTCGCTTCCCTCAAAGAATATAACGCGACTCGGTATGTGCAAATCTATGATAGAGATATGCAATTATTTGCTGAGTATAAACGTCCGGGACAGGTTATTGATATGCCTGTTGAGGATTATAAAGACAAGGCGTTTTTTAAAAATGATAATATTTATTTATTACAGCGCATAGTGATGGGTGATGATTATCTTGGCGTCATTGTCTTATCCGCTGATACTAACTCCTTAGTCGTTCAGAAAAAAAACTACGTATTAATCGCAAGTTTGGTTCTTTTTATTAGCCTGATAATGACATTTGTACTGAATTGGCAATTGCAAAGCAGACTGACTGCACCAATTCGAGCCTTGATTGGTTTGGTCGGCTACGTTGCCGAAAATAAAAGGTACCACAAGCGACTTGATAGTAATCGCGATGATGAAATTGGCGACCTTATTTTAGGTGTCAACACCATGTTAGACACAATAGAGACTCATAAAACACAACTATTTCAACGTGCCAACTATGATGAATTGACCGAATTACCCAACCGACATTTACTAATGGAAAGGCTTTCGCATGGAATTCATGCTGCAGAGCGAAACAAAACTGAAATAGCTTTATTGTTTCTTGATTTAGATAGATTTAAAATTATCAATGACAGCCTGGGGCATCGTGTAGGCGATGAACTTCTGGTGCAGGTAGCCGCTAAGCTATCTAAGACTATGCGCAGATCAGACTCTATAAGTCGTTGGGGTGGAGATGAATTCGTTATCCTGATTGAGAATGTTGAACAAGCTTTAGATGTTGAGCATATCATTGAAAAGATTATTCTAGAGTTAAACCGACCAATGACGGTAGGAGAGCACCTATTACATGTTTCTACCAGTATAGGTGTAGCCTTCTTTCCAAAAGATGGCAAAGACAGTCTTAGCTTGCTAAAGCATGCAGACATTAGTATGTACAAAGCTAAAGCAAAAGGACCAGGGAAGTATGAATACTTTAATTCGAACATGCTTAATGACTCGGTACAACGTTTAACAATGGAAGTGCAGGTACATAAGGCACTGGAAAATAAGGATTTCTTTTTAGTTTATCAGCCGCAAGTGGCGGTTAATAGTGAGTGTATTGTTGGTTTTGAAGCGTTGATAAGGTGGAATCTTAACGGTAGATTTGTACCTCCCGATGAATTTTTACCTGTTATAGAAGAAGTAGGGCTAATGTATGAGTTAACTCTGTGGATATTAGCTCAAGCCTGTAAGCAAAATGCGAGCTGGCAAAAAGCGGGGCTATTACCGGTAACGGTAGCGGTAAATTTTCCGGCCTCATTTATTATGCACCCGGATTGTGTGAAAAACATTCAATCAATTCTCTCCGATAGCGGTTTGGCCCCAAAATACCTTGAAATAGAATTAACAGAAAATACCTTCATCAATTCAAGGGTAACCGCTGTGTCGGTATTACGAATTTTGCAAGATATTGGCATCAATATCGCCATTGATGATTTTGGAACAGGCTATTCTTGTATGAGTTATTTGAAGGATTTACCGATTGGAACGCTTAAAATAGACGGTAGTTTTATCACCGGACTTGGGCAAAGCCAACCTAACGAGGGCATAGTGCAATCCATCATCACGTTAGGGAAAAGTCTGGATATGATGATAGTGGCAGAGTGTGTTGAAACAGAGCAACAACGTTGTATTTTACAAAGAATGAAATGCGACATTATACAGGGATATTTATTTAGCACACCATTGGCAGTTGATGCTGCTGCAAGCTTTCTTGCTAATAGCAATCCTCAAAATTTGAGTGACGCCCTGGTAGAATCAAAATAAATTGGCAAGTAAAAGTTCAAATAAATGGGGTCATAAAATAAAGGGGGTCAGGTACACTTTAATTAAGTGAATAAAGAAGGTTAGCATATTTGATTTATTTTTAATGACTTCTTTATTAGGGGGGCAAAATTCTATGTCAGCTTAAATTTCTAAATATCGAGCAGGTTGTCTAAACGTCCTTTAAAATAAATCGCTAACTGAGATAAACAAAGCCCAATTGTTTATTGGCATTGTCCATTTCTCGGTTGCGTTTAATATGCTAGCATAGAGCAATTTCAACAAGCTATTTTCATTAAGAAATGCTCCTTTAGTCTTCGTGAGTTTCCTAAATTGGCGATGGACTACTTCAACAGCGTTTGTCGTATATATCACTTTACGTATATGCTCAGGGTACTTAAAGTACGCCGATAGATTATGCCATTTGTTGCGCCATGAGTTAATTACCAGTGGATACGAGCTACCCCATTTAGCATCGAGTTCATCAAGCGCAATCTCTGCGGCCTATTTCGTTGGGGCTCGATATACAGGCTTTAAATCGGCCATTCATTCCTGTAGCGACGTTCATGCCGTACATGTCTTCAATGTGTTTATTAATATCGCGATAGCTCATGCCCATACTGAACATGAAAAGTATCTTCTGATCTATTTCATCGGTGAGTGATGTTTGGTTTTTCTTAACAAGGTGTTGCTCAAAGCTTCCGCTTCTATCTCTCGGTGTATCAAGCTCAAAGTGACCAATGGAAGACTTAACCGTTTTAGTGCTTTTACCATTCTTATGATTAGGTTGCTGTTCGTTAGCAAGGTGTTGCTCTAGCTCTGCCTGGAGAGCAGCTTCGCTTAATTGTTTTATGAGTGACGTCAGCCATCTTCACCATTTAGTTTGTTGCCAGCTTGATTTTAACTAATTGAATTTGTATTTTTTATGAAGAGTGTTTCGTTTGCTTATTTCCTAAAAAAGCATGAGGGCTTTTTAAGTTAGGTAATATATTCACCAACACTTTTTTAAGGGTTATAATTTGTCGCCTCTGTTGCCAGTTTAATGTTAACGACTCAAGTAATAATGACTGAGTCACTCTTATAGACTTAGGGCGAACCTGATGCAACCATCGAGTTTAGTCTGTGCGGTTTATATGGGTAAGGATAATGAGCTTTTAGAATTACTCGTTTTTTATAAATCCACCCTAAATTAACGGGGATAGGAAATGCATTATCTATATCGAGTTAATCGTCTAAAATGTGATACAGGTGCACAAAATTTTAGTAGTTTTGACTTAATCAGTTATTCTACAGTTTCAACGCCATTCCAAGTGGCTAAAATAACAGGCTAAGTAATTTTACCATCACTGCTGTTTCTGTGGTTGCGCTTATAACCGCCATTTTACTGGGCAAAGCATGCAGACTTAACCGTTAATTAATACCTTTAAAGACCTTTTAAAGGCGTTGGCCAAATTTCTACTTCCTACCATATATCAACGAAATACTTCATCCCTGTAACAACTCTATAATTCTTGTAACAACTTTACCCTTGGAGTAATGAGTAGTAATGGGTGCATAAGCTATATTTCGTTATGAGTTAATTATAATACTCTTATTTATATATTGTATTACATGGTAAAAGTTCACAAAGGAGAACGTTGTGAGTATTTGGGAAAAAATAAAACTACCTCTTATTATTCTAATTGTTGGCGGTGCTGCTATTACAACGATTATGTCATCTAAATCTACGCCTAAACCTAATGAAGATCTACTAGCCGAGCCTCCTAGAGCAAAAGTAGTGGTGCAAGCCGCGGTTAGAGAGGAAGTGGTTTTATCGGCCACCAGTCAAGGCACAGTAAAAGCCAAACGTGAAATTGATCTTGTAGCGCAAGTATCAGGGCTAATTGTTAAGGTAGATAAACAATTTGTTGATGGTGATTTTTTTGTTCATGATACGGTGTTAATTGAAATTGATGCACGAGATTATCGTGCCGCTTTACTCAATGCTAAATCACAGTTATCTCAAGCACAGCGAAGTTTAGCTGAAGAAAAAGGTCGCTCTCGACAGGCAAAAAAAGAGTGGAGTGACTTAGGTAATCAAGAGGCCAATGCATTATTTTTACGTAAATTTTCACTAGCTGAAGCTCAGGCGGCAGTGGCCTATGCCGTGGCAAACGTGGGAATAGCACAACTCAATATTGAGCGAACAAAAATCAGTGTCCCGTTTGATGGCCGAATTAAACAAACTTATGTCAATGTTGGACAATTTGTGAGCCGCGGCAAGCAGTTAGCCAAAGTTTATGACACCGCAACCGCAGAAGTACGCTTATCACTTTCAGACAGACAATTAGCGTTAGTAGACTTGCCAATGTTAGGGGCTGAATTTGAGAGTAAACCCGCGGTTATATTAAGTGCGGTTATCGGCGGAAAACCTCATCAATGGCAAGGGATGATTACGCGTACCGAAGCATCGATTGATGTGAATTCTCGTCTGTATTATGCCATTGTTGAGGTTGACAAACCTTTTGAGGTGACCGGCACTCGTTATCATTCAGCACCACTGATCCCCGGTTTGTTTGTTAACGCAACGATTGAAGGTAAAAAACTTAACGATGTCATTGTTCTACCCAATAAAGCCATTGTTAAACGGACCAACATTTATACCTTAAACGATAAAAACGTCATTGAAATACAGCCGGTAACCGTGTTAAGTAAAACGGATGGCCGTGTTTGGATTCAATCTAGCATTACCGACAATACCGCTATTTTATTGGAAAAACATGCTGTTGTTTCTCCAGGGACTAGGGTCGAGCCAATTTTTGACGGCAAGGTGTATGACAACCCAGACGCTCTGATTGAGGTGGCAGCTACAGTGGTTAATGGTGTTGAGAAATGAACAATATTATTGAGTGGTTTATTAAAAACCCTATCGCGGCAAATTTATTGATGGTGGGCCTTCTTACTGGCGGTTGGTTCGGTACTGATACCATTAAAAAAGAAGTTTTTCCTACATCAGATAAAAACTTTATTAATGTCAATATGAGTTACCTGGGTGCTGCGCCCAGTGAGGTAGAACAGCAAATCGTTATTCGAATTGAAGAAGCGATTGCCGGTTTACCTGGAATATTTAAAATAACATCCAATTCACGACAAGACTCAGGCTCGGTAAGCATTGAAGTTATTGAAGGTTATAACGTTAAAGATGTTTTATCTGATGTTAAGGCGCGGGTTGATGCTATCAATACCTTTCCGCCTTCATCTGAACGACCGATTATCAGTCAGCTTATATTTAGAAACACCTTAATGTGGTTTGCCATATCAGGCGATGTTAGTAGAAGCGAACTGAAAAAAATCGGTTATCAAATTCGTGATGAAATGCCCTTGTTAGAGGGAGTATCTGAAGTAAATATTCAAGGTTTACGCTTAGATGAAGTCAGTATTGAAATATCTGAAAACAACTTGCGCCGTTACAGCCTTACTTTTGATGAGGTCGCTGCGGCTATTCGCCATTCTTCAATGAATGTACCCGCAGGAGCTATTAAAACACAGCAAGGTAGTATTCAAATTCAAACCCGTGCACAAGCTTATAAGGGGCAGGATTTTGCCGATATTATTGTGCGTAGTAATATCGACGGTAGCCAATTATTTTTGTCAGATATTGCCCAAATAAAAGACGGTTTTACTGAGCAAGAAATAGACTTTATTATTGGCACAAAACCGGGTTTAAATTTTGAAGTTAAAATGAGTGATGACCCTAAACTCTTTAAAGGTACCGTCAATGCGCATAATTATTTAGACGCATTGAAAAAAACACTCCCTCAAGGATTAACGTTAAAGATTAATAACGTCAGCAAAGATCTTTTTGATGACCGTTTTAACTTATTAAAAGACAATGCCTTAAGTGGATTAATCTTAGTTTTTATTATTTTAATGTTATTTTTACGTCCACTCTTAGCTATTTGGGTAGTGGTGGGTATTGTCACTGCCTTTGCTGGTGCTGTATGGTTATTACCCTATTTTGGTATTTCGTTAAATATGCTGTCTATGTTTGCATTTTTATTGGTTTTAGGGATTGTTGTTGATGACGCTATTATCGTTGGAGAAAGTATTTATAGTCAGCAACAAAAAGGGGTAATAGGTGATGATTCAGCAATTATAGGTGCTAAAAGTGTGCTAATGCCAGTAGTATTGGCGGTATTGAGTACCATTATTTTTTTCATGCCGATGGTGGATGTGCCCATAGCCGTTGAGCCTTACACCATATCAATATTTTTTGTCGTGTGTTTTTGTTTATTATTTTCATTAGCTGAATCGCTATTGATTTTACCCTCTCATTTATCTCATATGAAAGCTGATCAACCGAGCCGCTTTGTCCTATTGATAAAGCTAGAACGAACCCGCCAGGCTTTTTCTTCGGCAATGGAGCGTTTTGCGGCAGGAACATATCGTTCGGTATTAAATAAGTTCTTAAAACGAAAAGGCAGTACCGTACTCGCTTTTATTATGTTGTTTGCGCTTTCTTTGTCAATGTTTAATGCTGGCTGGCTTAAAACATCATTTTTCCCTCGGGTACCTCAAGCATTTATTTACCTTCAAGTAAGTTTTCCAGAAGGTTCGCCTTATCGCTACACCACTGACTTAGCCGAGTATATGAAAAAACATGCGAGCTCCCTTGATCAAAATCCAGAGCTGTTGGCTAAAAATGGCGGTAAAACCTTTCTTACTGAAGTCAATACAACGAGTAATGGCAGCCATGTTGATATGTTTGTTGGTTTAACACCCGCAGAACAGAGAAGTATCAGTGTTGAAACCGTTAGAGTTAAGTTAAAAGAACTCATTGGCCCTTTGCCTGAAGTACAAAGCTATTCGTTGATTTCTAGCTTTGGCGGCAATAATCCCGACATTCAACTCAATTTAAGTTTGTCTAGTAATGCCATGAGTACTCAACAACAAGCGGTTAATGATATTAAGAAAATGTTAGTGGCCTATGATGGTATAGAAAATGTCCGTAGTAATCTTGATACGGGGCGTTTAGAGGTTGAATTAGATTTAAAAAATTATGCACAAACGTTAGGTATTACCACTCAAGATATTTCTAGCCAAGTAAGACAAGCTTTTTATGGTGAAGAAGTGCAACGTATTCCTCGTTCAAAGGAAGATGTTAGGGTGATGTTGCGTTTTCCTGACAACGAGCGCGGTCACTTAGATACTTTAGATGATATGCGTATTCGAACAGCACAAGGGGAAGAAGTACCACTCGAAGCTGTTGCTAATATTAAATTAGTACCCGGCAGTAGTATGATTCGTCGTACGGATCGTATTCGTAATATTACCATAACAGCTGATACATTAGAGGGAGCCGACGGGCATAAAATAATAACACAGATGTTAGCAAGTTACGGAGAAAAATGGAAAAAACAGTATTCAGGTTTTGAGCTTTCACCCGATGGTAATTTACGTGCTCAAGCCGAATTTGGTGACAATTTTTCACAAAATTTCTTATTCGCTTTTATTATCGCCTTCTCATTATTTGCCATCGCATTTAAATCCATTTTTGAGCCTATGCTTATTTTAATTGCCGTACCTTTTGGTTTTATGGGCGCGATTTTTGGTCATATCATCTGGAGCGCAGCTATGGGCACACATTATGACATCAGCATGATGTCATTCTTTGGTTTCCTTGCCTGCTCGGGCGTTGTTGTTAATGATAATTTGGTTTTATTGCAGAGAATCAATTATTTACGAGCAAGAGGGGACACCGCCTTTGAGTCAGTTTTAAATGCGGGCACTGACCGTTTTCGCCCTATAGTACTAACCTCTTTAACTACCTTTGCTGGTTTATTACCTATTTTGTTTGAACGTAGCACCCAAGCGCAATTTTTAATTCCTATGGTTATTTCTTTAGCCTTTGGCGTTTTGTTTGCATCGGTAGTCACCTTGGTGATGATACCTTGTGCCTATTTAGGTGGACACTCAGCTGGTCAACGTATAAAACGCCTAACACGATGGACGGTGAAAAAACTAGATATATTAGCGCCAAGTGCCGAGGTAAAACCTGATGTGGCTAATAACAAAACTAATAGTTAAGTAATCGTTAGGGTTATTTTCCATTTACACTCTTATGCAACAGTATATTATGAATATGTAGCAGTAATACCGACATTTTTATAGGAAATAAGTAATAATGAAAACTATAAAATTTGGGAAGTCCAATATGTTAGTAGCGTTGCGCGTATAAGATAGATGTCTATGAATTAAACGTCTATATTTGTATATTAGTGCATTCTTATGAGTTATTTCAATACTTCATTATTGTAACGATTTGATATAATTTATTAAATCATCAATTTCATGATCAGATAATACCCACTGCCATGGCGGCATATAGGGACTCAAATTATTAGCTGCGCCACCCCTCTTAATTATATTGTGTAATTTTTTATCCGTTTTTCCTTGTTGAAACGTAACACTGGTGAAATCTGCAATGTCCACATCGAATGATTTTGCATCGGGTCCTTGGCCAGTTCCCTCATTGCCATGGCAGCGGGCACACATTTCAAGGTAAAGAGACTTAGTCTCTTGGTATGAATAAACATGTTTAGTTGTTATTTGGGGGGAGGGAAGTGAATGTTTTTTTGCGGAGTCTGCTTGTGTTAATCGCATTACTTGCCCTGTATCATCGCTCTTAGCCCCCAGTAAAGTAACGAAAACTTCTCCTTCTGGGCTGTAAGTGATCGAACTTATCCCGCGTTGAGCATATTGCTGTGCTTGAGCCACCAGTTGAGCTTGTCCTACTGGTATTTGGTCTGTTTTGATACCAAATAATTTACCTGAAAAATTATCACCAAACAGGTAGAGCCCTTGTAGTTGAGTTAAAGCCTTGCCTCGATAGACAACTCCCCCTATTACCGCACGATCAAAAGCAGAATGTTTATACGTATAAGTAGGGTGTTTTGGCTGGCCCACTAATGCTTTCGGGACAATAAAATCATCTGTTGGTGGGCCTTCTATATAAGGATAAAGATAGTTGCCCCCTTTGATTACCTTGTTTACCTCTTCCCAAACCGTTGAGCCAACATCGCCAGCCCATAAAGACCCATCTTTTGAGTCAAAGGAAATCCTAAAAGGGTTGCGTAATCCCATCGCCCAATATTCATCTAACACTTTATCATTACCAATAAACGGATTGTCGTTTGGAATATAATAGTTGCTAGTTTCACCATGCGCCGGCTGAGTGAGTATTGGTTGACTGATATTCCCACCTCGCTGATCAACATCGACTCGTAAAATGGCGGCTCGTAAAGCTTGGCTGGTATGCTTTTTTTTATCTAAATAAACACCTTCACCCAGTGAAATGTACAAAAAGCCATCATGACCAAACTCTACCGAGCCGCCATTGTGATAAGCATCATTAGTGCGTTGTAAAACCATTAAAGGCGTTTCTTTAATGTCTTTACTATTGCTAGTGCTAGCGAGATCAAATCGAGAGATAATGTTTTTTTGAATACCCTGATGTACCGAGGTGTAATAAATAAAAATATGTTTAAAATTCTCTGAGCTTTGATCACTAAATTGTGGATGGAGAACTAAACCTAAGGCACCATTTTCAACGTCAACCAAACCCACTTTATCTTTAATATCTAAAATGAGATTTTTGTTGTTACCACTAGGATAATCAACCTGGTATAAATCACCTGAACGTTCTAATACATATAAGTATTGCGGGGTTTGTTTAGAGAATCTAACGATCATCGGTCGGCTAAAAACCGTATGGTTTAATGCCGGTACTAATGTCCATTGAGCATCTTCAGTGTTATTAAACTGTAACCGTATTTCGGTAATAACATCAGCAACTTCTCGGCTAAAAATAAACCCTATCGCTAACGCCATAGGCGTCATAAATAATAACAAGACAATAACACCGTATAGGGTGGTGAAACGTTTAAAAACATCGGTAATGGCGTTAATCACCTCAGACAAAAAAGCTTGAGACGGATAAATAAAAACAAGGTGTAATGCCAAAGCGAAAGTACTCGCATAAATACCGATATAAACAAATAAATTAGGACTAAAGGTAATGGATGATGCTAATAAAAAATACAATATTGAGAGAGTGTAAGCTAGTAGGAAATTGAGGTAATCTAAACTAAATTTATGCTTATTTTTTAAGGGTTTAGCAACCAGCCGCCCTAAAGATATAGTAAAAAAAGTGGTACCGCCTAACACCAAAGCGATATTCATTACCTCAGCTGTACTCAAATAAAATTCAGAAAAAGGTAATGGGCGCCAGTTTTGTTCACTAAGCATTGCTAAATAAACGGTAAATACAGTAGAAAAAGCGTAAGTGAGTAAATAAAAAAGAGTCTTAAGCATTGCTCCGTTCATTGGTGGAAATCCTGATTGCTAGGGATGGGAAAATTATTGATAAAAATATCATAGTTTCAGGACTGCTAAAGATCAATTAATAAGGGGTCAATACTATGTTTCTATAGTTATATTTGCTTAATTGTCAATCAAAGCGGTCATTATAAACTATGCTTGTATTGATCTTATGTATTTATTATTTATCATAAATAATAAATACATACTCAACTAAGCCGTTTCATTTAGAAGAAAATCAACATATATACTGACTTATGACAACTATTAATGCCGATTTTTTTATACCCTATAAATTTTCAGTGATATTTATCGACAACATATTAAAACCTAATGATCAACTATTAGCTTTTTTCAATGGATTGCCAGAACAGGCCCTTATTTTACCTATTATTGAGCACGAACTACTGCAGCACTATCCTCAGTTGTCAGCAAGCTTACAGCAGTTATTAACAACTAATAATCTTAGTCCTGTACCTAGTTTAGTGTTAACAGGTGGGGAGTTAGGTAAAAATTCACCTGAGTTAATCCCTGAGATAATTGATAAATGTATCGCCCATCAAATTGATCGACATTCATACCTTGTTGCTATCGGCGGCGGGGCGTTTATCGATATGGTCGGTTATGCTGCAACTATTATACATAGAGGTATTAGGCTGATAAGAATGCCGACCACTGTGCTCGGGCAAAATGATGCTGGCGTAGGTGTAAAGAATGCCATGAACTATCAGGGTAGAAAAAATTTCTTGGGGACATTTTCTCCCCCTTATGCGGTTATCAATAGTTATCACTTTATTGATTCGCTCCCTTGCCAAGAAAAACGAGCTGGGATAGCTGAGGCTATCAAAGTGGCGTTAATTAAAGATGGAGATTTTTTTAATTATTTATTTATTCACCGTCATCAACTCAGGCAATTTAAGTCATCAGTGATGAAAAAAATGATCGTCGAATGTGCGCAATTACACCTTAATCATATTTGCACTACGGGTGACCCTTTCGAACTTGGCTCGGCTCGGCCATTAGATTTTGGTCATTGGAGTGCTCACGCTTTAGAAGAATTATCTGGGTTTTCTCTTCGCCATGGTGAAGCGGTTGCGATTGGCATATTAATTGATGCCAAATATTCTTTTTATCAAGGTTGGATATCAGTACGAGAACTCGCAATGATCGAACAATTAATATTGGAGCTAGGCTTTCCAATTTGTTGTCGTGCTTTAACACAGCTTAATATTACATACGCCCTCGATAATTTTCGTGCTCATTTAGGCGGGCAATTGTGCATAACTATGCTCTCTGGTTTAGGGACGTGTCATGAAGTGAACAACATTGATAGTTCATTAATGCAAGTCTGTATTAATGAACTAATCGCTCTAACTAGTGAGGGTTAATATTGATAATGTCACCTCTTTATTGGTCAAATGAAGGCATTAAAACCTACTTAACACTCATTAGAGCTCCTGGTGTTTTTTCAGTTTTTTCTAATGTGTTAGCGTCATTTTTTATTTATCAACACTTGCTCCAATCAGGTGTTTTATTGTTACCTGACCTGGCATTACTGTTGTTTATTAGCCTCTGTTGCTATCAATTTGGGATGATTACCAATGATATAGTCGATGTTGAAGAAGATGGTATTGAGCGTCCTTTTAGGCCGTTACCAAGTGGAAAGTTTCCTCTTAAAGTAGCATTAATTATATCCGTGTTACTTGCGATTATTGCTTTGTCGACAGCACTTTATTACTCATTAACATTACTTGTAAGCACAGTTTTGTTGGTGTTAATGATACTGAGTTATAATTTTTTGACTAAAAAAACGCCTGCGGGTATATATAATATGGGGGCGGTAAGACTTTTAAATTGGTTGCTCGTCATTGGACTAGGCGCGCACTTTGAACTATCTTTGGTTCTTATTGCTTCAATTGTTATGTGCTACACCACAATAGTAACGCGTATTAGCCAAGATGAAACCGAGCCATTTTCTAACAAGCTTAAGCCTTATTTACTTACTCTGATATTGCTGCCTGTTGCTCTCATTATCTATTTAACTTATCAGCATATATTCACTGTAGTTGGCGGTATTTTACTTATCACTTTTTTTATTTGGTTGGCTCAACAAGTGTATTATTTTCAACAAACTCAAGTTAATGATGTGCAACATTGGGTAACGAACTTGCTCAAGGCTATGGTTATCTTAGATGGGCTTTTACTTATCGCCATTAACCAATGGTTATTGGGTGTGGTATGCCTATCGTTTTTATTTTTTAGTGGCAAATTGGCCAAAATTATTTATATGACATAATACTAGTGGATTGATTTTATGGACATATCTATTTCACAACTTAGCAATCAACTACCTCATAATATAGCGGTATGGATTGACCAACTGCTGGAATGCCAGCCGTTAGATAAAAATAAAGAAGGGTCAGACAATCAACTGATGATCACTTTTTCTTCTCTGCCTCTTGAGTTACGAAAAAGAGGTTATAAAAATATGGCAAGTCAATATTATTGCCATTTTTCTTTACTGGATATTTGCCGAATTTATTTCGCCTACCACTTGATTGCTAAGTCAACACTACCCATGCTGATGGTACTTATTAAACTGGCTGATGATGAAGAAAAAACCAGTATTGCAAAGGGACTAAGTTTGTTTGATATAACCGGCGACTTGTTAGAAAACGTGATTGACTTAACACGCACTAATTGTATCGAGTTATTCGCAGCCTTAGCGCTTAACAATCCCTATCCAGCAAAAAATTTTCCAGAACATAACTTTAACCAGTTGGTGCTAAAAGCACTATTTAATGATTTAAATATTGAAGCGGTTGATCAGTTACCTTTGCGTCGAAATGAAGAGCTATCACGTATGGTTGTTGATTATCGTGATGAACGCTTAGCCGCCAACAGAGCGGTGCCGGTTAGTTTATTATGGGCAGTTTCATCATAACGATAAACAAGGTACTCAGTTAAATTAAGGATGATAAATATGCAATACATGGACCCACACATTCATATGATATCAAGAACAACAGATGATTATGAAAATATGGCCAAGGCGGGCGTTGTTGCCGTTGTTGAACCTGCCTTTTGGCAAGGTCAACCCAGAACAGGGGTAAGCACCTTTATCGATTATTTTGATATGTTGGTGGGCTGGGAGCGTTTTCGTGCCAAACAGTTTGGTATTATGCATTTTTGTACCATGGGATTAAATCCTAAGGAAGCAAATAATCGAGCGTTAGCTGACGAAGTTATGAAAGTTATCCCTCGCTATTTAAGTAAAAGCAGTGTGTTAGCTATTGGTGAAATTGGCTATGACGATATGACACCCGCAGAAGAGTATTATTTTCAGTTACAACTGGAAATGGCAAAAGAGTACCAATTACCGGCCTTAGTGCATACACCGCATCGGGATAAAATTAAGGGTACCAAGCGTACCTTAGCGTTAGTTAAGGAAGTAGGTATTGATGAAGAAATGGTGTTGGTTGATCATTTAAACGAGCAAACTCTCCCTTTGGTAAAGGCGACGGGCTGTTGGTGTGGTCATTCTATTTATCCTCAGACTAAAATGTCTGAAGAGCGCATGGTGAAATTATTACAACAATATGGCAGTGAAAAAATGGTTGTTAATAGTGCCGCAGATTGGGGTAAAAGTGATCCGTTAAAAGTGCCGAAAACAGGTGTTTTGATGGCTAAATCTGGGTTTAGTGAGCAAGAAATCACCAAAGTATTGTTTGAGAACCCCATTAATTATTACGCTCAAAGTGGCAAAATAAGTCTTGAGGATATCGTCAAGCCACGCATTGATCAAAGTGAACTCTATCAAGAAAACTCGGCTCTAAGAGGCCAGTCACCAATAGTTGAGTCATAACATGAATTGGTTAAGAAGTGATATTGTTTACTGCAGTAATGTACACCCTTGCTCGAGTGTTGCAGAGCTCATTAATCAGCTTTATCAGCATGTTATTCCTATTAAAAAATCAAGAAAACTGAGCAAAATGTCATTGGGCCTCTGGTTTAATCAAGTCGTGGTTGCTGATTTTAAAGAGAACAAAGCGCAAGCTCAAAGATTTGTCGATTTGATGCACAAAGAGCAGTTAACCATTTTGACCCTCAATGCCTTTCCTCAACGTTTATTTCATGGCAAGAAGATAAAAACCAAGGTCTATTTACCTAATTGGAGTTCATCTAAACGCTTACAATATAATGTGGCACTATTGTCTTTGATCTCAGCCTACCCTAGTATTTTTTCTCATGAGGTAACGATTTCAACCCTACCGTTAGGGTATAAAAACAACTGGAATAAACAAAAGCATCAACAGGCGATATTACACTTAACATCACTTGCCCACTATCTCGCTGATTTTAAAATCAATACAGGTATTGATGTCAGAGTCTGTTTGGAAATGGAACCCGATTGTGTGTTAGAAAAGACGAGCGAGATGATTCACTTTTTTACCGATGAACTGAAAGTAAAAGATAATCGAGATGTTCGCAATCATTTAGGTGTCTGTTTTGATATCTGTCATCAGGCGGTAATGCATGAAAACGTGCAATCAAGTTTTCATGCATTGTTTCTCGCAGGTATCATTGTCGGTAAAGTTCAAGTGTCCAATGCTTTAAAGTTTAATAATATGGATCTTAGCAAGCTGATCAAAACCTTACTACCATTTCAGCAGTCTCCTTATTTGCATCAAATGAAAGTAAAAACCGCCGAAGCGCTGATAGCTTTTTCTGATATATCACCACAAACCCTTGATAGTTTACCTTCACAAGGGGAGACACGTGTTCATTTTCATATGCCTATTAACCAACAAGTTATAGAGCCATTTTTATTGACCACCCAGTCTGAGATAGTAGAGGTGTTAAATTATTTACAAAGTTCTGGGCTGCGACCTCATTTAGAAGTTGAAACATACACTTGGTCAGTTATTGATGTACAAGCTAATAATAAGCAATTAAATCATTACTTAACAACAGAATTAAATTGGTTAGAAAATCAATTGTCTATTAAAGCTTTGTTGCAGGAATAAATATGCAGAACAAACACTTGGCTGTTATCAATGTCGTCGCCCTGACAAAAGGATTGGTTACTAAGGAAAATACTCCTTTTATTTATCAATTACAGGAAAAACTGTTGTTAAAAACATTAACGCCGACTTTCCCTGCTGTCACCACAACCGCACAAAGTGCCATGCTCACGGGTAAAAAAGGGACAGAGCATGGCATTGTTGGTAACGGCTGGTATTTCGACGAATTAGCTGAAGTGGCTTTTTGGAAACAAAATAACCAATTAGTGCAAAGCCCAAAGATTTGGCAAACACTAAAATCCAAACATCAGGGTTTTACCTGTGCTAACACTTTTTGGTGGTATAACATGTATTCAACGGTTGACTACTCTATGACTCCCCGACCTCATTATTTGGCCGATGGCGGGAAAGTGTTTGATTTATACTCTTTCCCTGAGAATTTACACCAGAGCATTGAAGAAACAATAGGTAAGTTTCCTTTTTTTAGTTTTTGGGGGCCTAAAGCTGGTATTAGATCTAGCCAATGGATAGCCAAAGCAGCGGTAGAATTACAGCGTCAAAAATCGCCTAATTTACACTTAATTTACTTACCTCATTTAGACTACAATCTACAAAAGCTAGGGCCGAATCACCCTGAGATTGCAAAAGATTTACAGAAAATTGATAGGGTAATAAAAAATTTATGTAATGAACTTGAGCAACTCAATACTGATTTTATTTTGGTATCAGAATACGGTATTTCAGCGGTGCAACAAGCCATCCATATTAACCGTGTGTTAAGAGAGCAAGGTTATATTAAAGTCAGGAGTACTTTGGGCTTAGAGTTACTCGATTGTGGTGCTTGTGAGGCATTTGCGGTTGCCGATCATCAAGTCGCTCATATTTACATTAAAGATAAAGACAAAATAGCCGAGTTAAAAGCATTTTTGACTTTAGTTGATGGTGTTGAAACGGTCATTGATCAAAGCATGAAAGGTGATTATGGTATTGATCATCGCCGGGCAGGAGATTTAATTCTTATCGCCAAAGACACGGCATGGTTCACTTATTACTATTGGCTTGATGATACCAAAGCGCCTGATTTTGCTCGTACTATTGATATACACCGTAAACCAGGATATGACCCCTTAGAAATGTTTCTCGATCCAAGCATACCTTTGGTCAGCGCTAAAATTCTCTGGAAATTATTACTTAAAAAGCTAGGGTTTAGGTATTTACTTGATGTGATACCACTAGACGCTCAATTAATTAAAGGAAGTCATGGCCGATTATCGGAGAACCCCGCTTTAAAGCCTATAATCATGACTACCGCTAAAAGGTTAGAGAAGTGTGAAAGCTTAACTGATGTATATCACGTAATTAATAATTATTTTGATGAATAAAACGACACCCTAAAAAGCCCCTGTGGTGAACACGGCTAAACGAGTATGTCTTTAATTTATTTGTGTACTCAATGGTCCTATATATGAAGAAGCAATGACGATGTTATCCAGATACATGTCAAAATTCTGTCTAGGTCGCTCAGTCCCACCAAAGAAAAAATTAAACCAAACTTTTTCAATTTTCAACTCAGCGGTATCGCGTACATAAAGGTCATTTTTTTGATAGACCTTTATACCATCAACCCATGCTTCAAGTATGCCATCTTGGTGTTTTGGTGTGTTGAGTTTGATATGCTGCTCAATACAATACCATTGACCATTTTTAAGGGTTGATAATTGATCTCCCCAAGCAAAAGTATCGCCATATCTTTGATTATTGTTTGCTTCGTATATATAGCTTCCTATTGGCGTTTCCCCTAACCACGGGCTCAATTTATTGGTAACGGTTTTAAAAAACGCCCCCCTTGCAGACCAACCATTGCGACCATTATTTGGGCGGCCTCCCCAACCCGCTTTGTTATAGGTGCCGCTAAATCCTGGTAATTTACCGCCACCACTAACGGATGTACCGGGTGCTAGCATTAAGTAATAACGAAAATAGGCCTCTTCAGGCTCTCGGCCATGATTACTTTTGAAAACATATTCTAAGTTTGAACCTAAGTGTTTATCCACTTCAAAGTTAGCCGCTAACGATTTGCCTTTCGTTTTGGAGTAGTGCGGTAAATTTTCGTGAGAAATATAGTTAACTTTTAATGTATTTGTCCAAGCGTTATTTTTAAAGCCGAGTTTTTTAAGCGAAGTATCAACCCAACCATTCGTATTAAAATTTTCTGAATAAAAAACGTTGGGATGGCTATCAATGTTGTTGTCCGAAGGGAATAAAGTCGCAATGCCATCACTCTGACGCTTTCCTTTTTTTGGTAAGTTGATCAATTGATCTATCTGCAAGTCAGCATTACCGTATTGTTTTTTGGTTAAATGTAATAATAACTCGACTGTCTCTTGGTTGTTGTCTAAACCTGTAAGATCAAATTGCAATAAGCTAAAGTTTTTACCACCAGCGAAAATAAATTTTTTAGCTCCAAGTGCTTTTCGCGAATTTTTTGTGAAATAGGTGTCTAATATTACTGTTTTTGTAGTTTTTTTATTGGTGTGTTTATTGGTAAAAATTAGCATGGGCGATGCCAATTGATGAGACTCTTTAGTTTTGAAACCCACAACACCGTTATTGTTGTGGGTGCCGTGTATTAATAAGGTAATTTTATCGTCTATAGTCAAACCAGTGAGATTAACTGATATCGACTTTTCCTTATCTTCATCAACAATCATAAAAGTAG
This sequence comes from Colwellia sp., assembly GCA_034111045.1. Classification (GTDB taxonomy): domain Bacteria; phylum Pseudomonadota; class Gammaproteobacteria; order Enterobacterales; family Alteromonadaceae; genus JALJPB01. The sequence continues at coordinate 4,735 of JAWUYA010000062.1, read as the reverse complement.
CAATGTGTGGGTTTTTATTTATTGAAATGAAGGGGTGGAAACCTCCGGAAGGCCAGTGAATTCTTGCATGTTTACTCATATATTTAAACGTCAAGCTTTCATCTATTGCTAAATTTGCAACGCAGGGAAAAGCCATTAGAGTAAAAAATATAAGTATGATGGGTAGAGGGGAGTTAATCTTTTGCATTAGGATTATACCTGTTACTTTTTGTATGGTTCGTATGGTTCGCTATTTTTTCATCCGTATTGATAAGTATTGATCAGACAGCAACATGATGTAGATAACGCCTTTCAAATTAACTATAGTTGAAATTAACCGAGAACAACAAGGGTGAAACATCTGAGTAACATTTATAGGCTATTGCATTTCAAAATCATTATTGGCTCGTTAATCGTTCTCTGTGTATTTAGTGTGCTTAGCATAGTTTATAGTCATCATCATCATCGAATTTACATGTCGCACATTTCCGCATTTATTTCTCATTATAGTCAACATCTCCTTGCGCCATCGATTGCTTTACCTATTGAAATTAAACCCACTTCCCCTCGGTTGGTTAGCCATCAAGCCCATCCCTCAACTTTTACTGTAGAGCCCGTTCAACAATTTTCTCATCAGTTTTGTAACCAATCGAGTATTGGCTTTGTCACTGCCTGTTTAGGGTTTGCTCAAAAAAATAAAAAAATAGAAGAGAGCTTAAATCAAGCAGAGGACTTCATTCTTGTTGCGCCAAATTTAAAAGGAGAGCCAGGTAATGCTTGGAAACTGGCGTTATTTATTGATCAGTTTTCTCTTTATGCCAAACCAAAGTACTCGACTAGGATACGTGCACTCAAAAATAAATTAAAACCAATGTTGTTTACTTATTTAAGCTTACTCAATGGCTATAGTGCCTCCTTATGGCATAGTCGATTGTCACTGGCGAGCCATGCTTTTATTATTGCTGTGGTGCTTGGAGATTCAAATCCTGAAGAACTTTATCAGGCACATGGGCATTTTATTGATGGGGTTAGGGCGCTAGAAATCACCGAAGCTTGGCCTAATGGGTATAATTATTGGATAAATAACCGCGCTTTTCCTTTTTTATTGGCCAGCTCAGCCTACATAAATGGTACTCAAGGGAAAGATAAACAGCGCCTTTTAGCTTTAATTGAAAGAATTGGTTTATGGCATATCTATATGACAAGGCCAGATAATAGATTTGCAGCCATCGGTGATGACGGTCCTAGAGTTGATTTGAAAGACGAGTCGCGAAAAGTTATCGATTTTATTACCTACCTGACTAAGAACCCTATTTTTGCTACATACAGCCAGTATCTCAAACACTTGCATGGTAAAGAGAGTTACTACCGTCGCTATCGTTGGATGCCTAGCCTATTTTATGATCCCACCGTAAAAGCTATCGGTGAGTATTTTGATGATTTAAGGGTGTTCAATGGTATATTACCAACAACCGCAATTTTTGGTAAGGGAGCTTATAATCAAGTTGTTATGCGCAGTGGTTGGAGTAAAAATGACGGTTTTATTCAAATAAGAGCGGGCGCTAATTTTAGTCATCATCAGCATTATGATGCTGGGCATTTTACCGTTTTTTATAAACAACCCGTTGTTGTCGATGCCGCTGTGTATAGTCATAATTATGTTAAGCCTAGCCGGTTAAATTTTTCATTACGAAGTGTCGCTAAAAACACCTTACTGTTACCCATGGCTGGAGAATTAGTTAACCCCAATCATTTTTTTAAAGAAAATATAAATCCTGGCGGGCAAAAGATAATAGCACCGACCGGCAGCGCTGTTACTTCAGTTGCTGAGTGGTTAAATCAATCGGACAAATATAAAAGTGCAACCTTGTTAAGACAAGTCGCTGTAGAGCAAGTGTTTTCATTTGCGGAATTTGATTTAACGAAAAGTTATCACACCAGCACAAAAAAAGCAGAGCAAGTCGTTAGGGGGGTATTGTATTTACCTTATAATCAAAAGATCATGGTTTTTGATCAATTGTCGGGTGTTCAGCCAAATGTTCGGGCTAAATCTCAATTACATTTAATGGCACGACCGGATGTTGACAGCAAAGCTACCAAAAAACATAACGCCGTTCATTTATTTGATTCAAGCAAAAATATCGCGTTGTCTCAATCTGATGTTTCCATCTCTTTGTTGTTACCTAAATCGGCCATTAGCCATCTGTATGATGGCGAAGCTAGTCGCTTTTTAGTTGAGTCTTTTGAAGCGACTGGTAGTATAATAAGAAATCAAAGAGCAGGTTATAGGAATAAAAAATGGTTTGATAATCCTCAATATAGAATAGAGTGGCAACAACGTATTGCAACCAAAGAACAAAAGTTCGTCCAAGTAATTTCTTTAGAAAAAAATAAAGAACCGCCGCAAATTGTTGAAGAAAACATCAATTATCGTCTCTATAAACTTGATAAAACCCTAGTGATTGAATATATAACACCACAAAAAAGTATTTTTTTATCAAATGACTATAATGTTAAGCACCTGATAATCATTGCACCTTATTGGATAAAAGAAAACACCATTACTCTTAAACAGAAGGCATACACCGTATCACTAGAGCAAGGTGTCGGTTATATAAAAGTCGCGGGCTAATAGTTACAAACTAGGAATTTTCCTTAAACGATAAAAAATATTTAAGTAAAACTAGGGAGTTGATAAATGAAGGCATTTCAATACAGTATTTCACCCGTTATTATGTGTGGTGGCAATGGCACACGCCTTTGGCCATTGTCTCGTTCGCACTACCCTAAACAGTTTCTGTCGCTTGTTAACGATACCAGCATGTTACAAGACACCCTGTTACGCTTACCCAAGACAGTTAAATCGCCCATATTTATTTGTAATGAAGAACACCGTTTTTTGGTTGCTGAACAAGTTAAACAATCGGTGGTAACCTCTTCAATCATTTTACTAGAGCCTGAGGGGCGTAATACCGCTCCTGCAGTTGCATTAGCTGCTTTGCAAGCCTTAAAAGACGATCAAGACGCTATATTATTAGTATTGGCTGCCGACCATGTGATAAAAAATGTTGATGCATTTCAAACGGCTGTTGAGCAAGCAAGCGACTCAGCGGCTCAAGGAAAGTTGGTCACTTTTGGTATTGTGCCCACTAGTCCAGAAACAGGTTATGGTTATATCAAGCAAGGCGCGGCTCAAGGTCATGCTTGCTTCAAGGTCGCTAAATTTGTTGAAAAGCCTAATGAAAACTTGGCCAGAGAGTATCTTGTTGCGGGAAACTATTTATGGAATAGCGGCATGTTTTTATTTAAAGCCTCACGTTATTTGGACGAATTACAAAAATTTAGACCTGATATTCTTGAAGCCTGTCGAACCTCAATGAAGGATGTACAGCAAGATGTAGATTTTTTGCGTCCGAGTAAAGAAGCGTTTTTAGTCTGTGCAAGTGAATCTATTGATTATGCGGTGATGGAAAAAACCGACGCTGCAGTTGTGATCCCATTAGATGCTGGCTGGAGTGATGTTGGTTCTTATGCCGCACTGTGGGATGTATCAGAACAAAATGCTGATAATAATGTGATTAAAGGAGATGTCATCGCTTATCAAACAACGGGCAGTTATCTTCATAGTCAAAACAAATTGATTGCAACTGTGGGTGTTGAAAATTTGGTTATTATCGATACACCCGATGCGGTGTTAGTGGCAAACAAAGATAAAGTTCAAGACGTTAAAAAAATTGTTGCACAATTAAAGGCAGATAAACGTCCTGAAACTGAACTTCATCGTCAAGTCTATCGTCCTTGGGGTAAATACGACTCTGTTGATGCCAGTGAACGCTTTCAAGTGAAGCGTATAACGGTGAATCCAGGGGCTAAGTTATCTGTACAAATGCATCATCATCGTGCTGAGCATTGGATAATCGTTGTTGGCACTGCTAAAGTAACTATAGATGAAAACACAATGCTGCTTAGTGAGAATCAGTCGGCTTATATCCCCATCGGTGCGGTACATGCGTTAGAAAATCCAGGTAAATTACCATTAGAAATGATTGAAGTTCAATCAGGAAGTTATTTAGGTGAAGATGATATTGTGCGTTTTGAAGATAAGTATGGCCGGGTCAGCAAAAACCAATAAAGCGCTGACGTCACCCTTGTTATCGAGAGTAATAATAACCTTAATTCTTTAGACACTTGCCCGCGTAAGACCGATACCAGCAATTAATATCCCTGAGTGCCTACCTTTTACCCGGGTAATAATTAATGGCTCCTAGCTTCTATACCTATACTTTCTAAGTATATTAACAATAGTTTTAATTTTTACTCTATATTAAGAGAACTTTATTAAACGTTCCCGAGAAATGAATCAATGACAGTAAAACCACTTACTTGCTTCAAAGCCTACGACATTCGCGGCAAGCTTGGCGAAGAGCTCAATACCAATATCGCCTACTGTATCGGTCGGGCATTTGCCCAGTATACTCAGGCTAAAAAAGTAGTAGTAGGGAGTGATATACGTTTAACCAGTGAATCATTGAAGTTAGCACTCACTAACGGGCTGTTAGATGGAGGCACTAACGTAATTGATTTAGGGCTATCTGGCACTGAGTACATTTATTTTGCCACTAGTCATTTACATTGTGATGGAGGTAGTGTAGTTACTGCTAGCCATAACCCTATCGATTATAAAGGCATGAAGCTTGTTCGTGAAGACTCTAAACCTATCAGTGGTGATACGGGATTGCATGACATTCAGGCGTTA
>JAWUYA010000061.1:0-56606 GCA_034111045.1 Colwellia sp. | reverse complement strand
AACTGGACGGCACAAACTGATGCCAATTATAATAACGAAGTTCAGTGCTATACCGATGATGACAGCTCGACTGATAAAAATTTCGATGTCTCTAATGGCACTTTGAAAATAATTGCTCGTCAGCAGCAAGTTAATTGTGCGGGCTTAAATAATCAATCAAAATCTTGGACCTCTGGTAGAATTAACGGCAAAGACAAACGAGAATTTCTTTATGGCCGTATTGAAGCTCGACTTCGTTTTCATAATTTAGAAGCGGGTACATGGCCCGCCTTTTGGATGTTGGAAAATCGCATCGCCGAAAGTCCCAGAAAATACGATGATGATTTTTCCCATTGGCCAAATCCTGGTGCAGGCGAGATTGACGTTTGGGAATGGTTTGCAAATAGCCCAACGACTTACATCACCAATTTCTTTAATACCGGAGGTACTAGCTGTGGCAATGAAATTAGATTTAATTACCCTAACGGCGCAAGTGATGTGCTTAGCTGGCATGACTATGCGATAGAATGGGATGAAAATAACATTTCCTTTTACATGGATGATACCTTAGTTACCTCGCATAATGTCTCAAATTGCCCGCAATATAAAGAGCCGATGTTTGTCTTGCTCAATGTTGCTATCGGCGGAAATTTAGGCGGTAACATAGACCCAAATCTTAGCAAGGCAACCATGGAAGTTGATTATTTAGCGCACTGTACAGCAACCAATCAAAATAATGCCAGTCGTTGTAATGAAAGCACCCCAACCGTTTACGCTGATGATGATAATGACGGTATAGCTAATGAGATGGACTTATGCCCAAACACTCCTCAAGGCGATACGGTTAGCAGTGATGGTTGTTCATTAACGGATAATAATACCGCCCCAACCGTTACTTTATCGATCAAACAAAACAACATGGCGGTCTCAACAATAGCTGTTAATGAGGGCATAGTGGAAATTACCGCCTTAGCCTTTGATGCCAATGTTGATGATACGGTTAGTTTTTCTTGGATTATCGGCGGCGCTATCCCTTCACCGGTTATTAATAAGGCAACACTCAGTTTTGATCCCATATCTATGGTGGGCGGTAGTTCTCACAAAATTGATGTCACTGTAACTGACAATGCTATTCCTGCACTTTCAACATCAGCCAATATTCAGTTCAGTGTGGCTCAAAACCAAGTGGGTCAAGTTGTTGATGACGTGATAGCAGCACCATCAACCAGCAAGGGTGGCGTAATATATAGCCTATTGTGGTTATTGCTGATATCACTATTAACGCCGACTAGACAGACTAAGCTTTATTGATAGCAACTAAAATATCAAGCATAGCGGGGGAATATCCCCCGCTAGTTGACCGCCAGCATTGATGATTGACGAGTAAAGTAGTGTGATTGGTATCAGTGTTAACTACATCTTATTTTCAAAACGAACATTCTTTACTAACACTTCCATTGCACCTATTGGCTCAACCACAAAAAAACTGTGAATATTATTGATCACCGCTTTTGCTAAAGGATCAGAATAACGGCTATTACCCTGATTAATAAGTTCAGCAATGTTTAGTCGAATTTGCTGCCACTGGCCTATTTTATCAATAGATAATTCAACATTACTGACCATCGGCCAGCCGCTTCCTAATTTTATGAATAATTTACTGTCACTTGCTCGAGTATTTATTTTAACATCAAACACTAATTCTCCATGTTCAAAAAAATGGCTTAAATCTGCATGGCCTGGATATTGTAAAGCAATATTACCTTTATTACCTTGTTGCTTAATGCCTAGAACTTGACCGTTTTCAGTTGTTATTTCCTGATAACTTATGGAATTGTCAGGATCATAGTGATTAAAAACTAGTGCGGCATTTAAACCGGTTTGACTTGCAGTGGAACGGTATAAATTAAACACAGGGCCAAGGGCAACATTCTTTGCCGGGATAATACTTTTATGCCCTTCAACAAATTTGGCATTTTCACCAATAGTTTCGCAGCCGTCACTGGTTTTATCGGTTAACTGACATTGGTAAACACGAACAAAGTCAATTTGTAATTTTTGCGGAAAAACAGTTTCATCAATACCCTTGTTATTAGCGTTACTTGCCCAAGCTCCACCGACGGCAAGATTTAGAATAAGGTGAAATTTTTGATCATAAGGGGCGCTACCTTCTCCTAAGACTAATTCATCACCTTTTAAATACTTACTGTACCAACCTGATTTTCTTTGTGTTGCATAGTGAATATCATCAACGTACCAGCGAATTTCTCCCGCTTGCCATTCAATGGCATAGGTATGAAAAGAATCTGCGGGATTCATCGTGGGTGCAAATTTATAGGCAGTGCCTGAATGCACATTGTTGGGCCAAACTTCGCCAAAATGCAAGGTGCCATGTACACGCGACTCCACTTCATTTTCAATGGCATCTGCGGCCCCTGAAGGTGTTTTTAAATTGGCCGCTTCAACAATATCTATTTCACCCGACGCGGCCCACCCCCCATAAACATAGTCGGTAGGTAGCATCCAAACCGCAGGCCATGTGCCCTGCCCGTAAGGTAATTTTGCTCGAATTTCAAAACGCCCGTATTGCCAATCACCTTTATTCAAAGTTTGCAATTTTGCTGAGGTATAAGGTAATGAAGTGGTACGGCTCAAATTACCATCAGCGTTAGCCGAGCCAATAAAGTCTTCACGTTGGGCAATAATATTGAGCATCCCTTGTTCAACAAATGAATTGTTTTTGCGATCGGTATAACATTGTTGTTCATTATTACCACCACCATAACAGTCGACCACATGACTCCACTTAGTGACATCTATCGTATTACCGTTAAATTCGTCTGACCAAACGAGTTGCCAAGACTGATTGTGACTTGTTGAAATTTTTGGCTCTATTGCTGGGATAGTCGAAGCCCATGTGATCTTGCTAATAGTTACAACAACTAGCCCAACAGTTAACTTTGCTACAATATTAAATTTTTTCATAAACCTTTTCTTATTTAGCGAGTGGAATAATAAAAAAAGGATTTACAACAAACGTTGTAAATCCTTTTGAAATGTTGAAACTAATTTACGTTAACAATACTCGTTAACTTAAATTATTCATTATTACCAAAAGTAATGTTATCAAAGTAGCTCACTGTATCAGCTGCTCTGGTAGTAAAGTCGGGGAAAACTACTATCGTAGCCGTATCAATAGTCCCTTCCAAGCCAATGTGAGGACTAAAGTCAAAGGTCAGCTCTTCCCATTCATTAATCTTAGTATTAGCTACTTTAAGTTCACCTTGTGAACCACCTGAAGCAGTAGCGAATTTCAAACCGACATCACTGATAACTGACTTATAGACCATAATTTTAACTATGCTATTCGTCGCGTTCATAGTAAATGCAGGAGTATTGGCAGCCGTTGTTTCTGTACCGGCCCATTGAGCACCTGCTAGTCTAGCCGTAAACATGGCAACAATGGCTGAGTCATTTGCTGAAGACGAATCTGGGTTTGCAACAAACTCTAATGGGGGATTGTCGTCATTTTCAAAAACAGCCCAAGCAAAGTCACTGCCTAACCCACCGGCTTCAAAATCGTATGGTGTACCTACAACATTAAATTCAGGTGTTGGTGTAGGTGTTGGTGCCGGACCAGCCATTTTAACTTCAATATCATCTAACATTACGTCGCCAGCTTCTGCGCCCATATCAAATAACACACGACTATTGTCATCACCAAAGTCAGTACCCGTATCAGTTGTAGCTATTACTGTGATGGTGTAATCAACCCATTCTGTTGTTAGTGCGACCGTTTCAGTACTGGCATCATAAGGAACAGCATTCAAACCAATACCTGCAAGTATATTACGCGCTACTGATGCTCTTGCCTTAAATGAAACTTGGTATGTTTCACCAGGAGTAATGGTCATTACCTGACTGAGATTAACAGCCCAAGCGTCTCCCGCGGTTGCAACTTCTGCGTAATAGTAGTTATTACCAGAACCATAGCTCGGGGTACTCGTTAACACTAAATCAGTACCTAAAGGGTCAAGTAGTTGAATATTTTTTAAACTTACATCGCCTACCTCTGCGCCCATATCGAAGATAGTACGGCTGTTGTCATCTCCAACGGTGGCTACAATATCTAAAGAGTGAGACTGCCAAGTTGTCGTTAAAGCTACAGATTGTGAATCATTAGTCCATGGATCATGATTAAATCCAATACCCGCTATAATTGAACGGTCGACCGATGCTTTACCATCAAAATTCAGTGTATATACATCTCCTGCGACTAAGGTTAACACGTGACTTAAGTTTACTGCATAGGCATCTCCAGCGACGGCAACATCTGCTTGGTAAATAATAGTCCCGGCATTCCAATCATCAAGACTAGAGTCAAAGGAACTATTTGTTAATAAGTTAGAACCAAATACAACTTCCGCCTCAACAACATCAATAATAAAAGTCTGCATGGAATCAGCAGTACCATCGTTTACCGTCAAGGATATCTCGGTAGCTGCAACATCACCTGAAGCTGGCGTACCTGATAAAGTTCCATCGGTGAAGGTTAACCATGAAAGAGCCGCTGGGATAGTGGCTGTCATAGTTAGTGTGTCATCAGCATCAGCATCTGTTGCCGTTAACGTATAAGAATATGCTTGGCCAACAGTAGCGGTTATAATAGCAGTACGGGTAATAACCGGCGCATTATTAGCCGGTGTTGGAATGGTGACTGTTATAGTAAACGTTTGTGTGATTACGTCAGTACCATCACTAACGGTGACGGTGATCTCAGATTCACCACTATCAGTGTCTGAAGGAGTGCCACTTAAGACACCCGTAGCCGCATCAAAAGACAACCAGTCTGGTAAACTTGATACTGATGTGGTTAGGGTATCTCCGTCGGCATCTGAAGCGAGTACAGTATAGCTGTACTCGCTACCCGATTCGACAGTAACACCTGCAGTACTGGTAATAACCGGCGCTACATTTACAGATTTTTCAATATTATCACTTGTTTTATCATCGCTATCACTGCCACAGGCAGATAATGCAAGCCCTAAACTCATAATGAGCAGGTTTTTCCTGAACAGTTTTTTTGTAATCAAATTCATCTGGTTTATCCTTAACAAACACTTGATTGGAAGCGCTTCCATTTAAACTAAAGTTGTTTGCATTATTTGATAATGCAAACACGCGCTATAATTTTTATGTTGTGTTTTTTCTATTCTAGTCCGTTGTCTCATGAGGAAATCTAGGACAATCTCACAACAACACAATTAACCTACAGTTTCAAATAACTTTAGCAATAAAAACACGATGAAATGAGTGTTATTCACGATGAGCTGGAATTGGGTAAATCACTCATTTTCAACTTTAGTACTAAATATAATAAAGCTTATTGGCTTAACTCCCCCTTAAACAAGCGAAATTTTGCTAGCATTAGATCAATAAAAATAAGTACTTATTATTAAACTGACCGCTTCATCTTCACTAGAGCCACAATTCACCGCTTTTTAATTGTTAAAAGTAGGTAATTAGTTAATGTCATTTTTATTAATACAGATACAATTCATTCAAGTAATTGAAAAGATTTCTATCACGTTCAGCAATAATTTCAAGGTTCTAACACATATGAATGAAAATACATCTCACGAAACTAAAGCAAAAGATAAAATTTCACTAGGCAAAAAAATCATTTACGGCTTAGGCGCGTTTATCAATAATTTACTGGGTGCCGCAATGGTCACCATGTCAATTGTGCTTAACTTGGGATTAGGAATGAATCCTGCTTTAGTAGGCTTATTAGGAGCGCTACCTCGTTTCCTAGATGCCTTTACCGACCCACTCATGGGCTACATTTCGGATCAGACTAAATCAAAGTGGGGCCGTCGTCGGCCTTATATTTTTATAGGAGCTATTATCTCGGGTATTATTTTTGCTATGTTATGGCAATTACCCAGAGGCCAGAGCCAAGAATTTTACTTTTGGTTTTTCTTAATTGGCTCTACACTTTTTTATCTTGCTTACACTATTTTTGCCACTCCCTGGGTTGCATTAGGTTATGAGTTAACCCCTGATTATCATGAGCGTACCCGTATTATGGCGGTTCAGAACTTTATGGGCCAATTTGCTTGGTTACTTGCCCCCTGGTTTTTGTTGTTTATGCAAAATGAAACACTTTTTAGTGACATGATAGAAGGTGCAGGTTGGTTAGCTGTCATCATTGGTATTGGTACTATCGGTATCGGAATTTTACCGGCAATATTTCTTTCTGAGCGCTTTACCCCAATACCAACCTCAAAAAGCTTATCTACTAGCACAGCAAAACCTACAGGGGTTATTGCCTCAGTTAAGGACTTCTTTAAAGGGTTTTTAATTACTATTAAATTTAAGCCCTTCCTCAGTTTATGTGGCGCAACTTTTCTAGTATTTAACGGCTTTATGATGGTTTCTGCCTTTCAAAGTTATGTCATTATTTATTATGTTTTTGGTGGTGACCAAGCGTTAGGTGCTGAGTATGTTGGGTGGGCAGGTACTGTGTCATTTATTGCGACCTCTTGTTCGATATTTATTGTCACTAAGTTGTCAACCTTACTAGGTAAACGAAAAGCATTTTTCATTACCATCGCTATCTCTATCTTCGGTTATGCACTGAAATGGGTTTGTTTTACTCCAGATAATCCACAATTGGTGCTCATTCCTCCCATATTTTTTGCTTTTGGCTTAGGTGGATTATTCACGCTAATGGGCTCTATGGTTGCCGATGTTTGTGACCTTGATGAGTTGAACACCGGTGAACGGCGTGAAGGTATGTTTGGTTCAATCTTCTGGTGGGTTGTAAAACTAGGATTGGCGGCTGCGATGGCCGCAGGTGGTTTCTTACTTAATGCTACTGGCTTTGATGTTGGATTAGGCGGCGCGCAATCAGCCGACACACTATTTTACATGCGTTTAGCTGATGTACTTGTGCCTGTACTTTGTTCAGTCGTGGCTATTTGGATAATCTCTTATTATCCAATTACTGAAAGTAAAGCCCTTGAAGTCCGTAACAAACTTGAAGCTAGGCGTGGCCAGTTAGCACAAATAGATATTGAGTCTATGCCCCATGACGGTGAATTAGACAAAGCATAAAAGGGATAACCGCACTGGGTTTTAACTCAAAGCGAAATTTTCAAACATAACAAAAAGTAGGGCTGTTATCCCCACCCTACTTCTTATTCATAAGCTATCCTTGGTAAATAACCGTAGATTTATAGCCTTGTCTATGTTAAAACTTACCCAGCTTAACCTGAAGGCAAATTTATATTTGCTTTTTTTATAGTACTTTCTGGAAGCGCTTCCAAAATCACCAATTAATGTTGAAGAATAAAAATGAATAAATATTTAACGAGCAATAGTCAAGTAACTGGCGAGTTTATTACCCTCAATAATGAACGCTTTTACGTCATCAATAATACCAATCACATGGCGCCTTTTTTTATCAGCCTTATTTCCAACAGTGATCATTGGTTATTTGTATCCTCAACAGGTGGTTTAACCGCTGGCAGGGTATCGCCCGAAACCGCACTGTTTCCTTATGTTACCGTAGATAAGTTGCATGAAAGCACGCCTCACACTGGATGTAAAACACTATTGCGAGTAACAAAAAATGCTCAAATAGTTTCATGGGAACCTTTTAATAGAGAAGAAGATAAAAAATATACGGTAAAATGTAATTTATATAAAAATACCTTAGGCAATAAACTTTGCTTTGAAGAAATTAATGAAGACCTAGAATTGGCTTTTCGATACACCTGGTTAACCTGTGAAAAATATGGTTTTGTCCGACAATGTGAATTAATTAATTTATCGACACAAACCATAACTGTTGACTTAGTTGATGGCCTACAAAATATATTGCCCGCAGGTACCCCTAGATTTACTCAAACCAACTCAAGTAACTTAGTCGATGCTTACAAGTGGAATGAAGTTGATCAAACAACGGGACTGGCATTTTTTACTTTATACTCAGGTATTACAGACAGGGCAGAGCCTTGTGAGTCATTAAAAACGAATACTGTTTTTTGCCTAGGGCTAGACACTCCAAAAATATTACTTTCAGCTGAACAACTTGAGGATTTTGCTTTAGGAAAAGAGATAAAGCATGAGGCTCGCAAAAGAGGTATTCGAGGGGCATACCTTGTAAATACCAAGCAAGTACTTAACGCTAACACTACTGCACAATGGCAAATAATTGCCAATGTTGAGCAAAGCCAAAAACAAGCAGTTGCGTTACATAAAAATCTCTCTGAGCCTAACAAAGTCCTTGACTCAATCACCCAATCGATTAAAAAAGGCTCCGATGAACTTGCTCGAATTATGGGCAATGCAGATGCCTTCCAATTAACGAATGAAGAAAATGTCTCAGTGCATCATTACGCTAATGTATTGTTCAATATATTACGTGGCGGAGCCTTTGACCAACAATATAAAATAGACGGTAATGACTTTGCTAAAACTATTGAGCACTTTAATTTTACTGTCTTTCAAAAACATCAGTCTTTCTTAACGGCATTACCGAAATATAATGATTTCAATGCATTATTAGCCCTTGTCAAACAAAGAAACGACAACCAACTTGAACGACTTTGTTATGAATATCTGCCGATCTCATTTGGTCGCAGGCATGGAGATCCTAGCCGCCCATGGAATCAATTTGCGATAAAATTAACAGATGAAAATAATAATCGTCTGCTTTCATATCAAGGCAACTGGCGAGATATTTTTCAAAACTGGGAAGCGTTAACTTTCAGCTACCCGGCCTTTATTGAGAACATTATTGCCAAGTTTGTGAATGCATCAACAATGGATGGCTACAATCCTTATAGAATCACTAAAGAAGGTATTGATTGGGAAGTGGAAGAGCCAGATGACCCATGGAGCTATATTGGCTACTGGGGCGATCATCAAATAATTTATTTGCAAAAAATGTTAGAGCTTTCCAATAAATTCCATCCTGAAAAGCTAAATAAACTATTACACCACTCTATTTTCAGTTATGCCAATGTACCTTATAAGATCAAGTCTTTTGATGCCATGTTGGATAACGCTAAGAATACCGTTATTTATGATAATGCGTTAGCCGATCAAATTGAGCAGAGGGTAAAAGAATTAGGTGCTGATGGGAAATTAGTATTAGCTGTCAATGGTGAGGTTTACCATGTCAATTTACTAGAGAAGTTATTGGTGACACTACTTTGTAAGCTTGGAAATTTTGTTGTTGATGGCGGCATTTGGCTTAATACCCAGCGGCCAGAATGGAATGATGCAAATAATGCTTTGGTTGGCCAAGGCCTATCTATGGTCACCCTTTATTATGTTCGTCGTTATATTACTTTTTTTCAGCAATTAATTGGCAATGAAACAACCACGGTATTGCTCTCTAATGAAGTCAATCTATGGCTAAATGATACAGCCGTTGCTTTATCAAGTTTATCGATATCACTTAAAGAAGGCGCAAATGATAAAGCGTTAGATGCTGAGCATCGATATCAGAGCTTATCGGCACTTAGCAAAGCGGCTTGTAATTATCGTCAAAATATCTATAAACAAGAAGGTTTTAGCGGCAAGACTGAAACCCCATTTAGCCATATTAAAAATATGCTGAGCAATGCATTAACCGCCATTGATCACTCAATCAAGGCTAATAAGCGTGAAGATGGCTTATATCACGCCTATAATTTGCTTGATTTACAAAAAAACAGTCTCAACATTGAACATTTGTATCCTATGCTTGAGGGCCAAGTCGCCGCATTAAGTTCTGGATTTTTTACCGCCAATCAAACCGTGTCGGTACTCGATGCGCTATCAAAAAGTGATATCTATCGTCAAGACCAACAATCCTACATGCTTTATCCAGACAGAGAACTGCCAAGCTTTCTAGAGAAAAACACCATTGATGCAAAATATGTTGAGTCCTCTGCTTTACTACAAGTCATGCTTAAAAATAAAGACGAGCGCATTATTATTCTTGATGATGATAATACCTTTCGTTTTAATGCCGAACTGACTAATGCTTCAGTTTTACTTAATCAGTTAAATGATTTATCAGAAGAATATAAAGCAATCCCCGACCCTCAACCGCAGCTGTTGGCAATATACGAGCAGATCTTTAATCATAAGGCATTTACAGGTAGATCGGGTGGAATGTTTGGCTTTGAAGGGCTTGGCTGTATTTATTGGCACATGGTTTCTAAGTTACTACTTGTCGTTGAAGACAGTTTTTTCAACGCCATTGACCAAGGTGCAGATGCAATAACAATCGAGCAGCTTGGCCATCATTATTATAATATTCGTGCCGGCATAGGATTTAATAAAACGCCGAGTGAATACGGGGCTTTCCCGTGTGATCCCTACTCTCATACGCCAAAACATGCAGGTGCTCAGCAGCCAGGAATGACCGGCCAAGTAAAAGAAGAAGTGCTGGCTCGTTTTGGTGAATTAGGTCTTAGAGTTAGCAATGGAGAACTACATTTTCAAACTGACCTGCTAAGAGCATGCGAATTTCTCTCAAAAAAGAATAACTTTAGTTATCTAGATATCAATGAACAATGGCAAAAAATCGATATTGGCAAAGGATGTTTAGCGTTCACTTACTGCCAAGTCCCTATTATTTATCAACTCAATGATAATGCACCATCACAGTTAGAGATCCTTTTCCGTGACGGCTCAAAACAGGTACTGTCAAGCTTAATACTGCCAACATCGTCTAGTAATGAATTATTTTTACGTAGCGGCCAAATTAAACAATTAACTTTAACATTAACCAACACGCAATTATTTAGCGAATAGAAGGTAGTCATGTCTAACAAATACAATAAATACATGTCATTAGCGGGTGTATGTTTTGAGCAATTAAATACAGAAGAGCTACAAACAATTGCCACTGATATATTAGAACAAAAAATTCATGGTATCGCTTTTAGTCCTTACCTTGAAGGACAAGGACCTGGTACTCAAGTTAGTGAACATCAGATACATCAACGCCTGCAAATAATTAAACCTAGTATTAATTGGATCCGTTCATTTTCATGTACTCAAGGAAATGAACTTATACCGCAAATAGCAAAATCCTATGGCTTAAAAACTATGGTCGGAATTTGGTTAGATGATAATCTTACAAACAATGAACTAGAAATTAACAATGCCATCAAACTCGCCAAAAACGGCTATGCCGATATTCTAGCGGTGGGCAACGAAGTATTGTTACGTGAAGACTTAACTGAAGATCAACTGATTGACTACATAAAACGGGTTAAAGAAGCATTACCTAGTGTCGAAGTCGGTTATGTAGATGCCTATTATGAATTTGAAGATCACCCCCGTGTTGCCGATATGTGTGATGTGATTTTAGCTAACTGTTATCCCTTTTGGGAAGGCTGCTCTGCTGATTACTCTTTGCTTTACATGAAAGATATGTATCGGCGTGCAATAAAGGCGGCAAAAGGAAAAAAAGTCATTATTACTGAAACGGGTTGGCCAAATATTGGTACAGCAGAAAGAGGGGCGATCCCTTCCTATGACAATGCGATGAAATACTTTATCAATACCTATTTATGGGCAGAAGAAGACAATATAGACATTTTCTATTTCTCCTCTTTTGATGAAACCTGGAAAATTAAGGATGAAGGAGATGTAGGCGCTTACTGGGGCCTTTGGAATAAAGACGGCGAATTAAAATATAATAAAGACGCTAATCGCCAATACGCCGATAAGTAATCAAAGGAATTAATAAAATGAAATTAGAACATGGCAATGCTATCTGTTATTCAGGTTATCGAGAAGGACAAAATCCCAGAGAAGCTATTTATCCAAGCTATGCAGACATCAAAGAAGATCTGCTTATTTTAGCACAAAATTGGCAGTACCTCAGGTTATACGATTGTGGTCCTCATGCCGAAATTGTATTGCAAGTAATTGAGAAAGAAGCATTGAATTTTAAGATCATGCAAGGGGTAGATATGGCTGCAGAAATGTCTAATCCTAATTGTCCTTGGGGAGCCGACTTTAGCGAGCAAACATTAAGCGACAACCGTAGAGCGAATTGCGAACAAATTGATAAACTTATTGTATTAGCTAAAAAATACCCTCATATAATTACTTCCGTGTCAGTAGGAAATGAAGCCAGTGTTGATTGGACTGATCATATGGTACCTGTCTCTGCTCTTGTTGACTACGTTCGCCTAATTAGAAGCAATATAGATCAACCAATAACCTTTTGTGAAAACTATGTGCCTTGGACTTATAAACTCGAACCTTTGGTCGCCGAATTAGACTTTATTTCTATTCATACCTACCCTGCTTGGGAGTATAGAACGATGGCTGATGCCCTTGAGTATACCAAACAAAATTATTACTCTGTTGCTGATCACTACCCAAATACACCCGTAGTGATCACTGAAGCAGGTTGGACTACAGCATCGAACGGTAGAGGCATAGAAACCTGGAACGCCTCTGAAGAATTACAAGCGGCCTATTATAAAGAATTGCTTGCATGGACCAATGAAGAAAAAATTCTTACCTTTGTTTTTGAAGCATTTGACGAACCTTGGAAAGGCTCTCCTCATCCGCAAGAGCCAGAGAAACATTGGGGGCTTTTCAATGTCGACCGTACGCCTAAGCTCGTCATGAAAGAAATATACAACAATAATAAAAACGAAGATAAACAAAGTACTAAACTTGCCTAATGACTAATATATAAACTTGAGAATACACAGTGCTTGATAATACAGCTCAAGTAATGCTGACAAAAACAGTTGAGAAACCAGATGTTCACTTGGGGCTGACGCAACTGATCTTTTGGCTGCTTATTGGTGTTATCAGTTTATTTACATTAACACTGTGGTACGGCCAAGAAGACTGGCCGTACCTTTATCATCTTTTTTTACAAGCTTTCATGTGCCTAATGCTCGCTTTACCTTTTTACTGCTTACTGGTAAAAATCTGGAAAAAGCCTGTTAACACCCGAAGAGTTAACGGCATTATTGCAGCGCTGTTTGTTTCATTATTTTTAACCTTATTAACAATAAAAACCTTTAATTATCTGACTGCTGAAAAAAACATCTGGGCCGATTTTGGCGCTTGGTACTTTAACAGCCTATTTATTTTTATTGGTTGGATGGCTCTATTTCACTTCACTATTTACTACAAACTATTGCAATTTGAACACCGCATAACAATAAGCACTGAAGCTAAAATACAACAGGAGCAGCTAAAACGAATTAAGGCTCAGTCGGTGGCCAAAGATGCTCAGTTAAAAATGCTGCGTTATCAACTCAACCCACATTTTTTATACAATACACTCAATGCCATTAATGCCTTAATTGAAAGTAAAGAACAAAAAAAAGCACAACAAGTCACAATAAAATTGAGTCGGTTTTTACGCTATTCACTTGAGGAAAACCCAGAGAGCACATCAACATTAGCAGAAGAAATTGTTATGTTGCATTTATTCTTAGACATAGAAAAAGTCCGATTCGGTGACCGCCTACAATTAAATTTTTTGATTGATGAACAAGCAAAAAATGCTCAAATACCCAGTTTATTACTACAACCCATCATAGAAAACTCAATGAAACATGCTATCGCAAAAAATGAGACAGGCGGAACAATTAATGTTTCGGCTACCGTATCAACTCATAGTGTTAATAAAAAACTTATCATTGAATTAAGTGATAGTGGCTCAGATAACATTATCGATATAGACACATTAACCTCTGGAAACTTTACTGGCGTTGGTTTGCATAATATCAAAAATAGATTAGCGCTTATTTTTAAGAGTAATTATTTATTTAACATGAGTTTGACGCCAACAGGCGCATTAAAAACCACCATAGCAATACCATGGCAACAGCAAATAACGATACCTCTAACTAGCCCAGAGAATCGGCATGAATAGCAAAATGACAGTACTAGATAAAAGAGTAGATAAAAGACTACAAACAATAATCGTTGATGATGAACCTTTAGCTCTTCAGCTATTGCGCTCAAAACTCAATAAGCTAGCTAATATTAACATCATTGCTGAGTGTAAAAACGGCCGAGAAGCCATAGCCGCGATTCATCAATTTTCTCCTGATTTGGTTTTTATTGATATTGAGATGCCCGGTATTGATGGTTTTGGCGTCATTAAAAAACTTCAAGCTGATATTATACCCCTGATAATATTTACCACCGCATATCAACAATACGCTATAAAAGCCTTCGATGTGCATGCCGTAGACTATATTCTCAAACCTATAGATGAACAGCATATTCAACGGGCGATAAGCAGGGCAGTTCAGCGCTTTACAAACAAGTTTGTTGACCAAAAATATAATATTATTGACGCAATAAACACCATAAACAAACATGCGCTACTAAAAGAGTCACAAGTAGTGAGCGGGGATGCAGATAAAACTAATAACAGCATTCGTGAGTTAGAGCACAAAATAGTGATTAAAGATCGAGAGGGAATGACGCTATTAAAACAGTCTGATATTGAATGGGTTGATGCCGCCGGCGATTATACCTGTTTACACGTAGGTGGGGTAACACATATAAAAAGGTGCCCCTTAAAAAACCTATTAACTGAGCTCGACTCTACTCTTTTTAAACAGGTACACCGCTCAACTATAGTGAATCTCAACTACATAAAAAAAGTAATCCCCCACACCAAAGGGGAATATTTTCTGGTACTTGGAGAATATGATCAAATAAAAGTGAGCCGGAGCTATCGACAGGTCATAAAAAACTACTTAGCGACTTAACTAATAATCCCTGAGCAAATACCTACCTAAAATGTAAAATCTAAGGCGTGAAAGATAAACTTCATTTAACCTACTTTAGCTTATTATCTCAAATGACATAACCAATGCTGGCCAAAGTTTATGCTAGTGTATTTACAATTAATGGCAGTATTACCGCTTCAGATTAAACAAACATTAAGCAAACATTAAGCAAACATTAAATAAAATTGCAGACCCCTGCAGTTATGCTGACAGGGCAATTTTGCTTATCGCTTTAAAACACCTTATCCAATAAGCCAAAACGCTTTATCTATCAGAATACACCGTGATTTATATCGTTTGTTTTGATATTAACTAATTTTTTGGAAGCCCTACCAATACTATGCTAGAGTTGATGCCATTACTCTTTAATACTATCAATGAAAATGTCCACAATTTATCAAGTATCCGAGCTCGCAGGTGTTTCATTATCGTCGGTTTCACGAGTGATGAACAACCATGAACATGTGAGTGAAAAAACTAAAAGCAAAGTTCTGTCTGCAATAGCTGAACTTGATTATCGGCCAAACTTTACCGCCCGTTCTTTAGCCTCAAAGTGCTCTAATAGTGTTGGTGTGTTAGTTGCTGAAATTAGTGGACCTTTTTACAGTGACCTCCTCTCTGGCGTCGAAAGTGAATTAAGTCACGCCAATAAACATGCAGTGATTATTTCGGGCGGCTCTAATGAAAAAAAAGAGATAGACGCGATCCAATTTCTTATTGATAGAAATTGTGATGCCTTAATATTATGTGTTGACTTTGTTTCAGATGAATACCTGATCAATTTAACGAATGACTCGACGACTAAAGTGGTGATCATCAACCGTTTTATCGAAAAAATATCAGATCACTGTATTTTTATCGATAATATACTAGGGAGTTATCAAGCGACTGAATACTTAATACAAAACGGCCACAAAAACATTGCCTACCTTTCTGGGCCTTTGAGTAAAGCCGATGCTAAAGACCGTTTTAATGGTTATCAAAAGGCATTAATTGATAATAAAATCAGCCTTGATAAAGCGCTAACCTTTGAAGCTGACTATACCACCATTGGTGGAAGAGCAGGCATGTTAAGCTTAATTAAAAGTAACAAAGCTTTTACAGCGGTTGTCTGTGCTAATGATGAAATGGCCTCTGCCGCAATGAGAGTTGCCCGCGAAAACAAGGTTAGAGTTCCCGAAGATTGCTCTATCATGGGTTTTGATAATGTTTATTTCTCAGAATATTTGTACCCTCAATTAACAACCATTGAATATCCGATTAATAAAATGGCCAAAATGGCAGTACAATGGGTATTGAAAAATAAATATAAGCAAAAAAAAATCACCATTAAACATCAATTTTATACCGAGTTAATCATACGGGAATCCACTCAGTTTTGTTCAATTAAAACGTAAAAAAATGGCTCCAACTTTACAGTTTAGTTTGAGCCATCAATATTACTCACAAGATATGTGTGATGGCTTACCTTTAGTCGGTTTGATGAAAATATCAGTAAAATCGATATGCAGTTTACTCTCCGTGGAAAGTGCAAAAGGGCTGATAATATGACTAATCTGCGCTCCTTTAGCTTCAAAGCATTTAAGATCAATGGACAGTGTATGCCATTGATTAAGCGTTAACATTGACAACTTGTTAGCAATGTTAACTTTGCCCTCACATAAATCCCCACAAGTCATAGACAAGTAAATAGGCTGAAGGTCATTAGCGCTAATTTTTTGTGTTAACCGTAACGTTAACTCAAGCACCGCATTAGCGGCTAAATGGTGACTAAAGTTAACAGGGTGAATGCTGGTGAAAGCAATTTTTCCAAAACCTTTACCGTTAAAAACAGCTCGACGAGCATCTTCTTGTACGTTTCTATCAATGGTTCGTAAGTAAAGGCTACCATTTTCAACAACACTACTCGTCATGGTTGTTTTGGAGTGATGGTCAGATATTTCTAGCTGCCATGGCGCTTTAACAGAACTTTCAAAAAGCGTTATTACTTGTAAACTACCGGAGTTTGATGATTGTTCAACAGTTAACTCATCAGACAATAAATTTTTATCCCCATAATTTAAGCCAAATCCATAAGGTAGCAAGGGGTGATAATTATCGTCAAAACGATTAATACTTGTTTGATTGGCTGAATTGGGCCATGAGTATGACAACTTACCAGTAAAGTCATTGTTGATTTCACCATTTATTTTTTTAAATATAACATCGGCAACTGCACTACCTTCTGAGCCAGGTAACCATAGAGCAACAAATGCGTCAGAAGCATTAAGTTCGGCATTGACCCACATTGGACGACCACTGATAAATAATGAAACAACCGGTATTCCCTGTTGCTTTAATTTAGTTAACAACGCGATGTTGTGCTTAATACCTCGTTCAAATTCAAGATTATCAATATCACCAACACCTTCAGCATAAGGCTCTTCACCAAAAACCACTATGGCTACATCCGGTTTAACGTTAAAATTACCTTCAACATCAAGTTCAGTGCTACCACCAGCAGCAGCAACTTGCTGTCTGATCCCCGCATATATCGAAGTACCTCCTGGAAAGTCACTGTTAAAATTATTAGTGCCTTGCCAAGTAATAGACCAACCACCTGATTGTTTGCCAATATTATCTGCGCCATCGCCAGCCACTAAAATGTGCTGCTTAGGTGAAAGTGGCAGTATGTTGGCTTTATTCTTAAGTAAAACTAATGACTCTCTCACGGCTTGTTTTGCAATATCTCTGTGCTCTTTTGAACCAATTAATTGAGTTTTACCTGACAACACTCGATTTTTAGGGCTGGGTTTATCAAAGATACCGGCTCTAAATTTAACTCGAAGAATACGTGTTACTGCGTCATTAATACGCGCTAATAAAATTTCACCATTGTTGACTTGATCAATGGTGTTATAATAAAGAGGTTTCCATGCATCCGTTGGTACCATAAATATATCTAAGCCAGCATTAATGGCTTGCGCGCAACTTTCGTTCGAACAACCTTTCACTTGTCCATGACCATTCCAGTCGCCAACAACAAAACCATCAAAGCCCATACGATCTTTTAAAACATCGGTGAGTAAATATTTATTTCCATGATTTTTGATACCGTTCCAGCTATTAAAAGAGACCATTACTGATTGCGAGCCTGCCGTTAACCCGCCAACATAACCTTGACCATGAATATCAAATAATGCCTGTTCACTCGCAAGGTTCTCCCCCTGATCATCACCATTTACTGTACCGCCATCGCCGATAAAGTGCTTAACGGTACTAATAACTCTTTGATCACCTAAAAAGTCTTCATCCGCTGCACCTTGTAAGCCTTTTACAATAGCGGCAGAGTATTTACTTACGATTTCAGGATCTTCAGAATACCCTTCATAAGTCCGTCCCCATCGATCATCTCGTACTACCGCCACCGTCGGTGCAAATACCCAATCAATACCTGTTACCATTACCTCTATGGCGGTTATAGCCGCTTTTTTTTTGATTAATTGTGTATTTTTTGCAGCCCCTAAGCCAATATTTTGCGGAAACAAAGTCGCACCAATAACATTGTTATGGCCATGAACAGCATCCGTTCCCCACATCGTTGGAATACTTATTCCGTCAAGGCTGTCGTCAACAGAAGCTTGATACATATCTTCTGCTAAAGTCACCCAATCATTAGGTGTTGCATGCTTGTTATTATTTGGAAAAGCCCCACCTCCATTTAAATAGGATCCAAAACCATACTTACGCATATCTTCAACCGTTATGTCTCGGATTTCTGGTTGAATCATTTGTGCAACTTTTTGCGCAAGTGTCATAGTCGATAGTAATGCTTTAATTTTACTTTCAATCTTAGGATCTTGTTTAACAGCAAGATCAAGTTTTGGCCAAATTTCCAATGAATTTTTACTAGTAAATTGTTGAACTGAAATAGTTTCACCTTCTTGCTGTTCAATTTTCTTATTTTCACTACACCCCGCTAGAAACTGCGTGGCCAAGATGCTGTATATTAGTACGCTATTTAATTTATAACGAGTAACCTTTTTTTTTATTAAATCAAAAATATTCATAATGTTATTTCTGTACTTTCTTAAAATGTTTTTAGTTGTGATTAAGTGAATCAACCATCTTTTTAACTTTACTACCTACAAGGCCGTAATAGGCAATGAATAAATAACATAGGATCGGTAGGAAAAATGCGGATTGAATGCCGATAGTATCGGCTAACACCCCTTGTAAAAGCGGAATAATGGCTCCCCCGACGATAGCTAAACATAAGATACCTGAACCTTGGCTAGTGTGTTGCCCTAAGCCGTTAATGGCTAAACTGAAAATGGTAGGAAACATAATTGAATTACATAAACCAACGAGTAAAATAGCCACCATCGCTAATGTGCCCGTTGAAAATATTGCGATAAGGGTAAGAATAACCGCCATCACAGCATTAAAAGCTAACACTTTACCGCCAGCAATTTTTTGCATAACCGCCGCACCAATAAAACGGCCAACCATTGCCCCACCCCAATAGTAAGCGATATATTTAGCTGCCTGAGACTCAGCTAGCCCTGCAATATCAGGCTCAGCAAAAAAACTGACTAAGAAGCTGCCAATGGATACTTCAGCCCCAACATAGACAAATATGCCAAAAGCCCCTAAAACCAAATGACGATATTGCCATGCACTGCCCTTTAGCGGTACGTCGTTATTTTCAGAATCATGACGCGCTGCAGACATGTCAGGTAACTTAATCCAGGCAAAAATCGCAGCTAAAATTAATAACATCGATGCTAAGAAAATATAGGGCATTTGAACGGCATCAGCTGAGGCTTGAGTCGATATGGCATCGGCTGCTTCATTCAAAATTAGCATAGCGCCAAAAAATGGCGCTATTGTTGTTCCTAAAGAATTAAATGCTTGAGTCATTGTCAACCGAGACGGTGCCGTCTTTGAACTTCCTAGCATACTGACATAAGGATTTGCCGAAACTTGTAATAATGTAATGCCACTGGCAAGAATAAACAACGCCAATAAAAATAGCGGGTAACTGTGCATGCTAGCCGCAG
The DNA here is from genome assembly GCA_034111045.1 of Colwellia sp. Lineage (GTDB taxonomy): Bacteria > Pseudomonadota > Gammaproteobacteria > Enterobacterales > Alteromonadaceae > JALJPB01. The sequence goes on along the minus strand of JAWUYA010000061.1, from coordinate 36,790 downwards.
GATAAAAACTCAAACAGCCAACGGCCGCAATGACTAAACCAATAACAATACCTTTTTGATAACCCAGTTTTTTAACAATAATTCCTGAAGGTAGAGAAACCAGAAAATAAGCACTGAAAAAGCAAAACTGTACTAACATCGCTTGACTGTAAGATAAATCAAAAACGCCTTTTAAGTGAGGGATCAAAATGTCATTGAGACAAGTGATAAACCCCCACATAAAAAAGAGTGTTGTCAGTGATGTCAATGCAAAACGGTAATGACCATTTTGGTTAGCACTATCGACTGGTGTAATAGCGTTTGCAGTTGATAAAGAAGCCATAAACCCTCTGATATTCCAATTTATTGTTTTAAATACAAGCTGTTAACCTCAACATTGTCTTAGTAAAAGTTTGTGGTTAACGTCATCTTTAGGTAATAACCATATTTGTCTTTAATGAAAAATAAAAGTGATTGACCCGAGCAAAATAAAGCACTAACCTAAATGAAAGCGCTTTCATTTACCATTAAAAACCAAAGGTAAAAAATTTTCAAGTATTTTGTAGGCACATTAAAGTATATTTTTTATGTGCCATTAATACAGAAAAACAAACAACAGGTAATATTTAATGTCAGTTAAACTCACCTTACCAAGTAACTCGCCAATGCTAAGTAAAACATTCACCTATGGTGTGGCAACAGCTTCATTTCAGATTGAAGGCGGCATAGCTAATCGACTCCCTTGTATTTGGGATACTTTTTGTAACAAGCCTAATACCATTATCGATGGTTCAAATGGAGAAGTAGCCTGTGACCATCACAGTCTGTGGCAACAAGATATCGCATTAATAGATTCTTTAGACGTTGATGCTTATCGATTGTCTATTTCATGGCCTCGCGTGATCAAAGAATCAGGAGAGCTCAATCCAGAAGGTGTAAAATTTTATTTAGCACTTTTAGATACCTTAAAAGCGAAAAATATTAAAGCCTTTGTCACACTCTACCATTGGGATCTACCACAGCATCTAGAAGATCAAGGTGGTTGGTTAAACCGAGAGACCGCTTATAAATTTAGTGATTATACCGATAAAATAGTTGAAGCATTTGGTGACCGTGTTTATGCTTATGCAACATTAAACGAACCTTTTTGTAGTGCATTTTTAGGATATGAAGTGGGTATTCATGCACCAGGAATTATCGGTAAAGCGTTCGGTAAAAAAGCAGCCCATCATTTATTACTTGCCCATGGTCTTGCGATGAAAGTGCTTGCTATAAAAAGTCCAAAAACTTTAAATGGCATCGTGCTTAATTTTACACCCTGTTATCCCGCAACAAGTAGTAAAGCCGATAAACAAGCGAGCGACTTTGCTGATGATTATTTTAACCAGTGGTATATAAAGCCCATTTATGATGGTGAGTACCCTAGTATATTAAATCAACTACCTGTTGAACATCATCCTGAAATTAAGGAGGGAGACATGGAAATAATTTCACACCCCACCGATTTTTTAGGGGTGAATTTTTATACTCGCGCTATCTATCAAAGCTGTAAAAATGAACATTATCAACAAATAGAACCTCCGGAGCCGATAACAGATATCGGTTGGGAAATATATCCTCAAGCTTTCAGTGAATTGTTAGTCACGTTAAATAATACCTATGATTTGCCGCCTATTTATATCACTGAAAATGGTGCCGCTATGGCAGATAATATGGTTGACGGTAGTGTCAATGATCTCGACAGAGTCGATTATTACCAACAGCACTTAAATTCTGTTAATGATGCCATTGAACAAGGAGTAAATGTTCAAGGTTATTTTGCATGGTCTTTGATGGATAATTTTGAATGGGCGGAAGGTTATTCAAAACGTTTTGGCATTGTTTATGTCGATTACAAAACACAAGAAAGAACTATAAAAACAAGTGGTTACGCGTATAAAGAGTTGATTTCACAACGCTAATACATATAAAAAAAAGCTAATATAAATAAAGTCAGGGACATTATGATCAGTATTAAAGAAAAAATAGCCTACGGTTTAGGTGATACCGCCAGTAATATTATTTTCCAAACAGTCATGATGTTTTTATTACTGTTTTATACTGATGTTATGGGATTATCGCCAGCAGTCGTGGGTACCATGTTTTTATTGGTAAGGGTTATCGATGCAGTAACTGATCCCCTCATGGGCAATATTGCCGATAATACTAAAACCAAATGGGGGCAATTTCGTCCTTATTTGTTATGGTTAGCATTACCTTTTGCCATTATTAGTGTGCTTGCTTTTACCACCCCTAATTTGTCTGATGACAATAAAGTTATTTACGCTTTTGTCACTTACACCTTATTAATGATTGCTTATACTGCCATTAACATCCCTTATTGTGCTTTAGGTGGCGTGCTAACCGCTGATGCAAAAGAGCGAGTTACCGTGCAATCATATCGTTTTGTTTTTGGTATGTTAGGTGGTGTTATTGTTGCTGCTGCCACTATGCCCATGGTGGAATATTTGGGTAGTGGTGATAAAGCTAAGGGCTATCAATTGACCATGATCGCCATGAGTTTATTAGGTTTTGTACTGTTTTTATTATGTTTTCTTGGCACTAAAGAACGAGTAAGCCTGCCAGAAAACCAAACGTCTACTTTTAAAGAAAATTTACAATCATTATGGAAAAATGACCAGTGGAGAATACTATGTATCGCTGCGTTCTTTCTGCTCACGGGGCAAGTTTTACGGTTTACGCTAGCCGTCTATTATGTCAAATACTTTCTGGGCAGAGAAGACTTAATCACCTCATTTTTAACTTTAGGCGTCGTTGCCAGCATGATAGGTTGTGCGGTTGCTCAACCATTAGCAAAAAGAGTCTGTAAAATTAAGGCTTACATCACCCTACAGCTAATATCAGCGACTATTTGTCTATTTAGTTTTTTCATCGGTGAAAATCAAATTATTTTAGCTTACATTGCTTTTATCGCTTGGAAGTTCTTTTTGGATATGGCAACACCACTGTTATGGGCAAAAATGGCCGACACCATAGATTATGGTCACAAAAAAACAGGTATACGCATCACAGGAATGGTTTATTCTGGGGTGATCTTTTTTATAAAAATGGGCGTGGCTATTGGCGGGGCACTTGCTGGCTGGTTATTGGCTTTTTATAACTACCAACCAGATGTTGAGCAAACGGAAGCAACTAAACAGGGAATATTGTTATCTTTTACAGTATTACCCGCTCTAGGATCCTTCATTGTTGCTTGGGTAATGAGAAAGTACACATTAACCGATCACCAAGTAATAGAAATTCAAGGACAATTGAGTGGCACAACGAGTTAACTCGTCATTACCTATGCTCTATGCTAAGGTCTGCGGCTAACCATTTTATTCGGTTGAGATAGCGCAAATTAGCGAAAAGGTTAACTTAGGAATAATATGGCAACTATATACGAAGTATCAAAACTTGCTGGAGTTTCACTGGCGACTGTATCACGGGTAACCAATAAAAATACCCGAGTCAGTGATAAAACCCAAAAAAAAGTTGAAGATGCTATGGCCAAGTTAGATTATCGACCTAACTCTATTGCTCAATCACTGGCATCAAGTCGTACTAATAGTGTCGGCATTATGGTATCTGAACTTCAAGGCCCATTTTTTGGACAAATGATGGCGGGTATTGAAGAAGAGCTTAGAGAGGCAGGAAAGCACGTCATCATAACTACAGGGCACAGTGAAGAAGAAAGGGAAAAAGAGGGCATTGACTTTTTGTTAAGCAGAAATTGTGATGCGTTAATTGTGCATGTTGAAGCATTAAGTGATGAATACCTATTGCAGCTCAATAAGCGTGACACACCAATCTATTTTATGAGCCGCTCCGTTGAAGGTCTGCAAGATAATTGCATCAGTTTAAATAATGAATTAGGCGGATATTTAGCCACACAATACATCATAGAGCAAGGCCATAAACAGATAGCTTATATTGCTGGACCACAATTTAAACTTGACTCTCAAGACCGATTACTCGGTCACAAACGCGCCCTTAAAGAAAATGATATGGTATTTAATACTGATTTATATTTTGAGGGTAACTTTACAGAGACCGGTGGCCGCAATGGCATAAAATCATTACTCGATAATAAGACAATATTTTCTGCGCTAGTATGTGCCAATGATGAAATGGCATCAGGCGCTATGACCTATGTTAGAGAGCATGGTATTAAACTGCCAGAAGCTTTATCTATTATTGGTTTTGATAATATTATTTTTTCACGACATATCCATCCTAAGCTCACCACCATAGATAACCCAGTATTTGAAATGGGCCACATGGCGGCTAAATTAGTTTTAAAAGATGTTTATCAAAAAGATAAAATAAAAATCAAACATTTTTTTGAACCGACATTGATAATTCGGAATTCAGTTCGTGATATTAGCGATTAACTTTTCATATCAAGTTAACCGCCTAATATGAGATACCTATTCATCCGTATTATCATTTTTCTTTCATTAAAATGCTCACATAATACCAATACCCCCTTTTACAGCAGGTCAATAAGCTGTTAATGTATGCCTTGTTTAATAATCAATCGATTTTTTATTTTTAGGTGAGGATCAAATGCAGTTAAATATGTCTTTTGTCATTAGTTTTTTCAAACGTTTATTTTCCGGTAAACATGAGGAAAAAACACCAGAGGTACAAGCTGTCGTAATTAAGCCCACGCCACCTTCAACACCAATTACATCAATGGCTAATGAGATAAAAGAAGAGCCTTTAATTGAGCCTACAGAAAAAGCTCAAATTACAGCTGTATCAAAGGCCAAGACAACTGCAAAAGCTAAGCCTTCACCCAAAACAAAAATAGAAACTAAAACAGCTGTAAACTCAAAGTCTGCTGCAAAAAAAATCATCAATGCTAAAAATGTCCCAAATATCATCCCTCAAACGATAGTGTTAGATGAAGCAGAAAGTCGTCTCACCATCAAAAACAAACGCATTGTAGGTCATTGCCAAAAAAGCCCTCAGTCATTTGTCGTGACTCATATTGTTAAACCTGAACAAGAAAAATTAAGAATAAATTTAGCGTTAACTGGTTGGAAAAACGTTGAAGGTCTAAGCTTTGTGACGTACGACATTGCCAATGACGCCATTATTTTTTCGAAGGCATGTGCTGATAAAATTGCGGCTGAGCTTAACGACGTGCTGTTAGCTTGGGCTAGAAAACTCAATGAAAATTATTACCGCTAATTAACCGTAGACTTAATATCCCCCTCAATAATTTGTCTAAGGAAGATATTAAGTCTAGGTGACTGACTAACTCAATAATTCAAAATCACCTGCTGGCCATATTTTATAGGCTATATCAGCAGCTAAATCTTTTCTTAATTTCATGAACTGTTGTTCGACTTGCTCTTTCCCTATTTGCTGAGCTTGAAACATAGGCCCCCCTTTATAACTTGGAAAACCGTAACCATAAAGCCAAATAACATCAATATCTGACATCCTTTGCACTATACCTTCTTTTAGCAAAGCAAACCCTTCCGATATTAAGGCAAGTAATGCTCGTTGCACAATTTGCTCATCAGTAAATTCTAGTTGCTTAATACCAAGCTCTTTTGCTTTTTTAGCTAGCAGTTCTACCACTTCTGCAGCATGTTGTTTGTTGCCACTTTGATCATAATTATAAAAACCCGCACTGGTTTTACGGCCTAATCGATTCACTTCAACCATAGCCGCAGCTGCTCTAAAATAACCCTGATCATATTTAGGAAAAGGTTGAGCTCCACGAGCACTATGGCCAATATCAATACCCGATAAATCTTGTACCGCTAGGGGTCCCATTGCCATACCCCAGTCAGTCATCGCTTTATCTATTTGTTCAACCGTCGCGCCTTCTAATAACATTTGCTGAATTTCACGACCGTATCTGGTATACATGCGATTGCCCGCAAAGCCAAAACACACATGAACCAAAACAGCGACTTTTTTCAGTTGCTTACCCACTTGCATTGCGGTGGCAATAACTTGCTCGCTAGTTTGGTTAGCTTGGACAACCTCTAAAAGTTTCATGATATTAGCCGGGCTAAAAAAGTGCATACCTACCAGTTGTTCTGGACGGTTAATTGATGCTGCAATAGCGTTAATATCTAAATAAGAAGTATTAGTAGCCAATATGGTGGCTGGCTTACAAATCCCCGTCAATTCTCTAAATAACTGTTTCTTAACATCAATATCTTCAAAAACAGCTTCCAGCACTAAATCACAATGGGCTAAAGCGTGGTAATCAACACTGCCCGATAAATTTGCAAGGCATGAATCAGCAACCGCTCGAGTCATTCGACCCCGCTCAACATTACGGGCGAAGTTGTTTTTAATGCGGGTTAAACCTGCCTCAAGCGCTGCTGGTGATTGTTCTATTAATTGAATGTTAAAATGGGCAGATAAAAAACAAGTAGCGATGCCTGATCCCATATTACCGCCACCAATAATACCGACGTTGTTAACGTCTAATGGCTCAGCTTTAGTGTTAATTTTAGCAGATTTTTTTTCTGCACCAAAAGCATAAATTAGCGCCGCTGATTGCTCTGATGAACGCAGCATTAAAAACTGTTGACGCTCATAAGCCATCCCCTTTTTGATCACCATAGTTTGTGTTTTTTCTAAAACATCAAAAGCGATTAACGGCGCAAGTTTGCCTCGTGCTTTTTTAATGATGGCTATTTTGGCTGCTTGCCAATCAAAATTTTCAGCATTTAAGGTTATATCACCGATACGAGTAGGCGTTAGCTGATTGGTTTTTATGAGTTGCTCAGCAAAGCTAATCGTTTCATTATCTAAGTTATTTTCAACAACCTTGTCGATCAACTGGCTATCAGAAAATGTGTCTATCTTTATATGACGACCTGAAGTTATCATCTCTAATGCTTTTTTTGGGCCAAGAATACGCATTAATCTTTGTGTGCCACCTGCACCAGGAATTAATCCTAAATTTACCTCAGGCAAACCTACTTTAGTTGTGTTTAGTGCGACACGGTAATGGCAACTAAGTGCCACTTCAAAACCGCCACCAAGTGATGTGCCAAATAATGCAGCGACTACGGGTTTTGTACAAGCTTCTATACGATTCACTACTTCTGGGAGAAATGGCTTTGTTGCTGGCTTACCAAATTCTTTAATGTCTGCGCCTGCAATAAAGGTTTTTCCTTCGCAGCGAAGTATAATGACTTTAACCTTGTCATTATTTTCTAAGTGTTCAATTGCCGTTAGCAAACCGGATCTTACTGGCTCAGATAACGCATTAACGGGAGCGTAATTAATGGTGATGATAGCAATAGCCCCATTGAATTTAACATTAACAATTTGGTTGGTATTGTTGATTGTCATTTTATTCTCGTTGAATTTTAGCGCGGGTAACCTAAAAAATTAAGTGATTAGTTTTATATAAAGCGTTGCCAATAACTCTCTTGCTCTTTAGGTAAACTACCTGATGAATTTTGTAATGCTTGTCTAATATAATTGAGTGATGGTTGAGCCAATTCACTATATAAGTGATTAACCCATTGATGTGCTGCAAAACCCTGCCATTGCTCAGGTAACATTTGTTCCGGTAATTCATGATCTTTTAATAAAATTCGGCGGTATTCATGGATTAATAAGGTGCGCAATAAAAAGCTTTGCTGATCATTAATACGATTTAAAGGTATCTCAGCTTGACCTCCTATTTTAGCTATCAAGGCTTGATAACTTTTTACAAATTGCTGGTATTGCTCAGCTAGTTCAGTAATGTGCCAACGTTTTTGCACTAACTTTTTTAAAACATTGGCTGAAGCGTTATCAATTGTTTTACAGCTAAATACCACTACCGCATCAGTGAGCTGTAATTCTTTTAATGTCTCTTCTAATGATGTTTGGTCAATTGAAGGGTGAGCAAAAACATCTGCTGAAATACGACTAAAGCCTAACCAGTGTAATTGCCTACGAAAGGCTGACATCGATAGCTCAGGTACAAAAGATGGCAGCACAATTAACCAGTGACCATGCCAGTCGTCTTGTTTTCCTGCATAGATACGACGAGCCGCTTTTTGATAATGTAACTTTGCTGATTCAGTAAATGCATAAAAACTCCGACGACCTACTTTGTTAACTTGCAACCAATCATCTTGTACTAAACGAAACACTGAGGTTCTGATCAATCGCTCTGAGTAACCCAAAGGTTTTAATGCTCCAATTAATGAACCAATCCATAGCCAATGACCATGTTGTGACAAAACATCACCAAAGACAGTCACTATGTATGACTTGCAACTAAAGTGGCCCGCAGCGCATCTGTTAGCAATAAAGTCATTTAGCTCATTGGCGTGATCTACTGGGTGCATAAATTAAACACTAACTATCAAAGTCAATTTCAACGTCGCTACTCACGGGATGCGCTTGGCAGGTTAAGATCATCCCGTCGCTAACTTCTTCTTCGGTTAGAGAATGATTAACATCCATTTCAACTTTGCCTTTGATCACTTTCGCTTTACAAGTGGCACAAACGCCCCCTTTACATGAAAACGGTAAATCAACACCATGATCCATCGCTGCATCAAGGATATTATCGCCACTCATGGCTAATTCGATAAAAGTTTTTCTACCGGCAACTTTCACTGAAACTTTACTTAAAGCCTCTCCGTAGTGCACAGCACGTTCTGCTTTTTTCTTCGCCATTTCACTATCAGCTGAACCAGAGAAAAATAATTCGTAATGTAAGTTATCTTCGCTGACCTGCCAACACTTAAAAGCGTCAACCACATCTACGATCATTTTTTCTGGACCACAAATAAATACATCGCTAAAAGCACTTATTTCAATCACCCGAGCTTGGTCTAAGTCAATCAACTTTTGGGCACTAATTCTGCCATTAAATAATGGGGCTTCATGCTCTTCTTGAGTAAATAGATTGACCCATTCAAAACGCGACAGGTGTTCATTTTTAATAAAAGCAATTTTTTCTCTGAACATCATCAATGGGGTCGATTTATTACCATAAATTAACGTTACTTTTGCTTTAGGCTCTAGGGCTAAAATTGACCTGATATGCGATAAAACCGGGGTAATACCACTACCCACAGCTAAGAATAAATAATGTTTTTCATTGTCTTTTTTAAGCTCAGTATAAAAATGACCTTGTGGGGGCATCACTTCTATTGTCATACCCACTTTGAATTCATCATTGGCAAAATTAGAAAAGATCCCTTGATCAATACGTTTAATAGCCACTTGCAGTGATTGTTCAGTAACTGATTTACAAATAGAATAAGAACGACGAACATCTTTACCATCAATATCAGCTTTTAACGTAAGGTGCTGACCTTGTTGGTAGCTAAACTTTTCTTTTAGTGCCTCTGGTAAAGCAAAACTTATCGCTACAGCATCTTTTGTTAAACGATCGATAGCTGAAATCGTTAATGGATAAAATTCAGTACTCATATTTTTCTCTTGTTATTTATTTTCTTGCTTTGGTTATTTTGGTTGCTGTTACTTTATGAACACTAGCCCCTCAATCAACACACTTCGAGGAAACTGGCCTATAAGCTAAACTATAGTTTTTTAAAATAATCAAAAACTTCCATACATTTATTACAGCGATACATTGCTTTACAAGCTGTAGAGCCAAACTCACTTAACACTTGGGTGTCAGCACTATGACATACCGGACAATCAACCTTACCCTCATTGCTTGGTGGGGCAATATGTAACGCTTTTAGCTGTTGTTTTCCCGCAGGTGATATCATGTCAGTATTCCAAGCTGGTACTAACACAACTGTGACGGCCACTTTAGCGTAGCCCGCTTTATTAAGTGCTTTAATAGCATCTTCTCTCATCGCATCAACTGCAGGGCAACCACTGTATGTTGGCGTGATCACTACGGTTATCAAATTATCTGTTTGTTGTATGTCTTGTAGTACACCTAAATCCCACAGTGTTAATCCGGGCAGTTCAGGATCACAAACAGCATCTAATATCTGCCAAAGCTCACCACAGTCGGCATTATTCCTAACACTTACTCGCTGTGCGTAAACAGGATGTAGTGTTGGAATAACTGTCGTTAATTGCTCAGTAGTGTTTGTCATTCTCTTTACCTACACGTTACCAATTCATATTGGGGTAGCTACGCTGCAAATATTGCATTTCACATAACATTTGACCTAAATGTTCGGTATGAATGCCATTTCTGCCGCCACGAATTTGTAGTTTACTGTCTTGATAATCTATCTCGGATACGGCTAGAAATTTTTGCACATAAGCATCCCAAGGCGCTTGTAAACTTGAACGGTCTACGGCAATACCGGCTTCAACTAATTGAGCTTCCCACTCCAGCATTTCAAATAACTCACCAGTGAAATCTTTTAATTCATCCAACGCACATAAAATACGTTGACGACTTTCATCAGTTCCTTGTGATAATTGAGTGATCCAAGGCTCACTGCGTTTGAGGTGATAACGAGTTTCTTTAACCGCTTTTGCTGCAATAGCAGCGATAGTTTCATCTGTTGATGCTAATAATTGCTCTAGGTACATATTATAAAATACATCCACTAAAAATTGTCGCACCATAGTAAAAGCAAAATCACCTTTAGGCAGTTCATGTATCAATAAATTGGTGTATTGGCGCTCATCTCTTAAATAAGCGAGATCATCCTCATTACGGCCTTTATCTTCAATTATTGCCGCATATTGATAAAACATTCTAGCGCGGCCGATGTAATCAAGGGCGACATTTGAAAGGGCAATGTCTTCTTCTAAATAAGGAGCCTTTGAGCACCATTGCGAGAGCCGATGACTTAACACCAATGCGTCATCAGCTAAACCAAGGACAAAACGAGATAATGGACTTTGCTGTCCAATATCAAAAGTCTTTGCACTTGCTGTTGCTACTTCCATCGTGACCTCCATTACATGCTGCGAACTTTATCAGGCAACACATAATGTGTCGCATGACGATAAGGTTTGTCGTCCATAGGGTCAACATAACTTTCAATATCACTTTCATCAGATGCAGTAATATTAGTCGACTCAACCACCCATATACTGACACCTTCAGAGCGGCGTATATAACAATCTCGAGCATACATCAATGCCTGCTCAGGGCTTTGAGCATGTAAGCTGCCTACATGTTTGTGATCTAATCCACGATTGGAACGAATGAATACTTCATAAACCGTTAGTTTTTCTTGTTGCATTTTCAAGCCCTTTTATTCTCTGTTACTTGATCTAGCGCTGGTTAACTGCCTTGCTTAAGTCGATAAGCGTTAACAGCTTCTCGTACCCACTCACCTTCTTGATCAGCGGCTTTGTGGTGTTTAATTCGTTGGTAATTACATGGACCTGAGCCATTAACCACAGATTTAAATTCTTGCCAGTTAATTTCACCACTATCAAAGTGACCCCGTTGTTCATTCCATTTAATATCCGGGTCAGGAATGTCTAATCCTAAAATTTCAATTTGTGGTACCGTTTGGTCAATAAATTTTTGGCGTAAATCATCATTTGACATACGTTTAATTTTCCAAGCCATTGACTGACTTGAATGTGCAGACTCGGCATCGTGTGGGCCAAACATCATTAATGATGGCCACCAAAAACGATTCAGTGCATCTTGCGCCATTTGCTTTTGCACCGGCGTTCCTTTTGCCATTACAAACATGATCTCGTAACCTTGGCGTTGATGAAAACTTTCTTCTTTACAAATTCTTACCATAGCCCGTGAATAAGGACCATATGAGGTGCGCTGTAAAGTAATTTGATTAACAATAGCAGCGCCATCGACTAACCAACCAATGGCACCAATATCAGCCCACGAGAGTGTTGGGTAATTAAATATTTGGGCGTATTTTGCTTCGCCTGATTGCAGTGCTTCAATCATTTTTGATCGACTAATACCTAAAGATTCTGTGGCGCTATAAAGATATAGGCCATGACCAGCTTCATCTTGCACTTTAGACAGTAATATTGCTTTACGGCGCAGTGTCGGTGCACGAGTGATCCAATTGCCTTCGGGCTGCATACCAATGACTTCTGAGTGAGCGTGTTGCGACATTTGCCGAATAACGTTTTTACGATACGCTTCTGGCATCCAGTCAGTAGGTTCTATTTTTTGTTCGTCAGCAATTTTCTGTTCAAATTTGGTTAACTCCTGATCTGGTGTTAACTTTTTATGGGGTTTTACAGCTTGCATAAGTGCGGCTTCCCTAACAAATTTTGATAATAAATGATTAACTTGATTTTATGATACTCATAGAATCAAAGTGCATCAAGATGTGTATCACAATAACTAAAACTTCAGTGTAAATTTGTTGATACACGCTGAGTTAAGTGCGATTTAGTCGTTAAACTCATAACTTTTTTATTTTAACTTTAAAGAAGTACTTCGTTATGTTTTACAAGGTGATAACCGACAAGTTAAAGGGGTCATACCACAACTGTTATTTAAATATTGTTGATGAAGTTATTGAGCAAGTAAATTTTAGACCAGTATCCGGCATAAGAGTTTGACGATTTAACAAAGGTATCAATACCAGTTTTATTGTCTATCAATACCAAGAAACTGTTATTGATATGGGGCCAATAAGCCAGGGATAATATGTAGACAGCTTTATTAAGCGACATGAAATTAATCATGTATTAGTTATCCATCACCATGAAGATCATAGTGAAAATTCTAGCTAAACAAGGGTGACCAATAAAACATATTCAACAAAAACTAGTAGGGAAGAAGATATGCTAAGCTTATTCTCAGATTTTCATTTTACTAAACAGGGCTCATATTGAAGCTTGCCTAAAATTACCCGACAGAGCCTAATAAACAAAAATAATGGATACAGTGATAGGGGTGTCGTTATGATGATTTGATGAATATCACCTATTGAATATTAGATACTACTGATGCTTTAAATACAGAGGTATATGGCGGCTTTGATTAAACGTGTGAGTGCAATGCTTGTGCGTTAAAGGGGTAACTATTTTATCTGTTAGGGCAATAATCAGATTGGCAGTTAGTTTTTTGCTCGCTTAAACATCGCAATCAAAAAAGCTAATACATTGAGCACGTCCGTTATTTTTTGCGGCATATAAAGCAGTATCCGCTTCACTAATAAGTTGTTCGTAATTATTGGTTGTTGAACGAGAGCAGGTAAAACCAATACTGACAGATATAGACACGGCTAGTGAGTTATAATAGACAGGTGTATCAGAAATGATATGTCTTAGCTTTTCAGCTAGATAGGCTGCACCAGTTAACTCGACTTCAGGTAAAAATATACAAAATTCTTCACCGCCGTAACGCCCTAGAACATCAACTGAACGTAATGAATTAGTACAGCGTCTGGTAGTTTCCCTCAGTACTTCATCGCCACACAAATGGCCGTACTTATCGTTGATTTTTTTAAAAAAGTCCATGTCAAACATAATAAGAGACACCGGGTGTTCATATCGGTTAACTCGGTCAACTTCATTTCGAAAACATTTTTCCCAATGAGACCGGTTATACACTTGTGTTAAACCATCAATGCTGTTGATACGCTCTAATTCGGTCACGGTATTTTGAAGTTTCAGGGTTGCTATTGCGATATCGGTAACATCTTTAACGGTAACACAAACATACTCAACATTGTTATCTTGACCAAGTATGGGTGTAAAACAGCAATTTTGATACATAAATTCAACACCTCCGGTTACAGAGCGTCCATGGGGGAACTTAAATAAATAAGCCCTTTGTTCCCATGCAGAATAAGACGGACTCTTTAAAAGGAAAACACTTTTAATATTTCTTTTAAACCACTGTTGAGGTAATTCAGGAAAGCAATCAAATAGACTTGAACCCACAATATCATCAGACGTGAACTGACAACGAATAGCCATATAGTCGTTCCACAGATGCACAGTGAAATTTTTATCTATAACAAAAACGCCACTATCAAGGCAATCAATAACATTATTAATATAAGGAAATTGTTTAATCATAAAATTTACAACTCATCAATAAGCCGATTTAAAATATTTACTAAGTATTGAACCGAAGAATCTGGCATCAAAAGCAAAACGTCGCACTGAAACGAATGCTTATCGATAATGTAATGTATTTTTATAGAAAGCGCATGATCCCATATCAAATTATCTTTATTGAATAAATGATCAATTATGATGGCTTGCCCCATTATTGATGGTGGCGTACTAAAAAGACGTTCTGATAGTTGCTCAGCTATACCTGAAAAACAAGCACCATTGATAATATTTGAAATTTCAAGTAACATTTCCTGCTCAACTTCAAACGTCACCTCCTCATCTAAATCAATTAATTCTGCCAACTGTACGAAGTCGGTCTTACTGAAGATGGTAATCGATTCACCACAAATATTAGGATCGGCTACATGAGTATAAAAACCCTGACGTACCGCCGATATTTTTTCCGCAGGTATCAATCGTTTTAGTGTCGTAATTAAATTTTTCTCTGAAATAATTTCAATCGAAGGGACAGATAAAGTCACATATTGCTCAAATAGAACAGATAGCGATTGGCCTGCCTGCCCCATACCTATATTACAAATTTCTTGCAAATAGTCTCGTTGATCTTCGGTAAAATAGGGGCCACTGTTCATAGTAAATTATGCTTATTTAACACGTTAATTAATTTGCCTGCAGAAATGGGCTTTCTAATAAAGTCTAATGCTCCGGAGGCCTCAACCGTTTTTTTCGCTTCGTTTTGAATATCAGCAGAAACAACAATAGTATTAACACCCATACCTTCAGATTGCATTATTTCTAATACACTAAAACCGTCTAATACCGGCATGGTTAAATCTAGAAATAACAGATCTATATGCTCAGTGCGAAGGACATCAAGTGCCTCTTGACCGTTTTTTACTATCTGTGAGTTTTCAGCCCAACCTTGAGGAAGTATGCTTTTAAGGTGTTTTCGTGCCATATTCGAATCATCACAAATTAATATAGAAATTGTCATTTTTATCCTGTCGAGTTAATAAAGCAAAAGTGCAGAGAATTTAATCATCTCTACAATTAATTAAAGTCTGCCTTATTGTTAATAATTGTTAATCACAATGTGAAATAATATATACCTGATAAATCATTCATTCATTCATTAGCTTAAACAGTCAATGGATGAAAACCTTATATATAATAACATCTACAGTATAAAATAGGCAAATTCATTGGTTTTAACGGTTAGTTATAAAAATAAAGGCTGTTCAACATGTTAGCCAATAGCTTTTAATTAAAGTGAAGTTATTCTTAAAAATGTTAATCAGATGATTGGTTCAATAATATTTTTTAATATCAAGCAGGGGAGCCTAACCAGACCTAGGTATTTATTGTTCTAATTATTTTTTTTGCGCGGAACGGTCATAATTTCAGCTAAAAAAAATAACGAATGAGTAAAATGGAAACATAGCGTCTATTAGCGAGTAGCAAAAAAATTGTCCGCTTACCTAGTTGATTTCAAATGGTGAGTGCCACAGGGGCAACTCAACAATGGTGATGTCTTGGATTATGCATCGGGTTTGCTCATTGATGAATGTAAGGGGTTAAAAACCATTAGTCACTGTGTTATTTTGTTTAATTGAGATCCGAACTAATTCGCTTTCCCGAGTAAAATTTTCTGTCATTTTTTTTGAGTAATCGTTCTGATCGCCGAGCAACTGAAAAAGTCTATCAGGTCGCTGATATATTCCTTGCAGAAAATTATAAGGCAACCAATACATCAATACTGAGAAATGCACCCGCTTTATATACCGGTGGAAAAACTTAAACAATTTATCGGTTATTATTGTGAAGATTAGCGCTTCTATTCTCTAGCTGTTTGTATCAAAGGTAATAATCTGATACTCGGGGTTGAAGTTGGTGAGTTCCCTTAAAAATCGAAAGTTAGCAATGAGTTTTATGCAGTAGATATTCCTAAAGACATATATTTGGATTTAGCGTAAATGAAAATCCCAAACAAACAATATTAGCCAATATAAAAGGTAAAGCACCAAGAAAAGCCGTTATATAAAATCTATTTAGTGACTCACAGCAAATGGCTTAAGTTCACTGCTTCGTATTACAGTAATTAGCTAAATATCACCATTAGCATAGTCACTTATATATTCTGGTTAGTTAAAAGAGAGGACGGTCATAAAACGTTAGTAATATGTTGATTTACTCGTTCGGTGACATATTTATAATCACTTATCAAGAATCGAGAACGGTTAAAATGCGCTAATTAAGTATTCACTGATTAAAATTTTATGCTCTGCCGTATTTTTATAATAGCTGTTCCGCTATCATTAACGCTATAAAAGCTTAATTTCATATAACTGGTCTTAAAAATAACAAGAAGAATTTTTTTGATAGATACCACCCTACTCGCTCTTTTTATTCCCACCTTTTTTTTAGTCAGCATAACTCCTGGTATGTGCATGACTCTAGCGATGGCTTTGGGCATGTCTATTGGTGTGCGCAATACATTTTGGATGATGTGGGGAGAGTTGCTAGGTGTGGCTTTAGTGGCTATTTCGGCCGTTATTGGTGTGTCTTCGGTGATGCTACAGTTCCCTCAACTCTTTAGTGGGTTAAAACTTCTAGGTGCCGCCTATTTGTTTTATATCGGCATCAATATGTGGCGTTCAAAAGGCAAGCTCGCCATCAACAACACATTACCAACCAATAAGGTCAATAGAAAAAATCTCTTTAATCAGGGCTTTATTACCGCCATTGCTAACCCCAAAGGGTGGGCATTTATGGTGTCCTTATTACCCCCTTTTATCAACCCAAATATTGCTTTAACAGCACAATTAGTGATATTAGTTGCAGTTATTTTAGTCTCCGAGTTTTCATGTATGTTGCTATATGCTACGGGTGGAAAAACCTTAGGTAGATTGTTAACCCAAGGTGATAACGTAAAGCGCCTTAACAAAATCTCTGGCACATTGATGATTTTAGTTGCACTTTGGTTAGTGGTTAACTAATCAAAGTGCAAAGGCTCATTAATCAAAGTAGAGAGCTTAACTGTTGTTAATGGGTTTACCTGCGAAACGCACACCAAACAACATTATTGACATTAGTAGCCAATTCACCGACATACTACCGGCATAATGATCATAAACTTCAACAATATATTTACTATCAACATCAGCACTTTCAAGTGGTAATGCATAAAGGGCATTATTATCATCTGAACCGTAGGTTGCCACTATATCGTCAAAACCTACTTCATATAAATCAATTAATACGTCATAACTGTCAGGGCTAAAGCCTTCATGAAGTGTTGTTATTACCTCATATTCATCATTATCACTGTTATCATCAATAATAAAGTCATCCGTGGTGTGGTAATAGATCCAAGGTCCGCCATTTTGACTTAAATATAACTCAGCGTAAACGTAGGCACTGTCAAGGGCAGAATGACTCAGTAAGTCAGCATCGAATACCACGCTAAACGTTTGGTAATATCCGTCACCATCATCATCATCCAACAAATAACTAAAAGCATTATAAATACTAAAGCTGTGATGATAATTAACACTTTTCGTTGTATTAGTCGTGTTTTTATTGGCTTTACTCGCTTTATTTCTTGCCCCGTTTTTAACGGCGATATGTTGATGACGACTGACCTTTGGGGCGGCAAGTAACCCTAAAGCTTTATCTTTGGTTGTCAAAATACTGGCATTGCGATAATCACTGGCATTATTGTCCTCCACCTTACTTAATCCTACAGATACCGAAATTAAATCACTATTCAAATCAAGGCTTTTTTCTTGACTACTAGCGGCTACAGATAACATAAGAGTGAAACAACTCAGATAACATAAAACAGGGATTCGCCTGTTTTTTGTTGAACGTTTAATTAAACCTTTAGTTGAACCTTTAGTTGAGCCTTTAATCAATAACATAATTTTTCTCTTGCTTGGTGACTATAGCCTCATTAAAACCTAATGAAACTGAACAAAAGCTGAACAGCTTGTTACAGAGTCTACTTTAGTGACGATAGGTCATAATAAGGTTCAGCTCAGGTTCAGCTTGGTGGGTATATATTAACAAGAGTTTATTTACCATTAACTTGGGTTTACACTAGGATGTGTTTTTTGATGATTGATTGAGGGTCTTAGTAAATGAAAACTGTTTTATTAACGTTTATCGCGCTGCTATTTTTGTTAGTGCTCAGTGATACTACTCATGCACAAAGTGGCACGTTTATACAACCAAAAGGAATAGCAAAAAACACAAGTACACTAAAAGTTTATAGCGCTCAACAAGCGGCTAAACTAGTGAAAAGACGTATTGGAGGCAAGATTTTAAAAGTAAATAAACATACAGTTAATGGCAGCAGTGGCTACAGAGTAAAGCTAATTAAAAAAAATGGCCATATTGTTTCCGTATTAGTTGACGCAAAAAGTGGCCGAGTGATGGGAGGTTAATAAATGCGTTTATTACTTGTTGAAGATGATTTAGCTCTGCAAAATAATCTTAAAGAAAGCCTAATAAGAGCCAATTATAGTGTTGATGTCGCCAGTAATGGTCAAGAGGGTTTATATCAAGGCGAAGAATATTGTTATGATGCCGCTATTATTGATGTTGGCTTACCTATTGTTGATGGTATCAGCGTCATTAAATCGCTAAGAGCAAAAAATATTAACTATCCTATTCTCGTGTTAACCGCTAGAGACAGCTGGCAAGATAAAGTGGCAGGGCTTGATGCCGGTGCTGATGATTACTTAACCAAACCTTTCCAAAACGAAGAGTTACTGGCTCGATTAAATGCATTGATCAGGCGCTCTGTGGGTCAAACAAAACCAATATTGAGCAATGGTGCACTTTCAATTAACAGTAAAAATTTTGAAGTGACTGTTGATAACAAGGCCATCAGTCTGAGTAGCTCAGAGTATAAACTACTGGCTTATTTGATGCTGCATAAGGGTGATGTCATATCAAAATCAGTACTCACTGAGCATATTTATGATCAAGACTTTGATTTAGACTCAAATGTGATTGAAGTTTTCATACGCCGATTACGAAAAAAACTTGATCCCCATAGCGACTATAATTTTATCGAAACACACCGTGGGTTAGGGTATCAATTAAAGATTATTGATAACCAATGATAAAAGAAAAATTTCACACCTTGATAAACCATCCGCAATCTAACTCGCTAAAATTTCGTTTGATTGTCAGCGCACTGCTCATGACTTTTATTATCCTGCCTATTATTGGTTTTACCTTAAGTAACGCATTTGAAAGACAAATTGTGACTTCTATCAAAAAAGAATTAACCGCTTACAGTTATTCGATACTTGCCGTGGCTGAAGTTAACGATGGCAACCTTTTTATGCCTGAGCAGCTGTTAGAAAACCAGTTTAATGTCATTCAATCAGGTTTATATGCCATTATTACTGTTCTAAACACTGAACTTAATGAAACATATCGTCAATTATGGCACTCACACTCATTACTTAGCATGGGCTCGCCAACCATTTCTACTTTACCCAAAGTTGGACAGAGTAATTTTTCTACTTTAATTATTGATGACAACAAACATTTTATTTTTAGTTTTTCAGCAAGTTTTAACAGCAATAACAAAGAGTTCCCATTGTCGGTTCACATCATTAAAAACTATGATGACTTTACTGGTCTTGTAAATGACTTTGAGCAACAACTTTGGATTTGGTTATTAATTTTAATGGCGCTGTTATTTTTAGTACAGGGTATTTGGTTAGGTTGGACTTTACAGCCACTTAGGGTATTAAAATCAGAAATGATTCAAGTAGAGCAAGGTAAGTTAGCCGAGTTACAACATACTTACCCCCTAGAATTGGCACAAGTGACTCAACAGCTGAACTTATTATTGCGTACTGAAAGCCAACAAAGAAAACGTTATAAAAACGCTTTATCAGATCTTGCTCATAGTCTTAAAACGCCACTAGCGGTTATTCAAAGCCAACAAGAGTTAACACTGAGCTCGATTGAACAATTACAACTCATTAATAATATTATTGTACATCAATTAAAACGAGCACAAAGTGCTGGCGAGTCTGCTTGGCACACTGGCATTAATGTTAAAGCTGTCGTTGATAAATTAATGGCTACTATGACTAAGATTTATTTTGACAAAGACATCGAGTTTCACTGCGTTATTGATAGCCAAGCAAGTTTTAAAGGCGATGAGGCTGATTTACTAGAAATACTGGGTAATATTATCGACAACGCTTGTAAAGCAAGCAAACAGCACATAGCCATTTCAGTAAATCAACCGGCTAAGCAATTAACAATAAGTGTTGCTGATGATGGCGCAGGAATTAATACCGAATTACAAACTGATATTTTGAACCGTGGCACACGAAGTGATACCTATAAAGAAGGTCACGGTATAGGTTTAGCTATTGTAAGAGATTTAGTTGATAGCTACCAAGGGCAATTAATCCTTGGTAACTCATCAACTTTAGCGGGTGCTGAGTTCACCCTTATATTCTATAAGTGAATTAAACCTTAAAAGCCCCAGCAAGATTTTGTAAGGATGCCGCTAACATCGTTTGCTCTCTCGCTGTTGCTGCAATTTGTGTAGCTCCTGTAGTCGATAATATAGACTTTTCCTCAACCGACACTACATTTTGCGCAATGTCTTGAGTAACTACTGACTGCTCTTCAATTGCTGTAGCTATTTGTTCGGTCATCGAAAAAATATTACTCACCGAGTCCATTATATCATGAAATGCAATCTCAACTTTTTTTGAATCTTTTACTGATTGAGCTGCTTTTCCTTGGCTACTTTCTATCACATTAAAAGCGGCATTTGCTTCGGTTTGTAAAGAAACAATAAAGTTTTCAATTTCGGCCGTTGACTCTTGCGTTCTTTGAGCAAGGGTTCTAACTTCATCGGCGACAACCGCAAAGCCACGACCTTGCTCACCAGCTCTAGCCGCTTCAATAGCAGCATTTAACGCCAGTAAATTAGTTTGCTCAGCAACTGATTTAATAACATCAATAACACTAGTAATGTTTTTACTGCTTTCGTGTAAACTTGTAATCCGAACAGCTAAAGCATCAATCGCACTGGCTAAATCTTCAATTGATTGATAAGACGTTTTAACAACCAAAACGCCTTCTTTGGCTTTGATGTCGGCTTCTTTTGCAGAATCCGTTGTCATTTGAGTATTATAAGCTACCTCTTTAACTGTCGATGATAGCTCTTCAATAGCGGTCGCAATAAGAGCGATACCACCTTGTTGATCAATCATCGATTGAGCGTTATGTTCACAGGTTTGTGAAGTCTCTTCTGCGGCAGAAGCAAGAGAGTAGCTTGAACTAGCAATTTCCTTAATGGCTCCAGAAAATTTATCGAGGGTTGAATTTAATCCTAATGATATTTGACCTAGCTCGCTATTTCCGTGCAACGTGGTTTTAACCTTAAGATCACTTTTATCTCTAACCACACTCATCACTGAAGTTAAATCGTTAACCCTAGCCATTAAATCTGACATTATGTAATAGCTAACACTCACAGACAGTAGTAAGACAATCAAACTAGAAATAATATTGACTAACAGCTCATGAAAAGCATCATCATATATATTTTTTGTAAGCGCTAATAAGTTAGCACTTAAGTGACTTTCTATCTTTTTAAGTTGACCAATTCTTAATGTTGATTGCAAAAACCAATACTCAGCATCTATGTTAAATTCACTATTTTTACTCATAGCGGTATTTCTAATATCGTTAACTTCATTCACCGAAGGGTGTTGTAACGCTTCATTGTAGTAATTTAGATTCTCTCTGGTAGCAAACGTAGTGAACATTTTAAAGAAGGTTTGTTGCTCTTTGACTAAGCCAATAAACTTGGCTAACACACTATTTTCAAACGTGTCTATTGAAAAAACATTACTTAAAGTAGCGCGCTCAATACCTGCGCGCTCTTTACCTTGTAGAAAATTAAAAGAAGCAATGGCTGCTTGGGTGATATTTGCATTAGTGCTAATGTCGACATTAAGGCTTGAAATACTCAACAACTTTGCATTTAACTGAGTGTAATAACTAATAGCCTTTGCCAATGATATAGATAGTTCATCAGTGGCTCTGCGGATATTATTAATATCGTCAAGCATTTGCATTACCAGTTGATGTAGTTGCTTAATTTCAACTTGTTCAAATGAATTTTTACGCCAGTAATTAGTCACCTCATTAGCTTTATCATCGGTATTTTGTCGCTGTTTTTTTAACACAACGATAAATTTCGTCCCTTTAGAGCCAAGAAAACCGGCAGTAGCTCCCCGTTCTTTTTGCAGTTCATGCACTAAGTCACTATAAGCTAAAGAAAGCTTGGTGAGTTGAGTTAATTGACTCATCTCATTTGTTATTACAACACTTTGATATATTCCAGACATACTTAGCCATAAAAAACCAAAGAGAGGGAGTGCTAACAAAATAAATATTTTTTTCTTAAAATTGATATCTGAAAAACTCATATAAAACTTCCTAGCTCTATTTATTTATTAATGATGGATTGACCGAGTTATTTATTTGTTAATTTATATTACAACTTATTGACCGGGTCAATTAATTGTATATTAACAACAAGAAACGGAGAATAGTATATATTGTTAATGCGCATAAACAATGCCTATATAAAAAATTATTGCTGTTAGTTTATGAATTTAGGATTTATTGATTGATAACCAGTGAAATCAGTTTGTTCAGCTAATATTCAGTTAACAAACCTTATAATTTAACCATCCTATTATTTTCACTTTTAGTTTTTGGAACAACGATGAAAAAAATTATTATCATACTGTTAACCTTCGCAATGCTTTATATTCACAATAGTCAAGCAAAGAATGATTTCTCTTCGGTGTCCGCTGATGGTCAATTGGCACAATTGTTAGCCCCTATCGCTTTATATCCTGATACGCTGCTTAGTCATATTTTAATGGCGTCAACTTACCCAATAGAAGTTGTTGAGGCTCATCGTTGGTTAATGCTGCACAAACAATTATCTTCAACACAATTATTTGATCAGGTATCAGATAAAGATTGGGCTCCGAGCGTTAAAGCCTTACTTCCGTTTCCTGATGTGTTAAAGCGATTGAATGATGAATTAACTTGGACTAATCAATTAGGTGATGCCTTTCTTGTAGATGAAGCTGGAGTAATAATAAGTATTCAAAAGCTGAGGAAAAAAGCTGAAAAGGCAGGTAATTTATCAATAATGGAGAATATGGACGTTAATTATGAGGATAACAACATTGTTATAAAGCCTAAGCAACCTGAAATAGTGTATGTACCCTATTATGATAGCCGTTCAATTTATGGTGATTGGAATTGGGCCTATTACCCACCAGTTTATTGGTCGCACCATAGACGTTATGTGGGTCACCAGCCTTATTATTGGCATTCTGGCGTTCATATATCATTTAACTATTTCTTCAGTGCATTTCACTGGCATAGCCGTCACTTAGTGGTTATAAATCATCGTAATTCACACTATTATGTAGCAAAAAAACGTATTGTAAGTAGTCAAGGTTCAAAGCGTTGGCTCCATCAGCCTCATCATCGCCGTGGGGTAGCTTATAGCAATAATAAGATAAAAAATCGCTATAAAAGCAATCGAGTGAGTAAATCACAGCAAAAAATCATCAGCCAAAAAGATATACAACACAAGGCGAAGCAACATAAACAAAAAAACCGACCTCACCATAATGATTTTTCAACGACCAAGCATAGTCAAACACTCAAGAAACTGATGCGAATTCCCGGTGATAAAAACAAAAAGGAGATTAGCAAAAACACTGACCGCAACACGTTTAGACCTCATAATCAGCACTATGATAAAAAGTTAAATAAGCCGGTTAGGAATGATAAAATGAGACCGTATAAAAAAAACACAAAAACAAATAAAAGAAGGGCTCCAGCAACACCTAACAAAGCGTCCAATAACCATAAAATTAAAGCAGGTGTTAACAGAGCAAAAAATAAAAAGTCGTCAACTAAAACTAGACGTGATGATTACCTAAAATAAAGCTATTAAAGAATGACAACCATGCGTATCACATCAATCAACTATAATTTTTCATTCATATTCTTTGAATAATGAATACAAAATTATAGTTGTGATACTTAAATAAACTAATTGTTCTCTCGAAAAAGTATGATTACACAGGGCCGTAATCATCTCAGCAGATACCCCAGATAACATTGAGGATGATTAATCTATACTTTGGATACAATAAATTTCAGCAGTCGTCTTGGGGGTGACGTAATAGTAGTATCCTGCAGAGAGGCCCTTATGATAAAACCTGAGGTGTATATTAACGCCGAGCTGCCTTATTCAATAATCAAAGGCCCTAAAAAAATTTATTTGAAAAAATTCTTTGAAAAATTAACAGCATACAAGCATGTTTAATTGTTTAATTGTTTAAATTAATTTTAAACAATTAAAACAACAATACTAAAATTAGACGCTATACTATTAGCATGATTAGGTTATATAAAGAACTACGCTGGCCACTAATAGGCTCAGACAATATATTTTTAAAGCGTTTATTAACCTCGTTAATTAAATACCTCAACGTTATTGTAGAAGGTGTAGTGTCAAAAAAGCACCTGGAATTCATATAAAGTATCAACGGGATACCGATACAGGGCTACTTTGCCCCCCTAAAATGGAAGTTGCTAATGGATAAATTCACTAGAGATAATATATTACAAGAATTTGATATGATGACTCAATATTTAAATAAAGAGTTGTTCCCCATAGATATTGCCTTATTAAAAAATGCGGCTAATGATGATAGTCCGGGTAACTTATGCTATCTAAATATTTGTATGCAGTTGATGGAAGTATTGATTCAAGAAGTGAAAAGTAAAAATAAAAACCGGCATAATGTAGAACTTGAATTTTCAGATGATGAAACAAATTTTTTAAGATCCATTTATCCTGCTTTGAAAGAATAACTGCCGCTAAAATTATTATCTACAATATAGGAGTCAAGCAAGCTAGGCATATTCACAAAAATATTCTTTAGGTAATATCTTTTTTTATAATGGCTGAGTTAACAAATTAACCTATCCTCCTCATACTGCCTTGACACCCTTAGAGAAGCGCTAAGATCAACCCTTAATCCAAATATTCTGCTTTAAATGACTGACCTTATTGCATTAGTCTCCATAAAGAAGTTACTTTAATGACTCCTAAGGTAGCTGAAGATATAACAGTGGTTGGTTTTGATGGTAATGATGAGTCTTGGCGTTCTCACCCCTCCAGTAACAATAGTCCATAAAAATAATAAAAAAAACATCGAAACAGCGGAGCACTTATTAATAAAACGACTGAAAGTTATTGATGTTTTTTCATATAGAGCATCACGGTAGCTGTTAATCTGACGTTGTTACGGTAAAGTTTAACGCTCAAGAACACTAATTTGAGCGCACTTATTAAACCATAAGGTTAAAAGATTACTTTTATTTTGGATATTGCAGCAATCTCAGTGGTACTTACATGACCAATACTTCTTTGTAATTTGGCTGCTGTTTTATCTGCGCCATGATTTGCCGCAAAACTAATAACATCTTCACCGTTACACATTAATTTTAAGGCGACTGTTCTGTTTTTAAGGCGGTAAGACTTAGTTGTTTTATTGAGTTTGCCTACACTATTACTGAGTGCTGCTTTACATACACCAATCAGTGCGTTTTCCATATAGGGTGTCATTGCTGCTTGGCTAGTTAAGCTCACAGCTAATATAGATAACGATGTAGCAAGGGTAAGTAATGTTGTTTTTAAAATAGTCATTGTTATTCTCCAAAGTGTTAGTGTATATCCTGTTATTTGAGCCTGATGATTTAAGACACAATATAATAGTGGACTATTTTTCATTAAAAGTTGTTACGCTTTACCCTGCAGATGTAAGGAAAACCCAGCCATTAAATCGCTGACTTTTGCTAAGCATATGATTGCTCCCTTATTAAATAATTCACCCATGAACTGGCTGTTAACTATATTTACATTTGAAAGTGTTTTGACATAAAAAAACGCTAGTAGTATCATTTTTCTGACAACTGCTGACCTATTCCCTCCTTTCGAGTTTTTTGCATACCGTCCTTTACGGGATTATTGTTACTGTAATTATGCTTATAACTGTACTCATGACCATCACGCCAAGAAAAATTCAGCTATTGCCGCCAAGGTATGAGATAGTGCATTAATAATAAAACACAATATAAAAAGAGTTAAGACACGATGAATTTTTTGCTTTTACTGAGTGTTTTTTTATTAACATCAGCTTGTAGTCAACAAGAAGTCTATAGTTCTGAAGCCGTGAACAAGAGTAATCATAGTAAATCAATCATAGAGACTGCCGCTTTATCAGGGGATGGTCAGTTAAATGTTGTCGTTAATAATGATAGTGTCTGTCTTTGGCAAAATAAACCACAATCTGGAGAACCAAAATGTTTATCAGCTGCTCACTCGCAATATATTGAAATAGCCGATATCACTCACAACAAAAAGTTTTTATACCTTTCTAATAGAGTATCAATAAAAAAATATGCCATCGAAAATTTGCAGATAGTGGGTGAATGGCAAGTCGCTAATAATATAATCAACGACATCTCAGTTTCAAAAAATGGTCAGTGGCTGTTATTAGGTTTTAGAAGTGGTAAAGCCAGTATTATTGATACTCAAACTAATAAGGTGATCACTTATCAAAAACATCGTTTAGATATTAACGCCGTAAGTTTGTCTGCAGATGGTCAAGTTGCTTTTACTGGCTCAAGTGATAAAAAAGCTGAATTATGGCGTACAGCAACAGGTGAAACTCTGTTTGAATTTAATCATGCCACCCGAGTTAATCATGTTGATATCAGTGCAGATGGATTAATCGGTTTTAGTATTGATGCGGTTAAAGATCGCACATTTTGGAATTTACAAACAGGCGAACTCATTGCCGAACTAGATACTTATTTAAAATTTATGGAAGTCAATGATTCTGTTTTTTCTGAAGACAAGCGTTTATTTTTAACAGGATCACCAAGACAAGTATTACAATTATGGCGCGTTGCCGATGGCGCATTGCTCGCCCAGTGGCAGTCATCAATTGAGCATGGTCGAGCATCAGTATTAAGTGTTGCAATCCATAATGCTAATAATCAAACCATGGCAAAAGCTAAAAGTGTCAAGGCTATTATTGCTAGTAATAGTGATGGTATTGTAGAGCAATGGCATTTTCCTATTCATTAGTGCTCTTTAAGTATTAGCCAAGTATTTTTATAAGCATAGCGCTAGAAAAACCATCTGCAATGATGGCGGTAATACGGGTATTATCGACTGATTATTTTATCGCATAATAATGCCTACCTATCTTTAATTCATTGAGTGGTTTTTTATATGATTCCTAGCTTCAATAGACCATAAAAACACCTTAAAAATAGTGTCAACCAACTCATAAAAGCTTACTCAATGTAACATCTGGAGCAAACCAATTTTAATGGCGGTCACCTCTAATTTTAATAAAACAATTGGAATGATATGATTTAACACTGAGCTTTTGAGCTACTCTTTACCTTTTAACTTTTCGCTCAACAGCGCTTCAAATTCTTTAGTTGTATATAAGCCAAGTAATTGAGAAGCTTGAGCTAACGAAATATTTTTGCTATGCGCTTCGTGCACAATTTGTGCTGAAACATCATAACCTAGTGTGGGCGCTAATAAAGTGATCACCGACAAATTTCGTTTCATGTTGATGCTAATTTGTTCCTTGTTTAACTGAAGACCACAAACACAATTGTCGGTAAATGATGTCATTGAGTCTGTTAACAACTCAATACTTTCAATAATATTATGAATAATGACAGGGCGATAAGTATTAAGTTGCAGCTGACCGTTAGATGCGGCCAGAGAAACAGTTAATTCATTACCAAAAACCTGCAAGCAAACCATGGCTAAAGCTTCACATTGGGTAGGGTTTACTTTCCCAGGCATAATTGAACTACCGGGCTCATTGGCGGGTAATAGCCATTCGTTGAAGCCACAGCGAGGCCCACTGGCCAGCAATTTAAAATCATTGGCAATTTTAAACAAAACACTGGCGAGTTGTTTTAATGCACAACTGTAACGTAGTAACGCATCTTCACCTGATACCGCCGCGTAAGTATTGTTTTTAGCAGTAAAAGGCAATTGGTAATGTTCTGCCAATTTTAACGCGACTTTTTCACCAAAATGAGCTGGAGCATTATCACCACCGCCCACTGCTGTACCTCCAATAGCGAGTTGATACACGCTATGTAAACTTTCAGAAATAGCCATTCTCGCTTGAGTTAATTGCTCACAATAACCAGAAAAAACCGCACTAATAGGTAAGGGTAAAGCATCCATCAGGTGAGTTCTGCCTACAGTAAGTTCTGCTTTATATTCAAACTGTTTCTTGTGAAATTGATCATGTAAATGGGTTAAAGATTTAAGTAAATCACTTTGTGTTAAGGTAGCAACAACGATATGCATAGCGCTGGGAAATACATCATTAGAAGACTGTGACATATTGACATCATCATTGGGGTGAATTTGGCTAATGATGTCACCTGGCTGTTGATTGTCAAAACGCCTCTTCTCACAGTGTTCATTGGCCAGTGCAGAGATGACTTCATTAACATTCATATTAGTTTGTGTTCCTGAGCCTGTTTGCCAGATGCGTAGCGGAAATTGTTCAGAATAGTCGTTAAGTAAAAGCTCATCACAAGCGGCTAAAATAGCCTGTAAATATGCGGCACTTAATCGTCCTTCATCATAATTTATCTGAGCACATGCCTTTTTGATGCTAATGAGGATATTGATAAATGTTGTTGAAAAACATTGCTTACCAATATTAAAATACTGTAATGATAGTTTTGTTTGTTTGCCCCAAAGCACATGAGTCGATCGGCCTGTTAGCTGGTCATTTTTAGTGCGGTTACCTTGTTGATGATTTTTCATAAAAATTGGCTTGTCACATAGGGCAAAACACCTCCAGCGAGAAAATATTTCAGCTCTAAGGTATTATGAATACATAAGGTTACCGGTAATGTGATGGGCTCGTTAGACTCGCTATGAATGATAAGTTGCAATAACTGATTGGGTGATAATTGCTTGTCCTTGTGATTAGCACCAAACACCAAATCTATTGTTTCATCACCGCGTAGCTGTAAATCATCTACTGACATTGTTGATGGTAATTGCAATGGCATGATGCCCATACCCACCAAATTACTTCGATGAATACGCTCAAAAGATTGAGCAATAACCGCTTTAATCCCGAGTAACTGACAGCCTTTAGCTGCCCAATCTCGACTTGATCCCGTACCATATTCTTTGCCAGCAAAAACAACTAAAGGGGTATGACTCGCTTGGTAGCATTGGCTCGCCTCAAAAATAGACACAGTTGCTGAGCTTTGAAACTGTTCGTTATCAAACACACGTGTTTTCCCTCCTTCAACAGGGGCAATAATTTGATTTTTTAAACGAATATTTGAAAAGGTACCGCGCACCATTACTTCATGGTGGCCACGCCGAGCGCCATAACTATTAAATTGCTCAGGAGATATTCCTTGAGCACTAAGGTATTTTCCCGCTGGACTATCTTGACTGATCTTTCCAGCTGGAGATATATGATCTGTGGTGATTGAATCACCTAAAATGGCTAAGATATTGGCCGACTTAATGATTAATGACTCTTTTTTTCGATTAACATCTCGACTCCCTTCATCGACTCCTTTAGGCAACACCTCTAAAAATGGAGGTTTTACAATATAGGTCGAACGATCATTCCATGGATAACAAACAGAGTTTGTTATCGGTAAGCTCTCCCATGCCTTATCGCCAACCAGCATATTTTTATACGATGAAGCATAACTCTCTTGGGTTATCGAAGATAAGGCTTGATTGACTACATCATCACTTGGCCAGATATCTTGTAAAAAAACCTCTTGGCCATTTTTATCAATACCAAGTGGCTCGTTGTCAAAATCAATTCTGGTATGACCAACTAAAGCAAAAGCAACCACCAGCGGTGGCGATGCCAACCAATTAAGCTGAACAGCAGGATGAATACGGCCTTCAAAGTTGCGATTGCCTGACAACACAGCGCCAACACTTAGGTTATTTTCATTAATGGTTAATTCAACATTAGTCTTTAAGGGGCCCGAGTTACCAATACAGGTAGTACAACCAAAGCCAATACGGTGAAAGCCTAATTGATCTAAAAAAGGCTGTAAGCCTGAGCTATCAAGATAGCGAGCAACAACTTGAGAACCTGGCGCTAATGATGTTTTTACATAATTTTTAACCGTTAACCCTATTTGAACAGCTGCCTTGGCTAATAATCCAGCTTGTAGCATAACCTTTGGATTAGAGGTATTAGTACAGGAGGTGATCGCAGCAATCACAATATCACCATTGGCGAGTGACTGTGATTTGGATGATTGATGACTTTTGGGCACCGGGTATAAATTCAAGGTCATCACTTCTAAGGTTCTTTGCTTAATAGCATTAAGTGCTACACGGTCTTGTGGTCGTTTTGGTCCAGCAACGCAGGGGGCTATTTGATTAAGATCTATAGTAATATTTTCAGGGTATATTGGGTTATTGGTGTTTTGGTCATGCCAAAGCTGTTGCACCGTTGGGTAAATTTTAACTCGCTCAACTAATTTGGACGAACGGTTAGTGAGCTTTAAATAGTCGATGACTTTATTGTCTATAGGAAATAGTCCGCAAGTCGCTCCATATTCTGGCGCCATATTAGCCACGGTTGCTCTCTCGGCAATACTCAGTGCAAGCATACCCGAGCCATAAAACTCTACATATTTGCCAACGACCCCATATTCTCTAAGTATTTGCGTAATAGTTAGCACTAAATCTGTTGCTGTTACGCCAACGGGAAGACTTCCTTGGAGTTGAACACCAACAATGGTTGGCGCACCTAAACTTAAGGGTTGACCTAACATTGCAGCCTCAGCTTCAATACCACCAACACCCCAGCCAAGTACACCCAAACCATTAATCATTGTGGTATGGCTATCCGTTCCAATTAAGGTGTCAGGTATTAATACCCCTGCTTCTTCGCGAACCACTTGTGCCAAGTACTCAAGATTGACTTGGTGGCAAATACCCCGTCCGGGGGGGACGACCGTCAAGTTATCAAAAGAGCCTTGCGCCCATTTTAAAAACTGGTAACGCTCTTGGTTTCTTTCCATTTCACGTTGGCGATTGTAGACCAATGCATCTGAATTACCGGATTGATCGGCAATAACCGAATGATCGATAACTAAATCGACAGGACAATGAGGATTAACTTTTTTAGCGTTACCGCCTTGTTCTGTTATTGCATCACGCATTGCCGCAAGGTCAACTAATGCGGGTACCCCAGTATAATCTTGCATTAATACGCGTGAAGGAAAGTATGAAAACTCAAAGTTATTAGAACGTTTTCTGGCGATCAAGTTGTCAATGGTATCAACTATATTTTCATGGCTAGAGAAGTGTCGCATTACATTTTCTAAGAATAGTTTAATGATAAAAGGCTGGTCGTCTAAATTAAATTGGAAATCCTCAGCAAGCTTTGATAACGACCAATAGTGCGGTGTTGTAGAATTTTCACCGGGTGTGTAATCGACAAAATGAGCAAGATACCTTTTTCGCCATGCTTCTTTATTATTAGGAATCACTTAGATACTCCTGAGCTACACTTTATGCTCATTGAGCTGAACCCAAAGCGTATTATTCATAGTGTAAACACTACTATTTATTTCGAGAAACATTTATCCATACGTACTTTTTTGTTATTGTTTTTTACGACGAATTGCCACCTCAATAAGTTTAGTCTATTGAGCCAACACCCCTATAAAAATTGCAATGCCGCCTTAGCTTCACTAATACACTTTAGTCGGTAACCATTCAATTCGCCAATACCTTGTTCTGAGCTCATTTGTATTAGCAATATGTAAACTGTTTGGGCATAATTTACCCTGGGATTTATAAACGTTACTTTACTATAAATTTTGCCTCAAAAGTTTTGCTTCAGCAATAAGTAAGTCTATTGGTTTTTTTTGAATACGAGATTACAAATAAAAATATCGTCACAGATGCTTATCATATTATTTTTCACCTTACTTTTTTTAAGGTTGTGCTACCCGAAAAAAATCGGCTACATTAGCAAGCGTGGTCACTGGCACTTAAGTCGGCTCAATTGTTTGTAAGGCCGAATGTGGCTTCACCCCTTTTTTCGATGCTATTATTTGCAGTGATTGAGGCAGAGCTATAGGTGAACATATTGATGTGCAAGATCGCAGTCGAACAGCATATATATTAGAGCAGAATAAAAGCATGATACTTCATCTTGGCGTAACCAGGAGACAACTAATTATTATAAGGTAAACCGACGCGAACTTACCGTTCAAAAACCATTCATTGTAGAGAATTGACCCTTGATACTCAAATAGCGCTGAATTTATTAAAAAATGAAAAAATGTTAATGCTAGAATTAACATTAAACGGCTAAAAACTGGCGGGGATGAGGCTTATATGATGAAAATTTTGAAGCCAAGCTTTACATATGTATAGTGTTAACCCGCTTGCCCTTTATTACTATGTAATAGAGTGGTTTTAAACCAGCTTTTGTGCCGCGTAAAAATAAAGGCAAGATCAAGACAAGAAAATATAACGTCCCTTGTACCCAAGCCATTGCAAATACTCATCTGGCTTGGGTATATTACTTTGTTATATTATTTGGTTATATGTGAATATTTTAGTCTTTTTCTATTACTGTTTTCACCGTCGTTTCTATTGTCGCTACTACTCGACGGTTTTTACTATGATCGGCATCTGTATTACCTTCAAAAATCAATTTTGTATCACCAAAACCTTTTGAAGATAAGCGGTTAGCATCGATAGAAAACTTATTAATTAATAAGTTTTTGATTTTATCTGCACGCTTTTGAGAAAGTACTAGGTTGTATTTTGTATTACCGACAACAGAGCTATGCCCTTCAATAACAACACTTGTATTTTTGTATTCCTTCATGAAATCAGCTAAAGGTTGAATGTCATTTTTTTTGAACTTATTCAACTGTGAACTATTATTGTCAAATAAAACATTCAAATTAACTGCTACTTCTTTTTCTGAATATAACGCACAACCTCTTGAATCAACTTTTACATTTGCTGAGGTATTATGACAATGGTCATTGCTATTAGTAACGCCATCATTATCAGTATCAATAACCTCTACCGTTTGCTCTAGCAATTTTTGCTCCACCACTTTTTTCACCACAGGTGATTTTTTCACGTCACCAAAAGCGTATTTTAAACCAACTTTAAATCCTTGGTCGTTATAACCATTATTAACATCACGATAAACAACTGCTTCAGTATATGCAGATAAGCGTTCATTTAGCTCAACATTATATCCAGCACCAACATTAACAGCATAGTAGTTTCGTGCATTGTAAAAACGTTTCACACCAGTGAAAAGATAAAGACCCGTGTCTTCAACCTTATAAATAGCGTCAATACCAAAGCGTGTACCATCATCACTATCATTACCATTTTGAATATCGTAACGAGTTTTAGCTAATTCTAAACGAGCACTCCATTGTTCATTAATTATTTTTTTTAAATCAATACCAATACCTTTACCCGCTTCAATATTCTGCCAGTCAGTTATAGACTCTTTATTTGTGCTTGATTTTATGTAATCGCCAAACACACCTACCTCCCATTTTTTATCAAGGGCTTCTGCTGCTAAGGGGGAACTGACCAATGACGCTAATAGTATCATTGTAAAAAATCTTCTCATGGATATATCCTTTTTATTTTTCATTTTTTTGTGTGTTTTATGCTTATACAATTATGTATTTAAACCATTAAAGTAGATCACTTAGTTATGTGATGGCTAATAACGCTATAATAAAACAAGCGGATTCTAAAGTCTTGCAAATTGTTAAATACTTTATTACCTTGTAGTTGCCTTGTAATTATTTTGTATTTATTTTGTATATAAAACCTTTTTATTCGTTAACAACTAAAGCGACAACAATAATTTATATAGGGGAAATGAAAAATATAGAAACCACAAACACCTATATATTAATCGCACATTAAACCAATAACCTCTAAAATTTGGCCATATATCCTTGCGTTGGCTTATTTTCAATAGATTGCTCTTCAGACCATGAAATAAAATAGACTGCGCTCTATTGCTCAAAACAACCTACCGCTTGAGCAAAATCGCACAAAATATTGAAATAGCACTGATAAAGTATTACACGACCCTTCAATTATCTACCTGTCGTAATTTTATAGCGCTTTATCTTATCTGCTATTGCCAACAACACCCGTTTCAAGCCAAACTATGAAAATCAAAATATTAATAAAAAATCAATTTAAAAATAACAAAGATTTATAACAACGGGACAACTATGACCTTCCAAAAAACACTATTAGTAATGGCTATTTCTGGCGCACTACTTACCGCCTGTTCAAACCAAAAAAACACACAAGTTTCAACACTAAACACGAAAGAAGCACCAGTGAGTGAGGTTAAGACCATCACTGAATCTGAAAAAGCCAATCAGTTATTCGATGCTATTTTTGATGAAGGTGTAGCTCGTAGCCCAATGATGCAAACCTACTTAGGCATAAAAACAGATTACGATAAATGGGACGATATTTCTCAAGAAAACAAAGAGCAAGAACTCGACATCACGAAAGCTGATTTACAACGTGTAAAGACCATTGACACCACAAAACTCGATCAACAAACCTTGATCAGTTACCACTTATTTGTACAACAATTAACAAACGAAATTGCCGATCATCAATGGCAATTTCATAACTACCCTGTAAACCAAATGTTTGGTGTACATTCACAAGTACCGGCATTTTTAATTAACCAGCACTCCATTAAAAATATTAAAGAAGCTCAAGACTACATAGCACGCGTGCAAAAAACCAAAGCGTTTTTAGAGCAATTAACCTCACAACTTAAACTACGTGAAGAACGCGGTATTATTGCCCCTAAATTTGTTTTCCCTCATGTAATTCGTGACTCAAAAAATATTCTGGTGGGCGCACCATTTGAAGAAGGTAGCGACAGCACCATACTTGCTGATTTCCGTAAAAAAGTGAATGAACTTGAAATCAACGCAGAGCAAAAGACCACCCTGATTGCTGATATTAACGCCGCCCTAATAAGTGGTGTTAAGCCCGGTTACGAGCAGCTGATTAGTTATTTACAAGTATTAGAAAAAAAAGCCGATGACAAAGACGGTGTTTGGAAACTTCCAGAAGGTGCCGCTTTTTACAAAAACGCATTAAAACGAACCACAACAACTGATTTAACTGATGAAGAAATCCATCAAACTGGCTTAAGTGAAGTTTCACGCATTCATGGTGAAATGGCTATCATCATGAAAAACGTCGGTTTTGAAGGTACATTAGCTCAATTCTTTGACTTTATGCGTAATGACAAACAATTTTATTATCCAGCGAATGAAGAAGGTCGTCAAAAATATTTAACCGAAGCTGTCGCATTAATTGATGACATGAAAGGCCGATTAGACAGTCTGTTTTTAACCAAACCTAAAGCAGAATTAAAAGTTAAAGCGGTGGAGGCTTTTAGAGAAAAGTCAGCAGGTAAAGCATTCTATCAACAACCTGCTCCAGACGGTTCTCGACCGGGTGTTTATTACGCCAACCTTTACGACATGAAATCTATGCCAAGTTATCAAATGGCGGCATTGGCTTATCATGAAGGTATTCCGGGGCATCACATGCAATTAGCCATCAAACAAGAATTAACTGGCATTCCAAAGTTCCGTAAATTTGGTGGTTATACCGCTTATACCGAAGGCTGGGGTTTATACTCAGAAATGATCCCCAAAGAAATTGGCTTATACCAAGACCCTTATTCTGACTTTGGCCGCTTAGCGATGGAACTATGGCGTGCTTGTAGATTAGTAGTAGACACCGGCATACATTCGAAAAAATGGAGCCGTGAACAGGGTATTGAATATTACACAACCAATACGCCAAATGCTAAGTTAGACGCAGTTAAAATGGTAGAACGCCATATTATTATGCCGTCTCAAGCAACTGCTTATAAAATTGGTATGTTGAAAATTATTGAATTACGTGAGCATGCAAAAGTTGCACTCGGCGAGCAATTTGATATACGCGAATTTCATGACGTTATACTACGTAATGGCCCTGTACCACTTAATGTATTAGCTGACTTTGTTGAAAAGTATATTGAGGCATCTAAAACTTAAGCGATAAATTTTATGCTTTATTGCTAAAACCTAAAAGAGAATAACAGCTAATTGTTATTCTCTTTTTTATTAGTTAATGTAAGTTTTCTTCATTTCACCAAACGCGATTAAAATATATCAGTGCCATTATCAGAAGTAGATCAGTGGAAGTAGATCAGGACGTCCAATAATTTTAATAATAGACAATACAGTACATAAATAGCTTTAACAAATAAAGGCGATGGTAGATATTGCGTTTTTCTATTAACTTATTAAGTTATTAAGTTAATCTAGCTGGTGAAACGACAAACCAATGAATTACACCGACACGAATACCAGCGAGATGCTGTTTAGGGGGATTTATAATCTACTTAGAGGTTTCAGTGAAATATTGAGGCTTGCTGTCGATGACCGCCAATCCATTGCTTACCTGTGTGCGCAGCAAAGGCATTAAGCGCTTTTAACGAGCCAACCGCTTGATGATGTTTTTTACCAAAATGCTCGGCAAGCTCTAACCAATCGTCAC
>JAWUYA010000060.1:0-47186 GCA_034111045.1 Colwellia sp. | reverse complement strand
AGCTCTAAGGTGACATTAAAGGTTTCTGATGCATCACTTCAGCCTTCGACACCACTATCAAAGCTAATGTCTTCATGGTCTATACAATAACCTATATATTTAAACAATGGATTAGTTCTTTTTTACTCGCCCAATTTATCAATAACTAATCGATTAAGTTCATATTAAAAAAGAAATGGATCAATTTTAATGTACCTACCCTAGATAAAATTAGTGCCCTAGTTAGTGGGATTTAGAAAAGGGGGTATTTTGTGCCTATGAACTTATCTGAATGACAGGATGAAATTATATATAGGGTGCAGAGTTTTTGGGGTAAGGGAGTTTATAGGTGCTAATGAAACACCTATAGAATTCGACCAATCGATAGATACAAAAAAGCCCTAACCGAGGTTAGGGATTGATGCTTCCTACGAAGGAATGTTGCCGACTGCCGGAGTCGAACAGGCGACCTACTGATTACAAGTCAGTTGCTCTACCAACTGAGCTAAGTCGGCACACAAAGCTGTGTGCAGTATCAAGTGATACTTTGGCACCAAAACAGTATTTAACTTAACAGTAAACACGGTTTCAATATAGGTTAATTAAAAATGGTGCCCCGACCCGGATTTGAACCAGGGACACGAGGATTTTCAATCCTCTGCTCTACCAACTGAGCTATCGGGGCGCTATTTTTAATTTGTCTTTTCGGCTTTGCCTTGAAGACGGGCGCTATTAAACTGCTTTTCCTTTTCTACGTCAACACTTATTTTTTAATAACTGTGTGTTTGTTGTTTTTTTCTGCTTTTTGCTGTTTTTAAATGCAAATATTGCTGGGTTTTTAATATTTATCGATGTAATAACAGCGTTTTACCCTGTCATTGGAAAATAAAAAGGTGATGGCTGGCACTAGTACAGCAACAGTGCAGCACCATTAGTACAGCAGCAGTGCAGCATTAATGTAGAAAATAAGAGTGGGTTATTTATCAGGCTAATAGGTGGTTATTCTAGGTGGATATTCTAGGTGATTATTCGTTAAAATTTCAGGGGAATAATAGGTGTTTGGTGTTGAATAATGTCGGCGTTAAGGCTTGTTGCTGTGCTCTACGGCCTAATGGTAGGCTGTGGAGCACAATAAACAACAATTTAGTAAAGGTCGCTGTTTGAATTTTATTTGGCCATTGCGCCGTTTAAGGGTTATTTAGCTGGCGGTACATAACCTTCAATCACCGGTTCTTTACCTTCAAAAAGATAAGCAACCATAGCCGACTCTAAAAAGGCGCGATCGTCAGCATTCATCATGTTCATTTTCTTTTCATTGATCAACATGGTTTGTTTCTTTTGCCAAATACCCCAGGCTTCTTTTGAAATATTATCAAAAATACGTTTGCCAATGTCACCTGGATACAGTTGAAAATCAAGACCTTCGCCATCTTTGTTAAGGTTTTGACAAAATACAGTTCGGCTCATAATTTATTCTCTTTTTTAAGTATTGGTTAATTAGCAGCGGCTATCTAAGCAAGCTGATGAGTTTTTGTGTTGAAGCCGCAAGGCCTACAGATTGTTCAATATTGAGATCATACCATTGTTGTTTATTATTTTCGTTTATTTCTTGTGGAGGTAACGGCAAGCAATCAACAATAATTGGCTGAATATCTAGATGGAAATGACTAAAGGTATGTCTAAACGCTGTCATTTCAACTTGCGTTGTCGCTTTAAGGTGAAGCTTAGTGAGTAGCTTGTTGATATCCGCTTTGTTGGCCACTTCTAAAAAACACCATAATCCCCCCCAAATACCGGTAGGTGGGCGTTTCTCCATCAATACCTCATTACTATTTTTTGTTTGTATTCGTGGGATAACCATAATAGTTGATTTGATGGGGGTGATTTTTTTAGGCTTTTTATGAGGGAAATTAGCTTGCTCACTGCCGGCATAAGCTAAACAAGCACTTTGTAACGGGCATTGCTGACATAAAGGTTTGCTGCGGGTACATATCATAGCACCTAGGTCCATCATCGATTGGTTAAAATCACTGACCTTGTTCTTCGGTGTGAGTTGCTGTGCAATCGGCCATAAGGTTTTTTCAAATTTAGCTTGAGCATTATGGCCCGCCACTAAATAACACCTCGCCAATACGCGTTTTACGTTACCGTCTAAAATGGCATGATGCTTATTTAATGACAAACTTAAGATAGCACCTGCAGTTGAAGGGCCTATACCGGGTAAGTCCATCACTTGTTCAATATTCTCAGGGAAGTGTCCTTGGTATTGAGTAGCGATAATTTTTGCAGCTTTATGCAAATTACGGGCTCTGGCGTAATAACCAAGGCCGGTCCAATGGTGTAAAACATTATCTTCATCGGCATTCGCTAAGGCTGTAATACTCGGAAAGCTCGTCATAAACTTTTGATAATAGGGTATAACGGTAGCCACTTGCGTTTGCTGCAACATTATCTCAGAAATCCACACCCGATAAGGGGTTTTATTTTGTTGCCAAGGTAAATGCTTACGACCTTGTTTTTGAAACCAATCAAGCATGTTTTGGCTAAACTTTTTAGCCGACCCCGGGGATATTTTTACGAGTGAAACAGCATTAGCCATGTAGTCATTATCATCAGTTTTTAGTGCCAGCCAGTCTAGCGAACTTGCCCATGTTTTGGTATTAAAATCATAGCTATTGGATTAATACCCATCAAATTAATTAAATGAACATCTTCAGTGATCTAAATATTAAATTTCTTCGTAGTATTCAATCCTAATAGCCAGCTATTAGTCAATCACACACCTTGAACTTGACTACTTATCCTCCTTGAATTTTGTCCAGTCATTTAATCCGTTTGGTATAATCAATTTTGTACGCTAAAATGCGCGCAATGTGAATTAATAGTGGATTAAAATATGAAATTAAATGCTAAAAATCGTAATCGCCGTTTAAGAAAAAAGTTACGTGTTGATGAATACCAAGAGTTAGGGTTTGACCTGGCATGGAAATTACCAGACGGCACTAACAGTGAAGGTATTGATGCCTTTATCGTTAAATTTTTCAATGATATTATTGAGCCTAATGGCTTAGGTTTTGGTGGTGAAGGCGACCTTTTATGGCATGGTATTATTTGTACACAAAAATTAGGTAAGTGTACTGATGAGCATCGTTCAATGGTTGAAAAATGGTTAACCGACAATGGTGCTACGGCAGTATCGGTAAGTGAGTTATACGATGTGTGGTGGGCTCAATAGCGCTTACTCGTTATCAATGAATTTTATGCCAAACCAACAATGATAGCAATCAGCCCCCCAGAAAAGAAAAAAATATGACTGAAAAAGAAGATGATAGCCGCATTCACAAAACTATTGAGCAGGCGGAGCAAGAAGGTAAGTACATTCGCAAAATTCGCAGTTTTGTTAAACGCGAAGGCCGGTTAACCAATGCTCAAGGCCGAGCACTTGAAGATCACTGGGCGAAAATGGGGCTAAATCACCAAGCGGGCTTGCTTAATTTTGCTGCGGTATTTGCTAATAACAATCCTGTGGTGTTAGAAATTGGTTTTGGCATGGGCAAATCCTTAGTGGAAATGGCACATGCTGCACCCCACATTAACTTTATTGGCGTAGAAGTACATCGTCCTGGTGTGGGTGCTTGTATTGCGTTAGCGCAAGAAAAGGCAGTGACTAATTTAAAGGTTTATGAGCATGACGCCATAGAGATCCTTGCTCATTGTATTCCTGATGCAAGTTTAACCAGCGTACAATTGTTTTTTCCAGATCCCTGGCATAAGAAAAAACATCATAAACGCCGTATTGTTCAAACTGATTTTGTTGAAACTATTCGGCAAAAGCTTAAAGTTGACGGTGTTTTTCATATGGCGACTGATTGGCAAAACTATGCTGAATGCATGTTAGAAGATATGCAAGGTGCGCAAGGGTATAAAAATTTATCAGAGACTAACGATTATGTTCCTCGTCCTGACTCTCGTCCCTTAACTAAATTTGAAAATAGGGGGCAACGTTTAGGACATGGTGTTTGGGATATTCAGTTTAGCCGTGAAGGTTAATTTTCTAACCATACTTACTAGGCTAATTTATCTTGTTCAATAAAAAAAAGGTGCTGGCTATTTTTAATGTTGCCGGTATCTTTTAACCATTGCTCATCAATAATATCTCGTAGCAGTGCGGCTTGTAATATTCTTACCTTGTACTGCCCCCAATAATAAAGGGTGGCTTGTTGATGAATGTCATTGTTGGGTAATAACTCAGTTCGGGTGTTATTAAGTTCATTAATGATGTGCTCAAATACTTTGGGCTTGAGTTCTTTTTCAAGGTGTTGTTTAAATTTAGTAAAACGTTTGGCTTTAATTAATTGCCAAACAAACCAAATTAACATAGCGATTGCCGCTGTTATAAAAAATTCCACATCAGTACTCAATAAACGTTAATAAGCTATTTTAACAAGCTGGTTTGGTTTGCCTAGTACATTTATTGTTTATTATTATTGATTATCGGTTTTATACCCTAAACTGAGCACCTTCATGCATTAGTAGCTTAGCTTTTAACGCTAAACCACCGGCATAGCCTGTTAATTTACCATTGCTACCGATCACTCGATGGCAAGGTATAATGAGCGCAATTTTATTAGCCCCGTTTGCCGCACCTACTGCACGTACGGCTTTTTCATTATTAATTTTTTTTGCTAGCCAAGCATAGCTTTTGGTTTCGCCTTGTTTTATTGAACATAAGGCTTGCCATACCTGTTGTTGAAAAGGTGTACCTGTTTGCGCTAGCGGTAAGTCAAAAGTGATTCTGTCGCCGTTAAAATACTCAGTTAGTTGCTGGCATACTTGTGCAAAAGCTTGATCACATGCTATCAAGTTTTTATCCATCACTAAGGGTGATGCACCTTGCATAAAAGATAATGCCGTTAAGCCTTCGTTGTTGGCAGTGAGCGCAATATCACCTAATGGTGATTGATAATAGGTGTAATACATAAAGTTTTTTCTGCTTGTTAGTTAGTTAGTTAGTGAGTTTTATTAGGAGATTGCCAAAGATTGCCAAAGGTAAATAGCCGCATAGGCTCGCCATGGTCGCCAATTTTCACTTAAGGCTAATATTGCTTTATTGGTGGGTTTGTTATCATTAACGGTTAATGCTTTGATAATGCCAAGATCAGCACTTGGAAAAGCATCAGGGTCGCTTAATCCTCGCATGGCAAGATAATTGACGGTCCAAGGGCCAATACCTTTTATGGCCATCAGTCGTTGTTCTAATTTTTCTAAAGAGGGGTAGTAATGCAATACCTCTTCATCTTGTTGATAAAATTCTAGCCAGTTTTGTAACGTGCTTATTCGTGACTTAGTTAACCCTATTGCCTCATAGTTTGCAGTTGATAACTCATCAGGTGTTGGGAATAGGTGCGTTAACTTATAAGGATTTTGAGCGCTCGGGCTGCCATATTTTACCGCAATACGATTAGCCAAGGTTGTTGCACCTTTGACCGATATTTGTTGACCTAAGATGGCTCTAATAGAAAATTCAAAAACATCCCAACACCCAGGTAAACGTAATCCCGGTGTTTGTTTTATAACCTCAGCTAATATGGGATGAGCCGCAAGGTATTGATGAATTTGACCCATGTCAGTATCAAGGTCAAACATTTGCCTGACCGCCAAAATAACGTGGTTCAAGTCACGGTAGTCTGCTAATTGCACCATCAGTTTCAAGGCGCTTTTATCGGTTACTTTGCTCACACTGAACCAGCCCGTATTACCGTTAATATTAATGGTGCGGCAATATTTTTCATCATCAACCATTTCAATATTCGTTAATTGGCGTTTTTGAAAAAAAGATAACATTAATGGCCA
This sequence comes from Colwellia sp., assembly GCA_034111045.1. GTDB lineage: Bacteria > Pseudomonadota > Gammaproteobacteria > Enterobacterales > Alteromonadaceae > JALJPB01. The sequence continues at coordinate 41,354 of JAWUYA010000060.1, read as the reverse complement.
GTTAAACGGCTCTGTGTAAGGTAAAATTACTTCAATATCACGGTGTTTTACCGGGTGGATTTTTTTTCTTAAATCACTTGGGCTACACTGATATGCGGTTTTTATTGCTTCGTTAAATCGTCGAACACTGGAGAATCCTGCAGCAAAAGCGGTATCTGTGATGGTAAGTTGTGTTGTTTTTAATAACTTTCTAGCAAGTAATAGCCGGTGATTGGATATATATCTTATCGGAGACAAACCATAATGTTTGATAAATAAACGCCTTATTTGTCGAGCGCTTAAGTTAAACTTTTGACTCATCATTGTGAGATTTTGTCCTGACTCTACTGCCCTAGAAAGTTTTTTTATTGCTAAAGGCACGGATGCTTGTGGCGCCAGCTCAGGTAAACAGCGCATACAAGGTCTAAAACCGGCCTCTTGTGCCTGCATCGCATTGTTATAATAACGCACATTTTCTGGTTTGGGTGGACGCGCAGGGCAAACGGGACGACAAAATATACCGGTAGTTAATACAGCAGTATAAAATTTACCATCAAAGCGAGCATCTCGGCTTAATCTTGCTTGTTGATATATTTGGACTGTCGACATATAAATATTATCTTAGCGGTATTTAAGCCAGTTTACCCCAATGTGAGTTCAACTACTGGCGGTTTTCGGACAATAATAGTATTTTTGTATTTATCGTATTTCTCATATTTAAGGATAAAGTGATTATCTATCAGGCATTATGGCCAACATCGCTTGCACCGGCCATTATATCTGTTTTGCTTTTTTTAGAATCATGTTATCCATCCATCCTGTTTACCCTGCGGCCTTCGTTAAAGGCTAAAATATTGTCAGCAATTAAGTCAATCAGTCGCTGTTGAGCCTCTATACTTGCCCATGCAATATGTGCTGTTATTTTTAAATTATTTAGATGACACCCTAAAAGAGGATGATCTTTAGGGGGCGGCTCTTGTTCAAGTACATCAAGTACAGCATAGGCAATTGTTTTATTGGTTAAGGCATTAATGAGTGCCCGTTCATCAATTAATGACCCTCTGGCACTATTAATTAGCATTGCCGTTGATTTCATCTGCTGTAAAAAAATAGCATCAACTAAGTGTTTTGTTTCGTTGTTTTGAGGGCAATGTAAACTAATAATATCTGCATTTTTTAATACCACTGTCAAACATTTTCGACCTTCACGTATGTTACTTGCCTTCTTTCGTTCGGCAATAAGTACCTGCATGCCAAACGCTTTTGCTATATTGGCTAAGGCTTGACCTAAGTTACCATAACCAATGATCCCCAAGGTTTTACCCGCCAGCTCTGTTATACCATTACCCTGGTAACAAAAGGTTGGACTGATTTGCCATAAGCCTTGTTCGGTATTTTTATGATGATGACTGGTTTGAGAATAATACTCGAGTATTTGAGAAAAAACATATTGGGTAACCGAGTTATTGGCGTAACCACTGACATTGGTTACGGTAATACCTAAAGTGGTTGCGGTATTAATATCAACATTATTAGTGCCGGTGGCGGCAATGCAAATGAGCTTTAGTGTTGGTAATTGTTTGAGTATTTCGGCAGAGATAATCACTTTATTGGTAATGATTATTTCTGCGCCTTGGCACCTTGAGACAATATCGGTTGGTTGTGTTGTCGGGTAACAGTTGAGCTTGCCCGTTTGCTCCTCTATCTTTGTTAATACTATTTTATTGTCGAACGTTTGTCGGTCAAGGAATACTGCTGGCGCTGGCATAGGGGGATCATCGGTAATTGTATTACCTAAGTATGCTAAGGCTTACTAAGGTTTATTAATGCTTAGCATACTTAGTATACAACTGCTGTGCAAGTGGGCCTTTAGTCAAAAAACAGGAGTATTTAATTTGCCTTCATGGCAATGAAAACAGATAGATGCGATTAAGACTGAGATATGCACCTTGAGTGACCTTCTGACTTACCAATAGATGGCTTATCAACAAATTACTTATCAACAAATTACTTATCAAGAAAATTTTGGTTACGTATAACGGTCAAACAAAGTTACATAATAAAACTAGTATTTTTCTGATTAACTCGATATCTTACATCGGTTTACCTCATACCCTTTTAATATAAGTAGCATAATAGGCCTATTGAGATGAGAGCGATTACCCTATCCCTTTATTCTTTATTCTTATATGGCCACATAATCGAGACAAAGGAAAATAACATGAAGAAAAAAAGTTTTATTGCCGTACTACTCACAGTCAATATCTTAATGGCTTGTGCTAGTGATAAAGAAGTGGCGACTACTGTGGCTGAAATAGAATCAGCTACAGCTGCTTTAAAAGACTCAACACAGCAAGTTAATGCCGCTAATGCTTTAGAAAAAGCCAAGTTACAATTGTTGGCTAAATGGACCGGTCCATTTGAAGGCGTTCCTGCTTTTGACAAAGTTTCGTTAATTGGTTTAGTTGCCGCTATTGAGGAGGGAATGAAGCAAAATTTAGCTGAAATTGATGCGATTGCTGATAACCCTGAGCCTGCAACCTTTGAAAATACTATTGTTGAAATGGAGCGCACGGGGGAATTACTCAATAGAGTTTTTAATTACTGGGGTATTTGGAGTGCAAATATGTCGTCGCCTGAGTTTAGACAAATTCAAAAAGAGATGGCGCCTAAACTTGCTGCGTTTAATTCTAAAATCAGCCAAAACGAAGCGTTATTTACAAGAGTGTCTACTGTTTACAACTCAGAGGCAGTGAAAAGTTTACGTGATGATCAACAACGCTTAGTTTTACTCACCTATAATAGCTTTTTCCGTAATGGCGCAACATTAGCGGGTAACGCTAAAAAACGATATGCTCAAATAAACCAACGTTTAGCTGAGCTGCATACTCAATTTTCAAGCAATGTATTAGCTGACGAAGAAGGTTATGTACTCTATCTTACCGAGAAACAACTCGGTGGTTTACCCCAATCGGTGATCAATTCAGCAGCCTCTGCAGCAAAAGATCGTCAACGTGAAGGTCAGTACGCTATTACTAATACTCGCTCTTCAATGGACCCATTTTTAACTTATTCAACAGAGCGTTCGTTGCGTCAACAAGTATGGGCAACCTATTACAACCGTGGTGATAATGGTGATAAATTTGACAACAACGCTATTATTGCTGAAATATTAAAACTTCGTCATGAGCGTGTTGGGCTGTTAGGTTACAAAAACTATGCGTCTTGGCGTTTAGAAGACCGAATGGCTAAAGCACCAGAAAATGCGATTAATTTAATGGAGTCGGTATGGCCAGCCGCTATTGCTCGTGTTGATGAAGAAGTTAAAGACATGCTAGTTATTGCTAAAGCAGAAGATGGCTTAAAAGAGATTGCCGCATGGGATTATCGTTTTTATGCGGAGAAAGTACGGAAGTCAAAATATGACTTAGACTCAGATGAAGTCAAGCAGTACCTGCAATTAGATAAGTTAAGAGAAGCGATGTTTTATGTTGCTGGCCGTTTATTTAACTTTGATTTTACCGCAATTACTGATGGCTCTGTTCCCGTTTTTCATCAAGATGTTAAGGTTTGGGAAGTTAAGGATAAAACATCAGGCGAGCATATTGGTTTATGGTATTTAGACCCCTTTGCTCGTCAAGGCAAACGCTCTGGTGCTTGGGCAACGACTTATCGAAGCCATACAACCTATGATGGTAAAACCAATGTGCTATCTTCAAATAATTCAAACTTTAGTAAAGGCGCGCCGGGCGAGCCGGCTTTAATTTCTTGGGATGATGCTGAAACTTACTTCCATGAATTTGGCCATGCGTTGCATTTTTTATCCTCTAATGTTGTGTATCCCACCCTTAATGGTGGTGTACGTGATTACACTGAATTTCAATCTCAGTTGTTAGAACGATGGTTATCAACCGATGAAGTGATCAGCCAATACCTTATTCATTATAAGACAGGTAAGGCAATGCCAGCCGATTTAGTGGCTAAGATCAAACAAGCGGCAACTTTCAATGAAGGTTTCAAAACGACTGAGTATCTTGCCTCAGCACTCATTGATATGAAACTTCATACCATGGATCCCTCAAACATTGATGCAGATAAGTTTGAACGCGAAACGTTAGCGGCTTTGAATATGCCTAAGCAGTTAGTTATGCGTCATCGTACACCACAATTTGGCCATGTATTTAGTGGTGAGGGTTACTCTGCTAGTTATTATGGCTATATGTGGGCAGAAGTGCTGACCTCTGATGCTGCAGAAGCCTTTGCCGAAGCACCTGGTGGTTTTTATGATACTGATGTGGCGAAGAAATTAGTTGATCATTTATTTAGTGTCAGAAATGCGGTTGACCCTGCTAAAGCGTATCGGGCTTTTAGAGGCCGTGATGCGAAAGTTGAAGCGTTAATGCGCGACCGTGGTTTTCCTGTAAAGTAAAACGGCTTTACCGTTATTAGCCAATAACTCATAAAAAACCTCAAACTAGTCACCTGTTTTAAATAAACGGTTTGAGGTTTTTCTTTTGACCAGCCATCAATACCCCATTTACCATCTATGCTTGCCGCTCATATATTTTGTGATCACTCCCTTATAAAGGTTTATTTTGAAAAAATAATAAGTATTTTTACTTATTTTGCTGAAATATAATTTCAAAATCAGCGACTAAACAGAGATAACATTTTATTTAGATTGCGATAATTAGTTGCTTTTGGTATTTTGTGCTAAATAATCCCTATAAATTAGAATTTAATGTACTTAAATGAGACAGATTTGCGACTTATTGCTATTTTACAGCAGGATGCTAGTATCGCTATTGAAGAGCTTGCTAAGCAAGTAGGGTTAACTAAAACACCTTGTTGGCGGCGGCTTCAAAAACTAGAAAAAAGCGGGATCATTAAACGTAAAGTCGCACTTTTAGATGCTGTGATGCTTGATTTAAGTGTTTCTGTTTTTGTCCAGGTTAAAACCAGCAGGCATGACAGTGATTGGTTAGATGAGTTTTCTAGCACTGTTTACGCATTTCCTGAGGTGGTTGATTTTTACCGGATGAGTGGCGAATACGACTATTTATTAAGGGTAGTGGTTAAAGATATTGCTAGCTATGATGCTTTTTATAAACGTTTTATTAATGCAACAAGCTTGACCAATGTCACGTCTAGTTTTGCTATGGAAGAGATAAAGAGCACTACTGAGCTGCCTCTTATATCTATTTGATTATTACAAGGGTTAATGAATATGTCTTCAGCATTAGAGCAACATTTTTTACCATTTCGTCAGCAAATTATCGGACAAAATTTAAGCCATAAAATGGGTGAAAAAGAACAAACCATTATTTATGCTGACTGGACCGCCAGTGGTCGACTCTATCAACCGATTGAAAGCTATATTTCTCATACGCTTGGTCCTTATATAGCCAATACTCATACAGAAACTAATTTAACTGGCAGCACCATGACCTTGGCTTATCACCAAGCGCAAAAGGAGATTAAACACCATGTTAATGCATGTGATAACGATATTTTGATCACCTCTGGTGCGGGGATGACTGATGTTGTTAATAAATTCCAGCGTATTTTAGGATTACGCATCCCCGAGCGCATGCAAAAACAAGTGCAGTTCTGTGAGGAAGACAAACCCGTTGTTTTTATTACTCATATGGAACATCACTCTAATCAAACAACCTGGTATGAATGTGATGTTACTTTAGAAATTGTTAATCCTGATGAAAATGGTTTGCCCTCGTTAATTCATTTAGAAGAGTTGTTAGATAAATATCAAAACCGGCAGTTAAAAATAGGATCATTTACTGCGTGTTCAAATGTGACCGGTATTAAAACACCTTATTATCAGTTAGCTGAAATAATGCACAAACATGAGGGGGTGTGTTTTGTTGACTTTGCTTGCTCAGCGCCCTATGTCGATATTGACATGCATCCAATCAATAAAGCCCAAACCCTTGATGCTATTTTCTTTTCGCCACATAAATTCTTAGGCGGTCCGGGAAGTTCTGGAGTACTTGTTTTTAATAAAACGCTTTATAAAAATAAAGTCCCTGACCATCCCGGTGGTGGCACAGTCACTTGGACTAATCCTTGGGGAGAGCACAGTTTTTTCAATAACATTGAAACAAGGGAAGATGGCGGCACTCCCGGGTTTCTGCAATGCATACGTACGGCTTTAGCAATAAAAGTAAAAGAGGCTATGGACGTTGAGAAAATTACCGCGCGAGAAAAAGAGTTAACCCTGTTAGTGATGAATGGCCTCAGTAAAAATGAACAAGTGAAGATGCTTGAGCCAGACATAACAGAGCGTTTAAGTATTATCTCTTTTTACATTCAAAATGCGCATTACAATCTAGTGGTTCGTATGCTCAATGATAAATTTGGTATTCAAACCCGTGGTGGCTGTTCATGCGCTGGCACATACGGTCATATTTTATTAAATGTTGATCACGACACATCGCAAAAAATAACTAAGCAAATTGATGCGGGCGACTATTGTGAAAAACCGGGCTGGATTCGTGCATCATTCCATCCAACAACCACTGATAAAGAAGCGCAATGTGTTGTTGATGCCATCAACTCAATTACCGAAAATATCAGTGAATGGGCAAAAGAATACCGTTTTAATCCTGCAACAGGTGATTTTGAGCACAATACATTAACCGTAGACTATCTTAGTCTTGATGATTTTAATGTACTGCCTGAAGATGTAGTTAATTTGCATACAACCACCGCGAAAAGCTTTATTGGAAGACTTTTTGGTTAAATGTTGATAAAAGTCAATCTACGTGAGGGCAACGCTTGCCCTTCACCTTTAACTTGTTACTATAAACGTTCTCTTTGACCACTGTTAACTCGCCTTTGACCAAACCTTTTCGCCAATGGTGGCATACAAACTGTTCTTTTTGCCGCCGCATCCGACTTTTATTGCTATGGTTAGTTATTATGTTAGCCGCAGACTACTTTTACTTTCAGTTATTATTTTAAAGTAAGTGCTGCAGTGTCGGTGTAATTTGCTGTTTTATTTACTTATTTACTTATTTACTTATTGAGGTATAGATATGTCTTTACGTTGGAGCGACTCCTTAGAAATAGCTTTGGACTTAATGGAACTTCATCCTGAAGTTGATCCCCTCAAACTCCATTTTTCTGAGCTTAGGCAATGGATTTTAGCCTTAGACCGCTTTGGTGATGATCCTAAACATTGTGGTGAAAGAGTACTTGAAGCCATACAATTAGCGTGGATTGCTGAGATGGATTAATGGCTTTAAAACGTCAAAAGATAGTATTCATCATAGTTAATGGTTATTTTAACTATTTTTAATACTTATACTCTTGTTGTTATGGTCAGTTTATTTATAATTGAGGTATACAGTTCTTTTAAATAATGTTTTGCGACGATTACTTATGACATCTTCTGAAAAAAAACCTCTCTATATCTCTTACTCTGGTCCTACCTTATTAGAAACACCACTGCTTAATAAAGGGAGTGCGTTTACCAAAGAAGAGAGAGGCAGCTTTAATTTAATGGGATTATTGCCACCGCGATATGAAACTATTGAAGAGCAAGTTGGTCGGGCGTATATGCAATATTGTAGTTTTCGTGGCAGTTTAAATAAACATATCTATTTGCGTGCGATTCACGACAATAACGAAACCTTGTTTTATAAATTAGTGCAGGCGCATTTAGCTGAAATGATGCCGATTATTTATACGCCTACCGTAGGTGATGCTTGTGAACAATTTTCTGATATATATCGCAGCTCTAGAGGGTTATTCATTTCGTATGAAGAGCGTCATAACATCGATGATATTTTACGCAATGCGACTAAAAATAAAGTCAAAATCATAGTCGTTACCGATGGTGAGCGTATTTTAGGTTTGGGTGACCAAGGCATTGGCGGTATGGGCATTCCTATCGGTAAGCTTTCGCTATACACCGCCTGTGGTGGTATTAGTCCCGCTTACACTTTGCCCGTGATGTTAGATGTGGGCACCAACAATCAAAAATTACTCGACGATCCTATGTACATGGGAGCTCGGCATAAGCGCATTAACCACGAGCAATATTATGAATTTGTTGAACTGTTTGTCAATGCCATAAAACGTCGTTGGCCTCATGTGATGTTGCAATTTGAAGACTTTGCTCAGCCCAATGCTATGCCACTTCTTGAGCGTTATCGCGACCAAATTTGTTGCTTTAATGATGATATTCAAGGGACAGCATCTGTCACGGTAGGGACTTTACTGGCCGCTTGTCGTAGCCGTGGTGTTAAATTATCACAATTAAAAGTTGCTTTTGTTGGTGCTGGCTCTGCCGGTTGTGGTATTGCAGAGCAAATTATCACGCAGATGATCAGTGAGGGTATTACCCCATTAGAAGCGCGAAGCCGAGTCTTTATGGTTGACCGTTTCGGTTTGTTAACTCAAGGCATGACAGGATTGAGAGACTTTCAAGAAAAGTTAGTACAAACTAAACGTTCCCTAGAGGAATGGCAAATCAAAACTCAATACGCTTCGCTGCTTGAAGTTATGCATGGCGCACAACCTGATATTCTTATTGGCGTTTCTGGTCAAGCGGGTCTGTTTAGTGAAGTGGTGATCAAAGCGATGAAATCGCATTGCCCTAAACCCATCATTTTCCCATTAAGTAATCCGTCACGCCAAGTAGAAGCGACACCAGAAGATGTGATTAACTGGACGGAAGGTCAGGTGGTTATTGCTACAGGGAGTCCATTTGAACCAGTTGAATACCAAGGAAAAACTTTCCCTATTGCGCAATGCAATAACTCTTATATATTCCCCGGTATTGGCTTAGGCGTTGTGGCGGCGAGTATTAGTCGTATTACCGAGGAAATGTTGATGATAGCCAGTGAAACGCTTGCTGCCGCGTCACCACTTGCCAATACAGGAGAAGGTGAATTATTACCGCCATTAACTGAAATTGCTGAACTGAGTAAAAAAATAGCATTCAATGTCTCTAAAGTTGCTTACTCACAAGGGTTAGCGTTAGAGGTATCTGACGAAATGCTATTAGCTAAAATTGAGCGAAATTTCTGGACAGCGCAATATCGAGAATATCGCAGGATCAGTTATTAAAAACACTCATCTTTATAATGACAGCTATAAATTAAGTGCTTAGTTGTTTGATTGAACTAACTCGTTTATAATGCGGCGAAAATTTATCCGTTATCATTTAATCTTACAGGTTAGTTTTTTGCGGATTACTTATTTTTATTCATATTTATTGATATTTTTTATTCATATTTTAACTATTAAGAGGGCTATTCATGGCTATCGAACGTACTTTTTCAATTTTAAAGCCTGATGCAGTCGCACAAAATGCAATTGGTCAAATTTACAATCGTTTTGAAACTGCAGGTTTTAAAATTGTTGCTTCTAAAATGGTTCACTTGAGCAAAGAAAAAGCAGAAGGCTTTTATGCTGAACATAGCGAACGTCCTTTCTTTGGTGCTTTAGTTGAGTTTATGACTTCTGGACCTGTTATGGTTCAAGTGTTAGAAGCCGAAAATGCGGTTCTTAAACATCGCGAAATCATGGGTGCTACTAACCCAGCTGATGCGCTTACGGGTACTTTACGTGCTGACTATGCTACGTCTATTGATGAAAATGCTTGTCACGGTAGCGATGCTTTAGAGTCAGCGGCACGTGAAATTGCTTATTTCTTCTCTGATGACGAAATTTGCCCACGTACTCGTTAATTCGCTGTCGAAAAATTGGTCAGTTGATTTTTCATTGATATGTTAAATCAATTTTTAATAAAAGGATTTTACTGAACGTCCAGTAAAATCCTTTTGCTTTTATAGCTAATTGACTTTCTCATTTTAACCTAAGTTATTTAACTATATATGCTTTATCAAATTGTTATTTCTGTATGAAAAGTGTACAATTTACCCCCTAAAATTTTGTTGTTTGGAAAATTCTTGTCATGAATGAAGTTAGTATTGAGTTAGTCGATAGTTCTAAAAGTGAACCCGCTGAAAATAAATCATCAGTTAACACTGTAGGTAAAATCAATTTACTTAATTTTGATTATCAAATGATGAGAGAGTACTTCGCTTCTATTGGTGAAAAACCTTTCCGTGCCGATCAAGTTATGAAGTGGATTTATCACTTCGGTTATGATGATTTTGAGCAAATGACAAATATAAATAAAAAATTGCGTGAAAAATTACAACAAAATTGTGAAATAACTGCGCCGACAATTTCAGAAAAGCAAGTGTCAAGCGATGGTACTATTAAGTACGCGATAAAGCTTGCGGGTGGTCAGGAAGTTGAAACGGTTTGGATCCCTGAAAATGGTCGAGCCACACTTTGTGTCTCATCTCAAGTTGGTTGTGCATTAGAATGTACTTTCTGTGCAACGGCTCAGCAAGGATTTAATCGAAACCTAACGGTTTCTGAAATTATTGGCCAAGTGTGGCGAGTAGCAAATGACATTGGCGCAACACGTATCGCAGGCACACGACCTATTACCAACATTGTAATGATGGGAATGGGCGAGCCTTTACTCAATATGAAAAACTTGATCCCAGCTCTTGATAATATGTTGAACGATTTAGGCTACGGCTTGTCCAAACGTCGTGTAACGGTCAGTACTTCAGGGGTTGTGCCAGCGCTTGATATGTTAAAAGAGAAAATCGATTGTGCTTTAGCTATCTCTATTCATGCGCCTAACAATGCATTACGTAATGAATTAGTACCGATTAATAAAAAATACCCATTAGAAGATTTTATTAAAGCAGCAGCGCGTTATATCGATGGTTCAAAGGCTAATAAAGAAGCGACAATAGAATATGTCATGTTAGATCACGTCAATGATAGTACTGACCAAGCACATGAATTAGCTATTGTATTAAAAGATTTGCCAAGTAAAATCAATTTAATTCCGTTTAATCCTTATCCAGGATCAACTTATAAATGTTCAAGTAATTCGCGTATTGACCGTTTTGATAAAGTACTGCAAAGCTATGGACTCACCGTCATTACTCGTCGCCCTCGCGGTGCAGATATTGATGCTGCTTGTGGTCAATTAGCCGGGGATGTTATAGACCGTACTAAACGTACAACACAGCGAAACGATAAAAAAGAGCTGATAACTGAGTCGATTTCGTTAAAAATGGTTTAAATGCTCTGATTAATACGTTCATCTTATAAAAGAACATGCTATAACAGATAGTACAAAAAATGAACCGACTTAAAAAACTCAACATTACTGCATATATTTGTTTTTTGTAAGTATTATAATAACTAAGTTAAGTGATCTTGGAATCTAATGGCTAAATTTGACGGTAAAATAGCTTTCGTAATATTGAGTTTGTTACTTTCGGCTTGTGTTACTCAAAATTTCAACAAAAACAAACCAGTAATAGAAAAACAGACTTCAAATCATGAGCTTGCCATTACTAGAGTATCATTAGGCTTAGGTTATCTAAAGCGAGGCAATACTAATCAAGCTAAATTTAATCTAGAAAAAGCGAAAAAATTTGGACCAAACATGGTTGAGGTCCATACCGCATTTGCTCAATATTATGAAACTGTTGATGAGCCAGAACTTACCATTAAATCGTATGAAAAAGCATTATCAATCGAGTCCAACAATGCGAATACTTTGAACAACTATGGCGTGTTTTTATGCCGTCAAGGCCGTTTTGACAAAGCCGAAAAACAATTTTTAACCGCCATTACTATTCCAAGTTATTTGTTGGTGTCTGAAAGTTATGAAAATCTTGCTTCATGCCAATTGAAAGCCGACCATTTTGTTCAAGCAGAACAATATTTAGACAAAGCTATTATGCATAACCCGAATAATAGTTCTGCACTATTTCAGATGGTACGTTTAGAATATGCTATGGGTAATTATAAAAAAGCGCACAGGTATGAGCGAAAATTTGCAAGGGTTACCCGAAAATTCAAACCGGAGTCGTTAGCTTTAGCATTAAAAGTCAATCAACAATTAGGCAATCATAAAACCTCGGAAAAATTGGGTGTAATGTTGGTTCGGATGTACCCAAGTTCATGGCAAGCTAAGCAATATTTGCTAAATGGGCTAAATGGGCTAGATCGCATCGAAGCTGACAAGTTGGCTGAACGGTATCAACAGAGTAAAACCAAGGAGTTGAATAAGGCAGACACAAAACGAGTGTTTAAACTGTCGCCTAATGGTAAATCGTTAATGAGTTCAGTTAAGGCTAAAGTGTTAGAGACAAAAAATGAGCAATTAACTGCCGCCTTCAGTGATTCTATAACAGAGCCAAATGCATCTATATTAATTGTTGATACCACACCCTTAGAAACCTCTGTCGTTACGCTAGAAGAATATGATAATACCCCATTGGCAACGATGGCAAAGGCTAGTGAAAAGGTAGTGAGCGGACCTATTTCTGAAGTAACAGCCCAATTAAAAAAAGAGCAACCGATAACTGAAATTGCAGGGCTTGCTAAAAGAGCTGTACATGTTGTTGTAAAAGATGAGATTTTATATCATATCTCTATTAAATATAATATTAAAATGGCAGCGTTGAGGCGTTGGAATGATTTAGATGAAAATTTGAACATTCGTATTGGTGATACACTATTTATCTCAAAACCTTTAGTGGTAGAAAATACTGATGAGTAAAGACGTCAAAGAGTGCCCTGAATTTTCTGACAATATTGCAGTCATTGGGCCTGGTCAACTGCTTGCAACCGCAAGGAAAAAGTTAGGTTTTTCTCAACAAGATATTGCAACTAGGCTAAAACTTCGCTTGGTTTTAGTCGAAAATATAGAAGCCAATATTTTTGACCCCTTATTACCCGAAACATTTAATCGTGGCTATGTATGCGTTTTTGCGAGATTGGTCAATATTAGTAAAGAAGATATCTTAACTAGCTACGATACCTTAAGTGATGCAAAAACTGAGTGTTCAGAAATGCTGAGCTTTTCAAAAACCACACAAAAAGAAGCACAAAATAGTTTGTTGATGTGGATCAGCTATCTTATTGTCGCAATTTTAATAGGCTCTACTTTGATGTGGTGGCTTCAGGGTGTCGATGAAAAAACATCAGGTACTAGTAACACAACGATTGCAAGTATATTGACAGATAAATCTGAAAATGTTGTAACGGTAACGGTCACTGAAGATAAATCTCCTGACAGTGAAATTATACCGCCAGTATCTGCTGAAAAGGCTGTTTTAAATAACGCTTTAGTTATTGAGCATGTCGATGACACAACAGCTGTACAGCAAGTGTTAACAAAAGCGACTGCCATCTTTATGTTCACCGGAGATTGTTGGGTCAGTATATATGATGCTACAGGTGAGAGAATTGCTTATGGGGTAAAAAAAGCGGGTTATGTAATGACAATAATCGGTAAGCCCCCCTTTAAAGTCGATATTGGTCGACCTGCATTAGCAAGTATTGAATTTAACGGTGACTCTGTTGATATGTCTCAATTTGATAAAGATAATGTCGCCAAGTTTACCCTACCTATTATCATTGAATAGCTGAGCCGAGGCTGAGCGTTATCTCCAGTGCTATTTTATTGTTACGTTTTAAAAGAGTGTGTTGAATTTTATGTTTAAAGAATCTCCAATAATTCGCCGGATTTCTCGTCAAATCATGGTGGGCAATGTTCCTGTTGGTGGTAATGCCCCGATTACCGTTCAGTCTATGACTAATACTCAAACAACCGATGTTGTAGCAACCGTTGCTCAGGTCAGAGCGTTAGAAGCTGTTGGTGCTGATATGGTGCGGATAAGTGTACCGACTATGGATGCAGCTGAAGCTTTTCGAGAAATTAAAAAGCAAGTGAATGTGCCGTTAATCACTGACATTCATTTTGATTATCGTATCGCATTAAAAGTTGCGGAATATGGTGCCGATTGTTTACGTATTAATCCTGGTAATATTGGTAGAGAAGATCGCGTTCGATCGGTAGTTGAATGTGCTCGTGATCACAATATACCTATTCGTATTGGTGTCAATGGTGGTTCATTAGAAAAAGATATCCAAGAAAAATATACCGAACCTACACCGGAGGCATTACTTGAGTCAGCAATGCGCCATGTTGATATTCTTGATAGATTGAACTTCGATCAATTCAAAGTCAGTGTTAAAGCCTCTGATGTGTTTTTGGCTGTTGGTGCTTATCGATTATTGGCAAAACAAATTGATAATCCACTACATTTAGGTATTACCGAAGCAGGTGGTTTACGGTCAGGTTCAGTTAAATCATCGGTGGGCTTAGGTCTATTACTCTCAGAAGGTATCGGTGATACTTTGCGAATTTCTTTGGCAGCAGACCCTATAGAAGAAATTAAAGTAGGTTTTGATATTTTAAAATCTCTTAAGCTGAGGAGTCGAGGCATTAATCTTATTGCGTGCCCAAGCTGCTCCCGTCAAGAGTTTGATGTTATCTCTACTGTTAATGCGTTAGAGCAACGTCTTGAAGATATTATCACGCCGATGGACGTCTCTATTATTGGTTGTATAGTTAATGGGCCTGGTGAAGCAATGATTTCTGATTTAGGTTTAACAGGTAGTAGTAAAAAAAGTGGTTATTATCTTGACGGTATCCGTCAAAAAGAACGTTTTGATAACAACAACCTCGTTGATCAATTAGAACAACGTATTCGGGCTAAAGCGCTGATGATGGACAGCAAAAACCAAATCGACGTACAACAAATTTAATTGTATGCTGACATTACTCATCAATTAGTTTAATTTTATCAAGTATCAGCCTATAATGCGCGCTGCGCTTTTATATCGTATATATATTTTCATCAATTTTAGAAAGTAAAGAGAGTTACATTCGTGGCTAAAGCAAATAAGGCACTTCAAGCAATTCGAGGCATGAACGACTGCCTTCCCGGTGAAACAAATATTTGGCAAATGGTTGAGTCGGTATTACGGCGTGTAGCCAGTAGTTACGGTTTCGCTGAAATTCGTATGCCTATAGTTGAACCCACTGCGTTATTTAAACGCTCTATTGGCGAAGTGACCGATATTGTTGAAAAAGAAATGTACACATTTGATGACCGTAATGGCGATAGTTTAACGCTACGTCCTGAAGGTACGGCAAGCTGTATCCGCGCGGCAAACCAGCATGGATTACTCTATAACCAAGAGCAACGTCTTTGGTATATGGGGCCGATGTTTCGCCATGAACGTCCACAAAAAGGTCGTTATCGTCAATTTCATCAATTTGGCCTAGAAGCCTTTGGTATTGGTACACCAGACATTGATGCAGAAATTATTATACTGACCGCACGACTTTGGCGGGAACTTGGTATAAACGATGTTGTCACATTAGAGCTTAACTCTTTAGGTTCAAATGACGAGCGAGCAAAATATCGTGATGCTTTAGTGATTTATTTGACTGAGCGTGAAGAACAACTCGATGAAGACTCTAAAAGGAGAATGCTCACTAACCCTTTGCGTGTTTTAGACAGCAAAAACCCAGAGGTACAAGCCGCGTTAACCGATGCACCTAAATTGTCAGATTACTTTGGTGATGAGACACAAGAGCACTTTAGTCGTCTTTGCCATAGGCTTGATGCTGCCGGCATTGATTATACCTTAAACGAACGTTTAGTCCGTGGTTTAGACTACTATAACCGTACGGTATTTGAATGGATAACTAATAGCTTAGGTGCCCAGGGCACTATTTGTGCTGGCGGTCGTTATGATGGATTAGTTGAGCAACTCGGCGGTAAGGCTACACCTGGTTTTGGTTTTGCACTAGGTATAGAACGTTTAGTCTTAATGCTAACGAGCTTAGAACAGGTGAAAAACATTCGTCCTCAAGTTGATGCTTATGTCATTCTACTGGGCGATGAATCGATGTTAACAGCCAATGAACTCGTTGAGCAGTGGCGTGATCAAGTGCCCAATAGCCGAATTCAATGTCACTGCGGTGGTGGCAACATGAAAAAACAATTGAAGCGGGCCGATAAATCTGGTGCGCACATAGCGTTAATTTTAGGTGAGGACGAACTTGCCGAAAAAAAAGTCACGGTGAAATACCTCCGCGGCCAACAAGAGCAACAACACTTGGCATTTGATCAAGTAGCAAGTTTATTAACCAGTTTAATTTAAGGGTATATTGTGGAAGTTTATCAAACAGAAGAGCAACAAGTTGATGCAATTAGAAGTTACTGGAAAGAAAATGGTAATTATATCATTGCAGGATTAGTTATTGGGTTAGCCGGCTATGTTGGTGTTAACTTTTATAAAGACGGAATACTGGCGGAAGAAACTGCTCGCTCAGAGACGTATCAAGTTGTGCTTGAACAAAGTGAGAAAGACTCGGCAGCTTTTCGCTCTGCAGGCGATACTTTCATTGCTGATAATGCTCATACAACTTACGCCTCATTTACTGCATTATCATTAGCAAAAGAAGCAGCAAGCCATAAAGATTGGGCGAAAACGGCATCTTATTTAACCGCAGCAATTGAAAATGCACCTAATGAAGGCGTTAAAGCTATTGCCACGTTACGTTTAGCGAGAGTGCAAATTCAATTAGCTGAATTTGATAAAGCCTTAATCACATTAACGACAAAACTACCAGTATCTTTTAATGCCTCAGTTGAAGAAACCAAAGGTGATGCTTATCTCAAACAAGGTAAAAAAGAACTGGCAAGAACAGCATACCAAGCGGCAATTGTTGCCGATGGTTTAACCTCTAGCCCAGGATTACAGATGAAATTAGATAACTTAGCTCAAGCCATTAACTTAACTGGCGATGTAAAATAATAATTGTTTCTGAGTGAGGTTTGATATGTTAAAAAATAAAATGTTTATCACTAAGTTACTAACCATTGTAGTCTTGGCTACCGGATTGGGTGCTTGTTCATCAACTGATGATGAAGACCCACGAGATGTTGTTGCTGAACTAATCGAATTTGAAGAAAAATTTGTACCCAAAGTCATCTGGAATACTAGTGTTGGTTATGGTGTGGAAAACCACTTTTCACGAATTAAACCAGCTGTTGCTTATAATAAAGTCTTCTCTGCTAGTCGAGATGGAGATGTTATAGCTTTTGCGCAGCGCACAGGTAAAAAGTTATGGCAAGCAGATCTAAGCGATATTGATGGTGAGCGTAGTTTTTTTGCTAGCCGAAAATCAGCCCAACTGGCCGGCGGTCCCATTACCGGTATTAATAGAGTATTTATTGGCAGTGAAAATGGTGATATTTATGCCTTAGATGCTGAAACAGGCAAGCTTGCTTGGCAGGGGAAAGTTAAAGGCGAAATTATTAATGCCCCAGCGATTGATTCAGGCATTTTAATGGTTAATAGTGCATCAGGTGTATTACAAGCATTCAATGCCTCTACGGGTGAGGTATTATGGAAAACTGAACAAGATGTTCCAGCGTTAACTTTACGAGGTTTGAGCTCTCCTGTTATTGCCTCTGGCGGTGTTTTGGTTGGTCAAGCTAATGGTAACGTCAGTGTTTTTCTTTTGGAAAAAGGACAACAAGGCTGGACAACTGATGTAGGTGAATCAACGGGAACAACGGAATTAGAACGCGTTGTCGATGTAGATTCTGCTCCAGTGGTATTTGGAGATAAAGTGTATTCTGTTTCATCTCGCGGTAATCTCGTAGCTCTTGATTTAAGAAGTGGTAAAATTTTATGGGAGCGCCAATACTCTTCATATCGCCAAATTTCAATCAGTGGAAATAGCATATTTTTGACCACAGATAAGGGGCATGTTTACTCTGTTGACCGTAATGATGGTTTAGAGCGGTGGAGTAATTTAACCATGAGCAATCGTGATGTAACCGGGCCTGCTGTTTATGATGAATATATTGTAGTAGGTGACTTTGACGGTTATTTACATTGGCTAAGTCAAGATACTGGAGAAGTTGTTGCTCGCCATCATGTTGATGGAAGTGGTATTCATAGTACGCCAACGGTTATCAATGGTGTTTTATATAGCCAAGTAAGAAATGGTGATTTGGAGGCTATTCAAATCCCTAAACTAATTGAAGTTAAACCATAAGCTTTATCAACTAAGCTAAACTGATTACATTAGTTTTAAGCTCGAATTATTTACGGCTCCTCTGCAAAGTGCAGGTGGAGCCGTTATTTGTTATCTAATCAGTATTATTATTAAATGATAAGTGCTGATATTAAAGAAGAATTGAGGTTTTCATGCTTCCTGTCGTTGCATTAGTTGGTCGTCCAAATGTTGGTAAATCAACGCTTTTTAATCGTTTAACACGTTCTCGTGATGCACTTGTTGCAGATTACCCGGGCTTAACTCGTGATCGCCAATATGGTCAAGCAGAAGTTGAAGAACATCCGTTTATTGTCATTGACACCGGTGGTATTCATGGCAATGAAGAAGGTATTGATGCCTTAATGGCTGAGCAATCGTTAATGGCAATTGAGGAAGCCGATGCTGTTTTGTTTATGGTTGATGCAAGAGCAGGACTAACTTCTGCTGATCAAGGTTTAGCGAGCTATTTAAGAAAGCAGAATAAAAAAGTGTTTTTAGTCGCTAATAAGGTTGACGGTATTGATGCTGACAGTGCGGTGGCTGAATTTTATTCATTAGGTATAGAAGGTGATGTTCATAAAATTGCCGCGGCTCATGGTCGAGGTGTTACTCAATTATTGACATTAGCATTAACACCTCACATCGAAGCACTCTCTCGGCCTAAAATCGAAGAAAATTTTGAATTTGAAGACAGTGAAAATCAGCCAAACTCACTCACCGATGAAGAAAGGCTTTCGGCAGCACCTGAAGAGAATGATCGGATAAAATTAGCGATCATTGGCAAGCCTAATGTGGGTAAATCAACATTAACAAATCGTATTTTAGGTGAAGACCGTGTGGTCGTTTTTGATTCACCTGGGACAACTCGCGACAGTGTTTATATTCCAATGGAGCATGATGGCCGTGAATATACCTTGATTGATACTGCTGGTATTCGTCGTCGTAAGAATGTGACTGATATTGTTGAAAAATATTCAGTAATTAAAACATTACGGGCTATTGAAGATGCTAATGTATGTTTGTTAATTATCGATGCAAGAGAGGGAATAAGTGACCAAGATTTAAGCTTGTTAGGCTTTATTTTGGAAGCTGGCCGATCATTAGTGCTTGCGGTAAATAAATGGGATGGCTTGGAAGACCATGCTAAAGAACGTATTAAAACTGAGCTTGATCGCCGTTTAGGTTTTATTGATTTTGCCCGTGTACATTTTATTTCAGCATTACATGGTACCGGTGTAGGTCATTTATATGAATCTGTAGAAGAAGCCTTCATTTGTGCAACTAAGCGTATTTCAACGTCTATGGTCACTAAAATTTTAGATATGGCTGTATTCGACCACCAGCCACCAATGAGTAAAGGCCGACGTATTAAACTAAAATATGCTCATGCCGGTGGTTATAATCCTCCTATCATAGTAATACATGGTAACTTAGCGAAGAAATTACCGACCTCATATAAGCGCTATTTGATGAATTATTATCGTAAGTCGTTAAAGATTATGGGCACACCTATTAGAATTGAGTTTAGAGAAACGAGTAACCCATTTGCGGGTAAGAAGAAACTTAATTTTACCGAGAAAAAGAAAATAGCAAGAGCAACTCAGGGTTATAAAAAAGAATCATAAATTTATGTAAATATAGGGCTAGCAAGTACTAACTTCTAGCGCCTATTTGCCTTTAGTTATCATTCCTGCAAAGAATCTTGAGCAGCGATAAATGTCACGCGATTAATGCTACCTGATTTGCTTAAAGTTGTGCATTTACACCGCTTGTATGAGCAGCATGTATTGCTATTTAGCTATAGTGAAGGTAACAGTTGATAAAGAGTATTGGCCATAAACGCTAACGATATATTAAGTAGTGATGGTAAGGCTTTAATTTTTAAGGAGAATAAAGCAATCCCATTTATTATTAAAGAGGGGACTGCTTTGCCATTACTTTAGTGGTGATTAGGCCATCACTCATTTGAATAGTTAATTCTTGTTTATCTTTAACCTCTTGTATAGACCTAATAATATTACCCCTTTTATTCCTAGTGACACTATAGCCTCTGGCAATAGTGGCAAGTGGGCTGACGATTTGTAACTCACTGATAGTATGAGCGAACAACTCCCCTCTTTGCTGTTGTGCTTGTTTTATTGTAGAGACCAGCCTAGAGGTTAGTTGAGCTGTTTTTTCTTTGTTCTGCAGTATTATTTTTTGTGGGGATAATAGTGTAAAGTGATGAGACAATTGTTGAGGACGATTAGCCAAAGCTTGCAAGTGTCTGGTGATTGCTGAAGTTAAACGGTTATCTAATTCATCGGCTTTTTGCTGTTGATTTTGTAATTGTTGAGCTGGATGAACACGGCTCAGGCGATGACAAAAATGTGTTAAGCTGATGTTATACGAAACTAATTTTCTTTTATTTACATTAATGAGTCTTTGGTTAAGAATTAATACTTTTTGCAATAACTCACTGCTATCTTGTGAAACCAATTCAGCGGCAGCTGATGGGGTTGCCGCTCGTAAATCAGCAACATAGTCACTCAAGGTGGTATCTGTTTCGTGACCCACCGCACTAATAATGGGTAATTGGCTTTGATAGATAGCACGTACAACAGACTCTTCGTTAAAACTCCACAAGTCTTCTAAAGAGCCACCACCACGACCAACGATTAGTACGTCACACTCATTTCTGGCATTAGCGGTATTGATTGCATGAACAATATCGTTTACAGCTTGCGATCCCTGAACAAGTGCAGGATAAATGATCACCGCTAAATTTGGATTTCTTCGTTTTAATACCGTTAGAATATCTTTAACAGCTGCGCCTGTGGGGGAGGTAACTATGCCGATGGTTTGTAGGTGTTTAGGAATGACGGTCTTATGGTGCTGGGCGAATATCCCCTCAGTACTGAGCTTTTGCTTTAACTGTTCGAATTGTTGGCGCAACAAACCAGTACCGGCATCTTCCATTTGCTCGATAATTAATTGAAAGTCACCTCTGGGTTCATATAAAGAAACTTTAGCTCTAACTAAAACTTGTTGGCCGTTACTTGGCGTTAATCTGACGCTTCTATTGGCGCCTTTGAACATTGCGCAGCGGACTTGAGATTTACTGTCTTTTAGTGATAAGTACCAATGGCCGGAGCTGGCGCCAACAAAGTTAGAGATTTCGCCACATAACCAAACACGGTTAAGTTCACTTTCTAAAATAAAGCGTACTTTTTTAGTGAGTTCACTGACCTGTAAAATATGTTGTTTGCTCATAAGGATTGGAGCTATAAAAATATCTATTGAAATTTGTAAGGCTATTATTTATTGATTTTATCAGGGATACAATGCATTTTAGCGTTAATAGGTAAATTAGGAGCTTTAAAAGATAATTAACGTAAAAATAGGTTGTCCTAAAACAAGAAAACAGTTAAAATTCTGCCGCAATATATACCCCAATCCTTAACCGATTTCTAACTAAGGTGACATATTGCGATGCTAAGAATTGTCCAAGAAGCTTTAACTTTTGATGATGTTTTACTTGTACCTGCTCATTCAACGGTACTTCCTCATACTGCTGACTTAAAAACCCGCTTAACCCGTAAAATTAGTTTAAATGTGCCTATGGTTTCTGCGTCTATGGACACAGTAACAGAAGCTACTTTAGCTATTACCCTGGCTCAAGAAGGTGGTTTAGGTTTTATTCATAAAAATATGACCATCACCGAACAAGCTGATAATGTTTCTCAAGTTAAGAAATACGAAAGTGGAATTGTCTCAGATCCCCTTACAGTGAGTGCATCAGATACTATTGAACAAATCATGCGAAAGGCAGGCGAATTTGGTTTTTCAGGCTTCCCTGTTGTTGATACTGAAAACAACTTAGTTGGTATTATCACCGGACGTGACTTACGTTTTGAAGTCAACTTAACTAAACCTGCTTCAGAGTTGATGACTACTAAAGAAAATTTAGTGACGGTCAAAGAAGGCGCTGCGCGTAAAGACATTTTAGGTTTAATGCACGAACACCGTATCGAAAAAATATTAGTTGTTGATGATGCTTTTAAATTATGCGGTCTGATCACTGCAAAAGATTATCAAAAAGCAGAAAACAAACCTAATGCCTGCAAAGATGAACTCGGCCGCTTACGTGTCGGTGCGGCCGTTGGTGTAGGTGCGGGTACGGATGAACGGATTGATGCTTTAGTGGCAGCCGGTGTCGATGTGTTGTTAATTGATACGTCACATGGACATTCTCAAGGAGTATTAGATAGAGTAAAAGAAACGCGCGATAAGTACCCTGATTTGCAAATAGTTGCCGGTAATGTTGCTACCGGCTCTGGCGCAAAAGCATTGGCTGATGCAGGTGTTGATGCGGTTAAAGTTGGCATTGGCCCGGGTTCAATCTGCACAACACGTATAGTTACAGGTGTTGGCGTACCACAATTAACGGCAATTTCTAATGCAGTAGAAGCGTTAAAGGGCACAGGTATCCCAGTTATTGCCGATGGTGGCATTCGTTTCTCTGGCGATATTGCTAAAGCCTTAGTCGCTGGTGCACATTGTGTGATGGTCGGTAGTATGCTTGCTGGTACTGAAGAGTCGCCTGGTGAAGTTGAGCTTTATCAAGGCCGTTATTACAAGTCATATCGTGGTATGGGATCACTCGGTGCGATGAACCAAAAAGAAGGTTCTAGTGACAGATACTTTCAAAAAACTAATGGTGAAGCTGATAAATTAGTGCCAGAAGGTATTGAAGGCCGTGTTGCTTATAAAGGCCCTGTCTCGGCGATTATTCATCAGCAAATGGGTGGTTTACGTTCATCTATGGGCTTAACCGGCTCTAAAGATATTGAAACCATGCGTACCAAACCAGAGTTTATGAAAATAACGTCTGCCGGTATGGGTGAGTCGCATGTTCATGACGTGACCATAACGAAAGAAGCCCCCAACTACCGTTCTAGCTAATATAGCTACTTTTTGTATTTCGGGATTAGGCCATAAAAACAAATTTTTATCAGGTTGACCATAGTCAGCCTGTTTTACTTTTTAGAAGAGAAAATCATTATGAGTAAAAATATTCATGATCACCGCATACTGATATTAGATTTTGGCTCGCAGTACACTCAACTTATTGCTCGACGAGTGCGTGAAATAGGTGTTTATTGTGAACTTTGGTCTTGGGATGTCACTGAAGAGCAAATTGAAGGCTTTAACCCAACGGGGATTATTCTTGCCGGCGGACCAGAATCAGTTACTGAAGGTAACTCACCACGTGCACCTGAATATGTGTTTAATGCCGGTGTGCCGGTATTAGGTATATGTTACGGCATGCAAACGATGGCAGAGCAACTTGGCGGTGGTGTTGAAAGCTCTGAGCATAAAGAATTCGGTTATGCCTCGGTTGAACTCATTGCCAAGTCAGCCTTGTTTAATAAAGTCGAAGATAGTATTGGCGACAATGGTAATGCTTTACTTGACGTGTGGATGAGCCATGGCGATAAAGTATCAGCTATTCCCGACGGTTTTATCACAGTAGCGCAAACACCAAGTTGTGCTTATGGTGCAATAGCGAATGAGGCTAAGCAATTTTACGGTGTTCAATTTCATCCTGAAGTGACCCACACTAAGCAAGGAACACGCATTTTAGAGAACTTTGTCGTTGATATTTGTCAATGCGATAAACTGTGGACTTCAGCAACAATAATCGAAGATGCTATCGCCAAAATGAAAAAGCAAATTGGTGATGATGAAGTGATTTTAGGTTTATCAGGTGGTGTTGACTCATCGGTAGTTGCTATGTTGCTGCAACGCGCCATTGGGGACAAACTTACCTGTGTATTTGTCGATAACGGTTTACTTCGTTTAAACGAACCTCAGCAAGTCATGGATATGTTTGGTGATCATTTTGGTCTAAATATTATTCACGTAAATGCTGAGAACAGATTTTTAGATCGGATGAAAGGTGAAGCAGATCCTGAGAAAAAACGTAAAATTATTGGTAACGTGTTTATTGAAGTATTTGATGAAGAGTCTAAAAAACTTGAAAATGCTAAATGGTTAGCGCAGGGAACCATTTATCCAGATGTTATTGAATCTGCCGCATCAGCAACGGGTAAGGCACATGTGATTAAATCGCATCACAATGTTGGCGGATTACCTGATGATATGGAACTTGGATTAGTTGAACCGCTTCGTGAGCTATTCAAAGATGAAGTCCGTAAAATTGGCTTAGAGTTAGGCTTACCGTATGACATGTTATATCGCCATCCTTTCCCTGGTCCTGGTTTGGGTGTTCGTGTTTTAGGTGAAGTCAAAAAAGAATACTGTGACTTATTACGCCGAGCAGATGCCATATTTATTGAAGAACTTCATACCCATGACTTGTACCACAAAGTGAGTCAAGCCTTTACGGTATTTTTGCCAGTGCGCTCTGTTGGTGTTATGGGTGATGCGCGCAAATATGACTGGGTTGTTTCATTGCGTTGTGTTGAAACCATTGATTTTATGACGGCAATTTGGTCACATCTGCCTTATGATTTCTTAGGTCTGGTGTCTAACCGTATTATTAATGAGATCGATGGAATTTCTCGGGTGGTTTATGATATTTCAGGCAAACCACCAGCAACTATTGAATGGGAGTAGTTAATTGTTATATTGGTTAAGTTCCCCTAATTATTGGTTCTAAGTACATACTGACTAACACCTAGATTCAAATGATATCTCAATTATAAAGCCCTAAGTTTATAAAAAATTAGGGCTTTATTTTTTCATTTTGAAGAAACCGACTGAATTTAACACTAAATACAATAGCAATAAAATTTCATATAGCGAGAATAAAATAATGACAATAGAAAGAATAGCCACCAAAACACGAATGAGTCGAATAGTTAAACATAACGGCACTGTCTATTTATGTGGGCAAGTGTGCAAAGATGCAACCAAGGGTATTACTGAGCAAACCAGCTCAATGTTAGCGAAAGTAGATGAGTTATTATTGCAAGCAGGGAGCGATCGAAGACATATACTATCGGCCACTATTTATGTTAAAGATATGAGTTATTTTAGTGAAATGAATGCTGTTTGGGACACTTGGATCCCCGACGGGTATGCGCCAGCTAGAGCTTGTGTTGCTGCACCTATGGCAAGAGAGTTACTCTTGGTTGAAATCAGTGTAATTGCTGCACAAATTTAACCAAGCATATTAACCTGTTATATTTATTGGTAAAGCCTGAAATAATATTCAACAAAAATTTTTCTGGTCCATCTCTGCTGACCTTTATAATAAATTGAATAGAAAAACGAAGCAATATTATAACTTATCATTCACTGCTAACGGATAGTAAAGCGTGTTAAAAAACTCACTCAAACAATATTTTGGTTTTGATACTTTTCGTCAAGGACAAGAGCAAACGGTTAATCAGTTGCTCAATAATCAATCTTCATTAGCGATATTTCCTACTGGTTCGGGCAAGTCATTGTGTTACCAATTAACCGCTTTGCATTTACCGCATTTAACCTTAGTTGTTTCCCCATTATTAGCTCTGATTAAAGACCAATTAAACTTTCTGGCCAATAAAGGAATAGCGGCGGCTAGTATTGACTCAACGTTAAAAGGCAATGAAGCACAAGAGATCATGTCAAAGGTTAGAAAAGGGAAAATTAAAATATTAATGGTGTCAGTGGAGCGTTTTAAAAATGAGCGCTTTCGTCAATTTATTCAATCAGTGCCGGTTTCTATGCTGGTAGTTGATGAAGCTCATTGTATTTCTGAATGGGGTCATAATTTTAGGCCAGATTATTTGAAGCTGCCTACTTATCGACAAGAATTAAATATTCCATTGGTTTTACTATTAACAGCCACGGCCACTAAACAAGTTAAACTCGATATGGCCGCTAAATTTTCGATTGATCAGCAACACATTGTACAAACTGGCTTTTATCGAGCAAATCTTGATTTGTCTGTTGTCGCTGTTGACAATAAAAATAAAAAGCATGAGCTATTATCGATTGTGAAATCTCATTCGGGTGCCGGTATTGTTTATGTCACTTTGCAACAAAGTGCTGAGCAAGTAGCAACATTTTTATCGCTTAATCATATTAATGCGCAACCCTATCATGCTGGGTTTGATAGTGATAAACGGCAACAACTTCAAGATGATTTTATGCAAGGGAAAGTGCAAGTTATCGTGGCCACTATTGCCTTTGGTATGGGCATTGATAAATCTGATATACGTTTTGTTATCCATTATGATTTACCTAAGTCAATAGAAAACTATAGTCAAGAAATTGGTCGAGCAGGACGTGATGGCGAACCTTCGGTATGTATCACTTTAGCTAATTTAGATGGGTTAAATACCGTAGAAAACTTTGTTTACGGTGATACGCCTGAACTGAGTGGTATCGAAGCTGTTATTAGTAATATTCAAACTGAATGTGAGCCACAATCGCAATCAAGTTCACTCGTTGCCGGTCATATCAAGCCAATAGATAGTCGTTGGGAATTACAGGGGGTAGGGTTAGTTAATGCCAGCAATATTCGTCAATTACCTTTAAAAACATTATTAGTACAATTAGAGTTGTATGGCGTTCTTGAACCCTTATATGCTTATTTTGCTGATTTTAAAATTAAGCTATTAAAACCTAAAGAAGAAATCATTACTGGTTTCAATCAAGATAGACAAGATTTTTTAACGACAATTTTTAGCCATATTGCGTTTAAAAAAGTATGGGGTAGTTTACATTTTGATGCGTTATTAGCCTCGGGGAATATAGATAGAAACCGAGTAGTTGCCGCACTGGACTTTTTACATGAGCAGCAATTAATTGTGTTAGAAACTAAAGGTATGACTGAAGTTTTTAAGGTGAATGTTGCTGCATTATCTGAGCCATCATTGGTTAAAAATCTTTATCAATATTTTATTGATAAAGAGCAAAAAGAAATTAACCGCATATCAGCATTGATACAATTTTTTCAATTGACCTCTTGTTTAACCGCTAATCTTTCAACATACTTTGATGATCCGACTTTTGAAGCCTTAATGGCAAAGTCAGGGGTTAAAGGTTGTGGTCATTGTTCTGCTTGTCGAGGAAATAGCGCAATACTTAAGCATTCATATGATGCCCAATGGCCAAGTGATGAGGAATTATCACAAGTGTTATCAAGTTTTATTGAGCAAGTATCAACGAAAAGCAAGTTACCCCTGTCCACTGAAACATGTTGTCGATTTCTTTGTGGCATGAGCCTTCCTATTTTTACGCGAAATAAAGTCAGGCAGATGCCAGGATTTGCTTTATGTGGACAATTACCTTATGCGGAAATTCGACATAAGGTGGGGGTATTACAACAGCTAAATAACTGGCAAATTATAGAATGACTATAATGTTTATCTCACCTAAACCCGGTCAATTAATGAGTAATAAAAATCATCATAATGAAGAAACTGATGATGAAGATGTTAAATATTAGAATGTAAGTAAAACCTTTGATACCGTCTTTAATACTGAAGCCTTTACTTTCAAGATATTTCCACCAGATTAAGCACATAATAATAGGAAGTAGAAAGAAAAATTTGATCATGGAGTAACCTTAGTTGTGTTATTTAATGTTTTTTTATGTTCGTTCCATGGGGCAACTCTAAATAACATTAACATCCCAGGGATAGCAATTAGGGTACAGATGAAATAAAAGTGAGTCCAACCTATTTGTTCGACAATGACGCCTGTGGTTGCATTGGCAAAAGTACGTGGTAAAGCGGTCAACGCGGTAAATAAAGCAAATTGTGTTGCTGCAAATACAGGGTTTGTTGTTTTAGCTATAAATGCAGTAAAGGCAGCTGTGCCTAAACCAACACCTAAATATTCAAAGCCCATAGCAATAGCTAAAGCATAGCTATTATGTCCAATTTCAGCAAGAGCAGCAAAGCCTAAGATACTGATAATTTGTACAAAACCGAAAAGCCATAAGGCTCGGTTAATACTTAATTTAATCATCACTATACCGCCAATAGCTAAGCCAATAGTCATCGCTATTAATGAGGAAGTCTTAGCAACGATACCAATTTCTGTCATGCTGAAACCTAAGTCAATAAAAAATGGGGTCTGCAGCGCGGTTGCCATGCTATCCCCCAGCTTATAAAGAAACAGGAAAACAAGAATCTCAAGCGCAGATTTTAGCCCTTTTCTCTCTATAAAGTCTTTAAAAGGTAAAGCAATAGCTTCTTTTAGCGTTTTTGGCGATGCTACCGTCTGGTTGATTTCTTTTATTGATAAAGTGAGAAATATCCCAATAAACATAAACGCAGCGACTATCAAAAATACCGACTGCCAACTCATATGATCAGCTAAAATAAAAGCGAGAGATGCGGGCACTAAACCAGATAAGCGGTAGGCTTGAACATGGATAGAATTACCGAGGCCTAGTTCATTATCAGGTAATAATTCTCGTCGGTAGGCATCTAAGACAATATCCTGACTAGCACTAAAAAAAGCAACTGCCGCCGCCAAATAAGCAACAGACCAAATATCCATCACAGGATTGACAAAGCCAAAGCAAGCTATTGATAATAACAAAGCAATTTGTGTGAATAACATCCAACTACGTCTTCTTCCTAATAAAGGTAGAGAGTATCGATCCATAAATGGAGACCAAATGAATTTCCAAACATAAGGGATACCAATAAGAGAAAAGAGGCCAATCTCTGCCAAGCTAACGCCTTCCGATCTCAGCCAGCCAGGTACAAGTTGATACAGTATAAATAAGGGGAGACCCGAGCTGAAACCAGTAAAGATACAAATAAGCATTCGTCGGTTGAAAATTGACTCTTTAAAATCGGAGAATGCCATTAAAATTAAAGCCCAGTTATTATTTTTGATTAGATGAGGTTTTCGAGAATATCAAAAAGTTAGTAATAACAGAAGGGAAAGTAGAGTAACAATAGACATTTAAGCGATAGGACGCCAGCCAATACAATCAATAGGGTAGCTGCCAGTTCCAGAGAAAAAGTCAAGGCAGGTACTTATTTCACTTTTAAAAAAAAGATCCCCTTCAATTGCTTTAGCCCCATACAAACTAATTTCATGAACAAGATGCCAAAAGACACGTTCTTTTGAGTTATCAGGGATTTCATCAGTCACGGCAAATAATGTCCATTCGCTCATCGACTCTAATACGAATTGATCTAGCTCAGTATAATGTAATGATTTGCCAATAACTGCTGAAATATATGCTTCTAGTTGGTTTGTTTTATCATAAATAAAATGATCAATCATCATAAAAATCTCTTTAAATATACAACAATAATAATTGTTAAATGTTGCTTACAATTATTACTTTATGTGTAATTATTATACTCAGGTAAGTCAGTGTAGTCATAAATACGGGTTAACTGTTAATTAATTGTTAATAATTTGAACTTTATTGGTTATTCAGCGTTAAATTTTTGTTTTTATAGGAGTTAATAATTAATCGTTAGCAAAAACGTTAGGGTTAATTCTGACTACTTATTTTCAGGCAATAAAGTCGCTTTAATAAGTATCACCGGTTTAGCGGGCACATCATTCCAACCTAAACTTTCATCAAAGCCAGTTGTTACTTGCGCCATGGCTTCTATGACATCTTCACCCTCAACAATATGACCAAAAACGGTATAACCCCATTGTCTACCAGGGTCTAAATTTTTATTGTCGCCGACATTAAAGAAAAATTGACTGTTAGCAGTATGAGGTCTACTTTCTTTCGCCATAGCAATAGTGCCCAATTCATTTTTTGAACCATTACCTGATTCGTTAACAATATCATCATAAAGTTTTATTGGGCCAAATTGAGTGTCGTAACCACCACCTTGCACAATGAAATCAGCGATGATGCGATGAAAGAGGGTATTGTTATAGTGAGCATTGACAACGTACATTAGAAAATTATCAACCGTGATCGGTGCTTTAACTCGGTCAAGCTCTAATATAATAATACCCATAGAGGTTTCAAATTTCACTTTTGGGTAAATATTTGTTGGATCAATCGCTAAATTTTTTGCTGAGGTGATAAAGCTACAAAAGATAATGAGTAGTGGAAGTATTTTCATAAGGCGCTCTATTTTATAAACTGGGTGACTTCGTCATCGATTAAAAGATTAATCAGGGTATTACTTAACTGTCGATTAAAGTTGCGTTCTAAAACGGCAACATCAGCAGTTAAAGAGCCGGTATTGTTATTGCTGCTATTAAATGTTTTGGTTAATGTTTGTTGGTTATTTTTTACTTTAATACGCACGCTAATCTTGCTTTTAACCTCATAAAACAGGGTGTCTTGCTTAACACTGATCAGCGCTTTATCAATAATAATGTCGATTTTATTATTTACAGTTTTTTTTACTGCTTGATTGACAATATCTTCATCGATATTAAGGCCCTGATTTTCAAATTCCTTGGTCAATACTTGTTTAATAATGTCACTCAGTGTCTGTTGTGAAGTTATTAACTCAGCGGCATCCCCTTGATGTAATACCTGAATAATATGCCTGGCTGTCCGTAAATCTGTTACATTAAATTGTGCTTGTTTGTTATGGTATTTAATTACTGTCGGTAAGTTTAATTCAGGCGCCAATATTAAATGACTAGGGTTATCAGCACAGCTAGACAAAACAACTATAATTAGTAGTACGAATGGAATTTTAAAAAAGTTCATTTGTTATTTCCTTCTGTTGTTAACTCATGAGTATGGCTAAAGCCGTTTAGCGGATAAAGTGACAAATTTGTTGTTCGTGGCGATTTCATTATAATTACCAAAAATTCTTTTTAATTTAATATGATAGCCTAATTGCCTGTTACCAATTATTCGTAATTCCCCTCCTTTTTTTAATACCCTAAAAGCATCATTAAACATTTGCCAAGCAATGTGATCCGTTGTGGCTGTTTGTTGGTGAAAGGGAGGGTTACATAAAACCAAGTCAACATTACGCTCATTAATATTGGTTAAGCAATCATTCACCGTAAACTCACATTGAGCCAATTGCTCAGGTAAATTTTTCTCTATGTTGGTTTTTGCTGAGTCTATAGCCATATAAGACTCATCAATAAAGTGTATTTCAGCAAGTGGTTGTGCAGCAAGTAACGATAAACCCAGTACGCCGTTACCACAGCCTAAATCAATAACTCTTGTCCCTGCTGTTATATGAGGTAGATTTTGAAGAAGATATCTAGCGCCTAAGTCCAACTTTTCGCGGGCATAAACATTGGCGTGATTGTATATAACAAATGTCGTACTAGCAGGGTAGATTGGTTCTAAATCCCAAACCGTTGGGAAAGGTGAATGCTGTTTTTGTTTTTGGTCTAATTGACAGAAAACTAAACGTGCTTTTTTTACTGCTAATGATGTGGTGGTAGTACCGAGATGTTTTTCAAATATTTTTAAGGTTGAACTATGAATTTCTTTTGCTCGATCAGCTGCGATAAAAAGTAAACTTTCAGGATAAGTACTTTTAATTTGTAATAATTGATCCTTAAGTAAGGATTTACTTTTGGGAATTTTAAATACCACTAAGTCGATATTACTTGGCAGTGACGCTAAACTGGTTAAATAGTGGACATTATCTGTAGCCAAATGATTTTGTTCAAGGTTATGTTTAATACCCTGCTCACTTAGTAATGAGTCATTAACGTTGTAAACTAGGTTACCAGTCATTGATAAATTCGTTGTAAGTGCGCCAAAGGCATCATTAAAGATAAGTATTTTACTGTTCTTTTTGATTAATTTTTGTTCAGTAATGTAATTAATTAAGTACTCATCCGCAGCATCCCAAGCTTGTAAACTTCGATTCACTTGAGATATAGGGAAACGATCTAAAAATAGATTCTTGTCATTGATAATAAATGGGCTAAGCATAGCTAAGTTAACTTATATTGATTGATTGAGGTGAACTGCTTTTTTACAATCGACTATTGTGACAAAATAGTCAGCAATAAAAAACCAAAAATTACACTGATTAACTCAGACAGTCTTAATAACAAGGTTCGCCACTTAATTTTTAAGGGATAAATTATGACCACCAAAGGCATTATTGAAGAAAAGCTACTTACGGCGTTCTCGCCCCTTTACTTAGATGTAATCAATGAAAGTAACAAGCATAATGTGCCACAGGGAAGTGAGTCCCACTTTAAAGTTATTATAGTCACCAATAGTTTTGAAGAAGAGCGTTTAATCAAGCGCCATCGTGCGGTAAATAAAGTATTATCTAATGAGTTAGCTGAAAAAATTCATGCATTAGCACTACATACTTATACTGAAAAAGAGTGGAAAGATTATTACGCGGATAATACCCCCTTATCACCTAACTGCTTAGGTGGTGGTAAATAAACGAATAGTTTACTTTGAATTTTCCATTAACTTATTCCTTTTTTAAACAATTTCTGCTATTTATCTGTTGCTAAAATAATAATAATAAATGTCGAGGGCCCTAATGCCACCAACTGGCTTAATTCATAAACTCACTGTAATGGTGAGAGTCATAGATAGATTTACTGAGACTATTGGTAAAGTTATTTCATGGTTAACCTTACTGATGGTGTTATTGACTTTTATTATTGTTGTCATGCGCTATGGTTTTAATATCGGTTCGATTGCTATGCAAGAGCTCGTGCTTTATTTTCATGGTTTGATCTTTATGTTTGGCGCAGCTTATACCTTTAAATCAGATGGACATGTTCGTGTTGATATTTTTTATCAAAAATTTTCAACTAAAAAAAAGGCATTAGTTAATATCTTTGGCGGCATTTTTTTATTACTCCCTGTTTGTATTTTTATTTTATTTATTAGCCTTGAATATGTTGCTACGGCGTGGCGAATATTAGAGAAATCGCCTGAAGCTGGTGGGTTACCTTTAGTTTATTTAATGAAAAGTTATTTACTGGTATTAGCGCTGACTTTATCAATGCAAGGGATTGCTGAAATTGGTCGAAATATCTTAGTCTTAATCGATGACGTTGTTGCAAAAGAACTAGCATCTGAGGTGGAGACTAACTAATGGAATATATTTCAATTGTCATGTTTGTCGTTGTATGTTTTGTCTTGCTTTTTGGTTACCCTGTGGCCTTTTCTTTAGCGGGAACCGCATTATTATTTGCTGGTGTTGGTAGCTTGTTTGATATCTTTGATGTGGCTTTTTTAGGTGCATTTCCTAGTCGGATATTTGGCATTATTAATAATCAAACGTTATTAGCCGTACCGTTATTTATTTTTATGGGATCAATGTTAGAGCGTTCAAAAATTGCTGATAATTTACTTAATGCCATGTCATTTCTTTTTGGACGGTTTAATGGCGGATTAGCTATTTCAGTCACATTAGTGGGTATGTTGCTGGCGGCAAGTACCGGTATAGTTGGTGCGACTGTAGTCACTATGGGCTTGTTATCTCTACCCACTATGCTTAAAAGAGGGTATAGCCCCACATTTTCTTCCGGTCTTATTTGTGCAACAGGTACTCTCGGTCAAATTATTCCACCATCTATTGCATTAGTCCTTTTAGGTGATGTACTCTCTAGTGCTTATCAAAAAGCTCAATTAACGATGGGGATTTTTAACCCTAAAACCGTTACCGTAGGTGACCTTTTTGCTGGCGCTGTCATTCCTGGAATGATTTTAGTTGGCTTTTATCTTTTATATTGCATCGCTATGGCGGTATTCAAGCCGCAAAGTGTCCCTAAACTTAGTGAAAAGGATCTTGCTGAAATATCAGGAGAACAATCAACATTCAAATTAATGCTAACCGCATTATTTCCTCCGTTATTATTAATGTTTATTGTTCTTGGCTCCATTTTATTGGGTTTTGCAACACCTACCGAAGCTGCGGGTGTTGGCGCTATGGGAGCGACACTCTTAGCCGTGTGGCAAAAACAGCTCACCCGAAAAAATTTAACCGCAGTAATGCAAAACACGACAAAAATCACCTCTATGGTATTTCTAATTCTTATTGGCGCTAGTTTGTTTTCGCTGGTTTTTCGAGGTTTTGGTGGTGAAGAGCTTATTCAAGGTGTGTTTGAGCAAATGCCGGGCGGTGTAATTGGTGCAACACTGATCGTTATGCTGCTGATTTTCCTTTTAGGTTTTATTTTAGATTTTATTGAAATTACTTTTGTGGTAGTACCTATTGTAGCCCCTATTTTATTAGCGATGGGACTTGATCCCATTTGGCTAGGTATTATGATAGCCATTAATTTACAAACCTCATTTTTAACGCCACCGTTTGGTTTTGCGTTATTTTATTTAAGAGGGGTGGCAGATAAAGCGATCCAAACGGCTGATATTTATCGTGGGGTCATTCCT
Source organism: Colwellia sp. (assembly GCA_034111045.1). GTDB lineage: Bacteria > Pseudomonadota > Gammaproteobacteria > Enterobacterales > Alteromonadaceae > JALJPB01. The sequence continues at coordinate 7,077 of JAWUYA010000060.1, read as the reverse complement.
TTTATTGTTATCCAACTTATATTACTCATCACTCTTGCCGTTTGGCCTGAGTTAATTACTTGGTTACCTAGTTTTATCTATGGTTAATACACGAAAAGCTTTAACAGGGAAATAATAATGAAGACAAAGTTATTGAACAAAGCGTTATTCACTCTAGCTTCACTGGTTTTTCTGGTGAGTGCTTGCACAAAAGAACAAACAAAGCATGTTACTACCCAAGTAGCGCCTGCTCAAACTTATCAATGGAAAATGGTGACCTCTTGGCCAAAAAACTTCCCTGGGTTAGGTATGGCACCAGAAAAATTTGCTAATTATGTTAATGAAATGAGTGGCGGGCGTTTAACGATAAAAGTTTATGGTGCGGGCGAATTAGTCCCAGGCTTTGAAGTGTTTGATAGTGTATCTCAAGGAACGGTGCAAATGGGCCACAGTGGCTCGTATTATTGGAAAGGCAAAATACCGGCTTCACCTCTTTTTGGAGCGCTACCTTTTGGGATGACGGCAACTGAATTAAATGCTTGGTTACATTACGGTGGCGGATTAGCGTTATGGCGCGAACAATATAAACCGTTTGGTATTATTCCTATGGCGGGTGGTAATACTGGCCCACAGTTTGGTGGTTGGTTTAAAAAAGAAATTAATAGCATTGATGACTTAAAAGGTCTTAAAATGCGTATTCCTGGCTTAGGTGGTGATGTCCTTAAAAAAGCAGGTGCTATTCCTGTCAATTTAACGGGAGGTGAGATTTTTTCATCTTTGCAAAGTGGTGCTATTGATGCTTCTGAATGGGTAGGGCCTTATAATGATTTAGCCTTTGGCTTTTACCAAGCAGCAGAATATTACTACACTTCTGTATGGCATGAACCTTCGGCAGGGCTAGAGTTTTTAATCAATGAAAAAGCATTTAATGCGTTACCCCAAGACCTGCAAAAAATTATTGAAGTAGCGGCTAGAGCGGTAAATGAAGATACACTTGACGAGTATAATGCGCGTAATAATAATGCGTTAAAGGTGTTACTTGAAAAACACCAAGTTAAGCTCCGTCAATTTCCTCCCGAAGTTTTACAACAACTCAAAATATTTACCCAAGAAGTGATGATAGAGCAAGCGAGTAATGATCCAGGTTTTGCAAAAGTCTGGCAGTCTTATAGTCAGTTTATGACTCAAATCCGTGCTTACAATAATTTAACGTTGAAGGAATATTTAAAAAATAGGTAATACGGTAACTTAAATTTATACACTATGAAAAATAATTAAATTCAACTGCTCGTACCTCTTAAAAGAAAAACAAGAGTAGACTATGCAGCAATTACACTGGTCAATTCTCAGCATTAATAGTCAACGCTAGGTTTTATCTTAGCTAACCTATTATAAATAAAAGGTTTTATTATGGTTATCAAACCAAAAATTCGTGGTTTTATTTGTACTAATGCACATCCTGTGGGCTGTGAAGCACATGTCAATGAGCAAATTGCTCATGTGAAAAGTCAAACACAAGCAGACCTTAAACCAAAAAATGTTTTAGTCATTGGTTCATCTACAGGTTATGGTTTAGCAACACGTATTACCGCAGCTTTTGGTAACCAAGCTAAAACCCTGGGTATTTTCTTTGAAAAACCACCAACAGAGAGAAAAACGGGTTCTGCTGGTTGGTATAATACTGCCGCTTTTCAAAAAGCGGCTGATGAAGCCGGTATTTGGTCAAAAAATATTAATGGCGATGCTTTTTCACATGAAATAAAAGCTAAAGCTATTGAAATGATCAAAGAAGAGTTGGGTGAAATTGACTTGGTCGTTTATAGCTTAGCCTCTCCGCGTCGTACCGATCCCGATAGCGGTGAAGTCTATTCTTCCACATTAAAACCCATTGGCCAAAGTGTTACCACTAAAAATCTAAACACCTCAAAACGCATTATTGATGAAGTTTCAGTCGAAGCAGCTAATGATGAAGAAATTCAAGGGACTATTGATGTGATGGGGGGGGCTGATTGGGAGTTATGGATCAACGCACTAAATGATGCTGGTGTATTATCTTCAGGTTTTAAAACGGTCGCTTATACTTATATAGGTAAAGAGTTAACTTGGCCCATTTATGGTAAAGCCACTATTGGTAAAGCAAAAGAAGATTTAGACCGAGCAGCAGGCGCTATCAATGAAATGACAGCTAACCTCAAGGGTGAAGCACATGTTACTTCATTAAATGCAGTAGTCACGCAAGCGAGTTCAGCTATTCCTATTATGCCATTATATATCTCGGCAATGTTCAAGGTAATGAAAGCTGATGGTACTTACGAAGGGTGTATTGAGCAAATTCAAAATTTATTTATTGAAAATATTTACAGTCAAACCCCTCGTTTAGATGATAAGAATCGTTATCGTCAAAATTACAAAGAACTTGAAGATAGTGTTCAGCAACGTGTAACAGATATTTGGAATAAGGTGGACACTGACACTATTGATGAGTTGACCGATTATGCGAGTTACCACCATGAATTCTTAAAATTGTTTGGTTTTAATGTCGATGGTGTTGACTATGATATCGATATAAGCCCTTTAGTTGAGATTAATTATTTAGATTAAACCACAGGTTAACAATATAAAAACCTAAGGCGATAAAGCTTAATTATGATGGTTTATCGCCTTTTTTCATTGAAAAAATAACCTTTTGGTTACACTAAAAGAAGATTTACTAACGTTGGTCAATACTATTTTTAACTAAAGCCCAACACCATAAGTATAGCGATTGGGTTTATTTTGAGGGTGTAACAGGCAAAAAAAAATTAATCGTCAAAATTGTCATGAAAAGTTACTGCTCCCCATAGAATAAAAAGCCAATTTTGTGCTAGAATCGCGCCAGAAATTTTAATTTAGAGCCAGTAGGTCTTTTTTTTACATGCAGGGGTTATACCTTGTATAAAAAATGAAGTTTGCTACTGATATACACTGAAACCAATAATTCTTTTATCTTGTTGATATTTTAAATGTAAATCAATGCGATAACGTTGATTTGGTTTTGATACTCCCATCAAAAGTAGTGCATGTGTTTATGATTACAATAAAAAAAGGTCTGGATGTTCCTGTCGTCGGTTCTCCCCAGCAGGTAATCCATGATGGTCCGTCCATTAAAACCGTTGCAACATTAGGTGAAGAGTTTGTGGGTATGCGACCTACCATGTTTGTAAAAGTGGGCGATCGCGTAGCAAAAGGTCAAGTGATTTTTGAAGATAAAAAAAATCCTGGCGTTAAATTCACAGCTCAAGCAGCCGGTGTTGTTACCGAAATTAACCGTGGTGAAAAGCGTGTTTTACAATCTGTAGTTATCGAAATAGATGGTGATGCGCAAGAAAAATTCAAAAGCTACGGTGCCAATGAACTTGGTGGTATTGCCCGTGAAGACGTAGTTAAAAACCTAGTAGACTCTGGTTTATGGACCGCGTTACGTACACGTCCATTTAGCAAAGTTCCTGCGATTAACAGCACCCCAACTGCGATTTTTGTCAGTGCAATGGACACCAATCCATTAGCGGCAAATCCTGAGATAATTATTAATGAGCAAAGTGCGGCCTTTATACAAGGGTTAGCTGTTTTGACTCGCTTAACTGACGGGCAAGTGTTTGTCAATAAAGCACCAGGGGCTAATATTCCGGTTGAAGATAATGTCACGGTTACTGAGTTTGCGGGCAAACATCCTGCGGGTTTAGTGGGGACGCATATTCATTTTTTGAACCCCGTCAGTGCCGATAAATTTGTTTGGCATTTAGGTTATCAAGACGTTATTGCTTATGGTAAATTATTCATTACTGGCGAAATTTATAATGCCCGTGTTATCTCAATTGGCGGCCCTGCAGCTAAAAACCCTCGTCTAATTCGTACAGTGTTAGGTGCAAGTACTAGCGATATTATTGCTGGTGAAGCAAATGATGGTGAATTGCGTGTTATTTCTGGCTCAGTTTTACTGGGTTCTGAAGCAAGTAAAGTACACGGCTATTTAGGTCGTTACCACCTACAACTTTCTTTAATCGCAGAAGGTCGTGATAAAGAATTTATTGGTTATATGTATCCCGGAGCCAATAAATTTTCTGTGACCCGTGCTTATATGTCGCATTTTTTCCCTAAAAAATTATTCAACATGACAACAACGACCAACGGTAGTGAACGTGCCATGGTGCCGATTGGTAACTTTGAACGTGTGATGCCTTTAGATATTTTACCTACCCTGTTCTTGCGTGATTTAGTTGCCGGTGATACCGACAGTGCGCAACAACTTGGTGCCTTAGAGCTTGATGAAGAGGATTTAGCCTTATGTACGTTTGTTTGCCCAGGCAAAACAGACTACGGCGTTTTCCTTCGTGATTGCCTAACCACAATTGAGAAGGAAGGTTAGTCATGGGCTTGCAAAAGTTTATTGAAAGTATTGAACCGCATTTTGAAAAAGGCGGTAAGCTAGAAACGTGGTACGCACTCTATGAAGCCGTTGCCACCGGTTTATTTACTCCCGGTAAAGTGAACAAAGGTAAAACTCACGTTCGCGATAGTATCGACTTAAAACGTATCATGATCACTGTGTGGTTGGCTGTTTTTCCAGCGATGTTCTTTGGCATGTACAACATTGGTTATCAAGCGGTTGAAGCGCTTACTAACGGTTATGCTTTGGCTGATAATTGGCAAACGGGTTTATTTACCCTTTTGGGCGGTGCGTTAAGTGCTGATGCTAGCTGGTTTAGCATGATGCTATACGGGGCTGTTTTTTTCCTACCGATATATGCGGTCACCTTTATTGTCGGTGGTTTCTGGGAAGTGCTTTTTGCTAGTGTTCGTAAGCATGAAGTTAACGAAGGCTTCTTTGTTAGCTCAATTTTATTCGCTTTGATTCTTCCTGCAACTATTCCTTTATGGCAAGTCGCTATCGGTATTACTTTCGGTATTGTTATTGCTAAAGAAATATTTGGTGGAACCGGTAAAAACTTCTTAAACCCGGCATTAGCGGGGCGTGCGTTTTTATTCTTCGCTTACCCAACTGAAATATCAGGTGATGCAGTTTGGGTTGCCGTTGATGGATACTCAGGCGCAACAATCTTGAGTGGTGTTGCAGCAGCAGTTCCTGGTTCAGTTGATTTTGCCATTAATACCGATTGGTGGAATGCCTTCTGGGGCTTTATTCCTGGTTCAGTCGGTGAAGTATCAACCGCAGCTATCTTCCTTGGTGGTGCATACATTCTTTATAAAGGTATTGCTTCATGGCGTATCGTGTTAAGTGTCTTTGCTGGCATGGTGTTTACTTCATTACTTTTTAACACCATTGGTAGTGATACTAACGCTATGTTCGCTATGCCATGGTATTGGCATTTAGTCACCGGCGGTTTTGCTTTCGGTATGATGTTTATGGCCACAGACCCTGTCACTATGTCATTTACCAACACAGGTAAATACTGGTTTGGTGCATTAGTGGGTGTGATGGTTGTACTTATACGTGTTGTTAACCCCGCATATCCGGAAGGCATAATGTTAGCCATTTTATTCGCTAACTTATTTGCCCCTCTTTTCGACTATTTTGTTGTTCAAGGGAATATCAAACGGAGGCTTGCTCGCCATGTCTAGTAAAAAAGAAACTCCCATTAAAACTATCGGATTTGTATTTTTAGTTTGTTTGGTTTGTGCTGCATTAGTGTCTATTGCTGCGAGTAGTTTAAAACCGTTACAACAAGCCAATAAATTACTTGATAAGCAAACTAAAATTCTTGAAGCTTCTGGTTTATTAACGTTAGCGTTAAAGACCGAAAACATTAAAGCGTCAGGTAGTGAACCCAAAAGTATCGTTGCTACCTTCGAAAAATATGTCGAGGCAAAAATGATTGACCTAGACTCAGGGTCAATTATTGAAGGTAATACTGATATTTTTGATGAACGTGCTGACGCTCGTAATCTTGCTAAAAGTGCAAAACCTGTCAATGATATTGCCGGTATTAACCGCCGAGCTAATCATGCGGTTGTTTACTTAGTTAATAATGACCAAGGACAACTACATACTATGGTATTACCTATTGTCGGTTCAGGATTATGGGATCTAATGTATGGTTATCTTGGTTTAGCTCCAGACTTAAATACAGTTCGCAGTGTTATTTATTCTGACTTAAAGGAAACTCCTGGTTTGGGCGCAGAAGTGCTTAACCCTAGGTGGAAAGCTTTATGGCCAGGTAAAAAAATGTTTAACGATAAAGGCGAAATAGCGATTAAAGTTATTAAAGGCGGGGCTAAAGCAGGTGATATTCACGGTGTTGATGGCTTATCCGGAGCTACATTAACCAGTAATGGCGTGGAGTATACTTTACATTTTTGGTTAGGTGATGAAGGCTATGGGCCATTTATTACTAAGTTTCGTGATGGAGGTTTGAACTAATGGCTTCAGATACTAAAAAAGTCCTGTTTGGACCTGTTGTTGATAACAACCCTATCGCATTGCAAGTACTGGGTGTTTGTTCTGCTTTAGCGGTAACCAGCTCAATGGCCAATGCTCTTGTTATGACTGTTGCGGTAATGCTAGTCACCGGTTTTTCGAATTTCTTTATCTCAGTTATTCGTCACCATATTCCATCCAGTGTGCGTATTATTGTGCAAATGGCTATTATTGCCTCGCTAGTCATTGTTGTTGACCAAGTACTTAAAGCGTTTTCTTATCAATTATCGAAAGAACTTTCGGTGTTTATTGGTTTGATCATTACTAACTGTATTGTCATGGGCCGTGCCGAAGCTTTTGCAATGAAGGAAAAACCAGGCGTCAGCTTTTTAGATGGTATTGGTAACGGTTTAGGTTATGGCGCTGTGTTAATGGTGGTGGCTTTTTTCCGTGAATTATTTGGTTTTGGTACTTTATTTGGTTTTGAAATTTTTAAGTTAATTCAAAACGATGGTTGGTATCAAGGGAATGGCTTATTAGTTTTACCCTTTAGTTCATTCTTCATTATTGGTTTAATCATCTGGGCTATTCGTCAGTGGAAACCAGAACAAGTAGAGAAGGATTAGCTTCATGGAACATTATTTAAGTATTTTTGTTAAAACCATATTTATTGAAAATTTAGC
>JAWUYA010000059.1:0-13250 GCA_034111045.1 Colwellia sp. | reverse complement strand
TAACGAGAAATTTATCATTTAACAATTGATCATATTGAAATGTTAGAAAAAGTTGATTTTATTAATTAGGTTTTATTGAGTATAAAAATATTTTTTATCGTGTTGTAGTGACCTTCTAGGGTGTTTAGTCAGGGCGGGATTATGCTTTGCTTGATTTTTGACCAAACAAAACTTCCGCTCTGAATTTAGCATCCCAACATGCTCGTTGCATTTTACCAGCAACACTATCTTTTAACGGGTGTGCTTTGATTAAATTCAGAAGCTTGCGTCTGATTGTTGCTAAGTTTATTGCTCCATCATCAGCATAAATCTGGCTATCGTCTTCTCTAAATGTGACGTCTAATACCCAGTGCTGGCTATTTTCTATCGCCCAATGACCTCTTATATACCCAGCGACTGTTTTGACGTCTTCTTTGAGTGACGGTATATAATAAGATGTCTCGCTCTGTGTTTTCGTTTTCAGCTGCCGAGTACGTTTTACTTGCACTACAGCGAAACTATCCTTGAACCTTTCTGTTTCATCAAACCATTTTGTGATTGGTAATAAGCGGTATTCTCGCTCATTAATACGACCGTGCTCGCCATCTAGTTCCTGAAAAAGGTTATCTTTTAATTGCTCAGGAAAATCACGCTCAGCGATATGAAAATACGCTTCAATTTCTTTGAGTAGTTTACCCTGATTCTTTTTTACTTGCAGCACGTAGTCGCCTTTACCTTCGCGAACTAACTGCGTTGTTTCAGTTTGGCAATGCATGGCATCCGCTGTAATGACGGCATTTTCAATATTCATACTTGCTAGCATTGATTGCATGACAGGAATTTCATTGGTTTTTGTCGATGCTTCTTTTTGGTAAATTATCAGGCCGTTTTCTACCACCATGGCGGTCATTAATTGCAAAGCGACTATTTCACCATGTTTGGAGCCACAAACGACTTTACCATCAAAATTGATATGCTCTTTACTGTCACTTTCTCGAATAGCATTTGAAAAATTAATGAAACATGAGACGAGACTATCAGCCTTGAGGCCTCTTATTATGCGGCCAATAGAGTGTCTTGTGGGAATACCATGACTAAAATCTCTGTATTCTTTTAACCAATCAAGTTGAGCCTCCCCAAAGATATTAATCGCTTTCCAACCCTTTGCACCACAAAGTATGGCGGCTATTGTTAAGAAAATAATATCGGATAATTCGTAATTTTTATTGGCGTCTACGCGGTGATCTTCAATGCTTTCAATATCTTGAAATAATGACATGATAAATAAGGTTTGTTGATTTTTGATAGTGATCTGATCATTTCGACTCAATAAAGTTCAAAATTTCTTTATTATACTGTGCTATTTATTTGAAATGCGTGATCCCACCCTGCTAATCTCCTTAAAAAATCGCGATCAAAACAATGTTTAGTAAAAACAAAGGTTTCATTTGAATCCACATGTAAAGTCAGTTAATGTTTCTGGCATTAACAAAAAAATTAAAACTAGTAATTCTACAGGCTCGTTATATTCGAATAATCCGGAGTGTCACTATGAAAATGTTAATGTTAACTATGGTAATAATGATAAATGTATCTTTTGCTTCGCATGGAGCGAGCGGTTGGACACAGCCCACCCTTATTAAATCTGTTTATATTCATTCTAGTGGAAGGATAAATTTTTATATAGATGATACGGCTATTCACGGAGACTGCAATGCTAATATTGCTCTCGGTCATTACCAAATAACTAAACCGAACAATATGGAAAAAGAAATGTATTCTTTATTGCTTGCTGCTCATATGGCCAATAAAAAAGTAGAAGTTTTTGTGGGTTCCGTTTGTGGTGGTTATAATGCACCACAAGTTCATCATATTAGAACCTCTATTATTAATTAATTTTCTTACAGAAATTAAGATGCTAATAAATCGAATATAATCGGGTAGCCGGAGGTATCTAACCGCCAGCCCCACACCACCGTGCATGCGGCTCCGCACAGGGCAGCTCACTAACCATGATGTATTCTTATCCAAAGTTCACGTAGTGCAATTAACTGAGTTGCTATAACCAGTTTGGCGCATTGACGCCGTAATTGGGAGCGACCATCTCATCACCATTAATTTTTTTTATCTTTTTTTTATAATCCAATTTTGAGGTGACCCTTTTTATTTTTCAACTAGGTGTTACAACCACGTAAAACGCACTGCTCTCGCTAATTTAGTGCACTCATAACCTGTAATCTCCTCTGCTAGGCTGAAGCCAGTACAGCCTTTTTTTCAGGGATAATACCAACAAAACTAAAACCTAAAACTGCGCTTTGCTAACCTCACCAGCTAACGTTTTACCTTAGATGACAAAAGCAATACGTAAAATAAATGTGACTAAATTGTAAACAATACTTGAACCCTCCAACAAGTTAGTGATACTTTTAATAAAATTTAATAACGTATTGATTGAGCTAAAGGCATAACTTGGCTGAGTAGCAACTAGTGGCTTGTGCTTGCATTTTGGCTAATTCGCGTCGTTTTTCTTTAAATTTTCAAGATGAAGTGAACGGCGTCATTTATTTTAATCAATGGCGCCACGCCACAGAAACAACCAATGGATTGTATGACATGAATTTATTTCTTCGCCACGTTTTTATACTTACTACTCTACTTTTATCGGTATTGAGTCATGCTAATACCACTTGGGTTCCTATTAATGTTGGCGATATTACCATTATATTGCCATACACACCTGAATCAGTTGTCTATAAAGACGATAAGGGTAATTTATATGTAAAAGTAAATGCTACCCATGGCAGTAAATATTTTAAATTTATTTCCTCCGGTGATGGGGGTCGAATTGTTGTTGAATTAACTCAAGATGAATGGCGGAGTATTTCGGTTACCCAAAGTGATTTCACTATTACCTATGGTGATTTTTCAGACGATGGGCTTGAAGATATAAAACTAACTAACGACGGAAATGTAATAACAATCATTCAAAATAATGTAGGTGGTTACGCCATATTAACGGCTACCCCTATTAATGTCGCCAGACCAACAGCACCAAAATTAGCGGCCAAACCGATCGATGGGGCGATAGGCGCAAATATTGGCACATTAGCTGGTATGTTCAATGTAGATGAGTCAGGGTCTGCAACATACAATGTACCTTTGAGTTTGCCTCGAGGAATTGCTGGTGTGACACCTTCACTGTCATTAAATTATAGTTCTGCTGGAGGCAATGGTTCGCTTGGAATAGGCTGGAGCCTTAGCGGTTTATCATCTATTAGCCGATGTCGTCAAACACTAGAACAAGACGGTAATACAGCTGCATTGACATTAACCAATAATGACCGTTTTTGTTTAGATGGTCAAAAGCTGATTGCGGTAAGTGGTAACTATGGCGATTCTAATACTCAGTACCGTACTGAGATTGATAGCCAAACTCGTATTACTTCAAATGATGTCAGTGGTACTGGCCCTGCATATTTTATTGTTGAGCGTGTTGACGGCTCTATTAGCTATTACGGTAATACTGATGCCTCCTTGTCAAACCGAACGGATAGTATTATAACGACACCTGATAACACCATTATAAATTGGCTCATCACCAGTACCAACGACAATATGAAAAAAAATGTTAACACTATCTTTTTTAATTATTTAAATGGGGCGAGTGGTTATGGCGCAGGTGAAATTGTGCTCAAAAACATTAGCTACGGTGGGAATAATATTGACTTTAGTTACCGTAATGATAGTAAATCAACTTTTGAACGTAGTGATAAGCCGTTTGGCTATATTCATGGTAAAAAAGTGAGCGCAAAAGCACTACTTGATGACATTATTATTTCAAATCATAAAAAAACACCTATTCGCAGTTATCATTTAGATTATGAAAATGACCCTGTTACAGATACTTATCGTATGAACAGTATTCAAGAATGTAATGGTACGAGTAATGGTGTTTGTATACCTGCAACAACATTTAGTTGGCATGATCAAATTGCTGTAACAAGCTATGGCACACCAAAATCATTAGATTTAGGCTCTAATATATTAAAAGCGGTTCAACCGTTTGATTTAAATGGTGATGGTTTTAATGATTTAGCCTATGTGGTTGAAAATTCAGGTCATTATGAGCTTTATATGAGTTATAACAATAATGGCACTTTACAAACACCGCATAGATTAGATTCATTTTCAGTGCTTAATAACGCACCTATTTCACTATATCCGCTAGATATAGATGGGGATGGTCATTTAGAAATTGTTTATTACCGCTCTTATGCAGGAAAAAACAAATGGGCTGCATATGATATTGATGATGTAACTATTGAAAAAATTCAAGATGATCGAACAGGGATTAATCATAGCAATAGTAACTTTATTAAATATTTAAACGTAGATACAACACAGACAGGCAACGATGTACTCTTTCATGATGTTAATGCTGACGCACTTACTGATATGGTATATCGTTTTAATAATAAAAATTATATTGCCTTAAATAGCGGGGGTACATTTTCGACACCAGTAGAAGTGGCTGTAAATCTACCTGGAAGATATACAGACGCAAGTCCTAACTGTAGGAGGTGTGATTATAATTACAGTCAAGGTATTAGATTAGCAAATAATGCTACGCCAAGTGACTTTAATGGCGATGGTCAAGCCGATTTATTACTGCGTATCGAGGATAGATACAATCGCTTAGTCAGAGGCGGTCACGAGTCTGTATATTATTGGATGACTTTCTCTTTAGTTAAGAACGGAACTGATTATTCTTATGAACCCTTTGCGATAATTCCCAATAGTCATAATAACAGCGGTATAACTGATGATAATTATGATGATGTTCTTGTTAGTGATGTCAATGGTGATGGCCTAAGTGATGTACTTTATCGGCGCAATGATAATTCGTATCGTTTATATTTTTCAACAGGCGAAGGATTTGATGAGGATACAAGTTCAACCTTTATCCCCGTTGATCATCAAGGCGATAAACTACTATTAGATGACGTGGTAAACTTACAGTTTGTTGATCTCAATAAAGACGGCCAACAAGATATAATTTACTTCAACAAAACAGATAAAAAATGGCAAGTGCATTATCGAAATGAAACTGTGTTTGCGCAAAGTCACGTGTTTAGGTCAAACTCTATAGGCAGTGCCATATTAAGTGATTGGGATGCTAACGGCGTTATTGATTTTGCTACTGTCAATTATGTAAACAAAACATTTAATTATGTAAATAATTTATACGTTTACCAAGGTTCGGCATACAATAAAGTGACACCTGCTAACCGCATACATACAATCACTAATGGCTTAGGTCTTAACACTAAAGTTAACTATGAGTTAATGACCAATCCTGAGGTATACACCAAAGGGGATAACATTAGTGGCACAGATACCGAAGATTTAGAGTATGGCCGTTGCCCTCTCAATGAATTAAATGAACCGGAATGTACCCCAGTATTTGATATAATCGCGCCCAATTACCTTGTTAGTCAAGTAACTTCTGATGCCCCTGCCTGGAATGCGGCAGGTACTTTCTATGATGCAACTAATACTGTTTCTGTTGGTTATCAATATAAAGGCCTACGTGCGCAAGCTGGTGGTCGCGGCATGTTGGGTTTCGAAAAAGTCACCAGTTACGACCCTCAAACGAAAGTCACTACTGAAACTGTATACCGTCAAGACTTTCCCTTTATTGGCATGCCTACAGCAACCGTTAGTTATTTAGGGGGGCCACAAGTTGATGCCCTTCACTCAGCAGGCACCACAAGCATAGCGACTAACCAACGATTAAAATATTCGGTCAATACTTATAATCAACATGCCTTAAATGGTGGTTTAAATAGGCATGTATATTTAGACCAAAGTAATGAGCAACAATACCTTTTGAATAATGCGGGTACAGCAACCATTAATATGGGACGTACCGAAAGCGACAATACCTATACTATGTATAGTGATAACCATGTCAATCTCGACGATGTTATTGTAACCACCTACTCGGGTGCAACTGTCTTTAATACAGTGACCACCAAAAACACATATGATGATGAGAGCATTCAATCTTGGTGGCTTGGCCGCCTAACAAGCACACAAGTTACTCACAGTCGCCCCGATGTTGAAGATATCATCCGAAACTCTACCTTTGGTTATCAGCCATTAACGGGGATGTTATCGCAAGAAACAGTCGATATGGGTGTAGATGAAGAGGGGAACGCACAAAAGCTCACCACCCTGCATTGTTATGGTCCCCTGGGCAATAAAACCCAAATTATTACCCATGCCAATGTAGGTACCATCTCCTGTCTAAGTAAAAATATCACCACAGACGATAATGCCAGCAAAGTATTTCGTCGCAACGTAACCACCTATGATGACGAAGGACGCTATGTTGTTGAGCAAGGTAATGATAAATTTATAGCATTAACAACTCTCGTTGAAGATCGCAATGCTTTAGGACAACCATTAAAAACGATAGATATTAATGGTGTTATCACCAATATTGATTACGACGCTTTTGGTCGTCAATATTTCAGTAGTAACAGTTTAGGACAAACGACAACCATTGAACGCAGACCCTCACTTGTTTTGGGGTCTCAAACAACAAGCAGTATTGAGTTTGTGGAGACAATTATTACTGCTGGGCAGCCCACAGTAAGTGTTTCATATGACAAGATGGGCCGCAAAATAATGTCTAATAAACAAGGCTTTGATGGAACAACTAGCAAGCAGGTTACTCGACATGATCAATACGGACGGGTGGTTAAACAATCGGTACCTTATCATGAGGGTGGTACGGTTTATTATAGTACAACGGCTTACGATAAATTTGGCCGGGTAACCTCAGGCACAACAGCAGACGATAGTAGCACCACAATTTTATACAATGGCTTGTCAACCACATCAAAGATAACAACCAATGATGGCCATAATTTGGCACAGCAAAAGCTAGAAAATAAAAACATCTTAGGCGAGTTAACATACATCACCGATCATGCTGGCACTATCGGGTATCAATACAATGCCGTTGGTAATCTTATCAAGGTCACCAGTATTGGTGCTATTGAAATAAAGACTAAATTTGATGACTACGGTCGAAAAATTGAGATGAACGATCCTGATAAAGGCAAGTGGTACTATAAGTACAATGCAGCCGGTGAGCTCATCAAGCAGACTAATGCCCGCGGTTATAGCACAGCGTTTTATCGTGACAGTGTTGGCAGAACTACGCATAAACGTAGTTCAGGGGGTATTGATGAAAGTATTGCTTACGTTTTTAATAAGCACCAACTTGAGAGTGAGGGTAACAACTTACAAACCAAAAATTATTTTTATGATCCCCTAGGTCGCCTCACTTTAGTGAGAAATACCTTTGATCAAACAACGTACAGCCAACAAACAACTTATGATGAGTATGGTCGTGTTTTTCAGCAATTTGATGCTAGCAACACAAGTTGTATTGTGGGTAACACTATTGAGGGCAGCTGTTGGGGAATACAAAATCAATACAATACTTATGGTTATCTCTATTTACAAAAAGAAGCACGCAATGGTGCCGACAGTGACGCTAAAATCTATTACAAAGTTAAGGCGATGGACGCCCTGGGGAATATCACCAGTTTTAGCCAAAATGATGAACAACTATCATCAACCAAAGCCTATAACCAAGCGAACGGTTTTATTGATAGCATAAGTACTGACAGTAAGGGTGTAACGATTCAAAATAATCTATATAGCTTTGATAGTTTTGGTAATTTGCGCAGTAGAACAAATGGCACGTTAAAAACCGGCACATTGGGTGCAAAAGAAACCTTTGCTTATGACAATGTCAATCGTTTAACTCATATCAATAACATAGAAAAGGTTAAATATTATGCTAATGGTAATATTGCTTGGAAAGAAGGTGTCGGCAATTATTGTTATAACAGTGCACGCCCTCACGCGGTAAGTGGTATTGGTAATGCTGGTTGCACCACTCAAAGTTATCAATATGACAATAACGGTAACATGACTTCTGGTCGAGGACGTTCTATTACTTATAGTCACTTCGATAAACCGACACGCATTGCTAATAGTAAAGGAGCGACAACCTTTGACTATGGTACCAACCGTAGTCGTTTTAAACGTACGACCACTGAAGGCAATGTAACTACGACAACGTATTATATTGGTAATGTTGAAGTTGAAAGTAAGTCTGATTCTACCGTGGTTACTACGCGGCGGTTTTTACCCGGTGCAATAGAATTACAACGTAGCAATGGTACGCGTGAAATAAGTTATCTATTAAAAGACCATCTTGGCAGTATTGATACCATTACGGATGAGTCTGGTTTCATCAAGCAGAAATTATACTTTGATGCTTGGGGTAAAAAGCACATTATCGCTAGTGCTAATTTGAAAGCTTCATTAAACAGTTTTACGACATTATCCTTGACTCAACTGCTTGATATCAGTAAACGAGGCTTTACGGGTCATGAAAGTGTTGATCATGCTGATATTATTCATATGAACGGTCGGATCTATGATCCAACCTTGGGTCGATTCCTTCAGGCTGATCCGCATATTCAGGCTCCGAAGAATTCTCAATCCTATAATCGTTATGCTTATGTACTAAATAATCCGTTGAGTTATACCGATCCGACAGGTTACTTCTTTAGTAAGCTGTGGAAGAAGATAAAACCATTTGTAGGAGTTATTGTTGCTGTAGTTGGAGGCATTATATGTGGCTATGCATGCGCTCAAATTGGCTGGCAAATAGCTGCCGTTGGGGCTGTTGCAGGCGCTGCACATGCCGCAGCTAATGGAGGTAACATTATTACCGGGGCTTTAATGGGAGCATTTACAGCGGGAGTTGGGCAATATGGTATGGCCTATGCTGCTGTAGCAGGAGGGATTGCAAGTAAAGCTCAAGGAGGTAACTTTGGCCATGGTTTCTGGGCTGCTGGATTGGGAGCAGGTATTGGCGGAGGCGCAGGGAATGGCATGACTAAAGTGCTTACTGCTGCTGTTGTAGGTGGTACTATTTCTAAATTGACAGGTGGTAAATTTAAGAATGGTGCGATCAGTGCTGCATTTGCTGCTGCAATAGCAACTAATTGGGGGAATGATAAATTAAAAGGAAGCGAACAAGGTGAAATCTTGGGAGAATTAGACTCTAAGACATTAGCAAGAGTAAAAAAAGATTTGGGACTTACAAAGGAAAGGTTGGCTGGATTTCGTGATACTTTAACTAATAAAAATGGCAATTATGAAAGCATTAAAAAACAGTTTGGCTATTACAGCGATAGTGCGTTTGATAGTACAAGATTGAAACTGATTGATACTGCGAGTAAATCTATAGCACTTGCTACAAATTTAATTGATAATCCACAGCTTATAGGTCGCTATTCTACGGGTTATGCAGCATGGACCAATGATGGAAGGCTAGGTATTGGTCCACAATATAGTGGTGTATCTGATCTAGTTCATGAGCTTGGACATGGTGTAGGTCTAAATCACTCAGGCCAAGTTTATAAACCTAGCTGGATTAGACAAAACGCATATGAAGCTCGTAGTGCATATGGTGTTGATGTTTCAGGTATTAGAAGTGAATTATATAATACATACACTTATGAAAGTTCAGTAATGGGGCAATTTTAGATGGTTAAAATAATTTTTTGTTTGTTCATATTAATAACCAGTCAATCTGCAATAGCAGGGAACTCACCATTAGATGCAAGGTTGTTTCTGGAATGTGGTAAATCAAAAGATATTCATATTTATATTGAAAATTGGACTGATTTAGATCTAAATATTTCATCATTTGATGTCTTACCAATATCAAACATTTTTAAACGAGTTCAAATCATAAATAATGAAACTTATATAAAAGGTGGAAAAACTTCTGATAGCTATAGGTTGAGTTTATTGAAACCTATAGGTAAATATTCAGATTTAATTCTAGATATTAAATCTGAATTAATGGGAAATGAAAGAACGCGAATAACAATTAAAGATATTGCTAGCTACTACCAATTAAAAGCTAATGTTGATTATTCAATCTATTTTAATTGGTCTTATAATTACACTATTTTAAATAAAAAAAATCCACCACAACCTTCAGTGGTTATTAGTAAACCTATTTCTTTTAAGTGTTGGTAAAAAATAAAAGGGGTGGGTGACACTTGAGAGTGATTCTCACTTGTTTTGATTTCAAACTAGCCCCCTAGGGGCTTTAGTTGAACGAAGGTTTGGCTTCTTTGGGAGCAAAGTAACTAAAGATTGATTTCAATCCAACACTAGCCTCGCGATGCGGGGCTTTTTTTGTTACTTTATATTGTATTAAAAATTAATAAGATAGGGATATTTGATGAGTGATATTAGTTTTACAAAAGCAAAGTTTTGGAAGTGTGCACTCCAAGTTAACCCTTCCAGCTATATTAGCTATCGAGGAGCTGCACAGAGTGTTTCGGAAGAGGATTATAACAAAAGGCTTCTAGAAGTTTGCTTGGAAGAAAACATAAAAGTTGTTGGCCTCGCTGATCATGGCAATGTTGATAGTGTTGAAAAAATCAGAGATATATTAACTTCTCAAGGGATTGTTGTTTTCCCAGGGTTCGAAATTGCTTCAAGTGAAAAAATTCATTTAGTTTGCCTTTTTAACGAACAGGAAACAGTTAAAAATCTCGAACATTATCTTTATGAACTAGGTATTGATACCTCCAATGGCACCCTGCCTTCTCCCCATAGTGCTGATCATATTCTAAGTAAAGTACATCAAAAAGGCGGATTTGTTTATGCCGCACATTGCACTGACGATAATGGTGTATTGAATCAAAAGTTAAATAATATTTGGACAAACGAGTTATTGGTGGCTGCACAAATACCCACGTCAATTCAGGCCATCAAAGAGCAAGGTGAGCAAGCCAATCATCAAATTTTAACCAACAAAGATGTAGCCTATAAACGCAAGACCCCTATGGCTTTGATTAACGCAAAAGATGTTGAAGAACCTGAAACACTGAGAAAAGAAAATGCTTCCTGTTTGATTAAGATGACAGAGCCTAGTTTTTCAGCATTTAAACAAGCTTTCCATGATCCTGAATCTAGGGTTCGACTTAACTCAGATATCAGCGAACAGTATTATTCAAGGTTAGAGTCAGTCAACTTTATCGGTGGATATCTTGATGGTGTTGAAATTGAATTTTCAGAGCACCTGAATACCATTATTGGTGGTAGAGGAACTGGAAAGTCTACACTCATTGAATGTGTTCGATATGCATTGGACGTTACACCTATAGGTAAACAAGCCCGTGAACAACATGACAAAGTTGTAAAATCCAATTTGGCCTCAGGGCAAGTGAAACTATCAGTTAAGTCAGCCGCGAAGCATGGACAGACTTATCAAATAACGAGGCGGTATGGTCAATCACCTGTTGTTGCTGACCCTTCAGGTCAGATCTCAAGTTTCACACCCCGTGATCTGTTACCTGAAGTTGAAATATTTGGGCAAAATGAAATTCATGAAATCGCAAAAGATCCTAACGAGCAATTAAAAGTTGTTGACCGATTTTTGAACCGTGAACAAATTGAACAAGATTCTGGGATCTCAACTGTTGAAGATGAATTGTCTAGTATTCGTCGAGAGATTACAGACTTAAAAGAAGAGGTGTCAGAGCATGAGTCAGATGTTAAAAAACTTGAGCTACTAGAGGAAGATGCGAAGAGATTTAAAGAACTAGGTATTGATGAACAGTTAAAAATCTTACCTATATTGGCATCGGAAAAAACGCTATTTGAAACTGTGAAGAGCGAAGTTAATGACTTTGCAGCTTCATTGAAAACACTTATTGAAGAGCTACCCTCTGCTGACAGTATAACAGATGAAGTCATTAATGATTTTCCTGATAAGCAAGTATTTACTGAGTTGAAAGAACTTGTCACCAATTTAAGCAAGGACGTAGGTGATCTATTAACGCAAGCCGATAATAAATTATTAACCGAAAAACTGGCTGTTGATACCTTAGAACAAACACTTGATGGTAGTGTACAAGAGCATGAAGCTACCATTGAGAAAGAGTTTAAGAAAATTGATCCAGTAGAAGGGAAAACAGGCAAGCAAATAGGGCAGGAATATGGGCAATTAGTGAAAAATATTGCTCAATTTAGCGCTAGTAGAGCTCAATTAGATAAAGCTAAAGAGCAACTTTCTGAATTTGAAGCTGAACGTAAAAAGCACTTATCTTCCCTGTCCGATATAATGTCGCTTAGGAGTAGTCAATTTGAAAAGGGAATTAAAAAATTAAATAGAAAATTAAATGGCAGTATCCGAGTAAATTATGCCTCGGAAGGAAATCGACAATCCTTAATTGAGAAAATTGTATCGTTCAAAATCGCTGGTGTTGCAAACGCTAAGCTTCACTGGATAAACACGGCACAACATTTTTCACCTATGTTACTCGCTGAGAAAATATTAGAAGGCAAAGAGGCAATCATTAGCCAAAACTGGGGATGTGGCGATTCTGTTGCTGACAAGCTGGCCAAAATTACACACTTACAAGTTATGGAGATAGAAGAATTTATTGTTGATGATCTTGTAAGTATCGAACTTAATATTTCCGACAATGAGATCCCTGTATTTAGAATACTTGATTCTTTGTCAACAGGGCAACAATGCACAGCCTTACTACATCTTTTACTATTAGATAATCGAGATCCGCTTTTGCTTGACCAACCTGAAGATAATTTGGACAATGCATTTATTGCTGACAGGATTGTTACTCAAGTAAGGAATGCAAAACTCACCCGGCAATTTATTTTTGCAACTCACAATGCCAACATCCCTGTTTTTGGTGATGCTGAATGGATTGGAGTGCTTGAAGCCACTGCTGATAGCGCATCATTACCTGACTCTAATCAAGGTTCAATTGATCAAAAATCAATTCAAATGTTGGCTGCAAAAATTCTAGAGGGTGGAGAGGCTGCCTTTAATCGTCGTAAAGAAAAATATGGTTTTAAATAAAGGAGATAGCCATGACTATGTTAGTAGGGATTCATGCAGGTGATTCTGTTTGGTTAGCTGCCGATAAACGAGCTGTTTATAAAGAAGGAAATACAGTCGTTTCTGTTGTGAGTGATGACGTAGATAAACTTGTGGAATGGTCTGGCGGTTATATTACAGGCAATGGATATGTAGATCTAATAGATAAACTCAAGAGCAAAATTAGAATAACTGGGGTCAGTGTAAAGTTAAACCTGTCCTATACTCATCTTATCTTTCTTTAAACGGA
>JAWUYA010000058.1:0-35524 GCA_034111045.1 Colwellia sp. | reverse complement strand
TCAAGCATATCTCTATCGGGTGATTCAATATCAATAATAATAATGTCGGGTTGTGACATCTCTACCTGTTTCAGTAAAGACATGCCATAGTTACTGACCCGTTTTACTTGATACCTTGCTGTCTGCAAAGCTTCTTCGAGTAAATGCGCTTTGTGTTTTTCATTTTCAATAAGTAATACTTTCAGTGGCTTTTTTATCGAAAGTGTCTTGTTATATTTCATAAACCGGCTAAATAACATAATAATAATTATTGTTTCAAGCTTTATGCCAATTAAATAAACCTCTTATATTCAAATGGATACATAAAAAACCTCGGATCTTTTTACACTAAATGTGCTAATATAGCGCATTAAAGCACTATCAATGTGCAGTTGTTAAGACCGTCGCTTCATTAGGTTGGCAGTAACAGTTCTCTACCTTTTATTCCTTTAAGTGGATGAATAGGGCTTTAATCTTAGAAGCTTTTTCATATTTTTATGATTTGATAGGATCGCAACAATAAAAAACTCACACATTCATAACCGTTAAAACTTAAAAAATTAGGAATAATTGAAGATAGATGAAGTCCCTAAGTGTTCTGATAAGTTTTTTAAGGTATCAATTAGCACAGCAAAAAGACTAGCCGGTTAAAGGCCCCTCTCACTTTGAAAAAGTCAGGCAAAAAAAAGCCGCATTAACTTGTCGTTAATGCGGCTTTGTTAATACTTGATAATACTAGTTAAATATCAAGCAATAAGCGCGTCGGATCTTCTAGTAAGTCTTTAATTGCCACTAAGAAACCTACCGACTCTTTACCATCAATTAAACGATGATCGTAAGAAAGTGCTAAGTACATCATAGGTAAAATTTCAACCTTTCCATCGACTGCCATAGGCCTATCTTGGATTTTGTGCATACCTAATATGGCCGCTTGAGGTAAGTTTAAAATAGGAGTGGATAACAGTGAGCCAAAAACACCACCATTAGTAATAGTGAAATTACCGCCGGTCATATCAGCAATTGAAAGTTTACCGTCACGACCTTTAATTGCTAAAGCACGAATACCATTTTCAATGGCTGCCATTCCTAGCTGATCGGTATCTCGTAATACTGGTGTGACTAAACCTCTAGGGGTAGAAACAGCAATAGAGATATCAAAGAAGTTATGATAAACAATATCATCACCATCAATGGAAGCATTTACCCCAGGAAAGCGTTTAAGTGCTTCAGTTACGGCTTTAACGTAGAAAGACATAAAACCTAAGCGTGTGTCATGCGTTTTTTCGAATAACTCTTTATATTGGTTACGAAGATCCATAATGGGTTTCATGTTCACTTCGTTAAAAGTTGTTAACATGGCCGTGGAGTTTTTCGCTTCAAGTAAACGCGTAGCAATTGTTTTGCGTAAACGGGTCATAGGTACACGTTTTTGACTACGCTCACCGAATGTTTCAGCCGATACTGCAGGAGCCGATACTTTAGCTGCTGGAGCATTTCCTTGTGCAGAGGATACTGAATTTTTATTAACTAATGCGGCCTCTACATCTTCTTTTGAAATACGTCCGCCTTTACCAGAACCTTTGACTTCACCTGTAGTTAAACCTTTTTCAGTCATCAAGCGACGTACTGAAGGACTAGCAAGGTCATCACCAGTAATGGCTTCTTCTTGAGAAGCTACTGGTGCTGAGGCACCTGCCCCCGCATTAAGCTCGCCAATTTTTTGCGCGCCTAAAACTGTCTCTCCTTCACCGTGAATAATTTTGCCAATCACGCCATTATCTTGAGCAACAACTTCTAATACCACTTTGTCAGTTTCAATATCAACTAAGTTTTGATCAACTGTTACAGTGTCGCCGGTTGCAACATGCCATGTTGCAACCGTAGCATCAGCAACTGACTCAGGTAATACTGGTACGACAATATCAATTATCTTTGAGGCACTAGCATTAGTACCTGCAGAAACCGCTGCAGCAGCACTTGCTGGTGGCGTAGATTCTGCGCTTTGACCTTCACTGAGAACAGCAATAACTTGTTCACCTAGAACAGTTGCGCCCTCTTCTTGGCTAATATCAGTCATCACACCATCAGCTGTCGCAACCACTTCTAACACGACTTTATCGGTTTCTATATCTACAAGGTTTTGGTCACGGCTAACTTTGTCACCTACTTGTACGTGCCAAGTAGCAATAGTTGCATCAGCAACTGACTCGGGTAAAACTGGAACCTTAATTTCGATTGTCATCTATTTTTTCCTTACTCACAATCTTAGATGGAGTTACTCAACATTTAGCGCTTCATTAACTAACGCTTGTTGTTCTTTAACATGAACTGACATATAACCAACAGCTGGAGCTGCAGAAGCCTTACGGCCGGCGTATGTCAAATAAGTACCTTCAGGGATAGCCGCTCTAAAGTGATGCTGAGAACAATACCAAGCACCTTGGTTTTGCGGCTCTTCCTGACACCAAACAAATTGCTTCACATGTTGGAAATTTGCCAACTCGACTTGAAGTTCTTTCTCTGGAAATGGATATAACTGCTCGATACGAATAATAGCAACATCGTATTGCTCATTCTTACGTCGCTGCTCAAGTAATTCGTAGTAAACTTTACCACTACAAAATACTACGCGTTTAACAGATTTTGCATCTAGCTCGTCAATTTCACCAATAACATTTTTAAACTCACCAGTAGCAAGCTCTTCTAATGAAGACACTGCTAAAGGATGGCGTAATAATGATTTGGGTGACATAACAACAAGTGGACGTCGCATTGGGCGAACAACTTGCCTACGTAACATGTTAAATACTTGTGCAGGTGTAGAGGGCACACATACTTGCATATTGTAATCTGCACATAATTGTAAAAATCGCTCTAATCTAGCAGATGAGTGTTCAGGTCCTTGACCTTCATACCCATGGGGCAGCAATAATGTTAAGCCACATAGTCGACCCCACTTTTGTTCTCCAGAGCTAACAAATTGATCAAATACCACTTGCGCACAGTTAGCGAAATCACCAAATTGGGCTTCCCAAATTGTTAAGCCTGATGGCTCTGCTGTGGTATAGCCATATTCAAAAGCAAGTACCGACACTTCCGATAACACTGAATCATGCACGTCAAAAGGACCTTGCCCTTCTCTAATATTTTGCAATGGCAAATAAGTACTAGCATCATTTTGATTATGTAACACCGCATGGCGATGGAAGAAAGTTCCACGGCCAGAGTCTTGTCCAGTAAGACGGACACGCTTACCTAGATCAACAATAGATGCGTAAGCTAAATTTTCGGCCATGCCCCAATCCAATAGTTTTTCACCATTGGCCATTTTAACACGATCTTCGTATATCTTTTTAACTCGGCCTTGAACGAAATGATCTGCTGGGTAAGTTGATAATTTATCCGCATACCCTTTCAACTTTTCAACTGAAATTTCTTTGTCATAATCATCATCCCAGTTATGCCCAAGATAGGGAGACCAATCAACAGAATGTTCAGTCATCGGTCGCCATTGGTTCACAGTACACTGGCCTTCGTCGAGTAACTTGCGATAATAAGCAGCGAATTCATCAGCTTTCGCTTGGGTTAACGAACCTTCACTAATTAACTTATCAGCATATAATTGTCGAGGTGTTGGGTGTTTTTTGATTTTTTGATACATCAAAGGCTGAGTTGCATTAGGCTCATCAGCTTCGTTATGGCCATGACGACGATAACAAACAAGATCAATAACCACATCTCGTTTGAATTTATTACGATAATCAAGTGCAATCTGCGTGACTAAAATCACCGCTTCTGGGTCGTCACCATTGACATGTAAAATTGGTGCCTGAACCATTTTGGCAATATCGGTACAATATTCACCACTTCTGGAATCTTCTTGTCTAGAGGTTGTAAAGCCAACCTGGTTATTGACTACCACGCGGATGGTGCCACCGACTTTAAATGCCTTAACTTGAGACATATTGAAGGTTTCTTGAACGACACCTTGGCCAGCAATAGCCGCATCACCGTGAATCGTAATGGGTAACACCAGATCACCCTGGTCGTCACCACGACGGTCTAATCTCGCCCGAACAGAGCCAATAACCACAGGATTCACAATTTCTAAATGTGATGGATTAAAAGCAAGTGCTAAATGAACAGCACCACCGGGAGTAACAAAATCAGATGAATAACCTTGATGGTACTTCACAT
The DNA here is from genome assembly GCA_034111045.1 of Colwellia sp. Taxonomy (GTDB): domain Bacteria; phylum Pseudomonadota; class Gammaproteobacteria; order Enterobacterales; family Alteromonadaceae; genus JALJPB01. The sequence goes on along the minus strand of JAWUYA010000058.1, from coordinate 31,348 downwards.
CACCAGAGCTCAAAACGCCATCATGTTTACCAGAAAACTCATCAAATAATTTTAATGGGTTTTTACCCATAACATTTACAAGGACATTTAAACGCCCCCGGTGAGCCATGCCAATAACAACTTCCTTACTGCCATGAATGCCTGCACGATTAATAAGCTCTTTGAGCATAGGAATTAACGCATCAGCACCTTCAAGCGAAAATCGCTTTGCCCCTGGAAATTTAGCACCTAGGTATTTACATAGTCCATCTGAAGCTATCAATCCTTTAAGAAGTTCTTTTTTTTCATCAACTGATAATTTAGCTTTTGACTGCACTGATTCAAGACGTTGTTGCAGCCAACGCTTTTCTTCGGTATCAGTAATATGCATATATTCAGCACCAATAGAACCACAGTATGTGGTTTTAAGTGCTTTATAGATACCACCTAAGTTCATCGATTCTTGCCCTACAGCAAATGAGCCAACGTTAAATTCTTTATCAAAATCATTTTCGGATAAATCATGATGAGATAATTGCAAATCGCGAATATTGTCACGCTTCCATAAACCAAGGGGATCTAAATTTGCGTTTTGATGGCCTCTAAATCGAAAAGCATTGATCAATTGTAATACTTTTACTTGCTTAGCATCGCCCCCACCAGAGGTGACAACATGCCGATACGGTTGTTTTGCAAGTTCTTTGAATTCATCACGAATAGCGCTGTGATGATATTCAACTGAAGTACCTTCAATTTTAGGAAGTTGTTGAAATAATTCACGCCATTCTGCTGATACAGACTGTGAATTATCTAGATATGATTCGTACAATTCTTCAATATAAACGATGTTTGCACCGTTCAAATGAGAAGACTCTAGCCAAGCCTTCATTATACCTTCTGGCATTGCCCTGTTCCTTTGCTGGAGTATAGCAAAAAAAAAATGTAACTTTATAGGTCAGTGTAAGCTCACTTCGCTAAGCCGTTACCCTCTTAAAAATAGAAACACAAACTACTACATCATTCGTAGAAAAATCAATAACAAAATGAATTTAATTTCACCCTATTATCAATTTTATCCTTTATTACTAGATGACTATACAGCTCGTGTTAATAACATTGACTTAATATGACCAATCGCTTTGGTTGGGTTTAATCCTTTGGGACAAACATCAACACAGTTCATAATGCCATGGCAACGGAATACGCTGTAAGCATCTTGTAACCCATCTAATCGTTCTTCTGTTGCGGTGTCACGGCTATCAATTAAAAAACGATAGGCATGCAACAAGCCTGCTGGTCCGACAAATTTATCAGGATTCCACCAGAAAGATGGGCAAGATGAAGAGCAACAAGCACATAAAATGCATTCGTATAAACCATCAAGCTTCTCACGTTCTTCAATGGATTGAAGATGTTCACGTGCGGGTGGATTTTGACCATCATTAATCAAATAAGGTTTGATTTTTTCATATTGATTATAGAACTGAGTCATATCAATAATTAAATCACGTACAACTGGTAAGCCGGGTAGCGGACGTAAAACAATGACATTTTTTTTAATGTCTGATAAAGGTGTAATACATGCTAAACCATTTTTACCGTTCATATTCATACCATCACTACCACAGACACCTTCGCGACATGAACGGCGAAATGATATTGTGGTGTCTTGCTCTTTTAAAAGAATAAGAGCATCAAGCACCATCATGTCTGAGCCCTCTGGTACGTCCAGAGAGTATTCTTTCATATGGGGCTTGGCATCAACGTCAGGGTTATAACGATAAATTGAAAATTTCTGCAACATCTTAACGACTCCTTAGTAAGTACGAGCTTTCGGTGGGAAAGCTTCACGGTGGACAGGTTGCATATTTACGTCGCGCTTGGTCATTACTTCCGTTTGTGGAGAATAGATTGAGTGACATAACCAGTTTTCATCATCACGTACCGTGAAGTCTTGACGAGCATGTGCGCCTCGAGACTCTGTACGGAAGTTGGCCGCTTTAGCGGTACAAAAAGCAGTTTCCATCAGATTGTCTAATTCTAAACATTCTATACGCTGGGTATTAAATTCTGAAGATTTGTCAGATAACTTGGCTACTTTAAGGCGTTCACGAATTTCAGTTAACTCTTTCATGCCTTCTGCCATAGCATCACCTTCACGAAATACCGAGAAGTTCATTTGCATGCACTGCTGTAAATCTTTACGAATTTGGACCGGTTCTTCACCGCTAGTTGAAGACTCCCAACGGTTAGTTCGCGCAAGAGCCGCTTCTAGATCAGACCCTGAGGCTGCTTTACCAAATTCAGTCTCATTGAGATAGGTACCTAGGAATTTTCCTGCAGCACGACCAAAGACAACTAAATCAAGTAATGAATTACCACCTAGACGGTTAGCGCCATGTACTGATACACAAGCGATTTCACCCACGGCAAATAAACCCTCGACAATAGTTTCTTTACCATCGGCAGTGACATTAAGGGCTTGACCATTGACGTTACAAGGCACACCACCCATTTGATAATGACAAGTAGGAATAACGGGGATAGGCTCTTCAGCCGGATCAACATGAGCAAATGTTTTCGATAACTCACAGACACCAGGTAAACGTTTCTCTAACGTTTCACGGCCTAAATGATCAAGTTTAAGTTTTAGGTGAGGACCCAATGGACCGTCAAAACCTCGACCTTCTCGAATTTCTGTCATCATAGAACGAGCAACAACATCACGACCAGCTAAGTCTTTAGCATTTGGCGCGTAACGCTCCATGAATCGTTCGCCATCTTTGTTAAGCAGGTAACCACCTTCACCACGACAACCTTCGGTAACAAGTGTACCCGCACCGGCTATACCCGTTGGATGGAACTGCCACATTTCCATGTCTTGCATTTGAATGCCAGCACGAAGTGACATACCCACACCGTCTCCAGTATTGATATGTGCATTAGTCGTTGATGCAAAAATACGACCGGCGCCACCAGTAGCAAGTACTGTTGCACGGGCTTTGAAGTAAACAATTTCACCAGTTTCAATACAAATAGCGGTAGTACCGACAACAGCCCCATCACTATTTTTGACTAAATCTAGCGCGTACCATTCACTGTAAACGTTGGTTTTATTTTTAACGTTTTGCTGATATAAACAATGTAACAAAGCATGACCTGTTCGGTCAGCAGCAGCAGCAGTACGAGCCGCTTGCTCACCACCAAAATTCTTTGACTGGCCACCAAAAGGCCGTTGGTAAATTTTGCCTTCTTCGGTACGAGAAAAAGGTAAACCCATTCTCTCTAATTCTATAATAGACTCAGGACCTGTTTTACACATGTATTCGATTGCGTCTTGGTCACCGATATAATCAGAGCCTTTGACGGTGTCGTACATATGTTGTTCCCAATGGTCTTCATGAGCATTACCAAGTGCTACCGTAATACCACCTTGTGCAGATACCGTATGAGAACGAGTAGGAAAAACTTTAGAAATCAAGGCACAAGATTTACCTGACTCAGAAATAGATAGAGCAGCGCGCATACCTGCACCACCTGCGCCAATAACAATAGCGTCAAATTCACGAACTGGAACGTTAGTCACTTACACACCCCACACAGTGATAAAACCTGCAGCAAGATATGCTAGCAAGGTAACAGAAAATAAAAATTGTAAAGAACCACGTAAAAATGCGGGCTTGATATAATCAGATAATACCTGCCAAACGCCAATCCAAGCATGAACAACCAATGATAACAAAGCTAATAAAGTAAATATTTTTACTGACATTTGAGCAAAAAAAGCTTGCCAAATATCAAAGGTCACCGTCGATGTGGTGATAAAAAAACCAGCTAAAAACAAGGTGTATAATACCAAAATAATTGCACTAGCTCTTACTAGAATAAAATCGTGTACGCCACTACGGCCTACTGATGCTACATTGCCTACCATAACCAAACTCCTATTACTGCAGTAACCACTAACCAGAGTGCCATCACTAATTTAGCGCTTGCATTACCTGAGGCCAGTTCTTCAAAATGACCTAAATCCATTAACAGATGACGCACACCCGCTAAAACATGGAAAGTAAGGGCAGACAGACAGCCAAACATAATGAATTTGAAGAAGATGCCATCAAGGTAACCTTGAATTTGCGCAAAACCTTCAGCCGAAGAAAGAGAGGTTGATAGTGTCCACAATAAAATGCCAATTGCAAATACCATAATCACACCAGAAATACGGTGAAGGATTGAAGCATGTGCTGCTGGATGCATTTTAATTGTGGCTAGATCTTTAATACCTAAATTTACAGGACGTTGTTTTTTCACAATTGTCGCCTAACAGAGCTCAAAGAGCTTTCAACTTTTACTATTATTACTTATAAATTATTTACAGCTAAAGTTAATTAGCATCTATCTAAATAATCCCCCAAATTGAGCACTGATGTTCGAATAAATGCTCCCTACTATACTAACGAAATAACAATAGCGAGTCTAGAAATAACACTAGCGAGTGTAATAAATAAAAGGCATAACTTATGAATAAACATAGGATTACTCAAAACAGTCTTTTTATCGACAATTTATAAAATTTAAAAGTACCAAAGTATAATTTTTGTACGTTTCGAACAGCCAGCTTAGTAAGCTTTCTTTCCCAAGTATTTTCGATTTTCTAATATACCTTGGCTCGCAAAATAATACGATTAGCTTTTATGCGTCACTTTGCAGTAGAATAGCGGCAGATTTTTATTCATAGATAGAAGCTGACTTTTCAATTTAATCAGCAAACCAATTTGATAGGGGATAAAACATATGGCTGAATCTAAGGCCACGCTAAGTATCGAAGGTAATGATGTAATAGACTTACCTATTTCCAAGGGAACCGCTGGTCACGATGTAATTGATATCAGGACATTAGGTAGCCAAGGCTACTTTACTTATGATCCTGGTTTTATGGCCACGGCTTCTTGTGAGTCAGCAATTACTTACATTGATGGTGACAAAGGTATTTTACAGCATAGAGGTTATGCTATTGATGATCTTGCCAAAAAAGCAGGCTATTTAGAAGTTTGTTACATTTTATTAAATGGTAATGCACCCAATAAATCACAATATGATGAATTCGAAAAAATCATTACTAAACATACTATGGTGCATGAAAAAATAGCGCATTTCTTTCAAGGTTTTTTACCTGATGCACATCCCATGGCCATGGTTTGTGGTGTTGTGGGTGCATTGTCCTCCTTTTATCACAGTGATTTAGACATTGATGATGCTAAACAGCGTATGCGCAGTGCACATCGCTTAATTGCTAAAATGCCAACTATCGCGGCAATGGCTTATAAATATAGTATCGGTCAACCTTTCGTTTACCCAAAAAATGAACTCAGTTATGCTGAAAACTTTCTTCATATGATGTTTTCAGTACCTGCCGAACAGTATAAAGTTAGCCCTACTATTACTAGCGCAATGGACAGGATCTTTACTCTGCATGCGGATCATGAACAAAATGCGTCAACATCCACTGTGCGTCTTGCAGGTTCTTCAGGTGCCAATCCATATGCATGTATAGCAGCGGGTGTAGCGTCTTTATGGGGGCCAGCTCATGGTGGTGCTAATGAAGCATGTTTAACCATGTTAGAAGAAATTGGTAGCCTTGACCGCGTTGATGAATATGTTAATAAAGCAAAAGATAAGAACGACTCATTCCGCTTGATGGGCTTTGGTCATCGTGTTTATAAAAACTTTGACCCCCGCGCGACAGTAATGCGTGACACTTGTCATGAAGTCCTAAAGGAGCTTGGTATTGAAGACCCTCTATTGGACGTAGCAATGGCATTAGAAAAAGTAGCGTTAGAAGACCCATACTTTATTGAGAAGAAACTTTACCCTAATGTAGATTTTTATTCAGGCATTATCTTAAAAGCTATAGGCATTCCAACGAGTATGTTTACTGTGGTATTTGCGATGTCTCGTACCGTTGGTTGGATTTCTCATTGGGATGAAATGCTAAGCCAGCCCGGACAAAAAATTGGTCGACCTCGTCAAAAATATACGGGTGAAATCAACCGCCAATTTACACCATTGAAAGATAGATAATTACACTTTTAAAGTGAAAAATATTAAAAAAGGTAGATAATTCTACCTTTTTTAATGACTAAAATAGTACATTATACTTTATATTTATTCATAAAATTAACTTTCACCGACAGTTAAAATTTTGTAAACATAAAAAAAACCTATATATACTTATGCTTTTTATTTATTTATAGCATAGTTATAATTCATCAAATAAATACTAAAAATATTTATTTATATTGACTTTTAATTAATTTTTTATTTAACGCCTCATTAACAAGCACAGTAAGGTGTTTATCACCTCACAAAAAACCACCGATATAATGACTAGTCAAGCCATTAAATATAGTTATTGGTTTAATCTTTGACTATTTTTTACTGATTTTTACTCCTGCAATACCTACTACTACAAGCATTTAATCGGATTTGAATGAGTGACTAATTAAAGGGTTACTTTTTAGTAATAAATAGGAACTGTATTGTTACTAATAAAACACCTAAAAATGCGAACTTGAAGTGAAAATCATTTAGATTTGATCGTTTTTGAGTGAATGGCATTATTATATTTGATCACCAGTTGAGTTCAATAACCAAGAGTATGTGTAGTTTAAAACTCGCTGTTGTCGATATTTTTAAATGATATGTAGGTATAATGGCAATCATTATATCCGCAAATTAAATATTTCATTTGTTATGTCAGATTATCAATTAAGATTTGGTGGTATTGCCCGCCTATACGGGATTAAAGGCGCTAATGTTTTACAAGGCTCACACTTTTGTGTCATCGGTATTGGTGGTGTTGGCTCTTGGGTTGCAGAAGCTTTAGCAAGAAATGGCATAGGAAATATCACCCTAATTGATTTGGATGATATTTGCATCACAAATATTAACCGTCAAATACATGCATTGTCTTCAACTATCGGCAAAGATAAAGTGGAAATAATGGCTGAGCGCATTCACCAGATAAACCCTGAATGCAATATTAGTCAAATTGATGATTTTGTAACCAAAGAAAATTTAATAGAGTTAATATCATCAAAATTTGATTATGCCATTGATGCTATAGATTCAGTGGATGTAAAAACAAAAGTCATCGCCCATTGTAAACGCATTAAATTACCAATAATTACTATTGGTGGTGCAGGTGGTCAGGTAGACCCAACTAAAATTCAAATTACAGATTTAAGTAAAACTTATCAAGATCCACTTTTGGCTAAAGTAAAAAACCAATTACGCCGCGAGCATAATTTCCCAAGGGACAATGTAGAAAAGAAAAGTAAACGAAAGTTTGGCATTGATGCGGTTTTTTCAACCGAGCAATTACTTTACCCTGATCTTGAAGGTGGTGTTTGCCACGCTAAGCAAACACATAAGGGTACAATGCGATTAGATTGCAGTGGTGGTTTTGGTGCAACAACCCATGTAACCGCTAGTTTTGCTTTTTTTGCCGTAGGTAGAGCGATTCAAAAATTGTTAGCAAAAAAACTAACACTATCATAAAGTTCACTATTGACTAGGAGAGAGCAGATAATTTAAGCAATTTTCTGCATATTTTAGCAGTAAATACGAGCATCAATAAACTCACGGGTAACTTTACTCTCGATGAATTATCACTTTAATTTTATCAACTATCGCTCTCACACCATTTCCTCTTGAAGGACTTAAATGGTGTATTAATCCGAGTTCATCGAAATAGCCCTGTAAGTCAAACTGCTCGATTTCATGACGATTTTTATGATTAAATGCAGCAAGTATAATCACTAGCAGTCCCCTAATAACCTTTGCATCACTGTAAGCTTTAAAGAAGAAGTTGCCTCGCTTGTCTTTAACATAAGTTAACCATGCTAGGCTCTCACATCCGCTAATAAGAGAGTGCTCATTTTTATGATTATCAGGAATATTGCTCAGCTGCTTACTGAGCAGCATTATTTGTCGATGACGCCCGTCCCAACCATTTACGCTGCCAAACAATGCCAGGATATCATCACTGGCTAAAGTTGACCCTAATTCACTTTTAATGATCGGCGACTTTATATTAGAATAGTCTAGGTTGGTGCTATGGGTTAAGATCGCTTTTAACTTTTCAATAAAAAAATCAATTTCATCAAAAGTATTGTAGGCCGCTAAAGAAATACGTAAACAACCACTAATGCCAAGATAATCCATCAACGGCATAGCACAATGATGACCTGACCGAACGGCAATACCAAAACTGTCTAATGCAGAGGCAACATCATGATTGTGATGCCCTGTTAAAGTAAATGAAATAACAGGAATATCAGGCTGACCATCAGCGATAAATTTCACCTCCTGTATTGTTTTTAACTGTTTAAATACGTAATCAATTAAACTGTATTCATAATTCATCAATGAATTATCTAAATAGGTATTTAAAAACTCTATGGCTTTTGAAAAGGCCGATATACCAGCAACATTGGGTGTACCTGCCTCAAATTTAAAGGGCAGTTGATTGTAAGTCGTTCCCTTTGAAAAACTGACTTTGTCAATCATTTCTCCACCCGCTTGATAGGGCACCATTTGAGTAAGTAATTCCTCTCGACCATAGAGCACACCAACACCCGTTGGACCATACATTTTATGAGCAGAAAAAACATAAAAATCGCACCCTAACGCCTGTACATCAACAGGTAAATGAGGGATGGCTTGAGCCCCATCAATGAGTGTAATAGCACCGACTGTTTTTGCTTGGACAATAATTTCTTTTATCGGATTAATGCGACCTAAAACATTAGAGATATGTGCGAAACTGACTATTTTAGTTTTAGAGGTTATAACTTTTGATAATAACTGCTTATCAATTCGGCCATTATTATCAATCGGCATAACGTTGATAACTGCCCCTGTTTTTTCAGCGACAATTTGCCAAGGTACAATATTAGCGTGATGTTCACATTGACTTAAAAGTATTTCATCACCTGATTTTAAATAATTAACAGCAAAACTGTGCGCCACTAAATTAATACCTTCAGTACTGCCTTTAGTCCAGATGACTTCTTTTGTGCTCTTAGCATGAATAAATGTTTTAACCAAAACCCTCGCTCGTTCAAAATCAGTTGTTGCTCTGGCGCTTAATGCATGAGATGAACGATGAACATTGGCATTATTGTTACTGTAAAAGTGGCGATAACAGTCAATAACACAGTAGGGTTTTTGTGTGGTCGCACCGTTATCAAAATAAACTAATGGGATAGGCTCGGAGTGATCATGGCTAAAATTAGTTGATAGTAAAGGAAAGTGATGGCGAAAGGTTAAATGATCAAAATAATTCATTTTAACTAATTGACATAAAAGCATAATAATATCCTTCAATGATACCCTATTATTTGTGTCAAAGTTAACAAATTATTTATAGAACGGCTGACTTTAAACTATGACGTTTTGAGTTTTATAGGCTATAACTACTAAACTATAATGGTAGAAAATAAAAGGTAGTATATTTACAAAAAGGAGATGATATGGCTTTGTATTCATGGTTTAACAGAAAAAAATTTGATTTCACTTTAACGTTTGAAACAAAAACTATAAAGATTAAAGACGAACGAGAAACATCAAACAACTACAGACCCGCCTGGTTGAAAACTTCAGTAAATGGTTCTGTAGGAAAACCACCCACCTAAGGCCAAATGTATTAATAGAATAACAAATTGTATATAAAATGATAATCTAGAACTTGGCTTGTAATATTTTAGTTTTCCTTCCGTTATTATTTTCTAAACTTGCTGATTTTAATAACCAAGCTCTTCCTTGCTTAAGGTCTCCTTTTAATAATAACGAAAGGGCAACGTTATAATGAAAGCTTGGCATTAAGTATTTATGCCTATTACTTTCTAGTAACGCCACGTATTGCTTTGGGAATTGAATTTCACTGTATTCTAACTGAGTCATTACACCTAAAGGCTTAAATGACTGAAAGTCACTTGAATTACATGTATCTGCATTAAAAACACCAAATTCACCTTCATACTTTTGAGGAGTGCCTATTAACCACTTATATTTATTTGCTATAGGATTATTTGTTGATGTTAATATTCGAGTCAATATTGGCGTCGAATATTTTATCTGTTTCGCCCAAGGTATATTTTTTAAAATTTCTCTTCTAACATTTGTCTTTTCACCATAGTGAATTTTCGGTAACACAACAATATTATGAGCAAATTTTGTCGTTTGTATTTGTTGACATTTTGGGTGTTCTTCAACTAACGGGTATTCATCAACAAAACCTAAAAGGTGGGTAATTTCGTGAGAAAAAATATCAAATGTATCGTTTCGATCAAAATACATAATACCAGAATGAACATTAGCGCCACCATCAGGATAGAGCAATCCGATATACCTACTTTCAAAGTTTTTGGTTAACATTTGCCATACATCTTCATCACATTTAATGGCATTTGTTTTGTCATTATCACAATTTAACTGATCAAATTGCACATATTTTGGCTCATTTAAGCAAATATATTCATTAAGGGGATGTTGGCTGAATTGTTTTTTAAATTGAGATAGCTTATATAAATCGTCAAGTGTTGTAGCAAATAACTGTAAACGTATTCGACAACTCTTTTTTTGTATTGGTATTAATGTGGCGCTCTGTAACTCGTTTGAAATATATCTTTGTTCATTATTCGTTTCATTAATCCCTGATAAAATTTTGTATTGTTTTATTTTAGCCAACAAGGTTTTTCCGATTTTACTAGCAGATAACCGATGTAAATTTTTAGCTATAAAGATAAGATCTCCTTGAGCAATAGCTACCTCAATAGCCAATGGAAGATTAGCTAACAATTGAGATTTGTCACTTGCTAGTATTTTTCTTGCAAGTTCTAATTGATCAGACCTAAAGTAGAGCTTGGCTAAAGGTAAAATTGCCGATGAATCTAAAAACTTAATCGCTTGTCGATACCAAAGAATACTGGTGTCAATTTGACCTTGGTGAAAATAATGTTCAGCTAACTTTTTACTTATTTCGCCATCACTTTTAGCTATTTTTTTTGCATATTTGAGCCAAAGATCAGTCCCGAACGCATGCTGCGCTAGTTTGATTTGATATGCGGCATCAAGCTGTAAATTTAAGGCATAGGTTAATTCATCTTCACTGTAATGATTTTTTTGAAGTTTTTCCGTTAAGTAATTGTCTAAAAAAAATGAGCCTGACGATAATAAAATCGACAAACTCATCATCATTATTATTTTTATTGTCACTAACTAAGGCCCAAAATTAAGTACTCAAAAGTTAAGACTAAGGAATAATGCAAATTATTTAGGCTCAACACTACCTTTAATTGCTTCTCGCATTAACGTGAGTTCAAGTTTTGCATATCGATGCTCGACAAACTCATAGACATTAGTGCCAAGCGCTAATTTAAAAAAGTTTGCCGCAATGTTCTGATTACCCTGTAATTGATTATATTTTCCTAAATAAAAATAAGCTTCACATAAGCGATCTGTTAATTCTTTATTTGAAGTAACACCATCTGTTAATTGAGCTATAAAGTCACGTTGATTGATTTCACCTAGATATAATCTAATAACATTTTTTGCCCAAGTTTTATCATGTACGTTATCGGCACGCATTTTTAATCCGATATTGGCAGCTTCACTGTCAACATTATATTCAGCCAAATACATCCACAACACACGATAGGGATCATCTATTTGTATTTTATGAAAAGCGTAAAAGTCATCTAATGCTAATTTTGGACGACCACCATAATAAAGTGCTATACCACGATTTAGATAGGCATACTCATGTTCAGGTGCTAAATCTAATACAGAATCAAAGGCGTCATAGGCTTGCATAAATTCCTGCATTTGCGTGTAGTGAATACCAATAAAATTATAGGCATTAACTAAATTAGGTTTTAGGCGCAGAGCTCGATTAAAATCAAGTCGAGCTAAAGAGCGTAAACCAACGCTGTCATAAATCACACCACGGTCATAATAAAGCTGGGCTCTTTGTTCATCGGTAACTTCGGCGCGAAGAATTACTTCTGATAAACGTGCAATCGCAATTTCACTTTTGTAACTCACCGGCATTGGCTCGGCAATAACCAGCTGGTCCATCGATGCAGATTTATTTGATATATTATCTGAAGAGACACAACCTTGTGTTAGTAATACCGCGCCAACAATGATCGATGATGACATTAATTTAATTATTGAACTCACCAAAAATAACCTTAAAGAATGAATATTAACACTACTGCAAGTATATAAAAAAAGGAGCCAATTGGCTCCTTTTTATTTAACTTAACAGACATCAATTGTTAGCTGTTATGTTGTTTATATTTGTTAACCAAAAATTACTCTGAAGCTTCAGATGTTTGTGGCTCAGTAGGTTTTTCCATTGCTTCTTTGATACTCAAACGCACGCGGCCTTGACGATCAACTTCTAGTACTTTAACTTTAACTTCTTGACCTTCTTTAAGCACGTCACTAACATTATTAACACGTTCATCAGAGATTTGAGAAATATGTACCAAACCATCTTTACCTGGTAAAACATTAATAAAAGCACCAAAATCAACGATTCTAACAACTTTACCCGTGTACAGTGTTCCTACTTCAATTTCAGCTGTTAATGCTTTAATTCGGTTAATAGCATCTTCTGCTTGGTCACTGTTTGTTGCCGCAATTTTAACTGTACCATCATCATCAATTTCTATGGTAGTACCCGTTTCTTCAGTAAGAAGGCGAATAGTTGCGCCACCTTTACCAATGATGTCACGAATTTTATCTTGGCTAACTTTAATCGTATGAATGCGTGGTGCAAACTGTGAAATTTCTTCACGGTGGCCACTGATTGCTTCATCCATAACAGATAGGATATGCGTACGAGCTGCTTTTGCTTGGTTTAAAGCAATTTGCATTATTTCTTGGGTGATACCTTCAATTTTAATGTCCATTTGAAGTGCAGTAATACCACCGGTAGTACCCGCTACTTTAAAGTCCATATCGCCTAAGTGATCTTCATCACCTAAAATATCAGAAAGAACAACAAATTTATCGCCTTCTTTAACTAAGCCCATTGCAATACCCGCAACAGATGCCTTAATTGGAACACCAGCATCCATTAGTGCCAATGAAGCACCACAAACTGAAGCCATTGACGATGAGCCATTTGATTCAGTAATTTCAGAAACCACACGAATCGCATATGGAAATTCTTCAAGCGTTGGCATAACAGCTAGCATACCGCGTTTTGCTAAACGACCATGACCAATTTCACGACGCTTAGGGCTACCAACAAAACCAGTTTCACCTACACAGTATGGAGGGAAGTTATAATGAAGCATAAATGCATCAGTTTTTTCGCCCATGATGGTATCAAGACGTTGTGCATCACGCTGCGTACCTAAAGTAGCAGTTACCAGTGATTGAGTTTCACCACGAGTAAATACTGCAGAGCCATGAGTTCTTGGTAATACGCCTGTCATTACATCTAACGCACGGATCATTTCCGGATCACGACCATCAATACGAGGAGAGCCTTGCGTGATGCGACCACGAACCACTGTTTTTTCTAGGTCATGGAATAAATCTTTTGCATCGCTAACATCTAATTCAGCATTCTCTGTTAATAATGAAGCGATAACAGAGTTGCGAATATCGGCAATTTTGTTATAACGAACAGCTTTTTCGGTGATTTGATACGCTTCGTCTACTTGTCCTGCAGCCAGTTCAGCAATTTTTGCAATTAAATCAGCATTTTTAACAGGAGCAGCCCAATCCCATTTAGGATTATTAACTTCTGCAGCCATTTCACTGATTGCAGTGATTGCACCTTGCATCTGTTCATGGCCAAACATTACAGCACCGAGCATCACTTCTTCAGATAATACGTCAGCTTCTGACTCAACCATTAGTACCGCTGAATCAGTACCTGAAACAACTAAATCTAATTGAGACGCTTCTAATTCAGATTGAAGAGGGTTAAGTATATATTTACCATCAGTGTAACCAACACGTGCAGCGCCAACAGGACCACTAAAAGGCATACCTGAAATAGCCAATGCGGCAGAAGTACCTAACAATGAAATAATGTCTGGGGCAATTTCAGGATTAACTGACACAACAGTAATAACAACTTGAACTTCGTTCGTAAATCCTTCTGGGAACAATGGACGAATTGGACGGTCAATTAAACGTGCGATTAATGTTTCTTCTTCTGAAGGACGACCTTCACGTTTAAAGAAACTACCTGGAATTTTACCAGCAGCATATGTACGTTCTTGATAGTTTACTGTAAGAGGGAAAAAATCTTGCCCTGGTTTAGCTTCTTTTTTACCAACAACTGAGACTAATACGCAAGTATCATCCATGCTTGCCATAACAGCACAGCTTGCTTGACGAGCAATAGTACCTGTTTCTAATGTAACGGTATGTTGACCGAACTGGAATTTTTTAGTGACTGGATTGAACATAAAGTGTTCCTTTACCATTTAGGTATAATTTTGGGATTTTAATCAATCTGTACAATTATTTATTCACTCTCGATTTCTAAAATTAAAACCTTAAAATATCAAAGGCGAGTTGAACAAAAAATTATACAGTTTGATTGATTATTTAATGTTTTTCATTATCAAGGTATTAATACCTTGATAATGAAAATTTGCTCGCACATTATACTAACTCGACAGGTGATTGCTACTGTCAATGCGCTATTGTTTAGGATAAATAAAAAAAGGAGCCTCAGGCTCCTTTTTTAAATGATTAAAACACATTTTTTATTAAGATTAGCGACGTAAACCTAATTTAGCGATTAATGCAACATAACGCTCAGAGTTTTTACCATTTAAGTAATCAAGTAATTTACGACGTTGGGCAACCATACGCAATAGACCACGACGTGAATGGTGATCATGGATGTGCTCTTTAAAGTGACCTTGTAAGTGGTTAATTTGTGTTGTTAACAAAGCAACTTGAACTTCTGGTGAACCTGTATCACCTTCTTTTTGAGCGTATTCTGCAACGATTGCTGCTTTTGCTTGTGCATTTAAAGACATAATAAATCCTTAGTGTTCTAGCTATATTTCAATAGCAATTATATGCACCAAGCCAAACACTAATTCAGCATTGGTGACAAAAGAGCGCGTATTCTATCAGTGCAAACTTAAATTGCAATAGATATTTGAGGGAGTGTCTTTTAACTACAGTGTTCTTAATACTTCATCAAGTACAATTATACGCTTTGGCGCTACTAGGCCGTTATCATCGATATGACCGACACCAATAAACTCACCATCATTTTCATTATCACCAACATACACTTGCACTAGACCCTCACTTGGTGAATTGGCTGCTGTTACTGGGTTACCGTGACGCAGAAAATTTGCTGACATATCATCAACAAATACTAGGGGTATACCATCACAGGCCGTTGTCATCGGCAGTAACAGTGGGTCTAATAACTCTGCTGGTTCTATATTTTGTGTTTTTGCTTCATTGAGCAAATTTTCTAGCTGTTCTATTGTCACCATATTATCTGTTGGGTAATTACCTACAGCACTTCGATGTAAATCAGCCACGTGTGCACCACAGCCTAATAACTCACCCAAATCATCAACAATAGTTCGAATATAAGTCCCTTTTGACACATGGATATCTAAATCGACTTCATCTCCTTCAAAACGCAATAAATCAAGACGAAAAATGGTAATGTCTCGAGATTGTCGTGGGACTTCAATACCCTCTCTCGCGTATTTATATAAAGGTTTACCTTGGTATTTCAGTGCTGAGTACATTGAAGGTACTTGTTGGGTGGTGCCACGAAATGACTCTAGGGCAGTAACTAATTGTTCGTCTGTTACATTCACCGCTTTTTCTGCTACGATTTCACCATCAGCATCACTTGTGGTAGTACGAATGCCTAATTTTGCTCTTACTTGATAGGTTTTATCAGTATCGAGTAAAAATTGGGAAAACTTTGTCCCTTCGCCTAAACATATAGGTAACATGCCGGTGGCAAGTGGATCTAACGCCCCAGTATGACCTGCTTTTTGGGCAAAATAAATCCGTTTAACTTTTTGTAGCGCACTGTTAGATGACATATCATAAGGTTTATCAAGTAATAAAACGCCATGAATCGCACGACCCTTTCTACGTTTAGCCATTGACTAACTCTCTCCAGATGTTTCAGAATCAGTAGACGGATCGCTAACATTTTCAACACTTGTACTGCCTTTATCACTAGCAACAGCTTTATCAACTAAAGCTGACATTCGCACTCCTTCAACCATGGATTTATCATAAACAAATCTTAGGTGTGGCATTATCCGTGCTCGTAAACGTTTAGCTAACAGCGAACGGATGTAACCTTCGGCTTCAGTTAACACTTCAATTGAAGAATCAATTTCTGTTTGTTCGCTTGTAAAAAAAGTAACAAAAATCTTCGCATAAGCTAAGTCACGAGTCACTTCTACCGCAGAGACTGTGGTCATACTTAAACGAGGGTCTTTAATTTCACGCATCAAAATAATAGCGATTTCTTTTTGGATTTGCTGACCAACACGGTCAGTACGGGCATATTCTCTAGCCATAAAAATTCCTTAATAGCAGTTATTAATAACAGGAAAGGTACGAGTTAGCTGTATTAGTTGAACTAGTCGCTCGCCACTCAGCTTATCTCTGTATTTAACTGAAAACAAAACGGAGGCACTAGCCCCCGTTTTAATTTAATACTCAATGTTACGTATTAAAGCGAACGTTTGATTTCAATAATTTCAAAGACTTCAATTTGGTCGCCAACTCTTACGTCATTATAGTTCTTCACACCAATACCACACTCAATACCGTTACGAACATCTTGTACATCATCTTTAAAGCGACGTAAAGACTCTAGCTCACCTTCGTAGATAACAACGTTTTCACGCAATACTCTAATTGGTTGATTACGTTTAATAGTCCCTTCTGTAACCATACAACCCGCAATAGCACCAATTTTAGGTGATTTGAAAACATCACGCACTTGAGCAAGACCAATAATCTCTTGCTTAAACTCAGGTGCTAGCATGCCACTCATCGCTTGTTTAACTTCATCAATCAAGCTGTAAATCACGCTATAGTAACGTAAGTCAATGTTTTCTGATTCAATAACTTTACGAGCAGAAACATCAGCACGTACATTAAAACCGACAACAATGGCATTAGATGCTGCAGCAAGAGTGGCATCAGTCTCAGTGATCGCGCCAACCCCTGAACCAATGATTTTCACTTTCACTTCATCTGTAGACAGTTTAATTAGTGAGTCAGATATCGCTTCTAAAGAGCCTTGCACATCAGATTTCACTACCACGTTAACTTCAGATATTTCACCTTCAGCCATGTTAGCAAACATATTTTCAAGTTTAGCTTTTTGTTGACGGGCTAGTTTAACATCACGGAATTTACCTTGACGATATAAAGCAACTTCACGCGCTTTCTTCTCATCTTTAACTACTGTGGCTTCATCGCCAGATTGAGGGACACCACTTAAACCTAAAATTTCAACTGGAATAGAAGGACCTGCGGAATGAATAGTTTTACCATTTTCATCACGCATAGCACGAACCCGGCCATACTCTAAACCACAAAGAACAATATCTCCTTGATTTATTGTTCCTTCTTGCACAAGTACTGTCGCTACAGGGCCACGATGCTTATCCAATTTAGACTCAACAACAACACCGTTTGCCATTTTATCAACAACAGCAGTTAACTCTAATACTTCTGATTGAAGTAAAATGGCATCAAGGAGTTCATCAATACCTAAACCAGTTTTAGCTGAAACATGGACAAATTGAACTTCGCCACCCCATTCTTCAGAAAGAACACCATGTTGAGATAATTCGCTTTTAACACGGTCTGGATCAGCCCCTTCTTTATCCATTTTATTAACAGCTATGATAATGGGGGCATCTGATGCTTTAGCATGCTGTATTGCTTCAATAGTTTGTGGCATTACACCATCGTCAGCGGCCACAACAATAATAATAATATCAGTTGCTTTAGCACCGCGAGAACGCATAGCAGTAAACGCAGCATGACCCGGCGTATCCAAGAAAGTAATCATCCCGTGACCAGTTTCTACATGATAAGCGCCAATATGCTGAGTTATACCACCGGCTTCACCATCGGCAACTTTCGCTTCACGAATATGATCAAGTAATGAAGTTTTACCATGGTCAACATGACCCATAATAGTAACAACAGGTGCACGAGTAATAGCTTCACCTGAATCATCACGATCTGCTAACACAGCATCTTCAAGTGCATTTTCTTTAACAATGACAACGTTAAAACCCATTTCTTCTGACACTAATGCAGCAGTTTCTTGATCAATAACTTGGTTAATCGTAGCCATTGAGCCCATTTTAAACATGGCTTTAACAACTTCAGCACCTTTTTTAGCCATTTTATTAGCAAGTTCAGCAACAGAAATGGTTTCACCTATACGAATCTCTTGCACTTTTGTTTCAACAGGTTTAGTAAAGCCATGCTTTAAACTCTCTGGTGCATTTAAGGATAATTTGCCCTTAGCTTTACCTTTAGTACCGCGTGGAGATTTATCTTGTGCACCTTTTTTCTTACGGCGACGACGAGCCCCCTCATCAGCGGAATCATTTTTATCTTCGGCTTCTTGTGCATATTTAGACGATGTTAAATGTACAACTTCTTGCTCTTTTGCTTTGCGCTCAGCCTCTTGTTCTTTCCAGCGTCCTTCATTTTCTTCAGCAAGTTTACGAGCAGCCTCAGCAGCTTCTTTCGCTTCAGCTTCAATTTTAGCCGCTACTTCTTTTTCTTGTTGTAAACGTAGAGCTTTTGCTTCTTCTGATTCAGCTATTTTAACTGGCTCAGGTGCAATTTTTCCTTCTTTGATATCTTTAGCTTTAGCTACAGCTGCATGTTTAGCTTTTTCAGCAGCTTCTGCTTTAGCTTTTTCAGCAGCTTCGGCTGCAGCTTCTGCTTTAGCTATGGCCACTGCTTTAGCATTGACAACTTCTTTAGCCTCCGCCAACGCTTTAGCTGCGGCATCGGCTTCTGCTTTTTCAATAACTTCTGCTGCTTCTTTTTCTTCAGCTTCAGCAATTTGTTGTAATTCAACATCACTGCGTTTTACATAAGTGCGTTTTTTGCGAACTTCAACTTGTACTGATTTAGCTTTGCTGCCATGACCAAGCACTAAAGTAGATTTAGTTTTTCGGTTAAGCGTCAATTTGTTAGGTTTCGCAGTAGAATCATCACCATGTTGTTTTTTTAGATGTTCTAACAAGGCTTCTTTTTCTTCTTGCGTTACTGAATCAGTTACCATTTTCTTCACGCCTGAATCAGCCAACTGGCTAATCAAACGATCCACCGGTGTTCCGATTTCTTTAGCTAGATCTTCAACTGTTACGTTTGACATCTATGATTTTCTCCCGGGGAAATTATTCTTCATTAAACCAACAAATATTACGAGCAGCCATAATAAGCTCACCCGCTTTGGTTTCATCTAATTCTTCAATATCAGAAATTTCATCTACACCTTGCTCAGCCAAGTCTTCAAGAGTGATAACACCTCGACTGGCAAGTACAAAAGCCAAGTGACGTTCTAAACCTTCAAGAGCTAATAAATCGGCTGCAGGCTCTGCAGCTTCGAGTGATTCTTCACTGGCTAAGGCCTGTGTAGTAATAGCTTCTTTAGCTCGTTCTCTTAAAGCTTCAACAATCTCTTCATCTAAACCATCAATTCCTAATAATTCGGCAACAGGAACAAAAGCAATTTCTTCTAATGAAGTAAAACCTTCTTCCGCCAACATGCCAGCGAAGTCATCGTCAATATCAAGTTTATCGGTGAATAAAGTAATCACTTTATCATTTTCAGCTTGATGTTTCTCGTTCATATCACTCACTGTCATCACATTCAATACCCAGCCAGTTAACTGACTAGCCAAACGAATGTTTTGACCGCTACGGCCAATAGCCATAGCTAAGTTACTTTCTTCAACGGCAATATCCATTGTCCCTTTATCTTCATCAACAATGATCGAAGCAACTTCAGCAGGAGACATCGCATTAATAACAAATTGTGCGGGATTATCGTCATATAAGACGATATCAACTCGTTCACCACCTAATTCTCCCGATACTGCTTGAACACGTGAACCACGCATCCCAACACAAGCACCGACAGGGTCAATTCGTTTATCATTACTTTTAACCGCAATTTTAGCGCGAGAACCGGGGTCTCGAGCAGCCCCTTTAATTTCTAACATTTCTTCACCAATTTCTGGCACTTCAATGCTGAAAAGTTCAATTAACATTTCAGGTTTAGTACGGCTCACAAATAACTGAGCTCCACGAGCTTCCGGTTTGATTTCGTATAACAAACCACGAACACGGTCACCCGGGCGGAAATTTTCACGTGGCAACATATCATCACGATAGATAATCGCTTCTGCATTGTTACCTAAATCTAAAATCACGCTATCTCGACTCGCTTTTTTAACGACACCTGTGACTAACTCACCAATTTGTTCTTGATAAGCATCAACAATTAACGCTCGTTCTGCTTCACGAATTTTTTGTACAATAACTTGTTTAGCGGTTTGTGTGGTAACTCGATCAAAAGTGACTGATTTAATTTGTTCTTCAAAAAAATCACCTAAACCTATATCAACATCACCATATTGAGCAGCTGATAAAGTTATTTCAGCATATGAATTTTCCATTTCATGATCATCACTAACAACTAACCAACGACGAAAAGTATCAAACTCACCAGAACTGCGATCAATACATACACGAACAGCGATATCGCCATCATATTTTTTCTTAGTGGCAGTTTCTAAAGCAGTTTCCATTGCTTCAAAAATACTCTCACGAGGTAATGCTTTTTCATTAGAAACAGCATCTACAACCAGTAATATTTCCTTACTCATGATACTTTGCCTTTATCTGTAATTATTTATCAAGATTAATTCAATCGATTATTTGTCAAAATTGTAAACAAGGTTAGCCTTGTCAACATTACTGAAAATAAGTTCGTATTCTTCACCATCAAGTAAAACAACCAGAGTGTCATTCTCAATAGTTTGTAATTTGCCTTTAAATTTACGACGGCCATTAAGTGGTATCGACAATTTAACATTTATAGTTTCACCAATAACAGCTTGAAATTGTGACATTTCAAATAAAGGGCGATCTAAGCCTGGAGATGAAACTTCTAGGTTGTACTCTGAGCTGATGGGGTCTTCAACATCCAAAATAGCACCTACTTGACGACTAACTTCTGCACAGTCATCAACTTCTATGCCGTTTTCATGATCAATAAACAAACGTAAAACTGAATGATTGCCCGCACTGATAAATTCACAGCCGAGCAGTTCTTTGCCAACTTCTTCAACAGCAGGCCTTAGCATGTCAGTTAATTTTTGTTCAAATTTAGCCAATCGTATATCTCCAATCGGTAAAGCTGTTAACTATTACCTTCATTATAAAAAACCAAACAAAAAAAGGGTATCGAGCTTGAGCACTACTTCTGTTATGTAATTGATCTCATATAATCTTCACAGAACCCGTTATATTAAAACCCACCCACAAAAAAGCCCCTTTCACTAGGGGCTTGTATCACTGAACCCTATGTGTATCAATTAATAGCATTTAAGCTACAAACGATAATATATAACAGGAGTCAAATTTATCCAGAAAATCTTTCAAAATTTTTCAGTGTACTCTCGCTACATCTAAGCTCCGAGGATTATATAGACACCAAAAAATAAGCGCAAGGTTAAATAACAAATAAGTTACTAATTTCGCCAACAACCAATATAAAAAACACATTTTTACATTTAATTTACGAGTTATTAGTATAGCAAGGGTGTTGTGAGGATATTCAGGAGTCTCATGTACTTTTTGGAGTACGCTAGTTTATTATGCATATTCCTCAATTATTATTAAGAAGTATTATTAAGAAAATTTTTATTGGTTTGATTTTTACCGCCTGCGCTTCAATAATCAGTCAGTTTCATTTAAATCAACCTATTAACAATGAAACTAGTCGACACTAAAGTGTGATAATGGCATTAGGCCAATAAGTGGTTGATAATACCTACAAGTAAAACTAGGCTAAGTTGTTACCAAAGATGGGCAACTATAAACCAACTAATCATTTTTGATGATTGTCAGGGTTTTTATATAGACAAACCTGAGCCCCCATCACACAATAACGATACTTTTATAAGTAATTAAAACGCTATTAAGGTACATAACTGGCGTTTTATAAATATTATCAACTCAAACTAATAATACCCCTACAACTAACCCGTTGTTTATTGATTAATAAAGGCGGATAATAATACCAACTTCATTACACCTTATAAAATAAATGACTGATTATTTACTGCTACTTATTGGTACTGTACTTGTTAACAACTTTGTCTTAGTACAGTTTTTAGGTTTGTGCCCTTTTATGGGTGTTTCGTCTCGCACTGAAACTGCAATTGGGATGTCTTTTGCGACGACCTTTGTGATGACTCTTGCTTCTTTATTAAGCTATTTGATCAGTAACTATATTCTTGTACCACTTTCTCTTGAGTACTTAACTACGATGACGTTTATTTTAGTTATTGCTGTTGTTGTGCAGTTTACTGAAATGGTTGTTCATAAAACCAGTGCAAATTTATATCGTTTATTAGGCATATTCTTACCATTAATCACTACAAACTGTGCGGTGTTAGGTGTAGCCCTTCTCAATATAAAAGAGCAACACAACTTTTTTGAATCAATAATTTATGGATTCGGTGCTGCGACAGGATTTTCTCTAGTATTGATTATGTTTTCAGCAATGCGAGAAAGACTCGTTAATGCTGACATACCAAAACCGTTTAAAGGTCCAGCTATTGCTATGATTACTGCTGGTTTGATGTCGTTAGCCTTTATGGGCTTTTCAGGTTTGGTAAAATTTTAATGACAACAATTATTGCCATCTTGGTACTGGGCACCATGGCTTCACTATTTGGTGCCTTACTTGGTTATGCTTCGATTAAATACAAAGTTAAAGGCGACCCACTAGCAGAGCAAATTGACGATATGTTACCACAAACTCAATGTGGTCAATGTGGTTACCCTGGTTGTAAACCCTATGCGAAGGCGGTTGCTGAAGGCGAAGCCATTAACAAGTGCGCTCCAGGTGGTGATGACACCATTAAAAAGATTGCCGAACTAATGGGGGTAGATGTACAACCATTAAATGAAAGTCATGAGCAAGATAACAATCCTAAGGTAGCGTTTATCATTGAGGAAGATTGCATCGGTTGCACTAAGTGTATTCAAGCATGCCCTGTAGATGCTATTTTAGGAGCGGCCAAGCAAATGCATACTATAATTGTAGACGAATGTACTGGTTGCGATTTATGTGTTGCCCCCTGCCCGGTAGACTGCATTGAAATGAGACCTCTTGTGCCAACCACCCAAAATTGGCAATGGGATTTAAACACGATTCCTGTTACTCGACTTGATTAAGTGAGACTGTTTTGAAATCAATAATTGAGCGAATTAAAAAAGGCCATTTCTGGCAATTTCACGGCGGTATACATCCGCCTGAACAAAAATTTTTAACAAATGACAAACCCATACGCACTGTAGAATTACCCCAAGAGTTAATTATCCCCTTGCAACAGCACATTGGGCAAAGTGGCGAGTTACTGATAAAACCCGGTGATAAAGTATTAAAAGGGCAGCAGCTCACCCAATTTTCTAGCCCTATGGCAGTACCTGTGCATGCGCCAACCAGTGGTTTAGTTACTGCAGTTAAGCCCTCTACAATTGCCCACCCGTCAGGACTGAATGATTTATGTATTTTTATCACCCCCGATGGCGAAGATAAATGGCAAGAACGTAAAAGTTGTGAAAACTTTTATCAATTATCTCAGCACGAACTTATTAGCAAAATTGCCAATGCAGGTATTGCTGGAATGGGCGGTGCAGGTTTCCCAACCCATATAAAAACAAATACTCAGTCGTCAGTTAACTACTTAATTATTAATGCAGCAGAATGTGAACCCTATATTACCGCTGATGATTTACTCATTAGGGAACAAAGCACCACCATAATAGACGGCATTAAGATTTTAGATCTTTTATTGAAGCCTGAATATATTTTAATAGGCATTGAAGATAATAAACCTGAAGCGATTAAAGTATTAAAACAGGGTACTAAAGATATAGAAAAAATTATCGTTTGTGTATTACCAACGAAATACCCTACTGGTGGCGAAAAACAATTAATAAAAGCATTAACAGGTTTGGAAGTACCCAGCGATAAACTACCTCTTAGCCTAGGCATAGTGATGCAAAATGTTGCCACCTGTTATGCAATAGCTGATGCAGTAATAAATGATACGCCGCTCTTAAAAAGAGTCGTGACAATTACCGGACAAGCCCTAGAAAAACCACAAAACATATGGGCATTATTAGGCACCCCTATTAACTATTTATTAGCGCAATGTGGTTACCTGATCAACAACGATAAACATTTGATTATGGGTGGGCCTATGATGGGCTTTAGTTTGGCAAATGACAACGTACCTATTGTTAAAACCACCAACTGTATTTTAGCACCAAGTGAGGAAGAAATATCAACGAAAACTAAAGAAGTTGATTGTATACGTTGTGGTCAATGTGCTGATGTTTGTCCAAGCCAATTACTACCTCAAGAGTTACAATGGAGCGCCAAAGCCAAAGATCACAATCAACTAATGAAACTCAATTTATTTGATTGTATTGATTGTGGTGCCTGTGCTTATGTTTGCCCTAGCCAAATTCCTTTGGTGCAATATTATCGTGTTGCTAAAGCAGAGATTCGTCAACAGCAAATATTAGATCTACAAGCTGAAAAAGCAAAAGGCCGTTTTGAAGCGAGAAAATTAAGACTCGATAAAGAAAAGCTCGCCCGTGAAGCTAAGCACAAAAAAGCAGCAGAAGCGCGTAAAGCTGCGATGAATAATAAAACAGCATCAGGAAAAAGTGCAACATCGGCGGTGGCAGCTGCATTAGCACGTGTTAAGGCAAAAAAACTAGGCGCTAAAGCCCCTCAGGAAGAAAACATAGTTAACGTTAGCGATATAACTCAGCGCACTAGTGACCTTTCAGATAAGCAATCTCAAGTTGCTATTGTTATTGCCAAAGCAAAAGCAAATAAGGAGGCAGTAAAAGCGGTAAACTCAGTAGCCAATGAAAAAAATGAAACTACAACCAAGATAGTAAAAGAAAAGACGACAAAAGATAAAGCGTTAGATATAACTTTGGTGGTTGAACAGAAAAAAGAAATGACCAAGGTAGCTACTGAACACTCTACTACGCCGACATTGGCTATTGCTGATGATAATAAAGAAATAAAGAGAAAAGAAGCCGTTGCTAAAATCATGGCAAAAAAAAAGATAAAAAAACAACAAGAAATAGAGACTAAATAACACTATGGCCTTTTGGATAGCTAGTTCGCCACATAATCATACTCAAAATGAAACATCATCGCTGATGCGTTTAGTTATATACGCTACTGTGCCAGGTATATTTGCTCAATGGTATTTTTTTGGCTGGGGAAATATCATACACATATCATTGGCAATTATTGCTGCGTTTCTTGCCGAATTTTCTGTTTTATCATTGAGAAAGAAAAAAATAAGCCCTGAATTACTTGATGGTAGCGCTATTTTAACAGCCGTTTTACTGGGTATCAGTATTCCAGCATTAGCGCCTTGGTGGATTTCTGTTTTTGGCGTTATATTTGCTATCGTTATTGTTAAACAACTTTATGGCGGACTCGGGCATAATCCTTTTAATCCTGCGATGGCAGCCTATGTGATGTTGTTAATTTCATTTCCTGTGCAGATGACGCTATGGCAACCGCCGTTAAGCTTGATGGCTTTTGATTTGGACTTTGAAAATACCCTTACGGCAATATTTACCGGATTTACCAACGATGGCTTTTCAACAGATCAACTTCGCCTCCACGTCGATGGTTATACCATGGCAACCCCTTTAGACACTTTAAAAACAAATCTTACCTTAGGATTAACGGTTTCTGAGAGTTTTAAAAGCCCTATTTTTGGTCAACATTTTGGCATTGGTTGGGAGTGGATTAACTTAGGTTTCTTAGCTGGTGGTATTTTACTTATCGCTAAGAAAGCCATTGACTGGGTAACTCCTGTGAGCTTTTTAGCCAGTTTATTTATTTGTTCTCTCATCGCCTTTTTAATAAGCCCTGACAGCAGCGCCTCAACAATGTTTCATTGGTTTAGCGGCGCTACAATGTTAGGTGCATTTTTTATCCTAACCGATCCGGTTTCAGGCGCAACGAGTACTAAAGGTCGTATTGTATTTGCCGCATTAGCCGGCTTATTAGTCTATCTAATACGAAAGTTTGGCGGTTATCCTGACGCAATTGCTTTTGCCGTATTGCTGTGCAACATGAGTGCGCCACTCATTGATCAATACACTCGTCCAAGAACCTATGGCCACCAAGGTGAAATGAAATAATGTCAATGTATGCCGCGATCAACAAAAACAGTAAAATACTAGCTTTATTTGCCATCGCTTGTACTGCTACCGTAGGTTTGGTGAATGAGTTAACTAAAGATAGAATTTATACTCAACATCAGAAGCATTTACTATCAACCCTAAATAGTATTATTGACCCAAAGCGTTACAACAATGATCTCACACTCGATTGTGTAAATGTTGCCAATATGTCCTTAGGCTCAGATAAAGAGCAAACCATATACCTCGCTAGATTTAATTCAACGCCTGTTGCCGGAGCCATTACTACCATTGCGCCGGATGGATATAATGGTAATATTGAATTAATTGTTGCAGTAAATATTGATGGCAGTGTTAGTGGTGTTCGCACTTTATTACATCAAGAAACCCCTGGTTTAGGTGATAAAATAGAATTAGCTAAAAGTGATTGGATTACTGACTTTTCAGGTAAAAAATTAATGAGTAATAATGACAGTCGCTGGGCAGTTGCTAAAGATGGCGGTATGTTTGATCAATTTACTGGGGCAACGATCACCCCAAGAGCTGTTATAAAAGCAGTTAAAAATGCCACACTTTATTTTGCAAAAAATCAACAGACCTTATTTAGCCAAAAAAATGATTGTAAACTAGATGACTCTTTTGCTGAAATTCAAGAAACACAAGCGCATGCAATTTCAGCTAACCGAGGAGTAAACCATTAAAATTAATGAAGAATATAAAGAAATTGCATGGCAAGGTTTATGGAAAAACAACCCTGGATTAGTGCAACTTTTAGGCCTTTGCCCTCTGCTTGCTGTTACATCAACAGTGACCAATGCGCTAGGTTTGGGCATAGCAACACTCTTGGTACTGATTTGCTCTAATGCGACAGTATCGGCGTTACGTCATTGGGTGCCAAAAGAAATACGCATCCCCATTTTTGTGTTAATTATTGCTGCTTTTGTAAGTTGTGTACAATTACTGATGAACGCTTTTGCTTTTGGACTTTATCAATCTCTGGGGATTTTTCTGCCGTTAATAGTGACAAATTGTGCCATTATTGGTAGAGCAGAAGCCTATGCATCGAAAAACCCGATCAAACAGGCAAGCTTTGACGGTTTAATGATGGGTATTGGCTTTACTTTAGTCTTACTATTACTTGGCTCTATTCGTGAGATTTTAGGGCAAGGCACACTGTTTGACGGTGCTCACTTATTATTAGGTGACTGGGCATTAGGGTTACGTATTGAGATTTTTCATTTTGACAGCCAATTTTTATTAGCTATATTACCGCCGGGTGCTTTCATTGTGATGGGATTTTTAATTGCAGCAAAAAATGCTATTGATGAAAAATCATTACAACACCGACCAGTAGTTGAGAAAAACATTGAGCGGGTTAGAGTTAATTTTGATGACCAGTAATAGTTCATATCACCATAATATTTCACATCACAATAATAAAAATTATGAATAAAGCAATACGATTAGAAATACTTACACGCTTACGCGATAACAACCCTAGCCCGACCACAGAACTTAATTTCTCATCCCCTTTTGAGTTACTTATCGCAGTGTTATTATCGGCTCAATCAACCGATGTTGGCGTAAATAAAGCCACTAATAAATTATACCCCGTTGCTAATACCCCACAGAAAATTTTAGCTTTAGGTGTAGACGGTTTAAAATTTTATATCAAAACTATAGGATTATTTAATACTAAAGCGGCTAATACTATAAAAACCTGTCAGCTGTTGGTTGATCTGCATGGCGGGGAAGTGCCTGAAAATAGAGCCGCCTTAGAAGCTTTACCAGGAGTTGGCAGAAAAACAGCCAATGTTGTGTTAAATACGGCTTTTGGCTGGCTAAAAGATAATGAAGGTAGATACTTTTTGGCGGTAGATACTCATATCCAGCGACTAGCTAACCGTACAGGCTATGCCAAAGGTAAGACAGTAGAGCAAACTGAACAAGCCATCATTAAGAACACCCCTAACAAAACAGAATTTATGTTCAACTTACACCACTGGTTTATTCTTCATGGCAGATATACTTGTACTGCCCGTAAACCTAAATGTGGGTCTTGTATAATTGAAGACTTGTGTGACTTTAAAGACAAAACAGAATAGTTCACTATCAACTTTGCAAACCTTCCTAAATTATTTAATGTAGTTATAGTATTAAACGCAATGCAGACGTTAACTACACGCAAAAGCTAATGTCCGTTGTAACCTCATACCTGTCTGTTGCATCCATCGGTTGAACTCAAGCCACAAAGAAGGCCTTAGCTAATAGTCATGAATTTATGATTCGGATTAGATTAGCTAATAGTCATGAATCTATGGTTCGGATTAGATGTTATATCGATAACGCTCCTAGTTGGCGCAGTTTTCTAGTTTAGCCACAGGCGGAGCGGAATAACTGTTGCTAGCTTAGGCTTGTTATGTAATTTCGCTCATTACCTCAGTAACCTTTTTTTTATTCAAATAGATATGACCATACTCAGCCTGAATATATAAACCGCCAAAATCTTTTGTAGCATAAAGCATTTTTATTGCATTAAACCCTCTCATTTCGCCAACTTTACAGCTAAACTCTGCTACCCGTAAAGCCAAATCTGAGTTTGTATAAATGACACCATTTCGACCTAACTCGTTTTCAACCATTGGTAGATTTATGGGATTGTCTTTGCCTGTAAAAATAACTACATCTACATTTTCCTTGCTAGGCTTAGTATCCCTACCATTAGTTTCATGAAAATAGAAATAGACCCAGTTTTCTAAAAGCATGTCGAAAAATTCGGCTTCATTTTTATCAGACTCAATAACATCTTCAATCAGTTTTTCTATATCCACAAACTTTCTCTCATTAAAAAGTTTGGGACATAAACTTTTTAATCTGTTTTTATAATCCAATTTTTGGGTGATGAGATGGACGCTCCCAATTACGGCGTCAATGCGCCAAACTGGTTATAGCAACTCAGTTAATTTAAGGAACGTCCATCATGAAAGTTAGCACAATATCAATAGACTTAGCAAAAAACGTTTTTCAGGTAATGGGCTTTACGTCCACAGGCAAAGTTGCTTTTAATAAGCGGTTAAATCGAGCTCAGCTTAATCACTTTATGCAAATGCAACCTCCATGTCGTGTCGTTATGGAGGCCTGTTATTCTTCTCATTATTGGGGAAGAACATTTGAATCAATGAAGCATACTGTTCATTTAATTCCTGCTCAGCACGTCACACCGTTTGTTCGTGGTAACAAAAATGATAGCAATGATACCCTCGCCATATTTGAAGCAAGCTCTCGACCTTTTATTCGCTTTGTTCCTATAAAAACTCAAGCCCAACAAGAAACGTTAATATTACATCGTTTACGTGAAAGGTTACTAAGTGCACGTATAGCAGCAAGCAACCAACTAAGGGGCTTACTAGCCGATTTCGGTATTATTTTCCCGCTAGGGAAAATAGCTTTTAATGAAAAAATGCAAGCATTATCTATAGATGAAACATTATCCGCAACAATAGCGTGGCTGGTTAAAGATGTTTATACAGAATATAAATCGTTAGCTTTACGTATTAAAGCCATTGAAAAACAGTTAAAAAATGATATTGAAAAAAATTCATTAGGGCAAATATTATTGAGTATTCCTGGGATTGGTTACCTTAATGCTTCAGCCTTTGTAGCTTCTATAGGCAGTGGCCAAGCTTTTTCCAGCGCTAAAGATTTTGCTGTGTGGCTTGGCATTACACCAAAGCAATTTGCCTCAGGTAACAAAAGCGTTATGGGAGGGATCAGTAAAAGAGGTGATCAATACCTACGTAAACAATTAATCCATGGTGCTCGCGCCATCATTAGTCATGCAGGAAAAAAACAAGATGCGTTAAGCTTATGGATAATGCAATTAAGAGCAAGAAAAACGTTCAATTGCACCGCGGTAGCCACAGCTCACAAGTTAGCACGCATCATGTGGACATTATTACAAAAGCAATGCCATTACACACCTCAAGTAGTTAAGGGTGTGGCATGAATTATCACCGGTTTTACTATCTAGCTAAACCTGTTTGGGACAAAGGCCACGAGCCTGCTTGGGTGTTTAGGCAGCTAGATAGTACCTAATTTTTAAGGTTACACTTTTCAAGACTGTTGTTTTATAAGATGAAAATAAAAGGCACACGCCAACTAGAACAAAGCCTGCGATAGGACAAGTGCATAAAGCACGTTTGGGTGATCAATGTTTAAGGTATTTCTAGTTCGCAACTCATCTGGAGCATGGATAACAAACCATAGCTCGAATATATGTCAGTACAGTTTGCTTTAAGCAAACACCGAGCCTGTCATCAATAAACAATAGATTGAAAATATTTATGCTCAACCATGTAAAATATAAGAGATCTTTTTATGTTTTCAATTCAGCTCGGCTTGACATCAAGGAAGCGTCCATATATGTTCTAATGTTTCGAATAAAAAAGCGCACTGGGTGTTCTAATGTTTCGAATAAAAAAGTTTATGGGTGTTCCAATCTTTTGCCCCAATCTGTTCAATCTTTTGCAAATACATTTATTAGAATGGGCCTGTTGTTAATTCAGGCGCTTGCCAAAAACTTTTCCAAATACTATTGCCATGAAGATAATAAATATCATCACCGTGGAATATTGCTCGGTCATCCCCTCCAGAAACATATGTCGCTTCAGAAGCATCAGTAGATTGTATAGGTGTAACGCGGCCTATTTCGAGTAAGGTTGCATTCTCATCGCTACCGGTTACTTCAATAAGTTGTAGTGAGTTGTCAGGCGCCCAAATGCTATACTTTTGCCCAGAT
>JAWUYA010000057.1:0-125777 GCA_034111045.1 Colwellia sp. | reverse complement strand
GTTTACAGTCTTTGGTGATGATGCCAGTTTCGGTGACACGCTCAATTGTGTCAGTAATTAATGACTCGTTAGGTTTTTGAATAGCTTTATAAAAGGTTGTATTGATAATGACCCGCTTGCAACCTACTTGATAATTAGGTTGTAACTTTTCACGCAAGACCTTGTCTTTTATACTTAATTTTAAGTTGGCTTTGCATAAAAAATTTAATACATGTTTTTGTATAAAGTGACCTGTTACTGCTTTGGTAAAAAAATGCTCTAAAAAAGCTTTTCCCAGATTACGATGCATTTTTGTGAACAAAGGAAAACGGGTCATCAATTTTCTCATGGTTTTTGAAAACTTAAAATCAGGTAAGTGCATTAACCATTGTGGGGTGCGCTGAAAAACCGATACCTGTGCACCAGTATTAATAAGCTCTGGGATGGTTTGAGCTGCAGTTGACCCAGTACCGATGACACCAACACGGGTGGAGTCAGATATTTTTACGTCGTGATCCCACTGCGCTGTATGAAACATGGCGCCTTTGAAATTCTCTATCCCCGGGATATCTGGAAATTTAGGGTGATGCAATATTCCCGTTGCACACACAATAAAATCCACTACATAAGTTTGCTCTTTACTGGTCTTAACTGTCCATTTCCCATTATCATATTTTGCGTCGGTGACCTTTTCATTAAATCGGATGTCGCGCTTCACGTCATATTTATCAGCCACGTTTTCAAAGTAATCTTTTATTTCTGGTCCACGGGCAAAAAAACGGCTCCAGTTTGGATTAGGTTCAAATGAATAGGTATACATGTGAGCGGGCACGTCACAGGCTGCCCCAGGATAGGTGTTTTCTCGCCATGTACCACCCACTGAATCTTTTTTCTCTAGAACGACAATGTCGGTAATACCGGCTTTACGCAGTTTAATGACCATTAGCATACCAGTCATACCTGCACCAATGATGACAACGGACGGGTTACGTTTTACTTGGGTCATGGGGTACCTTCAATATTATTATCGCTGTTCGGTATGGCTACTTGAAATGTCATCCTGCTGTACATCAGCATTCAAATATAATTAACCAATGGTATAAAGGTCTAGCATATAAAATTATTTATGATTGTTCTACGGTCTAAATAGACTTATAGTTGTGATTTTGAGACATCTCTAGCATTAATTATGGCAATACGTAACATTACTAGTGTGCAAATCATTATTTCCTATGGCCTTGAGATAGGTATTGACGAAAACCTTTTACTGCAAGGCTCTGGGCTGGTGAGCTCTCAACTAAGGGATCACAACGGGCAGGTTAAAGACAAACAAGAGTTACATGTACTCAAAAATTTAATGATGAATACCACCAGTCCATTTAAAGTTGGAATGGAATTAGGCAGCCGTTACCATCTTACCAGTTATGGCATTATGGGTTATGCCTTATTAGCGAGCAGTACCCCTAGAAAGGTGATTGAATTAGGTTTACGTTTTTTAGATTTAACCTATGTGTATTCAAAGATCGCGTTAACTGAGGTTAATCAGGATTTATCCCTTATGTTTTCATGTGATATTGCTGGTGAATTGGGCAATCTCATTTTAGCTAGGGACATGATGGGCGCAGCTATGATCCAAAGAGAAGTGTTTGAAAGTGTCAATTTACCCATAAACTTACAATTCACTTCGCCTCAACCACTGGGCTTATCACTTTATGATATGCAACAAGTATTGGGAGTGGAGATTCGATTTAACGCAAAAGATAACGGAATTGTATGGTCAGCCAACCAAATGGATCTTCCATTGGTAAAAGCCAATGCAGCCACCGCTAACATATGTGAACAACAATGCAGCCAGTTACTGCAGCAAAAACAAAATTGGAAACCTATAGAGAAGCAGGTTAAAGACAGCTTACTGCATGTGGGTTTAACTGCGTCTATGCAAGATATAGCAAATTATTTATCCCGAACGACTCGCACATTGCATCGCCAACTAAAACAAGAGCAAACCAGCTGGCGACAAGTACGTGATGAAGTCCGTATGGGCGTAGCGGAAGAGCTATTATCAAAACCCATGAAACTTGATGAAATTGCCGAGCGACTGGGTTTTAGCGATGGGGCTAATTTTAGTCACAGCTTTAAGCGCTGCAGAAATATAACCCCGAGCCAGCACCGGAAACAGAATCAAAACAGGTAATCATCAGACAATACCTAATGCCTCATTTTAAGGAAGCCAAAATAGTTGAGGGCTGGAACTTTATTGCTCGAGTATTGGCCCTGAGTTATTAACTAATGAGATTAGTAAATAACTTTATTTATATTATCTAAAATGTAGTTGCTACTCAATCTGGTTTTAGCGAAGGGAGAATAAGCAACTTTATTTATCTCATAGAGGTTGTGTAAAAGTTAACTAGAGTACAAATCTTTAAATCTATAAAAGCAGGCATAATTGCCTGCTTTTTTTCATACAAGGCGAGCGCTTCTTCTATTTTTCCTGATCATTTTGCTACCCAATAAAATGTATCTTATTTTAGTTTATTTATCATTGATATAGTTGGTGTTACTTACTTGGTGTGCTACCTTTGTTTGGTTATAATCAGTTTGTTAATTAGGCGTTAATAGATAGAGAGACTCAAGAAAAGGCCGATATCATCTCGCTTATTGACAGTCCCTAGCTTGTTAACTAGTTTGACTATCAAGTGATACAACTTGAAATGACGATTCAAATAACCATTAGAAAGTAGACCTTGTTGGTTAATATTAACCGTTGAGTTAAGCCACTCAAATAAAAATAAAAAGGATAGCAATGATGAATAAATACAGTGTTATACGATACTTAATAAGGAGTTACTGATGAAATCTATATTAATACATGTGGGTCGAGTGTTATTAGCTGTGTATTTTCTTTTGCCGGGAATTAATAAATTTGCATCATGGGATATGCATGTAACGCTAATGGAAACCCATAACATGATCATGGTTCCCGCCCTATTAGCGATTGCCGGAATCATTCAAATTGGCGCGAGTATCTGCCTTTTGTTCAATAAGCAGGTCGTTATCTGCGCGCTTGGTTTAGCGGCAATGGTGTTAGTTATTAACCTAAATTTACATGATTTTTGGAATGTTTATGAAGGTGTTGATGCCAAGCATGAAACACAGAATTTTGTTAAAAATTTAGTGATATTTGCAGGTCTTTTACTCTTAGCTGCAATCAACATGGAACAGAAAAAGGAAGTAGTAACAAAACCTGATGCTAGCCCCACTTGATCTTTACTGAGAAAAAAGGAATTCAGGCGATATAGAACGCGGTTACAAATGTGTAATAGCGGTGTGAGAGTTATTTAGACACGCTGTTAACTTCCAAATTAAAAAGCGACATACTTTTTGAGTAGTCGCTTTTTTGTATTCAATAGCATGTTTATGTTAGTTCATCAATTTAATTTAGGTACTCTTGGTTATGTATGGAACTTCATCAGTAATAACATTGAAAATTTATTTGTACTTGTTTGTTTTAAATCCGAGCGTATCGGCGCGAGGGAAGTCCTAGACAATTGGTTAAAAAAGAATACCCTGTATTCATTAAATACAACATTTACAGAGAATGCCGATGAAACTGATTAAAATGGCAGCAGTTGCTGCTCTCATACTGACTACTACATCAACTTTTGGTAATAACAGTATTATACCTGTTGCAAAAGAGACAACAGATACCGCTATCGGTTTACGTGATAATGCCATCAAGGATGATAGTGCTTATCAAATATTAAAGTCTTTAACCACCGAAGTTGGTGCGCGTCACCCAGGAACGCCTGGCGAAAAGGCGGGTATTGAATGGGCTATAAGGAAATTAAACAACCTAGGGTTTGATAAAGTATATACCGAAGATGTAAAAATGAATGGCTGGGTTCGTGCTGTTGAAACAGCAGAGATTTTATTACCCTCTTATCAGAAAATGGTAATAACAGCACTTGGCCGCTCAAAGTCGACTCCTGAAGGGGGATTAGAAGCTGAAATTGTCCATTTTAAAAGCTATGCTGACCTTGAGAAAGCAGCTGATGCGAGCTTAAAGGGAAAAATAGCCTTTATCAGTAATCGTATGCAACGGTTTAAAGATGGTGATGGCTATGGCACTGCTAATATTGCCCGTAGTAAAGGCCATGAGCTTGCCAGCCAAAAAGGGGCAGAAGCCTTGCTAATTAGGTCTATCGGTACAGACGACCATCGAAACCCGCATACGGGAGCTACAAATGTCGCTATGGGCTATACAGAAGTGCCTGCTGTTGCCTTGTCTAACCCCGATGCTGACCAGTTAGTGCGTTTGATGGAGTATGGACATACCCCCAAAATTCGCTTGAATATCAAAACTAAAGATTTGGGGCCTATTGTCACCAAAAATGTTATCGGTGAAATTACAGGTCGTGAATTACCTAACGAAGTGGTTGTTATTGGTGGCCATTTAGATAGCTGGGACTTAGGCACTGGGGCTGTTGATGATGGGGCTGGTGTTGCCATCGCCATTGCTACAGCGGCATTTATTAAGAATCATGCTAAAATTCCCCCTCGACGTACTATTCGTGTGATCCTTTGGGGCGCTGAAGAGTTAGGATTGATTGGTGCCCGAGCTTATGCTAAGGCGAGACAAGCAGATGGTACTATCGCTAATCATGTGATTGGCTCCGAGTCAGATTTTGGTGCCGGTCCTATTTACGGCCTTCAGTCATCAATCAATGTTTCATCTAATGCACTACATGTTATTGATACTATGGCCGGCATTATGGGTGAGCTCGGTGTTAGTCGTCGTAGCGGTGATACTAGCGGCGGCCCAGATATGATACCTCTGTCTGCAATGGGTGTCCCTGCGCTGAAGCTAATGCAAGACGGGACAGATTATTTTGATCTTCATCATACGCCTGACGATACCTTTGATAAGGTCAACCCCGAACACATGCGTCAAAACTTGGCTGCTTGGACTGTATTCACCTTTATTGCCGCCGAATGGCCAGGGTCTTTCAGATAATATATTAAAGTATTAGCATAAAATAAAAAAAGGCCTGTTCAGTAATGAAGGGCCTTGATATTTGTCACTAAGCTTGCAAATAAATTCTGATTAATTATTGTTATTCTTAACTAACTCATTCGAAGGCCTAGTGTTTATCTGATTAAGTAATAAAGCGGCCAAAATAATCCCGGCCCCTATGCTTAACCTTAATATGTCAGCCTCTGTGTTCCATATCAGTACGTTAACGACAATACCTACTGGAATGAGAACGTTATTCATTGCGGCTAACGTACCTACATTGACTAAAGTCGCGCCTTTATTCCAGCAAAAATAGCCTAAGCCCGAAGCAACTATGCCTAAGTAGATAAGCACCCCCCATTGCGTTGGTGTGCTGGGTAACTGCTCTGTATTGCCAAATAAAAGATAACAGAGAGTGGCGACTATTAATGCACCAATAAAAAACCAGCCAAATACAGTTTTATGGTCGAGCTTGGTGTTGCTCATTAAGCGTTTGTAAGTCACTTGCCCTGTGGCAAAGCACATATTGGCGGCTTGCACTAATAACAAACCCATCAAAAAGTTACTAGTAATACTCTCATAGCGAATAGCTAAGGCACCACACACGGCAATAAGGGCGATAATAAAAAATTTAGGGTTAAAATGCTTTTCAAGCGCATCGTTTAGTAGGGTGATATAAATGGGAGTCATTACCGTAAATAATAATACTTCGGGCACAGATAAATATAAAAAAGAGTGATAGTAAAAACTATACATGGCGCCAAGTTGTATCGCACCAATGAGCATGAGCTTTATCGCTAAGGGCTTAGGTGTTTCTTTAAACTTTAAAAACGGTAAAAAAACTAAAGTCGCCAGTGCAATGCGCATCAAAACGCTAAACCAGGCATCAACTTGGCCTGCTAAATAAACCCCAATTAAACTAAATGAAAATGCCCAAAGCAGGGTCACTGCCAATAAATAGCCCATAAATATCATCGTTATTGAATTAATGACCACAGTCTATCTGTTATAAAGAATAAAAGCTCACCCGTGGCCTTTTATCATTGCTTTTAGTTTAACGAAAAACACCCTTAGTTAATCTTGTAAAACAATGTCCTGATAAACCTCTGGATCCGTGTCCCCCTCTGTTGAAAATAATAATACAATTGAGTCACTATTAAGGGTTAAGTCTTCTTTAATTCTCTGGAAGAGCTTATTAGATAATACTTCAAACACCGCGCCTAATGGTACAGCCCCTGATTCACCAGAAATTATCCGTCGATCCCCTTTCATTGGGCGACCAAGTACTCTCATTCCTCTGCGAGCCACCTCATCAGAACAAGTTAAAAATGCATTGGCAGTCTGTTTTAATATGTTCCATCCCATCTGGCTAGGCTCTCCACAGGCAAGGCCGGCCATAATGGTGGGTAACTCACCTTCAATCCGAAGGGGGTCTCCGGTATTTTGTTTTATAGACTCGTACAAGCATGGCGCACCTTGAGGTTCGACGATTATAAATTTGGGTGCCGGTCGGTCACTAAAATTCGACATATAAGCAACGATAGCGGCTGCAAATGAACCAACACCGGCTTGCAAAAAAACGTGTGTTGGCCACCAATTTTTTTCTTGAGTAAGGCACTCTGTTACCAGCGTAAAATAGCCCTGCATAATATGTTGAGGCACCTCTTCATACCCTTCCCATGACGTATCTTGTAGCAATACCCAATCATTTTCTTGTGCTTTTTGCTGTGCATAAATTACAGTGTCGTCATAATTGAGCTGGGTGATAGATGCTTTAGCACCAAAGCCACAGATGGCTTCCAAGCGAACGTTAGAAGAGCCTTTCGGCATGTACACCACTGATTTACAGCCGAATAATTTTGTTACCCAAGCCACAGCTCTGCCGTGATTACCATCTGTTGCGGTAACAAAGGTAACATTTTCATACTGGGCTTTGTTGGCAATTATTTTATCGAATGCCACTTCACTATCCGCGAGTCCTAATAATTGAGTTAAGTATTTTGCAATAGCGTAACTAGCACCAAGTACTTTAAATGCATTTAAATCAAAACGCTGACTTTCGTCTTTAACGACAAGTTGTTTTATCTTTAGATGACTGGCAAGCTGAGAAAGATTAACAAGTGGGGTTGGCGCGTAGTTGGGAAGTTCATTGTGAAATTGGCTGACATTGCGGGCTATTTTTAGGTCAGCAAACTCTAATAAAGCAGAATTGAGTTCTTTAGGTAATAGATTAACTAGGCAAGCAATGTCATTTTCGTTCATAGGGCTCTCATGATACTAAGGTTAAAAAATTTGTTAAGGAAGTGTCAGTGTTATAATAGTGATTCAATTAGCTTTAATCTTGAACACTTCAAACATCCCATAATTCCACAGTTTTAGCAAAAAAATTCTTTATATTGCACAGGGCTCGGCTATTACTGAGCAGTTTCACTAATATAACTCGAATAACGTAATAGCACATATATTGCAAAAAACTTATTGTTAATGTCAGCACTATATTGCGCACAAACAAGGCCGTTTTCCGCTTTATTAAATTTCCACCGTTTTTTATTTCTCAATCCATCAGTGTAAAACAGAAATCGGCCACTAAGTACTTAATAAAAAATGAAAATTAATGGGCTGTATTCGCTACTCAAGATTTTAGCTAACTATTTATCGTGACTTAATCAGGCGTTATGTCGCAGGGCTCCCCTTTAATTGGTGAAACCTTCTATAATTGGTATGCACAAATTAATCAAGGAGAAAAATAATGCACTTAGCTGATATAGTACAACGTGGTTGGGAGGCGGTTGGCACTGGTGATTTTGATACTTTAGTCACTGATTATAGAAAAGATATGAAGTTTATTATGCCCGGTCAAACCAATATTCTAGAAGGGCGAGAGATGTTTCGTTCTGCACTCAATGGTCTGGCAGAAATCCTGCCTCCAGGTTTCGAGATTACCGAACTTCGTCAGATTGAAGGGGAAAATGAAGTTGTCTCAATCGTTGAATGGAAATCCGATAAAGTTGCTGCTTCCGAGCTATCTGTTTTGTTCAAGTTCGAAGGTGATAAAATCTACGAGGAACGTTGGTTTGTAGACACCGAACAATGGAAAAGTGTATTCTGAATGAGTCAGACATATCACCAGCAAATTTAAACGCACTTCACATAGCCGGCATTGTTTTGTTGTCACTCACGACTAGGGTCAATTATAAATAGCCGCTTAAGGTGGTGTTATATACTTGGTACAATTATAGGTATTAGTTTAACGGTTAAGGGCTCATTAAATGATAAAAAAATATACAAACTTTTCAGAATTCTATCCTTTTTATTTAAGCCAGCACGAAAATAAAAACTGTAGACGTCTTCATTTTGTCGGCTCTAGTTTAATTATTTTATTAATTATTTATGTCGTGGTCGCTAGCTATTTTTCTTTGTTGTGGTTTATGCCTGTCATCGGTTATGGCTTTGCTTGGCTGGGCCACTTTATATTTGAGAAAAATAGGCCCGCCACGTTTGTTTATCCCATTTACAGTTTAATCGGTGACTGGGTTATGTTTAAAGATATTGTGGTGGGTAAAATTAAACTTTAATTATTATCAAGTTGGCCTTTTCAATTAACTCAGTTCAGACAATGGCTAATTTACTTGAGCATTTTACGATAACCTTAACATGCCTCTTTCAAATAAAGTTATTACTGAGTTTAAATGACCAAACAGAGCGTTAATCACTCAAAGATAACTATCTGATTTCTGCCTTTTTCTTTGGCTTGATATAAGGCATTGTCGGCGTGTTTAAATAAATTTTTATCATTCAATTCCTCCCCCATAAGGGAGGAGATACCGATACTAACCGTGATTATATCGGCAACTTTGGAGTGTTCGTGTTTTATCTCCCTAGCATCAATATTGTTCTTGATACGGTTGGCTAACATCTTAGCCCCTTGTACATCGGTTGAGGGCATTAGTACGACAAATTCTTCTCCGCCGTAACGAGCCACAAAATCGGTGGTACGAATTAATGAGTCCGAAATTACCTGAGCCACATCGGTTAATGTGCTATCGCCTTTGTCGTGACCGTAATTATCGTTATAAGTCTTAAAGAAGTCGATATCAATGACCATCATTGATAGCGACAGAGAAGCTCTTTTAGATAAAGAAATCAGTTCGGTTAGGGTACGTTCGTATAAGCGACGGTTGGCAATTTGGGTCAGTGGATCGATATCACACAATATACTGAGGGTTTTATTGGCTTCTTCAAGC
Organism: Colwellia sp.; assembly: GCA_034111045.1. Taxonomy (GTDB): domain Bacteria; phylum Pseudomonadota; class Gammaproteobacteria; order Enterobacterales; family Alteromonadaceae; genus JALJPB01. Next base: position 116,540 of record JAWUYA010000057.1, on the reverse strand, counting down.
TCTGCAGTACGTGCCAAAACGGTTTTCTCAAGGTTGTCACTGTACTCCTTTAACGCGCGTGTCTGTCGTCCTTGAATCGATAAAGGGATAAACACCAGTCCAACGGTCAGTAAGATGATCACCACCATCACGATGATAATCACTATCTGTGCCATTTTTGAGGAGTATAGTGCTTCTTCGCCATCGATTTCGGTTGTTAAACCAACCGCTAATGTGTTGTTCCATAACCAGGCACCAAAAACAGGCACTCCACGATAATCCCGATAGGTGTCGATATAGGGCCTATGATCACCGGATATAGCGCGCGCTGCCATAAGTGTTAATGGTCTATTGTCACTGGACTTTGCCGCCTTATGACCTTTTAGCAGGTTACCACCGGGGTCGGCCACCCGAATCGATAATACCCCCGTTCCTTCGTCAGCCATTACCCCAAGCGCCTTAAATTGGTCGTTGAAACGGCTTGGGGTGAGCAACCGCCCATTTTTGTCGAAGGCGTAGGTTTCGCCAGTCTCCCCTATTCTGCCTAATTGGGTAATATTGTTGAACGTGACCATGGGATTGAGACGCAGTATCAAAACCGCCAACACATTTTGCATTTTATCTAATATTGGGGTTGCGATAAAAATGCCGTGTTGTTTCTTTTTCAATGTGCCCGATATCGACTTTAAGCGTATTGGTGACGCGGCATTGGTAATAAATAGGGTTTCACCCAAAAATACGCGATCAAGTTGATTTTTGAGCTGTTGATTGATGATGTTTTCTCTGCCGATATTGGCATCCTGTTCAGAAGCAATATTCACTCTGTTAGGGGCGATGATGAAAAAAGCGAGGTCATCACGACGACGCATTTTTTTACTCATCAGTGTTCTGATTTTTTGTAGCGCTGGCGAGTCTATGGTGCTTATGCCGCTGTTATATTGATCAAGTAACCTTGTGCTCAAATCAGTCAACGCGGGGTTTTTGGCAAAGTCGGTCAAATCGTCCAGTCGACTGCTTACCCAAAGTTGCAGTGCTTTTTGGGTGATCTGCAACACCGAATTCAGCGATTTATGGATATTTTCTTTTGCATTGGTTTCAATATAAAATAACGAAACCCACATGGAAATGATCACGCAACAAACAAAAATTAACGGCAACATCATCGGGCTAACTATTTTTTTGGCTAATAACATCATAACCAGTAACACCTACTTCACGTTAATTAAATGAATTATATAGAAGTGAAGCATACCTTATTTAAGCGGTAATATTAAGGTGAATGTAGATGATACTCGGTTAAGACTACATTTACCTCTGACTGTAGAGTTGCGTATACTCAACTGTACAGTCAGAGATGGTATTAACTCGTTGATATATTAAAACTTAGTATAGCCATAAATAGTGGCCTCATTAATCAATATCAAAGGAATAATAAAGGTCGGTAGATTGCTCTATGCCACTGACTATTTCTAACCAAAAGCGGTTAAAGAGGTACATTCTCACGGTTAATTCATTAATGGGTTCATAGACGCCTATCCCGTATTTTAAATGTACTCTATTACCGAGATAACCACTAACGGTTGCTTGTGTTTGACTGCCCTCACCTTCGGTATCAAGGCTAATATCACTAATCAGAGGGAGCTTTTCAAGTTGTTTAAATAAAGCCCGACTATTGGTTGCACCAAAACCCACTAACAAACTCGCGGCAGCTGAACTATTACCAGTGCCAGCATCCAAGCCTCGGCCCCTAATCAAATAGGATAATATTTCAGGTCTTTGCATTGTCGATGATGAGTAAAGTTGGGTATTTAGCGCATCGGCTAAACCTGTGATCTCAATACCCACTTCAATATCCTCAGCTTTAATCTGCCTATTGGCACGCAAGTTAACATAAGGATTAGCAATAGGCCCATTGAAAGTCAGCTCTGCTTTTTCTAGCTGTAATTTTTGTCCGTAAGCTGCAAACGTGCCGTTATCTGATTGAATTTTACCTACTAACTGAAGGGGCTGCTTTTCTTGTTGGCTTATTTGCAACTCTCCATACAAGTGAGTCTGTACTCCCTGCCCTGATAGTTTGAATGCTTTGCTGATATTAACGCGTATAGCGGTTTTTAGGTCAAAACCTGACGACGCTTTCACTATTGCTTTACCCTGTTGGTCAACAATAATGACATCATCACTTAAAGAAACACTGCCCTGAGGAAGTTTCTCAAGAGTAAGACTACCCTCTACTACCTCGATGTTTCCAGTAAGAGATAATGTTTTTTCTTTGAGATAAAAATTTAACGTAGGCGATATACTTATCACCCCATATGGAGGAAAAACAAGGGGCAACGCATGGGCATTGAGGTTTATGTTCATGCTTAAACCCTTTTGCCAAGCGAGATCCCCTGTTAATTGAGCTTCTTGATCGGCTATAAAAAAGCGGCCTTGTATCTTTGCCTTATTATTTTTAATGGTAATCGACGTGTTAATGTTATCAACGGTATTGGCATTCTGCCTTAGCAGTAACTTTCCGGTATTTAGCGTTATTCCCCCATTAATCAACGGGGAGTTGACTGTGCCTTCTACTACGAGATTGGCCGTTAGCTTACCTTGTAAATTGACCACATCAGCCAAAAGCGTTTGGAAAGGCTGCAAGTTAAATTGGTTAAGTTTGAGTTGGCTATTAATAGGATAATCATCAATAAATTCAAGGGTAGTCTTAATGTCGATGAGTGTTTTGTCGTTTTGATCCCGTAACTGCAATGTGCTTTTGAGTTGTTGTTCATTGATCACAAAACTAAAATCTCCTTGTGACCATTGCGAGAGTTGATGCTGACCAAAGTCATCAATAACCTTGAGGTCACCTGGTGACAACGAAAAACTCGCTTCAGCGCTTATCGGTAGATTTTTAGACCACCTTGCGTTGATATCACCAGTAATTTTGTTTGTTAACTCAAGGTCTTCAGGCAAAATTAATTCGTCTATCACACCAAGGTCGAGGTCTACATTAATGGCTACATCGCCAGAGTTACCAATAACGGCTGCATTAGGTAAGCAAATACGGGCCCCTTTACCCTGCCAGCAATGACTGCCGATAATGGTTAAATTTTGAGTTAAATCAATAGTCAAAGGAAAAGACTTATCGGTTATCAAGGCAAGGTGTTGATAAGTTAATTCACCTTGCTTGACTAAACTCTGCCATCGAGTCAATGATTGATTTAATTGACCCTCTAAGGAAAACTGTCCGGTGAAATCCCCTAACCAATGTGTCTGAATTTGATGTTTATTAGCATTACCATCAACCTTAACAACAAGGTTGTTAAGGTTGACCCTCTTATTGTTGCTCTCCCATTTTAGCTGTTCATTACTGATGGTTAATTTTATTTGATGACCGCTCATTGGCTGATAGTTAGCGTCAACTTTTAAGGATGTACTTGCGTAATCTTGCCAACTGAGCTGAGTAAATTTACTAGTGAGGTCAATCACCGGGTTGTCTTTTTTCCCTGTAATTGAAAAATTACTGGTCAACCCGCCATTAACACCTTTAACCCAGTGATTGATATTATTCATCACTAATTGGCCGTTGATATTCCAAAAAGAATTACCCGCAGTTTGCAGTGTTAGTTCACTGTCATTAAAGGCAATAAATAGCTGATTTTTCTGCAGTTGGCCAGTATGGTTTAGCTTGATATCAGCCTCAATGTTTAGTGCTGAATCATTGATCAGACCGGAAATTTCGGTATCACTAATCGATAGTGACCATTGCTTATCTGCCCACTGACCTGTGCTAGTGATATGGCCTTGTAATCTACCGGTGATCGTTTCTGGCAGGTGCAAGGTCATCAAATCGATTTGCTGTTGGTTTTGTCCTAATGCGGCCAAACCTTGGATATTTATTTTTGGTAAAGACAAACCGGATGAATAAGCGGATAATTGCCAGGCTATCTGAGTAGGTCGTAAATTCACCTCACCCTGTAAATTTAATTGACTGGCGGTGTCACTATCATCAAACACTAGTTCTTTAATACTAAAGAGGCCTTGTTGGTGACTAGCGATGAGTTTGACTTGTGCCTTTTGATAACCACCACTTTTTAGCTGACTGGTTAACTTAATAGTTTGCTCTTTTAGGCTTCCTGATACGGTTAAAGACAATGAAGAGGATTCGCCGTAGGGGACTAAAGCTAACGGCATTGGCATTTTCTCAACTGCCATAGTAACGTTAAAAGGGGTGTCTGCATTCATTAAATTCACCCGTCCTTGGCTAGTTAGTACTAAGCTACCTTCACTTTTCATATCAAGGGTTAAGTCGTCTAATGTGCCTTGTAATGATATTTTTTGAGTAGTGTTAGTCATTTCAGGAAGCCATGGTAGGTTGTTAAGTTGGCTAATGAATTGACTGTCAATTTTATAGGGTGGGGTTAATTGCGCTTGAGCCACAAGGCTGTTGATTGAAAAAGTAGCTGTTGAGGTTTGCAATTGACTGATGCTGATATCAGTATGCAGCCAAGAGCCACTGAGGCGATTGTTAGATGAATGCCATTGTTCGGTGAGTTGTTGTTGACAAGGAGCTTGGCAGTTAAGGGTTTGCTGATCGGTTGTTGCGACAATAATGTCAGTAATGTGTAATTGCTCAATGTTTAATGCAATAGGTAATGCCATAGATAATGCGACATCTGGCAACTTGGCAAAGGGATTCTCTAGTAAATAGGCTGTATTTTGAGGGGGTTTACGCGGCTCTGGTTTGTCTTCTGTAATCAGGGAGGTTAGTTTTTTTGCATTTACATTCAATAAATTAAGGTTACTTTTTTTTATTGTTAGTTGAGCAGTAAACTGTTCAATTGCTATTTCAGTCTTATCGATCACTAGGTGGCTTTGTACTAGTTCAATATGATTAACTTCAATGGCAAATGGCATTTCAATGAGTTGATTATGATCTTGTTTTTCTGTTAAGGCTAAACTACTAGGTTCTTCATTAGCGGTATAATGTAAAGTAAAGTTATCCGCCTTTAGTGACTTGATACACAGTGTTTTTTGCCAACCGCAAGAAAAGTCAAGGGTCATTGATAACCCTATTATAGAGATCTCAAGGGCTTCTAACTGCAAATCAAAGGCGTGTAATTTTATCTCTTGAACGAATGAGCCGCTATGATAATCAATGGCGACACCGTCAATATTATTAAGCAAGGTCAGTGTTAGCTTTGTACCCCAAGGCGTTGTAAGTAATACAGTAGTAAGGCAAAGCAATATCGCGGTATACTTAACCAGAGTCAAACTGAAGCGACGCCAAATCAAAACTCAGCACCTAAATTAATATGTATACGCCAATGCTTGTCGTTATCATCAACACCGTAAGCGACATCAAATTTAACCGCACCCACAGGTGACATGTAATGAACGCCTGTGCCTACAGAGTAGACAGGGTCAAATTCATTGTTATTAGTCACACTGCCACCATCAGAGAATAACGCTAGCCGCCACTTATTGTTGAGGTAATATTGGTATTCGATACTTGCCACCATCAAACGCGTACCACCAACAATAATAAGGCCCTCTTTACCAGGGTCAGATGAAGAGGAAATGCTAGAGCCTATGGTTTGATAAGCAAAACCTCGAATACTTTGGTCGCCACCTGCATAAAAACGTAGTGACGGTGCTAACTGGGCATCTCTATCTATATATATAGCGCCTAATTCAGCGCGAGACACCAACCTATGGTTTTCCTTTAAAGTAGTGATGTGGTGCCATTGAGCGCTCACTCTAAAAAAACTATTGTCTGAGCCAGCATCTAAATGTGCGCCTTCAATATTATAGGTTTGTCGAAAACCCGCACTTGGGTCTAAAGTAGATCCCCTGCGAATTGTTTTAGACCAAGTTACACCGGGAATAATATAATGAACATTATCTTCTTCTGCCCAAACAATATTAGGAGAGTCTTTATCAAGGTCATAGCGCCATGCCTCCTGATGAAGTCGGGCATATACTTGTCTATTCCAACGATTATTACTGGTCAGTCTACCAATCTGCGCTGAATAAAACTTGGTTGTTAAGTCGGCATAATCTTCATTCTCAACCAGCACTTTAAGTTGTAATACATCTTGAGTGGGGTGGCTCAATGGAATGCTGTAGATGAACTTTCCCGTAGGGTTTAAAGGGGAGTATTTAATGTCTGTTTCTTGATAATGTCCATAACGATTGATCAATGGCGTACGCCAACCCATGGATAAGCGAAATTGAGTATCGGTGGCATAACCTATACCAAAATCAAATAAATGACGTTTGGCTGGTGTCAGTGCAACCTTGATAGGTACGATATATTGATGATGACTTTTATCTTGTATTTTATCTCCAGGCACCGCTATAACACTGCCAAAATATTGGCTGGATTGCAGTTGATTTTGTAGCTGGTGGAACTGGTTAATATTAAAAAAATCATTGCTTTTAAAGGGAATTAAGCTCGACAGTAGTGCGGGGTCAAGCTCAACACTATTAAAACTAACTTCACCAAATCGGTATCGGGGGCCACTGTTATAAAGTAAGGTGATATCAGCATAGCGATAACCTTGTTTAATGATGATGTTATGGGTAACTAAAGCACCATTAAAGTAGCCTCGCTGCAGTGCTAATGACAATAAATTAGCTTTCAGCGATTGATATTTACCATGGTGCAGTTTGTCGCCTTGTTGAAGAGGGTGATCTTTTAGTAATGCGATAAAAGCGGGGTCATTTTTCGCTTCACCCTCTACCCGAACAGCAATACTATCGAGCAAGGTGGGCTCATTTAACTCAATGGTTAGTTTAAGTTGCCAGGGGTCTTCTTCAACACTGACAACGATGTTGGCTTGATAATAACCTAAAGACTGTAATGCTTGACTTGTGTTTTTTTTGGCAGAATAAATGAAAGCTGAGCGCTCTAAATGCGTTGCGGGTAGTTGACCTAAATAAGAAAGCACATTATTTTTAACCGCCTTGGGTAACTCACCGTCAAGTTTAATCACTAAATTATTGGCGATGGCAGGATGCACAATAATTATAAAAATCAAGGGGTTAATTATTACCTTGACGCCTTTATAGAAACTAATAAGGAGCGTGTTAAGGGATCTTGAAATTATCATCATCAACATCATTCTCATTGAGGTGAACTATCATCTTTAGTTTCCGCTTTAATGGTCACTTTATCTGCTGTAGGCTTCGTTTTTTAGCTGCGGTTGGCTAATAAATAGGGCCTTACCCTAATTAAAATAACCACTGAATTAGCATGGATGAACACGGGCTCAGATTATATCGTGCATTATAAACACCCAGGGACTTAACAAGTTACTCTCCTTAGTTAACATTTCAAGACAAAAAACCGGCCATTTACCGTAAAAAAGGAATGTGCTCATCAAAAAAAGTATTGATAGAGACTAGCCAAGATATGATAGTTTAATAGGTGCTAAGACTTAAAGCTATGTTGAGCGCATTTTAAAAAGTAACAACAAGAAAAAACGTAAGTGTTATTAATACAATCAACCAACAAAATTAAATCAAGGCTAATCATTGAGAGGGCTTATTAGAGGGATTATGGATAATTTAATTAACGCACTTAAAAATACCGTAGGGGATAAGCGTCTATTACCTTTTTCAGTATACTCTTCCATTAAAGAGCAGAGACTACTCAATGTTCCTGTGATCAAACCCATGCTTATTGCGGTACTTTTAGGTAATAAAGCGCTCGGCAAAAAAGGTGAAATTAGCTGTACGACCGGGAACTTTATTTTCTTGTCTAATAACCCAGCCATTGATATGCGCAATATTCCCAAAGAAAATGAGTATTTGGCTTTGTTAATTGAATTTGAACCTCAAGACTTTGATGCGCTTGAGATTAGTCTAGTCAATCAAGAAAACTATTGTGTAGGAGAAATAACACCAACCCTAGAGAAATGTTTACAGCAGTTTGTTGAGTGGTCTTATTGGGCGCCTCAAGCCTTATGGTCTTTAAGAAGAAAAGAGATAATACAGTTAATGTGTTACCTGGGATATAAGGAAATTTTGTCTATGGTTGCTAATCCTAATGTTGGACATCGACTTCATAGCCTTTTTACTGAAAATATGTCTAATGAATTAACGATGGCAAGTATTTGCCAGGAATTAGCGATGAGTGAGTCGACCTTACGACGAAAATTAAAATTTGAAGGAACCCAATTACAAGAGATAAAAGATCAGGTAAAACTCGGGTTAGGATTACATTTATTGCAAAGTACAATGCAATCAATTGGCTCTATAGCTGAACAATGTGGCTATTACTCGCAATCTCGATTTACAAGTCGTTTTAAGACACGATTTGGTTTAACACCTTCAGAGTTAAGAAAAACCAAATTGGCGGAATAAGGCGAATAGATGACCGTTTATAGGCTATATTTAAAGGTTAATATCGCTAAAATAGTCAACATCATTTTATTAACACATATCAATACTCTTATGAAAAAAATTATGTCACAGTTACTTTCGCCACTAGTTATTATATCTTTAGGCTTTTCGGTATCAGCTTTTGCTGGTCCTTTTACCTTATCGAGCCAAGATATTAGCCAAGGAGAATTCATGTCTAAAGCTCATGAATTCACTGGGTTTGGTTGTTCAGGAAAAGATTTGTCTCCACAGCTTGCATGGTCAGGAGCTCCTGAGGGAACGAAAAGTTTTGCCATAACAGTTTATGACCCCGATGCGCCAACAGGCAGCGGTTGGTGGCATTGGCAAATAGTAAATATTCCAAAAGACGTGACCGAAATAAAAGCAAACGCAGGAAGTACCAAAGAAAAACTTACTCCTGATGGTAGCATGCAAATAAAAAATGATTATGGTCAACGTGGTTTTGGTGGCGCGTGTCCTCCATCAGGTCATGGTATACACCATTATCGCTTTACTGTGCATGCATTGTCGGTAGATAATTTAGCCTTACCCGAAGGAGCTTCAGGAGCTTTGGCCGGTTATATGATCAACGCCAATACAATAGAATCTGCTACTATTGAGTCTTTGTACAAAAGAGACTAACTTTTAAAATACCCCCAAATAGCTTGTTAACACCACTGTTTAAGGGGATATAATCATCATACGATTATATCCCCATATTTTTTCAAAAATCAGCAGGAGAATAGCGAGCCACATCGACGTTACGCTTCATTTGAATATTGTCTGAACATCCATCTTTTTCAAAAAACCTCAGCTCATCACCTTCACTTAAAATTATCCTGTCAATTCGGTAAACATTAAGCCTGTGCTAAGCGTTCCTTAAAACGATAAATTTATAATGTGTTTTGTTGGATTTTTAGGGGGTATTGTTAAATTTTCTGTAGCAACCAACTGTCCGTTGCACTGTGTTTTCACGTCTAAAACCATTGCCCCCTAGCATTAAATACGTTTATTTCCACCAGCGCTAAACAGGCGTATCAATGATATCGCCTTTGTTAGATGTCTGCTGAAAAAAATTACATAAAAGATATTTAAGGCTTAAATATGAATAAAATAGTGTCTCGTTTTCAACTGCTCTATTTTATGCAAAGGCCACACCTTATACTTTTACGTCCGCTGAACAAACCCGCATTCCAATGATTTATTGGCACAATGAAACATACGCCGATATTAACCATCAAGGTTTACAAGCGACATCAGCAAACAGATATTCCTATGATAATATCTTTGATAGTATGATGGGCTTAATGGATATTGAATCAACAACGTATAACCAAGCATTAGATGTCTTCCACTCATGTAAATCATCGAGTAATATTGCAAGGGTCAATAATAAATTACCCACCACTGAGGTTAATGATTAATGTTTGAAAACACTAATAAACCTACGGGCATCAAGAGAGCTTTTTTAGCAACAAAAAACTCTCTTAATGCTTTTAAATGGTTAATGAAAAATGAATCGGCCTTTAAACAAGAAGTGTTAATGCTGGTTCTTTTAATTCCGATCACTTGTTATGTAGATATTACCTTAAAGGAACAAGTAGGGCTCATTGTCTCACTGTTATTTATTGTTTTTACGGAAGTAATTAATACCGCTATTGAAGTTGTTGTTGACCGTATTGGTTTGGAGATTCACCCTTTATCAGGTCTTGCAAAAGATTTAGGGTCGGCAGCGGTTTTATTGAGTTTACTGATTGCTGTACTTGTTTGGCTGGCTATTTTGTTGCCTGATAATTTAATCAGCTAGTTTATATAAGACTTTATTGTAAGCTGAACTTCCGAATAATGCATGAGCTAAGGCTTTTTTATCTAGTTCAACTTGAGGAGCCGCATAAACTGGGTAACATAACCGTGCTGTGCTAACACCTTCGCGAGGGTAAAAAACCTTCTTTGCGACTTATCTAGTTTTACCGCTAAATTTTTATTTGTACCTTTATGAAAGGGCTCCCTAACCGCCAACGTCGGCAACTCTATCTACTCGCCACATTGAAAGCATTATCCGACTGACGAATAGAAAAATTAATAGGCATAACGAAAAACGTAGGAATGGTCGAATTAACCGGTGGACTTTTAAAAGAGTATGCATGGCAAATCTATAAGTAAAATAAACACTTATAAACTAACAGCCACTACTTAAGACAAGTTTAAGCTTATCTTACTTTATAATTTATTAGCCGTTTTGTTAACATGAAATACTTGGCGAAGATCAATATATAGCTCAACAATTGACGAGGTTATGTCTGGTGTTAAATTTAAGGTTTATATTCTGGGTAAAGTGAGAGGTAGTCACACCAAGTACTAAAATGCCGATAATTAAACCCACTGTCTGCTGCTTGATACCACTTAGAGGATAAAAAAGGGGCAATATGAAAGTTAACTTTTTGTCCATCTATTGCAATATAACAAGCAAGAGCGATATTTGTTTCATTTTTTATTCTGATTTTGGCAATACCTTCTTCGGTTTTACCGTGAATTATAGCTATTTTGACTGTAGCTTGTGATGAAGTAGCAAAAAAAACAAGTAACAATGTGAACGCAAATTTTAGTTTCATGTGAGTCGCAGTGAAAATTTTTTAATTTAAAAGGTATTAAAATTATAGTCATAGCTTACTAACTAAAAGTAAATGTTATTTACTATTGAAAGTTAATATCGCTGTCTCCATAACTTATTTTAATATTATAACAAATATGCTAATTATTAAACCTTACCAATAAAGCATTAATAAGAAGAGAATAGATTGATGGCTAATATCGTAGCAATAAAAAAAGAACAACACCAAAAATTAAAATTGGCTAACAAAAGAAATTTAAAACAAGTTTCTGGTCAGCACATTATTCCTGTAACTGCTAGTGAGTTTGCGCAAGCAGCTAGTAGTTTTCCTGTTGTTATCGTTAAAGACCCTGAATCAGAGCGTTACCGTAGTGTTGCTATGCTGGGTTTAGAAAGTGGTGAAAATTTATTTTTTAAAGAAGATAAATGGTTAGGTTTATATATTCCTCAAAGCATTGGCATGGCACCATTTATGTTGGGTGTAGACCCGGATAAAGAAAAAACATTAACCGCATGTGTTGACTTAGACAGTGAATTTATCGGTGAAGATAAAGAGTTGGCTTTGTTTGATGAGAAAGGCGAAGAAACTGATGTGCTTAAAAATGTACAACAGTCATTAGGTCGTATGTATGAAAATGAAAGAATGACGGACCAGTTTATTAAAGAGTTAGCCGACAATGATTTGCTTCAAGAGCTAGAATTAAAACTTAATGGTGTTTCAGGTGACAATAAAAAATTAGTCGGTATATTCACTGTTAATGAAGAGAAAATCGCAAAATTGGCGGATGATAAGGTTTTAGATTTCCATAAACGTGGTTTATTTGTTCCTATTTACGCTATGTTAGGCTCTTTAAGTCAAGTTAACCGTCTGATTCAGCTTAGAAATGATAGTTCTGATGCTAAAATTAGTGGCATTCAAATTACCCCAATCAACGTTAGCGTTGAAGATAAAAAATAATTAACGACCTTTAAATATTCAACATAAAAAAGAGACTTAAGTTTCTTTTTTTTTGAGTAAAGGAGTGTTTATTAACCAATAAAAGCTGTTGTACTGAGAGAAAAAACAGTTTCCTCCATGACTTTTAACACGATGAAGTTCATGTGGTAGTTTGGCTAGAGTGACACTAGCCAAAATTGACCAATGAAAAAGTAGGGCAACTGACTCACAGCAAGGTTAAAATTCAATACTCAGCAGCATTATCAACCAAGGCAGAGGTGGCGAAAAGAGTCGCGTTAGCTATTCAATCACATCAAAGTTTAGCGCTTCATTGATACAGCGACTAGTGAATTATAACCATTGCCTCTGGGATTAAGTCAGTTGTTAGCAGGAAAGCAAAAAGGTGTAATAGAGTACACTTATCCTGTGTCGCTAAGGTGGTAAAGAGCAAGTTTAAACTTCATACTGTATTTTTGTTAACTAAAAAATTATCGAGCTTATTACCTTGGCTATCCACTTATCATTAAAAAAACTAAGTCAATGGCAACAAATTGCCTTTTGTGGCGCACTTTTAGAGCGTATGTTACCCAATTATCAAATGTTCAGTGATGTTGAAGCGTTTGGCGAGTTTAAGGTTATTCGAAATCAACTTGATTTAGTGTGGCAATGGCTCGATAAAAATAATCGTTGTAAAATTAATTTCAGCGCGCAATTAGCCAAACTTGAAGAACAAACCCCAAACCCTGAACATTTTAATACCTTTGGCGTATTCCCTGCTTTGGATACTTGTATGGCGTTAATGTCGCTTTTACAGGCCATGCAAGATAAAGACGACGAGGGAATATTCAATGTGAGCCGGTTGTCAGCCAACAGTGTCAGCTTTTATGTTGAACTCATGTTAGTAGAGGAGCTTGATGAGCAATCAGCCGTTGAGATTTTAGAGACCGATATTAACCAACACCCTTTAATGAAATGGGAAGTTGCCAGTCAAGAGGAGCTTTTTGACTTTCTGAGCCATGCGCCTGAAAGTAAAAATACCTGTATAAAAGTTAAGGAATTAATGCTTTACGAAGGACTTTCTAATTTAGGTATAGAAATTTAGTTATTGATTAATAAGGTCTAAGGTTGGTATTGATAAAGTTGATAACTGACTTGCCCAGCGATTTTTTCTTTTAATAAACACCAATTATTAGGAAGTTGTTGGGCGTTGTCATTAGCTTCCATTTCAACATAAATAAGCGATTTTTCTGCCAGCCATCCACTATTGAGTAATATAGCACATTGCTCAGCAAGTTTTTTTCTAAAAGGGGGATCGAGAAATACCAGGTCGTATTTTTCTATATTACCCTTTAAGTACTCTACAGTATTTGTTTGGTTGATCTTGACCTCTTCAGCTTTGAGCAATAGCTTGTTGGCTTTTAACTGACTTGCTGCTGATTTATTTAACTCCAACAGAGTGACTTGCTTAGCGCCGCGTGACAAGGCCTCAAAGCCTAAACTGCCAGAGCCTGCAAAACAATCTAAGCATTTAGCATCTTGAACATAAGGCATTAACCAGTTAAAAACCGTTTCTTTTACACGGTCAGTCGTTGGCCTTAACCCTTCAGACATTAATACCGGTAATTTACGTCCTCTGTATTTCCCTGCGATTATCCTTATACTGCCTTTTACTGGATTTTTAATTTGTTGTTTTATTGCATGCTTCATATCACTGACAGCTTTATTTTTAGGTGTTACTATGGTGCTAATTATAACCTTATATCGCTTTGATTGAAAAAATTATGTCTAAGAAAAAAGGTATGTTTTCCTGGTTAGGTTTAGTTGACCAGCAAGAGAAAGAGCAAACTGTTACTGACGAAAGTGAGGCTGACCATACAGAAAAGTTGGTAAATCAGTCTCAAGATAAAGAAACAATTAGTGAGTTTGACGTGACTGAGTCAATAGTTGATAGATCATCGAGTGTCAATGATCTGCCGAAACCACGAGAAGGATTTTTCAGTCGATTAAAACAGAGTTTATCTAAAACACGTCAAAATTTAGGGGGGGGGTTAGTTGATCTCTTCAGCGGTAAAAAAATTGATGATGAACTATTTGAAGAGTTAGAAACACATTTATTACTGGCTGATGTCGGTGTCGAAACTACAAGTAAAATAATTGACTCCCTGACTCAGTCTGCTAATAAAAAGCAATTGAAAGATGCGGGGACTTTATATGACTTATTGAAAATTGAATTAAAGAACATCATTGAGCCGGTTGCAAAACCGTTAGAGGTTGATAGCGACAATGGTCCATACGTTATTCTTATGGTGGGAGTTAATGGTGTTGGTAAAACGACCACTATAGGTAAATTAGCTAAACAATTTCAAGCCCAGGGTAAATCAGTAATGCTAGCCGCAGGCGATACTTTCCGTGCTGCAGCCGTTGAACAATTACAAGTGTGGGGAGAGCGTAATGATATTGCTGTTATTGCTCAGCATACAGGTGCCGACAGCGCCTCAGTAATTTTTGATGCAATAAATGCCGCCAAAGCTCGTAATGTTGATGTCTTAATTGCCGACACAGCAGGTAGATTACAAAATAAAAGTCACTTGATGGAAGAACTTAAAAAAGTGGTTCGAGTGATGAAAAAAATTGATGAAAATGCGCCTCATGAAGTTATGCTTACTATTGATGCGGGCACAGGTCAAAATACATTAAGCCAAACGGACCTCTTTAATAAAGCGGTTAATGTTACAGGGCTAACATTAACAAAGCTTGATGGCACCGCGAAAGGAGGCGTTATTTTTGCGGTCGCTGATAAATTTGCTATTCCAATTCGCTACTTAGGTGTTGGTGAAGGTATCGATGATTTACGTCCATTTAATAGTGATGACTTTATAGATGCTCTTTTTGCACAGTAATAATTAAAAACGATAAATAATATGATTCATTTTAATAATGTAAATAAAACATATCCTGGCGGCTTTTTAGCACTAAAGCAAGTAAGCTTTAACCTAGAAAAAGGGGAAATGGCCTTTTTAACTGGGCACTCAGGTGCCGGAAAAAGTACCTTATTAAAGTTAATTAGTTTAATGGAGAAGCCCAGTTCCGGTAGTATTAAAATCAACGATACTGAATTGGCAAACATTAAATATAAAGATATCCCTTATGTTCGTCGTGGTATAGGTATGATTTTTCAAAATCATAATCTACTCACGGATCGGACGATTTTTGATAATGTTGCGCTACCTTTAATTATTGAAGGTTATAGTCATAAAGAAATCAAAAAGCGTGTCGAAGTTGCCATAGAAAAGGTGCATTTGAGCAGTAAACTACGCTGTTATCCTTATATGCTTTCAGGTGGCGAACAGCAACGAGTTGGTATTGCACGAGCGATTGTCAATAAGCCCCCTATATTATTAGCCGATGAGCCAACAGGAAATCTGGATCCGAAACTGTCGATGGATATTATTCGCTTATTTGAAGAGTTTAATGCTGTCGGTGTCACTGTGCTTATTGCTACCCATGATTTGGGATTAATTGCACGGATGAAATACCGAACTTTAACGATCAAAGAAGGCACAATGATCACTGATGGTCTTGTTAATGGTATGCAAACAGCAGTAAAGAAGAGTGAACTATGAGTAACCCAGTTCCTACTAGAGAATCACCTGATCGCTCTACTTTTGTCAATCGATTATTATCTTTACCGATTCGTCATGCACAACAGGCTATTGGCAGCTTAGGAGACTTATGGCGCACACCTTTTACTACTGTAATGACTGTACTTGTGCTTGGTATTAGTTTGACATTACCTGCAACACTCCATCTATTTGTAAAAAACGCTCAACAAGTTACCGAAAAGTGGGACAGTGCATCTGAAATTAGTTTGTTTCTCAATTTATCAGTCAGTGAAAAAAGTGCGCAGAATTTAGTGCAGCGTATTATGCTTTATCCCGAAGTTTCAAAGGTAAAGTATATTTCAGCCAAACAAGCATTAACCGAATTTAAAATGTTATCTGGCTTTGGTCAAGCACTTGAGTACTTAGATAAAAATCCCTTGCCTGCTACCATTTTGGTCATACCAACAAAAAGAGCGTCTCAAGCACATGCCGCTGGTGAGTTATTAATAAAGTTACAAAAAGAACGAGAAGTTGAACAAGGTAAATTAGATTTAGAATGGTTATCTCGATTAGAAGCAATGGCGGAGTTAATTGAAGATATTGTTAAAAGTGTTGCCTTTTTATTATGCTTATCCGTGGTCCTTATTATAGGTAACACCATTCGTTTGGCAATCATTAATCAGAAAGACGCTATTGCGGTAATGAAACTTGTTGGCGCAACAGACAGTTTTATTCAAAGGCCATTTTTATACTCAGGCATCTGGTATGGTGTTTTAGGAGGCTTATTGGCTAGCATTGCCATTGCATTATTGTCTTATTATCTTTCAGGAGCTTTAGCTCAATTAACTGATTTATATGGCAGTAACTTTGTGCTTAAAGGGTTAACCTTTGAAGAAAGCTTGATACTCATCGGTTTTGCTATTGGTTTAGGTTTTTTAGGGAGCTATATTTCAGTACGTCAACATATCCGTGATATTGAACCTAAAACAGATTAATTCAATACCTATTTTTTGATTACCAAAGAAGGTGTTATATATAATTTTTACTCGCCTGATTTTTTGTATATTTATTGTCTATAATAAATTATTATAAGTTTACTATTAAATTTGAAATATATTGTTGTTTTAACCTGTCTGGTGGGTTAATGTGATGCGCTTATGACTCGCAAAATGAAAACGTGTTGCTGTTGCGAGTAAGAACAGGAGTTTATTTATGAGTAATACCACACAGTCGATGGCACTAATTTTACCAAAAAGTGGCAGCATCGAATCTTACATGCAATCAGCTTATAGTATTCCAGTACTTACGGCTAAGCGCGAGCATGAACTGGCTACTCGCCTTTATTCAGAAAATGATTTAACGGCTGCGCAAGAGTTGATCATGTCACATCTGAGATTCGTTATTCATATTGCTAAAGGGTATTCGGGTTACGGCTTACCACAAGCTGATTTAGTTCAAGAAGGTAACGTTGGTTTAATGAAGGCAGTAAAACGTTTCAATCCTGAGGTTGGCGTACGTTTGGTTTCATTTGCTGTTCATTGGATTAAAGCTGAAATTCACGAATTTGTATTGCGTAATTGGCGTATTGTCAAAGTTGCTACCACCAAAGCACAACGTAAACTGTTTTTTAATTTACGTAAAAATAAAAAACGCTTAGGTTGGTTTAGTAATGCAGAAGTAACCACGGTTGCTGACACCCTAGGCGTAACCACTAAAGATGTTTTGGAAATGGAAACTCGAATGAGTAGTCAAGACCAGGCGTTTGAATTATCGTCAGACGATGATGCGAGTATTGATGCAGGTACATTTTCTCCTGCACAGTTTTTAGAAGACAAATCATCAGATTTAGCCACTAGCGTTGAAGATGATAATTGGGAAAATCATTCTAATAAACGATTATCTACCGCATTAGTGACTTTGGATGAACGAAGCCAAGATATTATTCGTACCCGTTGGTTGTTAGAAGATAAATCAACATTGCAACAACTAGCGAATAAATATCAAATATCGGCTGAACGTGTTCGACAGTTAGAGAAGAATGCTTTAAATAAACTTAAAAATACTATGGTGTTTAACTGATTTATTTTAAGTAACATAGCGTGTAAAAAAGCCGACAACAGTCGGTTTTTTTATGCCATGAATAAAAGGTATTAACCAACCATATAGGTGCCCGTGCCAAAGGCAATATGATCACCAAGCTCGTTATGTAATTCCATACGAGCAACAGCGACTTTGTTACCACTGCGAATAATTCGTGCGGTGGCAATAAACGCCTCTCCTCGGCCGGGTCTTAAAAAGTCAGTACGTAAATCAATTGTGCCTAAACGACTTAAGTTCTGTTGAATTTTGTCTGCAGAAACATCACCTAATAGTTCGATAATGCTGGCTGCAGCAACAACGCCGCCTGCCAGGTCGAGTGCTGATGCGGTAACACCCCCATGCAGCGTTTTTTGTAATGGATTACCAATTAGCTTGTCTTGCCAAGCAAAGCTAATTTCTGATACCTCACTATTAAACTGAGTGATTTTAAAGCCTAATAGTTGATTAAAAGGGGTATTATCGTTACAAAAATTAACTATCTGTTGATAAATTACTTCTTTTTCCATAATGGATTACCTATCTGGTCAGATCACTTATTAATTAGATTAGCATTATTTGTTATTCCAATGCCATTAATAAATTGCTTGGTTTTGTCGGCATAGGGTAAACTAACCTTCTTATAATAGTTAAGCGGTTTTTTTGTTGAACGTCCCTTTTAATAAGCCCTCTAAAGAACAACTCATTGATGCTTTAAAGCATTATTTTGGCTATCAAAGCTTTCGCTCAGGCCAAGCCGAGATAATTCTAAATTTATTGCAAGGGCGAGATAGTTTGGTTCTTATGCCCACAGGGGGTGGTAAATCAATGTGTTACCAATTGCCCGCCACACTATTGCCGGGAGTCACTATTGTTGTTTCACCGCTGATTGCTCTAATGAAAGATCAGGTAGATAGCTTAACTCGACAAGGTATATCAGCAGCTTGTATTAACTCTAGCATTGACGGGGCAACGATTAATCAAACGTTTCAAAAATTGTCCCGAGGTGAGATTAAATTACTTTATGTCGCCCCTGAGCGTTTAAGTAATCATTATTTTTTACAACAAATAGCTGAGATCACGATCAGTTTATTCGCTATTGATGAGGCTCACTGTATCTCTCAATGGGGTCATGATTTTAGGCCCGCCTATACTCAGTTGCAATGTATAAAACGCAACTTCCCCTATGTACCTTTAATGGCACTTACCGCCACAGCGGATGTTACGACACGTAAAGATATTCTTCATCAACTACAGCTGAATAACCCTTATATTCAACTAGATAGCTTTGATCGCCCCAATATTCGTTTAACCTTGGCTAGCAAGTACAATGGTGAGCAACAGGTTTTAGGTTATTTGAGAAAGCGACAAGAAGACAGTGGTATTATTTATTGTAATAGCCGATGGCAAGTTGAAAAACTCTGTCAATTCTTAGTAAAACAAGGAATTAACTGTGCTGGGTATCATGCCGGCATGGACCTTGTGATAAGAAATACTGTACAAGATGGATTTACTAAAGATAATATTCAAATAATAATCGCAACAGTCGCTTTTGGCTTAGGTATTAACAAGCCCAATATTCGCTTTGTTATTCATTTTGAACCGCCAAAAACGTTAGAGTCATATTATCAAGAAATAGGGCGTGCAGGCCGAGATGGACTAGATGCAGAAGCCTTATTTTTACACGATGAAAAAGATATTACTCGAATAAAAAAACGTATAAGTGAAAGAGAAAATGAACAAAGGATCAATGTTGACTTACAGCGCTTTCAGGCGATGACTGGATTTGTTGATTCACAAACTTGTAGGCGACAAGTGGTACTCAACTATTTTGCTGAGTACACCAATCAAGGTTGTGGTAATTGCGATATTTGCCTAGATCCCCCCACTCAATTTGACGGTACACAAGCTGCGCAGAAAGTATTGTCTTGTGTGTTTCGGATTAAACAACAAGGTGATATTGGCCATGTGATTGACGTATTAAGAGGGAAAGAAAACTTAAAAGTAATAGCGATGGCACATCATAAAGTGTCTACTTTTGCCATTGGGCAAGATAAAACAGCAGGCTATTGGTTCTCTATTATTGGTCAACTGATACATTTAGGATTTTTACAACAAAATATCGAGCAACAATCTGCTTTGGTTTTAACAGAAGCAGCAAGGAGCGTATTAAGGGCATCAGAGCCACTAATGTTAGCCAGTCCAAGGTTACAAAAGGCGAGTTACTGGCAACATAAAACACAAGATAAAAAATATGATCGGCTACTCTTTACTAAGTTGCGAACCTTAAGAAAAGAAATCGCAGACATAGAAGATATTGCACCTTATATTGTTTTCAATGATGCAACACTTTCAGAGTTAGCTCGGATAAAACCTCAAACGTCTGAAGGTTTGCTCGGTATCAATGGTATTGGCGATACCAAGTTACTTCGTTATGGACAACCATTTTTACAGCTTATCCAGGAACATGCTAATTAACCTAATCACTTAAGGGTAGTCACTGAAGTAAAAAAAAACGCTCAAAGAGCGCTTTTAAATCATTTGCTTAAGAATGATAAATTATTTTAAGCCGGCATAATAGGCAGAGATGTTGGCAATGTCTTCATCGTTTAATGCCATAGCCATTGGGCTCATTATTGCATTTTTACGGACGCCAGATTTAAAGCTATTCAATTGCTGTGCAAGGTAAGCTTCTTTTTGACCTGCAAGGTTAGGGTACATAGGAATGGCAGAAATACCATCAGCACCATGGCATGCTGCACACATACCTGCTTTAGCTTTACCAGCAGCTGCATCGCCAGCAAAAGCAGGAGAAGCCATTATAATCGTTGCCGCAATAGCAAGAGTGATTTTTTTCATAATACTTATATCTCTTTAATGATTAAAAATTCTTTCATGATTATATATAAAATCTTTCTGTTGTTGTGGATTTTTTGTCAGAATATTTATTTTATATCAAAAATCTACGCATTTATTGATATAAAATCGCTGTAGTAACCGATAAAACGATCGTTAATCGAAATCAGCCGTTGATTTTTTTGTCTGTGTTAGTCCCGGTAGTTCTGTTTTTGTAACTTTTATGAGGGTGTATAAGGAGGGGAAACCAAGATAGGCACAATTAAATGATGCCTAGAAATTCCTAGCGATCTATCGGTACCAAGCTTTCACGAACTCGCTTTATGCAAGAATCTAGAGGTTCTCGTTTTTTTCTAGCACTCACACTCAATGACACTGACATTTTAGGAATTTTTATACCCGTCTGTACACTAATAAAACGTAGCTTTTCAACGCCAGCACTGATTTTTTCAGCTATTTCTATCGCTGTTATTTCCTCAACTTCGGGTAATAAAATCAAAAACTCATCGCCACTTGTTCTTACTGGAAAGCCACTGTCGTTAACATAACTGTTAATTTTATTAGCAACTTTTGATAAAATCACATCACTGAGTAAAGAGCCAAATTTTTGGTTGAATTCAGAGAAATGATTTATATTTATTACAATCACAGCAATAATTTTATCAGGATCATTTGTTTGCCATTGTTCAATATGTTTAGACATTGCTTTACGATTATACAAACCTGTAATTGGGTCTAAATCAATTTCTTTTCTGACTTCTTTGAGTTCGTAACGTAAACCTTCAATGACCTGTTGAGAGGTATCTAATTGCTGAATAAGCTTTTGTTGAGTGGACTTGAAAATAGAGGAGGCTTGATGGAGTTTTTTTAATAAGACATCGTTCTTTTCTTTATCTACAGAGCCAGTATCCTTCATACTATTATCTAGATGAGAAATAAACCGAGTTGAAGAGACCTTAGATGTGTTGCAACTGTGCTGTAGACTTTGTAAAACATCATCTAATTCGTTAACAATACCATCACGAAACTTGCTTTGCCCTAGAATATGCTCTTTGTAGAGTTCATCGATTAGAAAGTTATCAATACTTCTTCCAGTATCAATATGTTGATTAATTATTGAGATGAAAACGGGGTTTTTATCACTGCTATATTCATAACTAATAGCATAGTTAATTGGGGTCGCAGCGATATTCCAACGTGTTAATTGCTCAATAGATAAAGCCATTAAGTGTTCAGCTTTTTTTATAGAGTCATTATGTTTCAATACGTAACCTTATGCATGTTGGAATAATCGAATAATTAACAATAAATTCAACAAGCATTATTGTTTAAGTGCTTGGATCAGTTAAAAAAGATAGAGAGCAAGCCAAAGCAGAGGCTAAAATAGATAAGTCAGAATATATCCAGATTTTTAAGTCCCAGGGTAATGACCACCCATTAAAATTGATAACTTTGAGCCTATGTATGCTAGCAAACTTGAAATTATCCAGCGTATCAATATTATAGAATAACCCAATTGAATGTAAACTAATTTTTTATTTAAACTAACTGCTTACAGCTAAATACTGTACAATTTTAAAATAAGCCACATCAGATAATATTTCTCTTTAAGGTATTAAATTAAGTATGAAAATGATCTGTTTTATTGTTTTTATCTTTTTTTCGCTTCAACCTTACGCTTTTCTTGCTAACGCAGATATTTCTAACTCTCTAGCCATTGAAAAAAACACTCAAGCAATAGAAGATTTATTTCATCAAAATAAAGAGCAGTTACCTGCTGATTACCTTAGGGCTGTTTCGAGTGAGATCATTGAACAGCGTGCTCATTATTCGAATAATACCATCGCCAAAGTATTTATCCTGCTTGCAGATTTAGCTTATAATCAAAGTGATTCAGAGCGTTTTTCGCAGTTTGCTCACGATGGTTTAATGCTAACTACCATTGATTTTTCATTAAAATTAAATTTATTACTGAAGGTCGCTTCAGGATATTATGCAAAAGGTCATTACCACAAAATATTAACTGTATCGAATGAAGCAATAACCTTGGCCCAATCATCAGGTAATACCAAGTATCACTTATTGGCCCTCGCATATCGCTCAATTGGTTATGCTTTAATTAATAACAACCCGTAAGCGTTTAACGATTTAATAAATGTTGAGAGCCTTATTGAGCGAAACCAAACCTTTTCAGATAATATTGACATACTCGAGATAATATCCATAGCAAATTACTATTTAGATGATTACCAAACGATGCTGATGATAAATCAAAAAATACTCAAATTACGTTTTAATTTATCTTTGAAATCTCATTTAGTACGTACTTATTACCATATAGGTATCGCCTATCACCGTTTAGGTTTATTTGATGAGGCCTACAACGCCTACTGGGAAACTAAACAGTATGCTAAAGATAAGTCTTCCAAGGTTGATCTTGCTTACGCTGAACTTGGTCTTGGTGAAATACTATTGTTACAAAAAAATCATCAAACTTCTTACTCGGCTCTAATTAGAGCTGAGCAACTATTTAAAGAAAGTAATTTACCTAAGCCTTATTTAAGTACATTAATTGCCCTGAGCAAATCTAGTTTATTCATTGGTAGAGAAGCCTATGCTTATCAATTATTGAAACAAGCTGAAAAAATGATACCTGGGATGGAGCTCACAAATGAACAAATAGAGTTGTATTTGTTATTATCAGCAATGTACCAATCTAAAAAAAATCATCCCAAAGCTCTCGAATTGCTTAACCGTTATGTACAATCAAATAAACATTTTATTGATAAAAAATTATCGAATATTCTACTTCGTGCTGGTCATATTCCAGAGCAAGATATAAAAAGACAATTAATGAGTGAACTTGCCAAGAAAAGTGAATTATATTCTGCTTTTTATAAAAAATATCAACAACAGAAGTTGATGCTCATCACCTTAGTAATGGTTCTTTCTTTTATCATTTTTTTCATCATAATATATGCACTCAGGCAACGCTCAAAAAAAATAAACATAGCCTATGATGAAGTAGAAAAACCGTTATATTTTTTAGAAAGTTCAATAAAAACAAAACAAATGTATCAATCGGCCTATAAACAGGCTCGAAAATATAATTACCCAATTACTATAGGTTATATCTCAATTGATAACTTACAAGAGCTTGTTTTCAGATTTAATAAAAAGATCTTTAATGAGGTGAGTAAAACTATAGCTACCTTGATAAATAAACATTTAGGTGAATTTGATCATGCCGGTTTAATTAATGAGGGTGAATATTTACTCTTATTTCCCCATCAAACTAGTCGCACCATAGAAAAAGACTTTGATGACTTAAAAGAAGCACTAAATGTTACGTTTTTTGCCAATTTGGGGCGATTTACAGTTAATATTCATTTTGCTTTAGATACCCCTAGTGTACAAGATATAGACCCTTATATATTTTTATCAAAATTGAGTGATACTGCAGCCATTGCTGGCTCTAGTGTAGAATATAGTAGTAATAAAGTAGCAATGTAAGGGGGTTTTTAGAGATGAAACAACAAGGTAAATACGACAGTGAATAAATAAAGCAGATGGCATTATTACTAAAAAGACACCTAATTAACGCCTATGTGGCCAAATATTTGACTTGATTTTTTGTTTGATGCATTGAAGTTATAAAGATGATGGCCTGACGATAAATAAAAATTACATTATGTTCTCATTACTATTGTCGGCTCTTTATCTATCTCGCCATCACTAGAAACTGTCGCAATATTAGCGTTGTGTAAAAAAACAGTTAAACCACTATTGTTAGCGTATCGAATAAAGGCGAGTTCATAGCCACACTGAGTTAAACTATGAGAGACTAATTTTTGCGCTGGTGTTAATTGAGTCCATAAGTTAGCGCCTTTAACTGTGAGATGGCGTCGTTCTAATAATAGTTCTCTAGTTGATAATACTTCCATTGATAAACCTATATTATTACTATCAAATACTAATTTAAACTCTATAGTAAATAGAACGACAACTCAATAGCCGAAATCTCAATCTATATACAAAGCCTATTGTTTTAGTTTTTAATCGATATAATTCAGCAAAATTTTGACTAACCTGCAGAGATTACCACAATGAGCCAAGTATTAAACGACCTTTTGACACTACTAAAACTAGAAGTTATTGAACAGGGAATTTATCGCGGACAAAGTCAAGATCTTGGCTTTCCTGCACTTTTTGGAGGCCAAGTCATGGGGCAAGCTTTATCTGCCGCTCAAGAAACTCTCGACAAGAGTCGTAATGTCCACTCTCTTCACTCTTACTTTTTGCGTCCAGGGGATGCTAAAAAACCGGTGGTTTATGAAGTGGAAAATATTCGAGATGGTAAAAGCTTTAGTACTCGCCGTATTCAAGCTATTCAAAATGGTAAAGCTATCTTTTATATGACCGCCTCATTCCAAGCACCTGAAAAAGGTTTTGACCATCAAGAAATTATGCCTAATGTAAAAGGCCCTGAGAACATTCCTTCTTATAGTGATTTTATCAAAGCACACCAGGAGTCTTTACCCCCTAGTATTCGTGAGATATATCTAGCCCAAAAGCCTATAGAAATTAGGCCGGTTGAACAGTATAATTGGTTAAATCCTGAAAAAATGCCAGCCAAATGTAATATGTGGATCAAAGCTAATGGGACATTGCCGGATGATCTTCGTATTCATACCTATATGCTAGCCTACACTTCAGATTCTCACTTTTTACCGACATCATTAATGCCACATGGGGTCAGTCACTGGCAAAGGAACTTTCAAATGGCGACGATTGATCATGCCATGTGGTTTCATCGTCCATTTCGATTTGATGATTGGTTACTTTATTCCACTGAAAGCCCTTCCGCTACTTGTGGTCGAGGGTTAGTGAGTGGAAAAATATTTAATCGCCAAGGCCAGCTTGTTGCTTCAACTATGCAAGAAGGTGTGATTAGACAAAGGTAGTAATCGTATCTGCTAAGTTTGTGGACTTGATTTACGTCTTTATCTTTAGTTATCAAATCGATAAAAACTGTTAAGTAGTTAGTTATATTTTTTTGCAAAGGTTCTATTACTAGGTCGCTGATATATAGCTAAATCAAATGAGCCGACAATCGCAAATAGATGATCAAAAACATCACTCATTAAATCTTCAAAATCAACCCATCCCGTTCCTTTTGCATAGGTAAAGCAGTAAACTTCAATAGGTATACCTTTCTCTGTTGATTGTAGCTGGCGTACTATCAATGTCGCTTCATTATTTATCGCTGGATGACTATGTAGATAGCTTTTTACATACGCTCTAAAACAGCCAATATTGGTCAGGTTTCGCCTATTTATTTGCGCCATATCACTTGAAGAATCTATGCTTTGATTAGCTTGTGCGATGATGGACTGTTTTTCATTAATTAAGCCCGACAGTAAGTTTATTTTTTTCATTCTTTCTATGTCTTCAGTGGTTAAAAATTTCACACTGTCGGTATCAATGTGAATACTGCGCTTTAACCGTCGACCCGTACTAATCATTTGTTGATAATTTTTGAATTCTTTATTGATCAAGTCATAAGCGGGTATCGAACTAATCGAATTATCCCAATTTCTAATTTTACATGTCGTAATTGATATATTGAGTACTTCACCATCGGTATTTTTATCAAGAACAATCCAATCACCAACTTGAATTAATTTTTGCGCGGCGACTTGAATACCAGCGACAAAGCCTAAAATAGAATCGCGAAAAATCAATAAGATCACAGCGGAAATCGCTGTTAAACCACTAAATAAGTAGACCGGTGATTTATCTAGCAATACACCAATAAATAAAATTCCTGCGACAGCAATAACAATGACTTTCATTAATTCTGCTATCTGCTGTATAGGCATATTCCTGGTTACTTGCTGATGGTCTAATTGGTCATAAATCGCATTAATTAAACTAAAGACTAATCGAGTACCATAATAGATAAGTAAGAGGTTCGCTGTTACTGACCATATTGATTCAATAAATTCATCAGCTATCAAGCTAGTAGACTGTATAGCAATAATTACCGGACAAACTCTAATGAGATTGAGCACTAATTTATGTTTGAGTAGGTAAGTTGCAAGTGGGTGTTTTACGCTCACAAGTGCTTTTCTGATGATAGGGGTAACCAAGTAAACTGTAATAAAATAGAAAAGACTGATAACGAAAAAAAGTAGGGTAACTCGCATTATGGGCAGCCACAGAGAATCAGAAGCCAATCCAAGCGTTGCTGTACTAAAATTTATCAACCAATTATTTAAATGTGCAATATCCATCGTATATTAATTTCCAGAAGAGTTTGTCTATTTGTATAGTGATTATTTTCACTGTTTAGCGTTGAAATGCCGACAATTAATCATTTGATGAGCATTTTATCTCTTGGTGATTAAATGTCGTCTTATCCAGTTCGCTGTAGCTAAAGGACGTAAAATAGGGTCAACCGTATTAGTCGATAATGTTTCTTTGATCAATTCAGCATTGTCTTGTGCAGTACTACCATCTGGAAGTTGACGATTATTCTCAAATCCTATTCTTACATGCCCTCCAAGGGCATGAGCTCGTTGAGTTGCTTGGCTTTCTGTGGCACCAAAACAACAAACAGCCCAAGGAAAAGCTCCTAACTCAAAGCATTCTAGAAAGGCGTCAAGCTCTTTAGGATCTCCTGTTAATGTATCGCTATAACGACCTAATACAAACAAGGCAAACGGTTTCTCTTCACCAAAAAAACCTTGCTTGCGTAAGAGGTCAAATCTCAATACCTCTTCCGGTGAATACAGTATGTATTGAGACCAAACACCGGCTTGGTATATTTCTTTAAAAAAAGCACTCGCTTCAGCTAGGCTATTTTCATCTGGGCATAACTCTTTTAGCGCTAAAGATACCGCTTCTGGCATTAATGCACGTACCAAAGCCATCTGTTGATGACGTTGATAAATACCTACGGCTTCAGTCGTTATTTGTAAAATTAATTGATTACCCACACGATCGGTTATCGCTTTCATAGCCGATTTATATTTATCAATATCAAGAGAGTGTTTATCGTTATCATCTCTGACATGTAAATGTAAAATAGAAACCCCGACCTTTAAAAGCGACTCTGCACAATCGGCTAATTCTGTTGGCGTGATTGGTAAATTTAGATGATCTTTATGCGTTAATCTGGCACCGTTTGGTGCACTCATCACAATAAAGGGTGATGTTGCTAAAGGACCACCATTTACATTTTGAGCACTGTTATTGTTCATGAAAATACCGCTCCTAAGATTTTGTGGAGTTTATCAGCACACTCTTCCATATGATTGTGATTTAAAATAAGGGGTGGAGCTAAGAGTATGTGGGGAATATACTCACCATTAATGAGTGAATTTCCAGGGTAACAAATAAGACCATACGCCATGCTGGCATTTTTTAATTTACTTGCCAAGTCACAGTCTAGCGAAAAACCTGCTTTAGTGGCTCTATTTGAAACAAGTTCAATACCTTGAAATAAACCTCGGCCATGAATATCACCGACCTGAGAATGCTCTTTTAAACTATCTAACAATAATTGGGAAAATTCAAGCCCTTTAGTTTTACATGCGCTAAGTAAGTTATCATGATCAAGTACATCTTGAACAGCGCAGCCGGCCACACAAGCTATAGGATGACCAATATAAGTATGGCCATGAGCAAAACCACCAGTATCAAAAGCTTCCACCATATGCGCTCTAATTAATGTTGCCGCCAACGGTTGATAGCCGCCGGCAATGCCTTTGGCTAACGTAGTGATATCAGGAATAACACCATCTTGTTCATGAGCAAAATAAGTGCCTGTTCGGCCACTGCCACACATAATTTCATCAGCAATAAATAAAATATTATACTGATCACAAAGTTGGCGAATACGTTTGAGGTAGCCCGGTACTGCTGGAACTACGCCCAATGAAGAGCCAACAACAGGCTCACATATAAAAGCCGCTACATTTTCTTCACCTTGGGTCAAAATAGCGACTTCTAATTCATTGGCGGCCTGGCGGCCATATTCTTCTTCAGTTTGATCACTTTGTTGATATCGATAAGCATAACATGGCGCAATTCTTGGCCAATCAATTAATGGCGCGGCTGACTTTAGGCGGCGTCCATCATTACCACTAATAGACAAGGTACCAAAAGTATTACCATGATAACTATGCTGTCGGCTGATAATTATTTTCTTACTTGATTTTCCTTTTATGCTCCAATATTGCCATGCGAGTTTTATCGCTGTTTCATTTGCTTCTGAGCCTCCAGAACTAAAATAAGCTCTAGCGCCTTTCTCAGTAAAACGTTGAGCTAACCGCTGTGCTAATTCTTCTTGTGGTTCATTGGTGAAAAATGAGGTGTGGGCGAATGATAATTGAGAAAGTTGGTCTTTCATGCGCTCAATAACATGTGGATTACTATGGCCAATAACAGAGACCGCGGCTCCACCGCTCATGTCTAAATAATTTTTACCTGAGGTGTCTTTTATATACATACCATTTGATGAAATCGCTTTAGGGTATTGACTGCTTGGCGAGCGATAAAGTACAGCACTTTGTTTTACTATTGAATTTTCTATCACTTTATTTATCATCACTTATAATCCGGCGGATTGGTGGTTGGCAGAAAGTGCTATTCACACTTTTGGTTTATTGACCGATTATTTTTTTTAAGCTCAACGAGCTTTATTTCTTTATTTTGCCAGAGTTGATTAACCCATTTTTGAAAGTGAATTTTTGTCGCTCTGTCATTAAAGTAATCGCCTTTGAGCTTTTTTTCAATAGGCATAGTTTCAATCACAACTTCTATACGTTTAACTTTTCCCGAAATAAAGTCGTTAAAATTAGGAATACCCTCAGGATAATAAATGGTGACATTGACTATTTTATTTAAATGTTCACCCATAGCATCAAGCACAAAAGCAATACCACCGGCTTTAGGTTTTAATAATTGTGAATAAGGCGATTGCTGCTGTAAATGTTTGTCGCGAGTAAAACGTGTGCCTTCGATAAAATTCATCACACTAACTGGTTTATATTTAAATTTTGCACACGCTTTACGAGTCGTTATTAAATCTTTTCCTTTTAAATGCGGTTTTTTCCTCAAAAAAGCTTGGCTATAACGTTTCATAAATGGAAAGTCTAATGCCCACCAAGCCACTCCAAGTAAAGGGACATAGATGAGTTCTTTTTTCAGGAAAAATTTTAAGAAAGGTATTTGGTTATGCAGCACACGTTGTAAAACAAGAATATCTACCCAAGTTTGGTGATTACTGATCACTAAGTACCACTCTTTAATACTTAAATTATCTAAACCAGTGACCTTAATTTCAGTTTGAGTGAATGCTTTTTGTAGTTGAGTATTAATTGCTACCCAATTGCTGGCCATCTGATCTAAAAGGACACTGAAAACCTTACGCCATAGACGAAATGGAATGAGTGCTTTAAGTAATGAAAATATCACAATTGGAATGAGCCAAATAATAGTATTGACTACATAAAGTACAAAAGATAATTGTCCGATAATCGTGGCGGGTAAAAAGCTCAACATTTCTTGCTCAAAAATATAAATCAAACTGGTTCAACTGTTAATAGTAAACTATTTACTTTGTATTTCAGTAATTAATTTTAATCGAGCAAAAAAATTCAATGATTTACACCAATAAAACGATGAAAATAACAATAAATCAGTGTTTATTCGCTAAAAGAGTGATTTTACTCATACATTTTTAATGATAATTTAAAAAGTCGCAGGTGACGTTATTATATTAGGAGATTTGACTGGGTTTACTTTTTGGATGAAAAGTCAACAATAGCAAGTATCAGTCATTTATTATCAGGTTCTTTCCGTGTTTTACTATTATAAATAGACAGTTGTGCGGCAATATCTAATAAAAGCATTAAAAATAACATTCTAGTCTATGCAATCTGTATATATTGGTTGCAACCGCCCCTTATTTCAAGCCATTGTTAGGTGGTATTCAAAATATATAGGGCTTTAGGGTTTGGAGGGAGAAATGAATTTTAATCGTGTAGTGATCAAAGTTGGTAGTGCCTTAGTCGCCCCCGAGGGTAAAGGCTGCAGTGATAAATATTTACTAGCCATTGCTCGATTTATTACTGACTGTCATCAAGCGGGTAAAGAGGTTGTTTTAGTCTCTTCTGGTAGTGTTGCTGCTGGTCGTCAATTGATTCATCACGGCTCACCTAATCCCTCCATTGTTACTAAACAAGCGATGGCAAGTGTTGGACAAATGAAAATGATGGCTAACTGGCAGCAACTTTTTGATCTGCCTTGTAGCCAATTATTAATTACCCATGGCGATTTAAGAGATCGTCAACGATATATCAATATCAAAAATACATTACGAATTTTGCTAGAAAATAATATTCTACCTATCGTTAATGAAAACGATACTGTTGCCACTGATGAACTAAAGGTCGGAGATAATGATAACCTTGCTGCTTTAGTCGCTTTGGTTTGTGAGGCGGATTGCTTGATTATCCTCAGTGATATTGATGGACTCTTTGATAAAGACCCTAGAGACAACCCTGACGCAACTTTATTGCCTGAAGTTGCAGATATTACTGAAGACATCTACGCTATGGCTGGTTGTACAACCAATATTATTGCCACAGGAGGAATGAAAACTAAAATACAAGCAGCTGAAAAAGCAATAGAAAATGGCATAGATACCTATATAATTAATGGTCACCGTAGTGAAGTGTTCGATTTGTTATTAAAGGGGCAGAACCCAGGCACACATTTTGTTGCTAGCGAGGCGGCAACGAAGGCTAAAAAACATTGGCTAAAACATACCCTTAAAAGTTGTGGGCAAGTAGTTTTAGATCAAGGTGCGGTTAATGCGGTAACCAGGCAAGGTGCTTCGTTATTACCTTCAGGTATTAAAAGTATTTCAGGTCACTTCTCAACGGGCGCATCCATAGACCTTATTGATGGTGCAACAGGTTTAGCTATTGCAAAAGGTATTAGTCAGTATAGTGAGCGAGATTTGTATAACATTAAAGGCTTAAAAAGTGATGATATAGCCAGTGCTTTAGGCTTTTGCCCAAGTAAAGTGGTTATTCACCGTGACGACATGGTCATTCTCAACGGCAATGATAAAAATAAGTAGGGCATGATGCAACCAACAAATAAATTTAATATGGCTAAGATGGCGCAGCAAGTAAAAGTGGCCAGTCGAGTAGCTGCCCAATTAACCACAGAGCAAAAAAACACACTATTAACAGCGATAGCGGCATTCATTGAAAGTAATAGTGAACAAATTCTGCTGGAGAATGAAAAAGATATCGCCGCAGGGAGTG
The DNA here is from genome assembly GCA_034111045.1 of Colwellia sp. Classification (GTDB taxonomy): domain Bacteria; phylum Pseudomonadota; class Gammaproteobacteria; order Enterobacterales; family Alteromonadaceae; genus JALJPB01. The sequence goes on along the minus strand of JAWUYA010000057.1, from coordinate 84,764 downwards.
CTAAAGGCTTGTCTGATGCCATGTTAGATAGACTGCTACTAACAGAGCAGCGTATTAGTGATATCAGTGATGCGATCAGAGAAATAGCCACATTGACAGATCCCGTCGGTGACATTAGTAACCTAATGTTACGTCCCAATGGTATACAAGTAGGAAAAATGCGTATCCCATTGGGGGTAATTGCAATGATTTACGAGGCCCGACCTAATGTCACTGCAGAAGCCGCAGCACTTTGTATTAAATCAGGTAATGCGGTTATTTTACGAGGGGGTTCTGAGGCTATTCATAGTAATTTAGCATTAGCCACCTGTGTACATAAGGTATTAAAGGAACAAGGTATAAATGAAAATATCGTTGCGGTAATACCAGATACAAGTCGCAACGTTATAGAACAATTGTTAAACCAACGTGAGGCCATTGATTTAGTGATACCACGAGGTGGAGAAGGTCTTATTCGTTATGTTACTGAACATAGTCAAATTCCAGTCATTCAACATTTTAAAGGTGTTTGTCATTTATACATTGATAAATTTGCTGATCTTCAAAAAGCTGTAGCAATTTTAGTGAACGGTAAAACCCAGAAACCTAGTGCGTGTAATGCCTTTGAGACTTTATTAGTGCATCAAGACATTACGAATAATTTCATGCCCTTAGCGGCAAAAGCATTATCAGCTTTTAATGTTAGCGTACATGCATGTCAGCGTAGTTTGAGCTATTTCGAGCAAGCTCAATTGGCAACAGATGAGGATTATCATGCAGAATATCTTGCCCAAGAAATTGCGGTTAAAATTGTTGATAGCTATCAAGATGCCGTGGATCATATTAATCAATATACTTCCGATCATACCGAAGTTATTGTTAGCCAAGATACTAGTCGTACGCAAAATTTTATTCGTCAAATTAACTCATCAGTTGTTATGGTGAATGCCTCATCACGCTTTTCTGATGGGGGGCAATTAGGCTTAGGTTCAGAGATTGGCATATCAACCAGTAAACTTCACGCATATGGCCCTATGGGATTATCAGCACTGACGACTGAAAAATTTATTGTGCTGGGGGATGGTCAAGTTCGACAATGAGTTAACGATTAATTCACCATTCCCGACGTTTTAATCGAGGAGCTTTAATTATCTATCTCCTTGAAGGAAACTTGTTACTGCTCGCATTCGGCTTTTGTTTGATGACTAAAAGCTTGAGCCTGTTTTCCCATTTTCCTTGATGCTCTCTTAAGCACGACTCTTCGCTATCAAAATGGACATGCTGACGAATATTATTGACCACAATACCCACTTTTAATAATTGTTTTTGAATGCTATTAATGAATTGCCCATGCTGTTGATTATCTCTGAAGGTATTTACTTGAGCATCAATTTCAAAAACACAGGTGACAATTAGGCTAGCGGGGAAGTTGGTGTAGTTAGCTCTATGGGTTAACCAAATAAAACCATCAATGTGGGTCTTGGCATCTTCACAGACGATTGTCAGAGCTTTAGCGATATTGTCATCAATTTTTTTGGTGGTTTTATTGAGTTTCATGAAATAGGAGCGTTTGTTAAAGAAAATATTTTAGCCTTGGTGAGAGACTATTTCAATGAGTAATGCATGTTAAATTTAGACATAAATTTCCCTTTAAATTAAATGTCAGCTATTTTTTATTGTGGTAACTGCTGGTGTATCACTCGACTTTCCGAGTCCATTGATTCATAGAAATTGGTTAATACCAATACTCTGCCATTCACTACCTTCAATAGCCATGTAATAGACGGCGTAAAAAAAGCTATCAAGTACTAACTTGATAGCTTTAAGGCGACAATTGCTAGCGCTTACTTGCCAGTTTCAACAATTTTTTTCATGTCAGTCATGTAACCACGTAACTCTTTACCAATAACTTCTACACCATGGTTACGAATCGCGTCATTAACTTCAATTAATCGTACATTATCCACACCGTTTGAAGGAGACTTGATGCCCTCGCCTAGCTCTTCTAAAGTTAGCTGAGTACTAAATTCTTTCAGTAAAGGTACAGCGGCGTGAGTAAATAAGTAGTTACCATACTCAGCTGTATCAGAAATGACTACGTTCATTTCATATAATTTGTTACGAGCAATACAGTTAGCAATTAAAGGTGTTTCATGAAGGGACTCATAATAAGCTGACTCTTCAATGATACCTGCTGCAACCATAGCTTCAAAAGCAAGCTCAACACCTGCTTTTATCATAGCAACCACAAAAAGACCTTTATCGTAGTATTCTTGTTCCGTTATTTCCACGTCACAATCTCCGGCTAATTCAAAACTTGTTTTAGCTGTTTCTGCACGCCATGTTAATAAGTTGATATCATCATTTGCCCAGTCAGCCATCATAGTTTCAGAGAAGCGACCCTCTATAATATCATCCATGTGCTTTTCAAATAATGGACGTAAAATAACTTTTAACGCTTCAGACATATCAAATGCTTTGATTTTCGCCGGGTTTGATAAACGGTCCATCATGTTAGTGATACCGCCATGCTTTAAACCTTCAGTGGTAGTCGCTAAACCGTATTGTAATAACTTACGTGCGTAGGCTGCGTTCATACCTTGAGCAATTAATTGTTCATGGCCAAGAACAGCGGCAGTTTGTAACATGCCACATAAAATAGTTTGCTCGCCCATTAGATCAGACTTTACTTCAGCAATGAACGATGACTGTAATACCCCAGCTCTGTCACCACCTGTTGCAGAGGCATAAGCTTTAGCTATTGCTAATCCATTGCCTTGAGGATCATTTTCAGGGTGAACAGCAATGAGTGTTGGTACGCCAAAACCACGCTTGTATTCTTCACGCACTTCAGTACCAGGACATTTAGGCGCAACCATAACCACAGTAATATCAGAGCGAACTTTCATACCCTCTTCAACAATATTGAAGCCGTGAGAATAAGATAACGTAGCGCCTTTTTTCATAAATGGCATTACTGCAGTGACAGCAGAAGTATGCTGTTTATCAGGTGTTAAGTTTAATACTAAATCAGCCTGAGGAATTAATTCTTTATAGGTACCAACGATAAAACCGTTTTCAGACGCCCACTGCCAAGATTGACGTTTCTCACTAATTGCTGCATCACGTAATGCGTAAGAGATATTCAAGCCAGAGTCACGCATGTTCAAACCTTGGTTTAAACCTTGAGCACCACAACCAACAATAACAATGTTCCAATCTTTGATAAAGTTACAGCCATCGCTGAACTCTTCACGTTGCATAAATCGGCATTTGCCTAATTGTGCTAACTTTTCGCGTAAACTTAGCGTATTAAAATAGTTACTCATGAAATTCTCCGGTTTAACGACAAGGCGTTAACAATAAATGTTAGGTATAAAAGGTCAGCATTTCTGACTATGTGCTAATAATAAACTATCTATCATGTTGCTTGAAATGATATATTTGCACGACAGTGTTGCATATTTTGCAACAGGCATTAAAAATAGGTCTGGTAGATTGTTATGGATATTAAATCATTAAAAATGTTTCAACATTTAAGCCAAAGTCTCCATTTTACTAAAACGGCTGAAGCCCATCATGTTAGCCCTTCAACCCTCAGCCGTGTTATTCAGCGGATGGAAGACGAACTGGGTACAAGGTTGTTGCATCGAGATAATCGTTCAGTATTACTAAGTTCGGCAGGAGAACAACTAAAAATGTTTGCAGAGCAGCAATTAGAGCAATGGCAATTATTGAAATTATCGCTTGATCAAAAACAAGCTAAACTCAAAGGTAAACTTCATATATATTGTTCAGTAACCGCTGCCTATAGTCATTTACCTCCATTACTTGACAGATTCAGACAACAACAACCCTTGGTAGAAATTATGCTAACAACCGGAGATGCAGCTGATGCTATGGAGCAGGTACAGCAACAATCCGTTGATTTTTCAATCGCGGCAAAACCTGAAAATTTATCTAGTAGCTTTTATTTTCATCACCTTGCTCAAGTCCCTTTAGCTGTTATTGCACCCACTATGGCCTGTAGTGTTCAGCAACAGTTACAAGAAAAAGAAATTGATTGGTCAAAAATCCCCATCATTTTGCCTGAGCATGGCTCAGCCAGAAAACGTTTTGAGCAGTGGTATCGAAAAAAACAGCAGGGTAAACCTAATATTTACGCCACCGTTTCAGGACATGAAGCTTTGGTAAGTATGGTTGCACTAGGCTGTGGTGTTGGTATTTCACCTAAGGTAGTTGTTGATAACAGCCCAGTAAAAAATAGAGTGCAGTATTTACCCTCGGTTGGTGAAATTGCACCTTTTGATTTAGGGATTTGTTGTTTAACTCAACAAAAAGAGCAACCGTTGCTCAACGCATTTTTCCAAGCAATTAGCGTCTAAATCAGAACGTTTATATCGTGACCGCGGTGGTTAAATGGCGCAATAGTCTATCCATAGCACGATATGAAAGCGCTTCAATGATATGTTGATGACCAATATTTTCTGTATTGTCTAAATCAGCAAGAGTGCGAGCAATTTTTAATATCTTATGATGAGCACGTGTGGAAAGACCTAATTTCTCTACCGCTAACTCTAAGAAATCATTATCCTGATTATTTAATCGGCAATATACTCGAACTTCACTGCTGGATAAATGTGCATTCGCCTTGCCTTGTCTTGTCATTTGTAGATGCCTGCAAGCCAATACTCGTGCTTGAATTTCTTTACTTGTCTCACTTGACACTTGTTGATTCGCCCACATACCTTTAGGCAGTCGAGCAACTTCGATTTGAATATCAATACGGTCGAGAAAAGGTCCGGACAGGCGATTTAAATAACGTAATACTTGTTCCGGCGTACTGCGATTGTCATTGTAAAAACCTGTAGGGCTTGGGTTCATTGCTGCGATGAGTTGAAATCGCGCAGGAAAGGTTTGTTTGTGCAAGGCTCGTGAAATGGTGACTTCACCAGACTCCATCGGTTCGCGTAATACATCTAGCACTTTTCGTTCAAATTCAGGCAGTTCATCAAGAAACAAAACACCATTATGGGCTAACGATATTTCCCCTGGCTTGGGGTGGCTGCCGCCACCGACCAATGCAGCAGAAGATGCGGTATGATGTGGCGACCTAAATGGCCGAGTTAGCCAAGATTTATTGTTAATTTGTTGATGACTAATTGATTGAATAGCCGCTGTTTCAATCGCCTCAACTTCTGTCATTGGCGGTAAAATACCGCTTAAACGACTAGCTAGCATAGTCTTACCTGTGCCAGGCGGTCCAATAAAAAGTAGATTATGACTGCCACTTGCGGCAATTTCTAATGCGCGTTTTGCTAGAGGTTGTCCAATAACATCAGCCATATCTAGATCATTATCAACGGCGAGGTGTTCAATATCTTTCTCCTCAACAAAGGGCAAGGTATTTTGGCGAACAAAATGTGAAAAAAGTTGAGTTAAATGATCTAGTGCGTGTATTTTTGCTTGTTTTACCCAACTCGCTTGTTCAGCATTTTGTTTGGCAATAATAAGTGTTCTACCAGATTTACTGCAAGCAATAGCCATAGGTATTTCACCAATAATCGCTCTGACTTCTCCTGAAAGAGCCAACTCACCAGCAAACTCGTAGTCACCTAAATTAGTATTCGGCAGCTGATCAGATGCGGCTAAAATACCAACGGCAATTGGCAAGTCAAAACGGCCACCTTCCTTGGGTAAATCCGCAGGCGCTAAATTAACAGTAATGCGTTTGGCAGGAAACTCATAACCACAATTAATAATGGCACTGCGTACGCGATCTTTAGATTCTTTTACTGACGCTTCAGGTAAGCCCACAATATTAAATGCAGGTAAGCCATTGGCTAAATGTACTTCAACATTGACGAGAGGAGATTCAAGACCTACGCGAGCGCGGCTATATACAGATGCGAGTGCCATAAAACTCCATTTTATTTATACCAAGTAACATTCCTTGAGATTAATTGTAGTAAGCGATTGTAAAAAGAGCGAATTTAAGAGATAAAATGTTTGCTTATAACTGATTAATCAACTCTTTAGTTAAAAACTATAATAAAAAACCTTGCTCGAAGTATTCGAGCTATGGTACAAATTCGAATAGGGTAGGAAATGGCCCAAAATTAATATAATAAAATAATTAGGGAGAAACTGATAAATATGCAACATTTTAGCTCAACAGTTCTTTCTATAAAGAATTTAGCCATTATTAACATTCTCATCGTGGTGATTATTAAATCATCGCGGGGTTGTTTATTGAGCTAAGAAAACAGTAAAAATATCAATACAAACCCTCGCTCTGAAAGGAACGGGGGTTTTGTCGTTTTACAACATTAAAAAGCTTACGTTAACGTCAACAGAATTTTAATTATTTATAAATAACAGGGGATTACTATTCAATTTATTATTCAAATATTGAATAATAAATTGAATAGTTAGGATATAAAGATGACAAGTGAAAAACAACATACTGGTAGTTCATTATTATTTGATATATTGGAGCAACATGGTGTTCAACATGTATTTGGTTACCCTGGGGGGGCCATTATGCCAATTTATGATGCGTTATATGACAGTGATGTTCAGCATTTCCTGTGTCGACATGAACAAGGCGCCGCCTTCTCCGCTGTTGGTTACGCGCGTGCTTCGGGTAAAGTAGGCGTTTGTTTCGCTACATCAGGACCTGGAGCGACAAACTTAATTACGGGTTTAGCTGATGCCCTTGCCGATTCGATTCCTGTTGTTGCCATTACAGGACAAGTTCCAACGGCTGCTATGGGCTCTGATGCTTTTCAGGAAATTGATATTTTTGGCTTATCTTTGGCATGTACCAAACATTCTTTTCAAGTCACTGATGTCAATGACTTGCCTAAGGTGCTACATGAAGCTTTTGCTATTGCGTTAGAAGGACGACAAGGTCCAGTACTTGTTGATATTCCGAAGGATATTCAATTAGCAGAGATAACAAATAGTTTAGCAAATTTCTCAAAATTAAAAAATAAAGTCAAGTTACCGCCAGCCAATGTTGGCAGTGCCATCGCCTTGTTGAGTCAAGCCCAAAAGCCTGTTTTATACGTTGGTGGTGGCGTTGGTATGGCAAATGCGGTTGATGAACTCAGAGACTTTGCTGAACTTACTCGTCTGCCAAGTGTTGCCACTTTAAAGGGTTTGGGTGCAATCGATCCGAATGATGAAAACTATTTGGGCATGTTGGGTATGCACGGCACAAAAGCCGCTAACATTGCCGTACAAGAATGTGATTTACTCATTGCTGTTGGGGCTCGTTTTGATGACCGAGTAACAGGTAAGCTCGATGAATTTGCTCCGAAGGCTAAAATCATCCATTTTGATATTGATACGGCAGAAATCAACAAACGTCGATTGGCTGATGTTGCCATTTTAGGAGATTTGAAAATTAATCTACCTGCATTAGCTGTCCCTTTAGACATTACAGATTGGCAACAAATATGTCAGCAAATGAAAACTGACTATGCTTGGGATTATAATCACCCGGGTGACACCATTTTCGCACCGGCTGTATTGAAAGAAGTCAGCGATCAAATGCCAGAAAACACCTGCGTAACGTCAGATGTGGGCCAACACCAGATGTGGGCAGCACAACATATGTTGTTTGATGATCCGAGTGATTGGCTTACCAGTGGTGGCATGGGCACCATGGGCTTTGGTCTTCCTGCTGCTATTGGAGCACAAATTAGCCGGCCTAATAACTGTGTTATTACCGTCACAGGCGATGGCTCATTTATGATGAATGTGCAAGAATTATCTACCATAAAACGATTTCAAATTCCGGTCAAAATAGTGCTAATCGATAATGGAAAACTTGGTATGGTGCGCCAATGGCAAGAGTTATTTTTTGACGGTCGTTTAAGTGAAACTGACTTATCCGATAACCCTGATTTTGTGATGTTAGCGACCGCTTTTAATATAAAAGCACAAGAAATCACTAAAAAAGATCAAGTTTCTCAAGCAATCAAAGAAATGCTCGATCACGACGGGCCCTACTTATTGCAAGTTAAAATTGATGCACAAGATAATGTTTGGCCATTGGTTCCGCCTAATACCGCCAACGATAAAATGATGGAGAACAGCTAATGAATCGTTATCAGTTAGCGATACAAGTAGACGATAAACAAGTGGTACTTGAACGTATTTTGCAGGTGACACGTTATCGTGGTTTTTTAATTGATGGCATCACTGCAAAAGTAAATACCGGCACGCATATTGGTTATATTGAATTGTTGGTAAGAAGTGATCGCCCTATTGAACTTTTAGTCGATCAAATTAATAAACTTATTGATATAAAAACAGTTAAAGTCACAAATAGAGCAGCGTAATATTAGATATTAGCAATGCAGCTAACAAGCAAGGCTCGACCCTAGAATTTAAAATTAATACATCTTGGAAAGATAACATCATGGCAAAATTAAGATCAACAACCTCTACTCAAGGCCTTAACATGGCAATAATGACAGAGGCAGAGTCTAGAGATGTTATTGAGGGTAATGCATTAGCCCTCGATTATTTACGTAAGATATTATTAGCACCAGTATATGATGTGGCAATTGAAACTGAATTAACGCCATTAACTAAGCTTTCTGCACGTTTAGGGCAGCTAATATATCTTAAACGTGAAGACCAACAACCAGTGCATTCATTTAAATTGCGAGGGGCATATAACAAGCTAATGAATTTATCTGAAGCTCAGTGTGTCCATGGTGTCATTGCTGCCTCAGCGGGTAATCATGCCCAAGGATTGGCACTTGCCGCCCATAAACTTGGTATTAATGCCACTATAGTGATGCCAATTACTACGCCTGAAATCAAGGTAGCTAATGTTCGTCGACTTGGTGCCGAAGTTCGCTTAATTGGTAATAATTTTAATGAAGCACAGAGTGCCGCATCGACCTTTGCTAGTGATGAAAACAAAACCTTAGTTCATCCCTTTGACGATATTGATGTGATCGTCGGTCAAGGCACAGTGGCTAAAGAGTTACTGCAACAACAACCTAATGCTGAGGTGGTTTTTATTCCGGTTGGTGGTGGAGGCTTACTCGCCGGTATGTCGGTTTATTTAAAACAGTTAAAACCTAGCATCAAAATTATTGGGGTTGAAGCCGAAGATTCTGCCTGTTTAAAAGCAGCATTAGATGCAGGTACCCCTGTAGACTTAAAACAAGTTGGATTATTTGCCGATGGTGTTGCCGTCAAACGTATTGGTGCAAACACGTTTGATTTGATTAAGCGCTATTGCGATGAAGTTATCACAGTAACGAGTGATGAAATCTGTACTTCAATTAAAGATATATTCGAACAAACTCGAGTGATTGCAGAGCCTGCCGGCGCACTATCGTTAGCGGGCCTGCAAAAATATTGCCAAAACCAGCTTATTGAAAACAAACAAGGCGATGAATCTTTAGTTGCTATTCTTTCAGGTGCCAACATGAATTTTCATACGCTGCGCTATATCTCTGAGCGTTGCGAGTTAGGTGAGAAAAAAGAAGCAGTACTTGCCGTGACTATTCCCGAAGAAAAAGGCAGTTTTCGTCATTTCTGTAAAAACTTAGGTGGTAGAGTCATCACTGAATTTAATTATCGTTATGCCAGCAATCAACAACAGGTCAAAAGCCCTGCCAATGTCTTTGTGGGTATACGTTTAGCTGGTGAGTTGGGAGAACGTGAAAAACTAGTCGAGTCGTTAACCGATGAAAACTATCAAGTGGATGATTTTACTGATAATGAAATGGCCAAATTGCATGTTCGTTATATGATTGGTGGTCAAAAGCCGGCATTACTGCAAGAAAGATTATTTAGTTTTCAGTTTCCTGAGTACCCTGGGGCATTAGAGAATTTTTTAGATACTTTAGGTGAGCATTGGAATATTACTTTATTTCATTATCGTAATCATGGAGCAGCGTTTGGGCAAGTATTAGCCGGCTTTGAAGTTGACGGTCATCAACAATCAGACTTTTTTGAACACCTTGATGCATTAGGTTATCAATGGGATGAAGAAACCAACAATAGTGCTTATCAAGCATTTTTAGCGAACTAAATCAGTCGCCGCTCTATCTTAGATACTCATAAGCGACGTTAATATTGGGGCCTACTAAATTCTCAAGCAGGTATGATTTCTCTGATTGAAAATTATAACAAACTAACAAATTATCAATGAGCATATCAGATGAGTTCAGAACTAATTATTGCACTATCCGTTTTTGCATTGGTTGCATCTATCACCCCAGGACCTAATAATTTAATGCTCATGTCTTCAGGGGCAACGTTTGGCTTTAAACGTACTATTCCTCATATGTTAGGTGTAGGGTTAGGTTTTGTCTTTATGTTGCTAATGGTCGGTATCGGGCTCCTACAGTTATTTGATAGTTATCCACTAACCTATCAAATATTAAAAGTGTTGAGCGTGATTTATCTTTGCTATTTAGCCTTTAAAATTGCGACATCTTCGTCACCTGAACATAATCCTAATAATAACGCTAAACCATTTTCATTTTTGCAAGCCGCTTCCTTCCAATGGGTCAATCCAAAGGCCTGGACGATGGCACTAACGGCAACGAGTGTTTATTCACCAACACACGACCTTGATGCGATTTTACTCATTGCTTTAGTATTTGGTTTAGTCAATTTACCCTGTGTCAGTTTATGGACAATACTCGGGCAGCAATTACGTAAACTATTAAAAAAGGCTAGCCATTTACGTTGCTTTAATTTAACCATGGCGGCTTTATTAGTACTGTCGATTTATCCTGTTTTGAACGAATAACGGGTCAAAGGGGTTTAATGTTAGGTGTTGACTTTTTTGTTGATATAATAGGTCAAATGACGCAGGCTAACTAACCATTAACTCAGATGAAGGAAATAAGATGATCACAAACAACCTAAGTAAAAATTCAGCAGATATCGATCCCGCACAAATAGGTAAACATATGATCAAAATAGTAATAGGACTTATTGTTATAGCCACACTTTGGTCAGCACTTTATACCATTGATGAGGGCCATGTCGGTATCGTTAAACGCTTTGGTGAAGCCACTACTCAAGTGAGCCCAGGTTTACATTATAAAATTCCGATTGCTGACACTGTGAATGAATTAGAAATTCGTACTCGGAAGAATTCAGAAGCCTTAAAGGCATCTACCTTTGAACAAATGCCAGTACAGGTAGAAGTATCAGTGAACTGGACAGTTAACCGCTCTGAAGCTTTTGAATTATATAAAAACTATGGCGGTTTAGATCAATTTGAAAATCGTATTTTAGACCCCCGTTTACGCTCCGCAGCAAAAGATGCACTAGCGCGTTTTAAGGCAGAGCAAATCATTCAAAATCGTGGACAAGTTATTTCAAGAATTGAAGACACCTTGGCTGATGCAATGGGTGACTTTCCAGTAAAACTCGATAGCGTGCAAATTGAGAATTTAGTGTTACCCGCTAAATATCTACAAAGTATTGAAACTAAACAAACTGAGAAAAATTTAGCTGCAGCCGAAAAACATCGATTAGAGCGTCAAAAACTTGAAGCCCAACGCGAAGTCAATACCGCAGAAGCACAACGTGATGCAGAAAAAGCGCGTGCTGATGGTTCCGCTTACGCTATTACCGTTGAAGCTCAAGCACAGGCTGAAGCCATTCGAGTGAAAGGTATTGCTGAAGCTGAAACAATGCAGAAAAAATCTAATGCCATAAAAAACAACAAGATATTAGTTGACTACGTAAAAGCATTACAATGGAATGGCCAAATGCCAACGACTGTGATGGGTAGTGGTCAGGATATTTTATGGAACATGAAAGAAAAATAACACGTCCTGCCAAAGTCAGTTAAGTAGAGCATTAAATAAAACCTAGAATATTGAAAAATTTTCGATATTCTAGGTTTAGCTATTCTAAATAAAATTAAAAATAAGGAATGACATGTCTGAAGCAAGTATTGAAGGAGCTAAAAGCAACCTTTCCTCCCAATTAGTACCCATTTCAGCAAACCAACGAATTGATGCCATGGATATTTTACGTGGCTTAGCGCTCATTGGCATATTATTAATGAACATTGAATGGTTTGGCCGCAGCCTCTCTACTTTAGGGACCTTTGACCCAAAATTAACTGGGCTCGATCATGCTGCTGGTTGGCTGATCAGATGTTTTGTTGAAGGAAAATTCTATAAAATTTTCGCTTTACTTTTTGGTATGGGTTTCGCCATTATGTTAATCAAAGCAAAAGAAGTCGATCGTCCTTTTGGTGCTTGGTTTGTTAGGCGTATGGGCGTTTTGTACGTTATTGGCTTGCTTCATATGCTTTTTTTATGGAGTGGCGATATTTTACATGATTATGCTTTTGCTGGTTTAATGTTGCTAGGTTGGATCTTTTTACTAAAAGGTAAACGCTTCCAAAAACATGATAATCCAAGGTCTTTTTTAAAAATAAGTTTAATTTGGCTAGCCGTGCCGATTTTATTATCTGTTATTGTTGGTATTGGTTTTGGTGTCGCCGTTGACCGCCAATCACTCGCTGAAATGTGGCAGCAAGAACAGCATATAGCCATCTTAGTTGATGAAAAAATGGCACCAGCCCTTAAATTAGAAAATATTGACAGTGAAACCTCTGTCGAATTAGTAACCTCCTCCGACTCAGAGTCGACTGCACCAGACAAATCAGCAGAAGAACTTAAACAAGATTTAATTACTCAACAAGTCGATGAGATAGTTGTTGGTAAGCGAGAATTCGCTAAAGACGAAGAAAATGAAATCACAGCTTTGAGCACAGGCTCTTATTGGCAAGCTACTCAATTTCGTATCAAATTTGCAGGGTTTATGTTGATGTTATCACCGATATTTGCATTAACAGAGATACTACCAATCTTTATCTTAGGCTACTGGTTTATCTCTAGCGGTGTATTAAAAAATCATCAACAACATAAGATACTCTTTAACTCTATGGCTTGGATTGGTTTGGGTTTAGGTTTGCCATTTACCGTAGCGGGGCTGTTGATTACTCAGCACCCAGCGACAGAAAATGTGATGATGTTACTCGCCACAGGCAATACTTTGTTTTTTATTGGCCAATACGTTACCGCAGCGGGATATTTAGGGTTAGTTGTTAGGTTATTAAGTTCAGAAAAATGGGCTAATCGATTATAGGGTGGTGCTCCTTTAGGACGTATGGCGCTAACTAACTACATTTCACATTCAATTATTTTAACCAGTATATTTTATGGTTATGCTGGGGGTATGTTTGGTCAAATAGGTAGAGCCCCACAAGTGTTAATAGTTGCTGTCATTATTATCTTTCAGTTAAGGTTGTCATCATGGTGGTTAAAACGCTACCAGTTTGGTCCTCTTGAATGGTTGTGGCGCAGTTTAACTTATAAAAAAATACAGCCTATGCGAATCGTTACACCACAAGCTCATCTTAATATAAGTAAAAATTAGATAATAAAACGGTGGCTAATTCTGCCATTTTTGTTGAATTTAATAACCAGAGTAACTGTAAGTTAATTTTTTTTATCGTTATTTAAGTATTATAAAGATGCATTTTTTTATGAAAACTTTATAATGAAAGTAATACGCTTACAGGAGATTTTCATGGGAAATATGGGTGTTTGGCAATTGTTGATTCTTGCCGTTATTGTCGTACTATTATTTGGTACTAAAAAACTACGTAATTTAGGTGGCGATTTAGGCTCAGCTATTAAAGGCTTTAAATCCGCGATTAGTGAAGATAAAGAAAAGCCCACAGATACACTAGCAGATAAATCAGAAGACAGCTCCGCAGTAAAAACTGAAACTAAAGATAAAGATCAGGCGTAAGTTATGTTTGATATGGGGTTTTGGGAGCTGATGCTAATAGCCATACTTGGTTTGATTGTTTTAGGGCCTGAGCGCTTGCCTGTTGCTCTTCGTTCAGTTAGACGCTGGATTGCCAGTGCAAAACAATTTAGTGAAGGTGTTAAAACTGAGCTAAAAGAAGAATTACGCATCAATGAACTTCATGAGAACTTGAGAAAAGCGGAACAAAGTGATTTAAAAAATTTAAGCCCAGAACTCGCCAAGTCGGTTAAGTCCCTGCAAGACGCGGCTGAAATGGTGACCCGCCCTTATGAAAATCCCACCACTAACAAGGTGTTGGCTGTTCAGCCATTAACCGCTAGTATCAAAGATCAATCACCGAGTACAGAAGAGCCGAAACCAAGGTCATGATCGAAAAAACTCAATCAAGTTATACCCTATTCGATCATTTATTAGAGTTACGCACGCGTTTACTGCATGCCGTGCTGGGCGTCTTAATTGTTTTTTGTTCGCTTGCCTATTTTGCCCAAGATCTTTACCAATATTTAGCCCTGCCTTTGTTATCAACTATGCCGGAAGGCACACAAATGATAGCAACAGATGTGGCATCTCCATTTTTTGCCCCTTTTAAACTGACCATAGTATTATCGATTTTTATTGCCATGCCTTACATTTTATTGCAAATCTGGTCGTTTATAGCACCAGGGCTTTATCGTAATGAAAAACGTTTACTTATTCCGCTAATGGTTGGTAGTACTATTTTGTTTTATGGGGGTATTGCTTTTGCTTATTTTGTGGTTTTTCCCGTGGTGTTTTCGTTTTTTAACTCGGTAGCGCCTGAAGGCGTGACGATTGCGACAGATATCAGCAGTTATTTAGATTTTGTTTTAAAGCTTTTTTTTGCTTTTGGAGCGGCTTTTGAGATTCCCATTGTGATAATATTACTATGTTGGACTGGAATAACAGATACTGATAGTTTGAGACAAAAGCGCCCGTATGTGATAGTTGGTGCTTTTTTTGTTGGCATGTTATTAACACCGCCAGATATCATTTCACAAACAATGCTGGCGGTTCCTATGCTGTTATTGTTTGAAATCGGGCTGATATTTGCTTCTTTTTACACAAAAAAAAACAATAAAATAGAGCCTGAAAGTGACCATGGGCAATAATTAGTTGATCGATATTGGCGTTAATTTCACTAACAAAAGATTTGATAAAGATCGATCTGAGGTTATTCAACGTGCCATAAATAATGGTATCAGCGCTTTGTTGGTGACTGGAACAAACATTGAAGAAAGTAAGAAAGCGTTAGCCTTATGTCAACAGTTCCCCCATTACCTTGCCTGTACAGCAGGTGTTCATCCTCACGATGCTGATCACGTTAGCGCAAATTATCTTGAAGAAATCACAGAGCTTGCGAGTTACCCTCATGTTAAAGCCATTGGTGAATGTGGCTTAGATTTTAATCGAAATTTTTCGACGCCGGAGCAACAGCTTGTTGTCTTTGAACATCAAATTGCTCTTGCCATCACACTTGAATTACCCTTGTTTTTGCATCAAAGGGATGCATTTGAGCCTTGGTTTGGGCTACTTAAACCAGCATTGGGAAAAGTTCCTGCGATGGTGAGTCATTGTTTTACGGGCAATAAACAAGAGTTAGACAGATGTTTAGCGGCAGACATGTATATTGGTATTACTGGCTGGCTTTGTGATGAAAGACGTGGTCAAGGATTAAGAGATATTATCCAACATATCCCTTTAAACCGGTTAATGATTGAAACAGATTCGCCTTACCTAACACCAAGAACTGTTCGACCTAAACCTAAAAGTGGCCGTAATGAACCTGCTTATCTTCCTTATGTTGTCAAAGCATATGCTGAAATTACAGGCTTATCATCACAAGAAATAATTGAACAAAGTAGGGTTAATGCTCAGCAAGTTTTTGATTTACCAATGACGCCAAAAGTCAGGTAACGTGGCCAATGATAGCCACGGATATTTAGTTAACGACCAATAGTAAGTCAAAGCTTTACGATGACCCATTAGCTCATTTTTATAATGTTATATCCCTTAGGAGCAATTGAATGACGCACTCCCCTGCTAATTTTTTTGGACACTATCCAGCAAAAAGAATGCGCCGTATGCGCAAAGATGACTTTACCCGCCGCTTAATGGCAGAGCATCAATTAACGGTAGATGATTTAATCTATCCAGTATTTGTACTTGAAGGCGAAAATCAACGTGAAGCTATTGCTTCTATGCCGGGAGTTGAACGAAAAAGTATTGATTTATTGCTCGAAGAAGCGCAGGAGTTGGTCGACTTACGTATCCCTGCAGTGGCTATTTTCCCCGTTACCCCCAGTGATAAAAAATCGTTGATGGCAGAAGAAGCTTATAATCCCAATGGGTTAGCGCAGCGAACTGTTCGCGCTTTAAAAGCAAAGTTTCCACAGCTAGCGGTGATTACCGATGTTGCGCTTGATCCCTTCACTACCCATGGACAAGACGGAATTTTAAGCGAGAGTGCTACCAATAAAGCCGGTCCTTATGGCTATGTCGTTAATGATGTCACTAAAGAGATCCTAGTGAAACAAGCCCTTTCTCATGCTCAAGCTGGCGCAGATATTGTGGCACCATCAGATATGATGGATGGTCGAGTAGGTGCCATTAGAGAAGGCTTAGAAGAAAACGGTTTTGTTAATACCAAAATTTTAGCTTACTCAGCAAAATATGCGTCGAATTACTACGGCCCCTTTCGTGATGCAGTCGGCTCAGCGGGTAATATTAAAGGGGGTAACAAACATACTTATCAAATGGACCCTGCAAATAGCAATGAAGCTTTGCACGAAGTCGCCCAAGATATTGCTGAAGGTGCTGATATGGTGATGGTTAAACCTGGGATGCCTTACTTAGATATTGTTCGCCGTGTAAAAGATACGTTTAAAGTACCCACTTATGCCTATCAAGTGAGTGGCGAATACGCCATGCATATGGCAGCGATTCAAAATGGTTGGTTAGCCGAAAAACCTTGTGTTATGGAAGGCCTATTAGCCTTTAAACGAGCCGGAGCTGATGGCATATTGACTTACTTCGCCAAACAAGTAGCCCTGTGGCTAAAAGAAGATCAAATACAATAAAAGTTCAATTATGCGGTTAGCCAAGACTTAGTAATAGTTCCCTTTATTGCCCATGACCACCGGAGATAAAGCTCGATAATAGGTATTGTTTAGGCTAGGTGAATAAGGGGAAATTTGCTGCGACAACTCATCTGCACTGCCATCAGCGATGAGTGTCGTTGCTTAATCTTATCATTTGACTAAATTTCTGAAAGGTGTTGTTGTCTGATCAGCAGATAGGTAGGTATGGTTTCTTTATATCCGGCCTACTGCTTTGTTGTAACCAAAAATAATTTCATTTAAATTAAAAGAAAACTTATCGATTATTTTTCATTTTCCAACTGCCATCAGCTTGGCGGCAAGCATATCCGTATAGTTGTTGGGTTGTTCCTGCTATTTGAGTATCGACGGTAAATTCACGACAAGGACCTGCATTTGATGGGTAGGTACGCGTCGGTTTTACCTTATAATAATTTGCTGTGTCTGGGTTACGCCAAGATGTAATCTCATTGGTTTGGTTATATTCTAATATATAAGCTGTTCGACTACGATCGTGAGCATCCATATGTTCGCCGACAGCTCGGCCTAATTCACTGCCAATAATAGCACCAAAGAAAATAGCTAAAGCCCGGCCACTGCCTTGACCAACACTTGAGCCAACTGCGGCACCAGTCAATGCCCCTGCTAATGTACCCGCTTCTTTTTGGCTCGCACAACCTTGAAATAGTAGTGTGAAAGATATAATGATCACTATTTGCGAAGATGATTTCATTTGTAACCTCTATTCAAAGTAAACAACCGACAGGTTCAGCAATTGCCAAACAAAACCCATAACAAAAATAATCTGTAAAATTCTAGCCTAAACTTATGCCAAAAAAGTTAACAGGTCGCTGATATATATCAGCTTAAGTAAAAGGTTATTGGGAGCTACTGTTTAAATAATTGGGTTAGCCCTTTTACCCATTAAATTAGATAAGGAGCTAAAGTTTTACCTTAAATTTGAAAGTAATAAAGAAGAAGCGATAATACGCAAGTGCAAGTAACCGATTGTTTGGTACTCAACGGCCTATTTAAGGGGGCGTTTTAGTTGAATTATAATGGCGCAAAACCCCTAATCTTATTGTTTTTGACGTTCCACCGTTGTCAAACTACCTTGCATTAACGAGATGGAATAATTAAAGAAAAACCTATGGCTTGCAGCTGTTGATTTTCTTGTTTTAGTTCGTCAACAATAAGTGGGTGAGCCGCTAACCAAGACTTTGGTAGGGATAATTCAATAGTTTGATGGGTGAGTTTAGTTTGATAACAAGGCAGTACATCATCTTGGCGACGATGACATAAAATTACCGCTAAACGCAGTATAATTAACAAATAGCATGCTGTTTTAGCGTCAACCGCCGTTTGTTCAGCTAACAAGCCTAAGTCAATATCACCTTTATATAACTGTACCAATGTCGCTAATAATTGTCGCTCGGCTTGATTAAAACCAGGTAAATCTGCATTTTTGATAATATAAGCACCATGGCGTTGATGATGTTTATAGGCGAGTAACAAGCCAACTTCAAGTAAGGCACAACTGGCAGTTAATAGTTTATAACCGTTATCTTTTTCAAGCTTAGTGTCAATGGCTAGTTGCTCAAATAAATTATTCACCTGTGAGGTAATGCGCTTTGCATGGAGCTGATCTATATGAAAGCGTTCTATCAATGAAGCAATGGTACGTCTTCTGATACTGAGTTGCCGCATATTAGGCAACATTTCATAAAGTAAACCTTCACGTAATGCGCCACTTGATAGTTGTAGCGACTTAATAGAAAAACAATCAAAGATTGCAATTAAAATAGCTAAACCGCTAGCAAATACTGGGATGCGATCGCTTGGAAGACCATGAATGACAATATCATCGAAATGCTTAAATTCAAGTAATTGGGTTTTAAGTGTTTGTAAAAAGTTAGCGGTGATAATCGCGGGTTGATGCTGAGTATGTAAAATTTCAGCTAAGGCCTGCATCGTACCTGAACCACCGAGGGTCACTTGCCAACCAATTTTTTTGTATCTGGCGACTAATGGACTAAATTGTTTTTTTGCTGCTGAAATCGCCTGTTCGAAATTGTTTTTCGATAGTCGGTTATTGACAAAAAATTGCTTTTTAAAGGTAACGCAACCGATATTTAAACTGTTGACAATTTCCGCATCAAAATTGTTACCTAAAATTATTTCAGTGCTAGCCCCACCAATATCGAGTACTAAACGATGATCAACACTGCATGAAGTATGAGCAACACCTAAATAGATTTGTTTAGCTTCTTGCTCACCAGTCAGTAATGATACTTTTTGGCCAAGAATTTTCTCAGCTTTAGTCAGGAATTGATCCCCATTGGTCGCAATTCTTAGGGTTGCCGTTGCTACAATGCGAATGTTTTGTTGAGGAATATCTTGAAGGCGTTCAGCGAAAAAGCTTAAACATTCTAAACCGCGAGCCATTGCCGTACTATTTAAGCGATTTTCTTTATCTAAGCCTGAGGCCAAACGTACTTTACGTTTGACCTTATCAACTACTTGTACGCTATCTTCTAATAAACGAGTGATCAGCATGTGAAAACTATTTGAACCTAAATCTATCACAGCAAATAGCGGTAACTCTGATACCCGTTCTTTATTGTCGATCACGCCTTTAGCCACGCAAACAGTTCCTAAGATTTATTTCCATGATAATTGCCACTACCGCTACGATTACGGTTTTGGTTATTACCTTGTCGATTACCTTGTCGATTACCATGAGGTTTATGTCGACGTTGACGAGGTTTAGGTCGTGGTAAATCAGTTAACAAAGCATCGGGATCATATTTACTGACCGGTAATAAGTGATCAATATAGTCTTCAATCGCAGGTAAATTAAATACTGAATCTTCACAAGCAAAACTGATCGCATGGCCTGTTGCACCAGCACGACCAGTACGGCCTATACGATGGACATAATCTTCACAATCATCAGGTAAGTCATAGTTAAACACATGAGTAACGCTTGGAATGTGTAAACCTCGTGCAGCAACGTCAGTAGCTACTAATATATCAAGCTCCCCACTGGTGAAGTCTGCTAATATTTTAAGACGCTTCTTTTGTATAACATCACCGGTTAATAAACCAACACGAATTTTATCCGCGGATAAATGGTCATAAACCTTTTCACAAACGTGTTTAGTATTAGCGAAAATAATGGCTTTCTCTGGCCATTCTTCTTCAATAATAGTTTGTAATAACCCCATTTTATCTTCGTTTGACGGATAAAATAGCTCTTCTGAAATTCGTTTGTTGGTTTTTTGTTCTGGCGCTACTTCAACACTTTCTGGGTCATTCATATGTTCAAAAGCAAGTTCTTTAACTCGAAATGATAAAGTTGCTGAAAATAGCATGCTTAAACGTTCAGTCGCCGGTGGCATTTTTCTGAACATGTAACGAATATATTTAATGAAGCCTAAATCGAACATACGATCAGCTTCATCAAGTACGATAACCTCAATATTACTGAGGTTGTAGATGTCTTGTTTTAAATAATCAATCAACCGACCACAAGTGCCAATTAATATATCAACACCATTTTGTAATTCTTGTCGTTGACTTTCATAACCTTCGCCCCCATAAACTATGCCAAGACGTAATCCGGTGCTTTTTGCCATTTCAATGGCATCACGATGGATTTGTACTGCAAGTTCACGGGTTGGTGCCATAATTAAGGCGCGAGGTTGGTTATGTTCTGGTTTAGGTTTCTGCAGTAAATGGTGAAATGTGGCCGCTAAAAAGGCGATGGTTTTACCCTCACCTGTTTGAGCTTGACCTGCTATATCGGTACCTTTTAAAAGTATCGGTAAAGATTTCGCCTGAATAGACGTGCAATGATTAAAGCCCATGGCTTCTAATCCGGAGACTACTTGCGGAGCAAGATTTAGATCAACGAATTTTATTTCTGTTAAGTGTGTTTGTTTCATGAGTACTAGCTTAACAGGTATAGTTAAAAAACGGTATCGAATATATAATGATGAGGTTATACTCTCGTCAATTTAACAACTTTAGGCAATTATGCCGACACCAACGGAGAATGTAATGAGCGATAAAATTATCCAGCTGACCGATGACAGTTTTGAATCTGACGTTCTAAACGCGTCCGGTCTAGTATTAGTAGACTTTTGGGCTGAGTGGTGTGGGCCATGTAAAATGATTGCACCCATTTTGGATGATATTGCTGAAGAATATCAAGGGCAAGTTACCATTGGTAAATTAAATATTGACCAAAATTCAGCGACGCCACCTAAATATGGTGTTCGTGGTATTCCAACCCTATTATTATTTAAAGAGGGTACTTTAGCTGATACTAAAGTCGGTGCCTTATCAAAAACTCAATTAAAAGAGTTTTTAGATAAAAATATCTAAATATGCTTCATAATTGAAAAATTAAAGGTTCAAATCGTTATTTGGACCTTTTTTGTGCAATAAATTCAAGTTGCTTACTTTACGACATCACTATTTAGTGCTAAATTTAGGCTCTCGAAAAAATACAAATTTATACACATCAATATTTCTATCCCTGCGTTTTTACATTGCCATTATATATGGCAACAACATTAGACCCAATATGTTAAAGAACTCCACTATGAACCTTACCGAACTTAAAGAAAAATCCATTAACGAATTAGTTGAATTAGCTGAATCAATGAAGCTAGAGCATCTTGCTAGAACCCGTAAACAAGACATTATTTTTGCTATCTTAAAAGCGCACGCTAAAAGCGGTGAAGATATCTTTGGTAGTGGCGTATTAGAAATTCTCCAAGATGGCTTTGGTTTTTTACGTTCGTCAGACTCATCATATTTGGCAGGGCCTGATGATATTTACGTATCACCAAGTCAAATTCGACGTTTTAGCATGCGCACCGGTGATACCATTCAAGGGAAAATTCGCCCGCCTAAAGATGGCGAACGTTATTTTGCCTTATTAAAAGTTGCTGAAGTTAACTTTGACCGTCCTGAAAATTCTCGTAATAAAATTTTATTTGAAAATCTAACACCCATTCATCCAACAGACAGATTTACCATGCAGCGTGGTAACGGATCTACTGAAGATATCACTGCTCGTGTTTTAGATTTAGCTTCGCCAATAGGTAGAGGTCAACGTGGTTTGATCGTTGCGCCGCCCAAGGCAGGTAAAACATTACTACTACAAAATATAGCGCAAAGCATTGCGCACAATCACCCCGATGCTGAATTAATGGTTTTACTTATTGATGAGCGTCCTGAAGAAGTAACAGAGATGCGTAGATTAGTGAAAGGTGAAGTAATTGCTTCTACCTTTGACGAGCCAGCAAACCGTCATGTTCAAGTGGCTGAAATGGTTATTGAAAAAGCTAAACGCTTAGTCGAACATAAAAAAGACGTAGTAATTTTATTAGACTCCATTACTCGTTTAGCGCGTGCATACAATACCGTTATCCCTTCATCAGGTAAAATATTGACGGGTGGTGTTGACGCGAATGCTTTACATCGCCCCAAACGTTTTTTTGGTGCGGCACGTAATATTGAAGAAGGTGGTAGTTTAACTATTATTGCGACTGCGTTGGTAGAGACAGGTTCTAAAATGGATGAGGTCATCTATGAAGAATTTAAAGGTACAGGTAACATGGAATTACACCTTTCGCGTAAAGTTTCTGAAAAACGTGTTTTCCCTGCTATTCATATTAATCGCAGTGGTACGCGTCGTGAAGAGTTAATCACTAAGCCAGATGAACTGCAAAAAATGTGGATTTTACGTAAAATTGTTCATGAAATGGATGAAATTACCGCGATAGAATTTTTAATTGATAAATTAGCGATGACTAAAACTAACGATGAATTTTTTGATTCAATGAAACGTAAATAACCAAAACAACTATTGAGAAAAACCAGTCATTGCGACTGGTTTTTTTTTAAGCAACAAAACTTTTCTCTGTATGAGTCATGCTTTGTGATAAAATTATCGCCATGCACTCGGGTGCAGCTATTCTAATTAAGACATCAGTTTATTTATGAAATATAGTGATTTAAGAGACTTCATTAACCAATTAGAAAAAATGGGCCAACTAAAACGTATTAGCCAACCTATTTCTACAGAATTAGCGATGACTGAAATTAGCGACCGTACATTACGCGCTAAAGGTCCAGCCCTATTATTTGAACGCCCTGTAGGTAAAGATGGAATTGAAAACTCTATCCCGGTCTTAACTAATTTATTCGGCACTCCAGAGCGTGTTGCCTTGGCTATGGGGCAATCAGACGTTAATGCTCTGCGTGATGTTGGAAAACTATTAGCGATGCTAAAAGAGCCTGAGCCACCTTCAGGCTTTCGTGATGCTCTCAGCAAATTACCTATCTATAAGCAAGTGCTTAATATGCCAACCAAGGTAGTGAAAAAAGCCGCTTGCCAGCAACAAATTTTTACCGGTGATGAGGTCGATTTAACTCAATATCCCATTCAAACCTGCTGGCCAGGAGATATTGCCCCTTTAATCACTTGGGGGCTAACGGTAACAAGAGGGCCACATAAAGAACGACAAAACTTAGGTATCTATCGCCAGCAGTTACTAGGAAAAAACAAAGTGATTATGCGTTGGTTATCTCACCGTGGCGGCGCATTAGACTTTCAAGAGTTTAAGAAAACGAACCCAGGCGAAAATTATCCGGTATCTGTTGCTTTGGGTGCAGACCCGGCCACTACTTTAGGTGCTGTCACCCCAGTACCAGATACTTTATCTGAATATGCCTTTGCCGGATTATTACGTGGCAGTAAAACAGAAGTGGTCAAGTGTATTAGTAATGATTTAGAAGTCCCCGCGTCAGCAGAAATTGTTTTGGAAGGTTATTTAGATCCCAAAGAACTTGCACCAGAAGGGCCTTATGGCGATCATACCGGTTATTATAATGAAGTGGATGACTTCCCAGTTTTTACCGTCACTCACATCACACAACGTAAAAATCCGATCTATCACAGTACTTACACCGGACGCCCTCCAGATGAACCCGCTATATTAGGGGTGGCTCTCAATGAAGTGTTCGTCCCTATTTTACAAAAACAGTTTCCTGAGATCCAAGATTTCTATTTGCCACCTGAAGGGTGCTCGTATCGTTTAGCCGTGGTTACTATTAAAAAACAATATGCCGGTCATGCGAAGCGCGTAATGATGGGTGTTTGGTCTTACTTACGCCAGTTTATGTATACTAAATTTGTGATTGTGTGTGATGATGATATCAATGCGAGGGATTGGGAAGATGTCATCTGGGCGATGACTACCAGAATGGACCCAAGTCGTGATACGGTATTAATTGAAAACACCCCTATTGATTACCTAGATTTTGCTTCACCCGTTTCAGGTTTAGGGTCAAAGATGGGCTTAGATGCGACCAATAAATGGCCTGGTGAAACTAACAGAGAATGGGGCGAGCCCATAACGATGACCGATGAGATTAAATCTCAAGTCGATGCGTTATGGGATGATCTCGGCATCTTCAAATAATTAGCTTTGATCAGCTATTCTTTAATTAAGCTGATCAGTGTTGCAGTATAAGTTAAGGCTCTTAAAAAATGAAAGTTATAAATTGTCAGGTTCACTCAATTACCCCACTAACAACACATGTCTATAAAGTATTACTTAAGCCTGAACAAGCGATTGATTTTATGCCTGGACAATATTTAAATTTTGTCATGAGCGATGATGATAAACGTCCATTTTCAATTGCTAGTTCGCCAAGTGCAGCGTTTATCGAATTACAAATTGGTGCTTTTGGTGACAATAGCTACCCGATGCAAGTTATTGAAAGGATTAAGTCTACTGATACGGTTGTCATTGAAATACCCTTGGGCAATGCACAGTTAAGAACGGAAAGTGAACGACCACTGTTATTAATGGCAGGAGGTACTGGTTTGTCGTATATTAAATCAATGTTTGAATATCTGGCTGAACAAAAATGTAACCGCCCCGTTATGGTTTATTGGGGGTTACGTGAGCCAAGTGCTTGTTATGAATTAGCTGAAACTGCCGCTATTATCGCAAAACTACCTCATGCTCACTTTATTCCGGTTGTTCAGACACCCGATGAACAGTGGCAAGGACGAACAGGTTTGGTTCATCAAGCTGTAATGCACGACATTATTAGTTTAGCACCTTATGATATTTATCTGGCAGGTGGATTTGAAATGGTCGGCCTAGTAAGAAGTGATTTTGTTGAGCATGGCGCGTTAGTAGAGCATATGTATGCCGATGCTTTTGCTTTTATTTAATGAGACCAGTTGACTCTTTTTATTAAGTCTATTGCTTGTTGATAAAAGGGCTAGCAGCAACTGAACTTGATACTGATGAGTTTAGTTTTGAAAAGAGAGTAAAGTCTCAAGGGGTTCAACAGAAGAGCTGATAAAGGTCTTCGTTATATATTGGCTGAAGTTGCCGATTTATAAGTGACCAGAACCTTTGGAGATAATAGATGATAGCGAGCTAGAAGGTGTAACATCAGCAGTTGATCATTGATGTATTATTTACCCCAAGGATTAGTGGGACTGCTATTTCGAGCTCGAGTATTATTAGCACGTTTTTGTCGTAAACGTTCAGCATCTTCTACACTCAATTCCGCCGGAGTGCCGATATCATGGTGTGCTGGAACAATGCGATCACGAGGAGGCAGTTGAAACTGTTCATCATCTGCCCTGGGTAAGCCTTTATATTGATACAGATAAAAACCTTCTACTTTTTCTTGAGCCCAAGCCGTTTTTCTAAGAAATTTAAGACTTGATACCATGCCCGCATTGGTTTTAAAACAATTAAGATTTAAATAGGCATAAAGAATATCCCAACCATAGTGATCAACTAATTCATTTAACACTTGCTCTAATTTTATGCCGTGTAATGGATTTTTTTTGTATATAGCTTCTGCGCTCATGATAATTCCAACCAGTTTAATTTTTTAACGTTAACCACAGCAATTATAAATTTTGCTTAGACGTATAGATAGTTTTATTACAAAAAATCAAAGTACCGCAAAAAAAATTTCAGATAATATCACCAATTTTAATAAAATCAGCCTATTATATTGCGGTTTTATATAGTTAAAAATCAGAGATCACTGCCCTTAAAATCACTTCTTCATCAAACTTTATTAATTAGCAAACATCGAACACAGCTCGCTTTGATCAAATGATGTAGCATCCAATGAAAACTTACAG
Source organism: Colwellia sp. (assembly GCA_034111045.1). Taxonomy (GTDB): domain Bacteria; phylum Pseudomonadota; class Gammaproteobacteria; order Enterobacterales; family Alteromonadaceae; genus JALJPB01. Next base: position 58,625 of record JAWUYA010000057.1, on the reverse strand, counting down.
CTTATCCAATATTTTGCTTTAGTTTTGACCATTGATCCCCTAGAATAGGCGCCCTAAATGATACAAGAAAAAGAGACATATCATTTTACATACCTAAGTGACTTTCAAGATGTGAAGTGTTTTAGGTATATAATTTAACTTTGTCATACCACCTAGGAGTGTTTTAGCCATGACCGCTTTAGAAAACTCGATTGATTTATCTCAATACGGCATCAATAACGTAGAAGAAGTTGTTTATAACCCTTCATACGCATTACTTTTTGCTGAAGAAACTAAAGCAAGTTTAACGGGCTTTGATAAAGGCGTAGAAACTGAACTTGGTGCAGTCAATGTTGATACGGGTATTTTTACCGGTCGTTCACCTAAAGATAAATATATTGTTCGTGATGATACCACTCGCGATACCGTTTGGTGGTCAGATCAAGGTAAAAATGATAACAAAGCAATGAGCCCACAAACGTGGGATCATTTAAAAGGCTTAGTCACTACTCAGCTTTCTGGTCAACGTTTATTTGTTGTTGACACCTTTTGTGGCGCTGATGAAGCGACGCGTTTAAACGTTCGCTTTATTACGCAAGTTGCGTGGCAAGCACATTTCGTTAAAAATATGTTTATTCGTCCCTCTGATCAAGAGCTACAAAATTACCAGCCAGATTTTGTTGTAATGAATGGTGCAAAAACAGTAAACGATAAATGGCAAGAGCAGGGATTAAATTCAGAAAATTTTGTGGCTTTTAACTTAACTGAAAAAATTCAGCTGATTGGTGGTACTTGGTACGGTGGTGAAATGAAAAAAGGTATGTTCTCTATGATGAACTACTACCTACCACTTCAGGGTATTGCTTCTATGCATTGTAGTGCTAACGTTGGTGAAGATGGCGATACTGCTATTTTCTTTGGTCTTTCAGGCACAGGAAAAACTACCCTTTCTACTGACCCTAAACGTCAATTAATTGGTGATGATGAGCACGGCTGGGATGATAATGGTATCTTTAACTTTGAAGGCGGTTGTTATGCAAAAACTATCAATCTTAGCAAAGAGAACGAACCTGATATATACAATGCCATTCGTCGAAATGCCTTATTAGAAAACGTAACCGTTGATGCCCATGGTAAAATCGATTTTGATGATAATTCAACAACTGAAAATACCCGAGTATCTTATCCCATTGACCATATCGATAATATCGTTAAACCTGTTTCTCGTGCAGGCCATGCTAAAAAGGTTATCTTCTTAACCGCAGATGCTTTTGGTGTATTGCCTCCAGTGGCTAAGTTAACGCCAGAGCAAACAGAATATTACTTCTTATCTGGCTTTACAGCTAAGTTAGCCGGTACTGAGCGCGGTATTACAGAGCCAACGCCAACGTTTTCAAGTTGTTTTGGTGCGGCATTTTTGAGCTTACACCCAACACAATATGCAGAAGTCTTGCATAAGCGCATGGCTGCAGTAGGTGCTGAAGCTTATTTAGTTAATACTGGTTGGAATGGTACTGGCAAGCGCATCTCAATTAAAGCAACTAGGGCTATTATTGACGCTATATTAGATGGTTCTATTGATAATACTGAAACGACTGTTATTCCGATGTTTAACTTAGCGGTACCTAATATAGTTGCTGGTGTTGAAAGTGATATTCTTGACCCTAGAAACACCTACCAAGATAAAGCTGAATGGCATGGCAAAGCCGTTGATCTAGCCAATCGTTTTATTAATAACTTTGAGAAATTCACAGATACTGATAATGGTAAAGCGTTGGTGGCTGCTGGACCACAACGTTAGTTAGCCGTTTTCAATCATAAAACGAAAGGCCGGATCAATTTATTGAACCGGCCTTTTTTGCATCTTAAGGCTAGTATTAAGCTATTTTAGGGATTAACAGGAGCTGTTACATCACTGAGAAGGCATTTGTCTTTGCTTAATTGGTAAGCTCACTCTTGCCTGTAAACCACCTTTTTCATGGTTTGATAAAACCACATTACCACCATGGCTAGTAACTATACGCTTAATAATGGCGAGTCCTAAACCGCTGCCTTCACCACCTCGTGCTTGATCACCTTGAGTGAAAGGGTGGAATAAACGTTCAATATACTCCTCTGAAATACCATCGCCATTATCTTTAACAATGAAATATACCAAGCCTTTTTTTTCGTTTGCACCAGACGTTAATTCAATATCACCGTCGCTATAGCGCAATGCATTCTGAATTAAATTGGCGATAACGCGTTTGATTGCGATACGTTTTAGTGGGATCTTAGGACAACTACTGCTGTTAAAGGTCACCTTTCTATTTACCGGTGTTTCTGCATTGACGACTTCTTCAAGCAACACATTAATATCATCTAACTCAAAAACGCCTTTATTGTCATTGCGAATATAATCGATAAATTGATCTATAATACTGCTCATGTCATCAATATCACATTCAATGCCATCACGAAGACCTTCATCTAGATCAGACATCATTTCAGTGGCTAAACGAATGCGAGTTAATGGTGTGCGTAAATCATGCGAGATACCAGCCATTAATAGGTTTCTATCATCTTCAAGTTGTTTTATCCCGCTAGACATATGATTGAATGCTTGAGTGACCGCCATGATTTCACTCGTACCACATTCAGTTAACGGTTTTGGGAAATTACCTTCAGCAAAATCTTCTGCTGCTAATTGTAATGATTTTAATGGTCTGTTTAATTGACGAACAAATAACCAACCACCACCAACACTTAACACGCCAATGATCACTAAAAAGAAGAGCAGAGGAGAGAAATTTTCATCTTCTAAACCTAATAAAGGTATTTTAACCCAAAGGTTGGGCGCTTGAGGAGGGCGTATCCAAAATAGGAAATCATTTGATTGTGAAATGCGTACTTCCGCAGGGCCACCGAGTAACTCAGACATTTCATCAGAGCGATATTTATAATACAGAGCATCGGCTAGACCTATCTGCATTGCATCTTTTTCGCGATAAACACCGATACCTGTTTCACGGTGAAAAGCTTCCGCCATTTTAGGACTCAATTCAACATCTTTTACATCAATAAAAACGACTTTAACTTGTTTTGCCAGCAGCTGATTGATTTGTTGCGAATTGGGTTGTATGACATAAATTGCAATGGATATATAAGTGACAACCTGATTAATTAACAATAAAATGCCGATCAATAATATGGTTTGTCCAAAGGCACTGTTTGGCAATATTTTCATTCAATGATTGCCAATCTAGGTACTGCCAACACCATCAGGTACAAATACATAACCGAGTCCCCAAACGGTTTGAATATAACGAGGTTTAGTGGCATCTACTTCTAACATTCTACGCAAACGAGACACTTGAACATCAATACTACGCTCTAATGCCGAATAGTCTCTACCACGAGCTAAGTTCATTAATTTATCCCTTGATAGCGGTTCTCTTGGATGAGTAGTTAATGCTTTTAAAACTGAAAACTCACCGCTTGTCAGGGGCATGTTAACATCACCTTTAACCATTTCACGAGTAGCTAAATTTAACTTGTATCCACCGAAAGTAATCATGTTTTCTTGTAAGGAGGGAGCACCAGGGGCTTCATGCACCCGGCGACGTAATACCGCTTTTATCCGCGCTAATAATTCGCGTGGATTAAAAGGCTTTGGCATGTAGTCATCAGCACCAATCTCAAGGCCAATGATACGGTCCACTTCATCACCTTTAGCTGTTAGCATAACAATTGGAATGTTATTATTTTGCTGGCGCAGCCTACGACAAATAGATAAACCGTCTTCACCCGGTAACATTAAATCTAAGACTAAAAGATGAAAATTTTCGCGTTCAAGCAAACGATCCATTTGCTCAGAGCCAGCAGCACTTCGAACAGCAAAACCTTGCTCAACTAAATAACGTTCAAGTAATGACCGTAAACGCACATCATCATCAACGACTAATATTTTGATTGTTTCTTGTACCATAATTAATATTTCATTGTTAACTCAATTAAGCAGACTATAAGACATCTTTTATGAAAAATAAAAATAAAAAACTGAAAAAACTAAGTTTAATGTTACAAGGTATATATAAAATGGTCTAGATATATCATTTTATATATAATTTACGTCTAAATATGAAACATTATCAGTCCTGGTTCTCGATGATCTAAAAAGAAAAACTCAGCCAAGAAAATAATGTGCGACAATGTTGGTATGAACATTTTACTTCATTTTATCAAAGCGCCAATTCGTGTTACTCGTATTACCCATAAGCGTGGTAAGTTGAAACTTCAACGCCAAATGTTAGGTATTAAACTTGCGCTTGCCCAAGAGAAAAATGAAACGAAAGAAATGCTAATCACTTATCATAAATATACCATGAGGCAAGCAAGCTCTGAGGATATGTTGGCAGCCAATAAACAATTTGTTGACTTGCTAAAAGGTTTAGGGATAGGGGTTTTTGCGGTGTTACCTTTTGCACCAATCACTATTCCAGTAGTGATTAAAGTAGGGCGTTTGGTGGGGGTTGAGATATTGCCCAGTTCATTTTTGGAGATAGAAAAATTAAAGAAAGTCAGCCAAAAAGTTTAGCTTTACAAAAGCATTCTTATTATTTCTGAGAGGTGTTGTATTTCTAAGGCCAAGACTATTTGAGGTAATTAATGGCTTGGGCATTGACACACCGGGTGAAACTTTGATGCCGTTCTTCTCTTGATAGTGACAAAATGGCCTTGTTAACTAAGGCCATTTTTATTTTTTTTTCTTCTTCAGCTAGACCACTTAATTGTTGATGAAAACAACCTAATAAGCCAAAGTTTAAGGCTTGATCAGATTTTATTTCATCATCACCGAGACAACGCATTAATTTGCTAGCGAGTTGTTTTTTAGTTTGGTTCAGCACCAGATCTTGGAGGGGAGGACTAATAGCGTCAACTTTTCTGACCCCATTGCAAGCAAAATACATATCAGCAACGGCGACAATAGGAATGAGTTTTTGATGTTGTTTACTAAATTGTGTTTTAAGCCATTGTTTGTGATCTTTATTCATCCTTTGAGCATAACCGTGTGCAGTGCTCAAGATAAAAAAACATAACAAAATGGCCAAGCTAATTGGCCAATTAACCGCTCGTGTTAACTTTTTATTAGGTGAATTTTTTGTCATACTAATTGTTTGTAAACAGTTGTTTTTTTGATTATAGCGTATTTCTTTATGACTATATTACAAAAAGCCAGGGAAAGGGTAGTAGTATTATCGCTTGGCTCTCGAATACCTTATCCAGATATAAATACCACTGACCGACAGTAGTATTAATAATATCGCGACTACATCCATAAATAACACGCCGACTAACCCAAAAAATCTACCACTGTGGGTATCCACTATAATTCGCTCCCAAGTTAAAAAGTGGGATTTATATTGCGATATTGCTAAACGCTGGTGTTCAGTTGAAGCTGAGGTTGAACGTATCCATTTTGGCTCAATAATACTCGATAATGTCTGCCAATTAAACAGCTCACTATCACTTTGGTAATAGCCGGTGTCAGTATTGAGAGTGATAGTGTCAGTGCCAATGGACATTGCACTAATATTACTTGGTAAGCCCGAAGTGGCACCTAATTTATCAATTAACTCACCTTGGTTGGTAAATAAAAATAACTGCTGTTCGCTAACCACTACAATAAACTCTTGGAACGTACCCATACCTATAACAGGCGCTGCTACTTCAACCAGTAAATGCGCATTTAGCCAGACGAGCTTATCAGTGACTATAAATTCATTGTTGTGATAAAAGCTTAATTGAACAGGCGCTTTTATCCCGTAATGTTTGAGTAACCAGCTATTGTTAACTTTTTTATGTCCCAGGGACAATAATTCAGTATGGTTAAGGGCAATGCCTGAGAGTGATAAAAAAATCAAAAAAAAGGCAGCGATAATACCTAATCTACGGTGCCATTCTCGTAAATGCCGAACAAGACTTATATGCCATGAGGTTGTTGATTTGAGCATAATATTAACTATCTGAGGTAAACTAAAAAGTTAAATTAATTAAGTGCTAAGGCTTTATTATTTAACCATAAAGACAGGCGAGCAACTTTTGTTAATGCCCACACTGATAATGTTGCGCCTGTTATACCATCAATGTGGCTTGTTAACCTATTGTCATTCGTTAATTTTGCCAAATTAAATTGTTTAGTGAAAAACTCATGGCGTACTTCATCACCTCTGCTTTCACGATAAACCAATACTTTTAGTTCAACTATTTGTTTATTTTGAATGTGTACGCCAATAGTAATAGGCTTTTCTTTACCTATTTCGTCGAGTATCCAAACAGTATTATCGGCCTTTTGCCAATAACGAATGCGCAATCGATTAAACCTATGGTTAAGGATATCGGCAATAATGGCTTTGTCCTCTTTAGTTAGCCACAACACTTTAGCTTTAGGGAGTTCACCAATGGTCTGCTTGATGAACAGCTCAGGGGCTTGATAAACCCCTTGAGTAAAACCAAGCGGTATTATAAGCAGCAGTATACAGATAAGCAGTAATAATTTATTGAGCACACTATTCATTTTAATTCACTATCAGTGAGAAACAACAAAGGTGACAACATATTTATGCTGCCACCTTTTAATTAACACTCGTTAGCGTTAATTATTTTTAAAATTGGTAACCAAAACCTACATTAAATCCTTTTGAGTCTTTAGCGCCGCCAAGGTCTTCATAATCGGCTTTTAACACAACACTTTCATGTAAGTAATAGTTAACACCAACACTGGTTGATTTTACTTGAGTTAACTCATCATTACCTGCTTCATTATCGTATTGAGAATAACGGGCAAATAAGCCAACTTTTTCATTTATTTTATAAGAGGGTTCTACATACCAACCTGTTTGCTCATCACGGCCTGAAGCGTTGGCTTCATCCCCATTTATATCCCAACGAGCGTAAAGTGCGCGAACGGTAAAATCTTGTACTTGATAAATGGCATGCGCTTCTAACAATGTCGCATCGGCTTTATCAACTGCCGTAGCACCATCAGCAAGGTTTGCACCACCTTGGGTGATATCTGTTTGATATTGTAAGGTCGCGGCCAGCTCTAACCCATTGATAGCGGTATATTTAACACGACCAGTATACGCTAAATTTTCGGCGGTAGCTTTCGCGACTTTTTGACGGCCACTACGAATATTGGCATCAAGGGTGTTTAAGCCACTGGTAATTGCACCATCAAGCGCTAAACCACCCGATAATTTATAATTGATCGCTGCCCCCGCTTCCCACCAAGTGGCAGGAATGATGTTTTTCTCTACGCCGTTACGCTCAACTCCATAAAATGTTGGTGGCTCATGAGTTTCGTTGATGATACCTACTGGAATTAAAAACAAACCTACTTTAGACGTTGTCTGTTCATTAATGTTTACTTCCACAAAAGCTTGTTCAAGCTCAACTTCACCTGCTTTACCTTCACCAGCAATTGAATGCTCTAATTCAAATTCTGAAAAGAAACGGACATCATCAGTAAATTCATAACCAAAAAATAACACAAATCGATGAAAGTCTATTTTGGCATCCTGATCTTCATAATTATTGTAATGGAGTTCGCCGTAGCCGCCGATAGAAGTCTGTGAGAAAATACTGTTAGTGTTCGACATTTCAACCTGATCAGCGGTCGCTTCTAATCTTTGCTCTGTTTCATTAAGACGCTGTTCAAGTGTTTTTAATACGTTATGCTGTTGTTCAATGATGTCGCGTAATTCTTGGCTTTCATCATTGGCGGTAACTGTTGCACTAGCAAAAAGGCTAACAATTGCTGATGCGATAAGTGTTTTCTTCATTATAGAGTCCGTAACATAAATGTATTGTGGTGGTTAATTGGCAACGCAGTTGTTTAATAATGAAAACTAGCTATTACCTAAAAGTGATGCTATTAAATCATAGATCTAAATGAGAATCAATATCATTTGTGTTATTTTTCAAATATTTCCTCGCTTATCGGTCGGGATTAATACCGCTACTCTTTAAGCAATAAAATCCACGCTCTGGCGTAATCGGGTAGGTGTTTATTTGCTTGGTGGTAATCTGTCCAACCGCGATAACTGTCGACTAAAAAGTCAAGTTGGAAGAGGTTATTATCAAACGCACCTCCTTGATCGGCTAATATGCCTAATCGACTGATAGTTTTTAAACTTTTAGTGTCTTTTGAATGGTTATTTTTGATTTGATAGCTGACCATGATTAATTTACCTAATCCTAAGTCAGCAACATTGCCGGCAAAAGTCACCTGAGGCTTAATCGAAATTTTACTCTGTTGATTATAGCCATAACCCATAATCTCAGGGGTTTCTATAAAGTACCAATAACGAGCTTGTTGACGTTTTCCTATACTGTAATCATAAGCAATGCCATTATTTCGATGAACATTAAAATAGCGTATTTTTCCGCCCACATTTAACACACCTGTACCTTGTAATAGCACGTCATGAAGGGCCTCTTCAGTAAGCCAAATAAGAGGTTGAGCCAAATTTTTTGCCACTAATATTCCTGACATAACCTGCCGGCGAGTATACTTAAAACGGCTTAAGTCTGATTTTTTTTGTTCAGCTTGTTCGAGTGTTAAGTTTTTTTCATCAAATGGAATCGCATAAAGTGCTTGGTTATACAGTTTTGTTTGTACCGAGCTAGCATCGAGGAGCTTGGTATAATATTTAGTTAAGAATATTTCTGTTTCAGGAATGTTATTTAACAAACGAGTCTTTATGGCGTTATTACTTTTATTAGCAATCTCATTTGCCTTAGCTTTGTCTGGTGTCCAACGGTAGAAGTCAAAATGTTGTGAGAGGAAATCAGGGTTTGACAGTCTACCTGGTTGGTTGGTTTTTTCATCTTCTTGGCTAATTTGACAGATAAAAGCCAAGGTGTCTTTTACGCGGTCTAGGGTAATATGGTGATTAATCATGTGACCGGCATGCACTGCAAAAGTATCTTGAGTATATAAACTAAGATAGCGCTTAGTATTGTTAGCTACCTCACACAAGGCTTTACTATTGTTAGAGGATATTTGCCCTAAATTATTAGGATGCTCGGCGTTAAACGTTAATGCATTGACTTGAACTGAGTAGAACAGCAGGAAAATAACGAGATAAAAAAATTTATTCATAAAGCTCAACCGCATTCATTAAAAAGGACATACCATTGACATATTATAGTGCCAACTATGCCGCGGCAAACGTTATTCTAAATGGATCGTTGAATTTTTAGTAAAAAAAAGCACGCTTAGTAAAGCGTGCAAAAAAATGAAACACATAGGGAAGTAAAGTTCATCTACATAGTATGAGTAGCTAAGTATAATAAAGTTCACTATGGAAATTATTTTGTATAAATTATTTATATTGATTAACAGGTGATTGACCTAGTCAACTTAATTGAGCTGCGTGCGTTTGCATAGTAAACTGCCTTTGCTGTGCAGGTGTATTATGCTTTTACTAAACACTAAACATCAAAATAAGTTAACCTAGTAAAGGAAATTTTTGTGACATTAAGTGGTAATTTATTCATTCTATCAGCACCTAGTGGTGCAGGTAAATCAAGTTTAATCAATGCGTTGCTTAATTCAGGCACGGTTGATAATGCTGACACAAAGCACATCTCAACTCGACACATGCAAGTCTCAGTATCGCATACTACCCGAGATGTCCGGCCAGGAGAAATTAATGGTGAACATTATCATTTTGTTTCAGTAAACGACTTTAAAAAACAAATAGCTGACAATACTTTTTATGAATACGCTGAAGTTTTTGGAAATTATTATGGTACGTCAGAAAAGGCGATAGATGCTCAACTCGCCCAAGGTATCGATGTTTTTTTAGATATTGACTGGCAAGGAGCACAACAAGTACGAATGAAAAAACCAGAAGTGACTACTGTCTTTATTTGTCCGCCCTCTAAACAAGCATTAGAAAACCGTTTGCGTGGCCGCGGTCAAGACTCAGATGAAATTATCGAATCAAGAATGGCTTCTGCTAGAAGTGAGTGCTCACATTTTAAAGAGTTTGATTACATAATCATTAATGATGTTTTTGAGCAAGCGTTAACTGATTTAGCCACTATTGTGAACAATCAAAGATTAAAGCAAAGCCAACAAGCGATTAAACACCAAGAGTTATTTAATGAACTGATCAGTGTTTCAAATTAAAACTAAATTAAAACCAAGTAGATGCTCGGCTTTGCTTGCTTAATAAGTCGAGGGCCAGTAAACTACGCAGCTATTTTATAAATTTTGATTGTTGGAGAGGCCAAATGGCTCGCGTAACTGTTGAAGATGCCGTCGATAAAGTCGGTAACCGTTTTAATTTGGTGCTAGTTGCATCACGTCGTGCTCGTCAAATTGCAACGGGCGGTAAAGATCCCTTGGTTGAGTTAGAAAATGACAAGCCAACAGTATTAGCTTTACGTGAAATTGAAGCCGGGTTAATTACCACTGAAATCATGGATGGCTATGACCGTAATACCCAAATTCAACAAGATACTGCTGAATTAGATGCAGTCGCTGCAATTGTTGGTGGTCAGCAAGAAGACCCTATTTTATAGTCTGATTTTTATCAATCTATAATTATTAAACGCGTAATAATATTATTTATTGTTACGCGTTTTTTTATTTTTATAAAAAGTCCTCAATAACCAGTGAATTATTTGGCTTTATCTTTAAATAGAAGTATTCTTTGAGCATAGTCGAAGAGACAATATTACTACGCAGTTTTCACCCTTCAGGAGTCTTAGGTGTATCTATTTGAACCATTAAAAGAGTTAGTCTCTTTTTACCTCTCAAAAGTGCAGATCGATCAACTAAAACAAGCCTACTTGGTAGCAAGAGATGCTCATGAAGGCCAAATGCGTTCTAGTGGTGATCCGTATATTACCCACCCCGTAGCTGTAGCACTGAATCTAGCACACATGCACCTTGATCATGAAACGTTGATGGCCGCATTACTTCATGATGTTATCGAAGATACTCCCGTCACTAAAGATGAACTCGCCGAGTTGTTTGGTCATACCGTTGCTGAACTGGTTGAAGGTGTTAGTAAGCTTGATAAATTAAAATTTAACAATAAAGAAGAAATGCAAGCGGAAAACTTCCGAAAAATGATACTTGCCATGGTGCAAGATATCCGCGTTATTCTCATTAAGCTTGCCGACCGAACCCATAATATGCGGACTTTAGAGTCATTGCGCCCTGAGAAACGTCGGCGTATTGCCCGTGAAACGCTAGAAATTTATGCGCCAATTGCTAATCGATTAGGTATTCATGGCATTAAAAATGAACTTGAATCATTAGGTTTTCAGGCCATGTACCCAATGCGCGCTAGGGCATTAAAATCCGCAGTCAAACAAGCCCGAGGTAATCGTAAAGCCATTATTAATAATATCATCGAAGAATTGGCGGCTCGTTTAAAAGAGAGTGGGATTAAGGCGCAAGTGATTGGTCGTGAAAAACACCTTTATTCTATCTATCGTAAAATGCTTAATAAAGAATTAATGTTCAATGAAGTCATGGATATTTATGGGTTTAGAGTCATTGTTGAAGACAAATTTGAGAATTGTTATCGCGCTTTAGGAGCCGTTCATAACTTATTCAAACCCATAGAATCTCGTTTTAAAGATTATATCGCTATTCCAAAAACTAACGGTTATCAGTCATTGCATACCTCACTCATTGGTCCGCATGGCATTCCCGTTGAAATTCAAATTCGTACCCATGATATGGACCAAATGGCTGATAAAGGGGTTGCGGCTCATTGGTTATATAAACAAAACGGCGAGCACAGTGGTACCACTTCACAAATGAAAGCCCGTCGTTGGATGCAATCATTATTAGAATTACAACAAAGTGCGGGTAGTTCTTTTGAATTTATTGAAAATGTGAAATCAGATCTGTTCCCTGAAGAAATTTATGTCTTTACCCCTGATGGTCGTATTATTGAATTACCTATGGGAGCAACAGCGGTCGATTTTGCTTACGCAGTACACACTGATGTGGGTAATTCTTGTGTGGGTGTCAAAGTTGATCGCAAACCGTTTCCGCTGAGTCACCCAATAGATTCAGGTCAAACCATTGAAGTGGTCACCTCATCGGCAGCTAGACCTAATGCCACTTGGCTAAACTTTGTGGTAACGGCTAAAGCTCGGTTGCAAATTCGTACTTATTTACGTTCACAAGAAAAAACTGAGTCGCGCGCGTTAGGTCAACGTTTATTAAGCCATGCCTTAGGCAGTCATAAATTAGAAAATATTAACCAAGAAAAAATTGCTCAAGTGGTCAAAGAAACAGGTAATAGCAGTTTAGACGAATTGATGGTTAATATTGGTTTAGGTAATGCCTTAAGTATTGGTATCGCTAGACGATTAACCGATGAATTTACAGAAGATTCATTATTAGCAGCTCCTGCTTCAAAAGCTAAAATGCCGATTAAAGGTACTGAAGGCATGTTGGTGAGCTATGGTAAATGTTGTCGACCCATTCCAGGCGATGCAATTCTTGCCTATCTCAGCCCCGGAAAAGGCTTGATGGTGCATCAACAAGGTTGTCGTAATATTAAAGGCCATGAGCAAGGTAGTTTGTTTCCGGTGAAGTGGGACAGTGATATCAACCGTGATTTTATCGCTAAACTACGTATTGAAATTATTAATCATCAAGGTGCACTGGCTTCTTTAACCAATATTATTGCTAAATGCGGCTCTAATGTGCATACCTTAAATTCAGGTGAAAAAGAGTCAGGCCTCTATACTATTGATATGGAAATTACCTGTCGTGATCGCGTTCATCTTGCTGATATCATCAGAAAAATCAAAGTGATAATCGATGTGCAACGCGTTATTCGAAATAAATAACGCCACATTTATTAGATAAGAATTTAAAAAATCATTAGGAAATAACTATGAAAACTATTATCTCTACAGACAACGCACCAAGTGCAATCGGAACCTATAGTCAAGCAGTCAAAGTAAAAAATACTGTTTATCTTTCAGGCCAAATCCCTCTGATTCCTGAAACGATGGAAGTGATAGAAGGTGGCTTTGCTGAACAAACTGAGCAAGTATTTAAAAACCTTGTCAGTGTATGTGAAGCGGCCGGTGGTAACATTAACGATATGGTTAAAGTGAATATATTCATGACCGACTTAAGTAACTTCTCAACAGTAAATGCAGTGATGAGTCAATATTTTGATGAACCATACCCTGCTCGTGCTGCAGTGCAAGTTTCTCGTTTACCCAAAGATGTTGAGATTGAAATTGACGGCATCATGGATTTACCCAACGTAGATTAAACCTTTTCTGATAGTGTAATTATCGAGTAGAGCAATGACACCCGAAAGACATCAACGCATTAAAGACATGTTAGATAAACGCCAACCAGACTTAACCGTATGTATGGAAGGTGTGCATAAAATTCACAACCTAGCTGCAGTGGTAAGAACATGTGACGCTGTGGGTGTGAGTGACGTGCACGCTATTTGGAAAAATGAGCAAATGCAAGTCCGTGGCGGCAGTGCTGCTGGCAGCCAAAATTGGATTGATGTCCACAGCCATAACGAAACAGAAAAAGCCATTAAAACACTCAAAGCGCAAGGTATGCAGGTATTAGTGACTAACCTTTCGGCTACCGCTGTTGATTTTCGTGAAGTTGATTACACCAAGCCAACAGCAATAATTTTAGGCCAAGAGAAGTTTGGAGCATCTGATGTTGCTTTAGCCATGGCAGATCAAGATATTGTTATTCCTATGGTTGGTATGGTGCAATCACTTAATGTGTCAGTTGCTTGTTCAGTGATATTATATGAAGCTCAGCGTCAGCGTCAAATAGCCGGTATGTATGATAAAGCGAGATTACCTGAACAGCGACGCCAAAAAGTATTATTTGAAGGGGGCCACCCTGTTTTTGCTCAAGCATGCCAGCGTAAAGGGCTGCCTTACCCTGTTATCGATGAAGAGGGTCAAATTGTTGCTAATGCAGACTGGTGGCAAAAAATGCAAATGAGTAAGGATGCTTGGCAAAGCCTCGATGACTAATAAACCTAAGCCCAAGGGGATCAGTAATCTTGCCCATACCGCAATTACCACTTTAAAAGGGGTTGGGCCGGGCATGGCCAAAAAGCTCGAAAAAATAAATTTACATACCCTACAAGATTTATTATTTCATTTGCCACTGCGCTATGAAGACCGAACACGCATCACCACCATCCGTGATTTATTACCGGGAACTCATACCAATATCATTGGCGAGATCACCGATAATCAAATCATTAATGGTAAAAAGCGAATGTTAGTGGTTAGCCTTAATGATGGCACAGGTAGCATTAATCTCAGATTTTTTCATTTTTCTGCCAGTCAAAAAAACAGCTTGTCGATAGGCTCAAATATTCGCTGTTATGGTGAAATTAATCGCGGTCCACGTGGTTTTGAAATAGTCCACCCTGAATATAAACCCCTTGATCAAGATCAACCACTGACGCCTGTTGAAGAAACCTTAACGCCTGTTTATCGAACCACAGACGGCCTTCGGCAAGTCTCTCTTAGAATGCTCACGGATCAAGCGTTAATTCGTTTAACACGAGGCCAGGTACAAGAGTTACTTCCACCAGAATATGTGTCTGAGTCCTATTCGTTAGCGCAAGCATTAGCGCTGATTCATCGGCCGCCACCAGAGACTTCGGTTATACAGCTAGAAGAAGGCAAACATCCAGCACAATTACGGTTAATCAAAGAAGAGTTGATTGCTCATAATTTGAGCATGTTAAAACTCAGACAAACCCTAGTGCAACATCAAGCGATAAGCTTAAGTATTGATGAAAAACTCAATCAAAATTTTTTAGCTCAACTGCCTTTCTCACCCACAAATGCCCAAACACGTGTTGTGCAAGAAATACGTCAAGATTTAATCAAACACATGCCGATGATGCGTTTGGTACAAGGGGATGTTGGCTCAGGTAAAACCTTGGTCGCAGGGTTAGCGGCACTGACGGCTATTGGTCAAGGTTATCAAGTCGCCTTGATGGCACCAACAGAAATATTAGCTGAACAACATGTCATCAACTTTAAAAAATGGTTTGAACCGCTCAATATTTCGGTTGGTTGGTTGGTTGGGAAAACTAAAGTTAAAGAAAGGCGGGATGCTTTAGCACGTATTGCCAGTGGTGATATGCAGCTAGTTATCGGTACTCACGCACTGTTTCAAGAACAAGTGATATTTAACAAACTGACATTAATCATCATTGATGAACAACACAAATTTGGGGTGCATCAAAGGTTATCATTAAGAGAGAAAGGTGCTTTTGAGGGTAATTATCCCCATCAGCTCATCATGACAGCCACGCCAATTCCGCGGACATTGGCGATGACCGCTTATGCAGACTTAGACACCTCGGTCATTGACGAACTCCCACCAGGGCGAACAGCCATAACCACAGTAGCGTTATCTGATAATCGTCGAGATGATGTCATTGAACGCATTCGGCAAAGCGCACTTAATGAGAGCAGACAAATTTATTGGGTATGTACATTAATTGAAGAGTCAGAAGTACTGCAATGCCAAGCGGCCGAAGATACCGCTAAATATTTACAGCTACAGTTAAGTGAATTAAACGTTGGCTTAGTGCATGGACGCATGAAACCTGTTGAAAAGCAGGAAATTATGGAAAGCTTTAAAGCGGGTGAATTACATTTATTAGTTGCCACCACGGTAATTGAAGTGGGCGTTGATGTGCCTAATGCGAGTTTAATGGTGATTGAAAATCCAGAGCGTTTAGGTTTGGCTCAATTACATCAACTTCGAGGCCGAGTAGGGCGTGGCAGCATCGCATCGCATTGTGTCTTGATGTACAAAAGCCCGTTATCAAAAACGGCAATAAAACGCTTAAAAGTGCTGCGGGAGTCAAATGATGGCTTTGTGATTGCTGAAAAAGATTTGGAAATACGCGGACCTGGTGAACTACTCGGTACGCGTCAAACGGGTCTAGCTGAATTAAAAATAGCGGATCTTGTTCGTGATGCGGCGCTTATTCCTGAAATTCAACAAACCGCTTATATGATTTGGCATAAACATCCTGATAATGCTCTTGCTCTAATCAATCGATGGTTAGCTAATCGTGAACAATATTCGAATGCTTGATCTCAACAGTTAATTATTAGTAAAAAGTGCGCTAAACTATCAACAACTTTTGTTTTACGCGTATTTACCATGTCGAGCCAAGAAAATAACCACCAAGATGACAGCAGCGATAACACCACTGATACTACCACCCACTTTGGTTACCAAACGGTAGCTAAAGACGATAAGGTGTCTATGGTTGCCGGCGTTTTTGATTCAGTTGCCGCGCAATATGATGTAATGAACGATTTAATGTCCTTTGGTATTCATCGTTTATGGAAACGCTTTACCATAGATGCCAGTGGGGTTCGTCCGGGTAACATTGTCCTTGATCTTGCCGGAGGCACGGGTGATTTAACGGCAAAGTTTTCTCAACTTGTTGGCCGTGAAGGTCAGGTGATTTTAGCAGATATCAATAGTTCAATGCTCAATGTTGGCCGTGATAAATTACGCGACCGTGGTTTAGTGCAAAACATTGAATATGTGCAAGCCAACGCACAATACCTCCCCTTTGAAGACAATACCTTTGATATAGTTACGATCGCTTTCGGTCTTCGTAATGTTACCGATAAAGACATGGCATTACGCTCTATTTACCGAGTGTTAAAGCCTGGCGGGCGTTTGTTAGTCTTAGAGTTTTCAAAACCTGAATATGAATTAATCAATAAAGCTTACGATTTTTACTCATTTAATATCTTGCCGAAAATAGGCAAAATTGTCGCTAAAGATGGAGACAGTTACCAATATCTTGCGGAGTCTATCCGTATGCACCCAGATCAAGAAACGTTAAAAACTATGATGGATAATGCGGGTTTTGAACAAACCAGTTATAAAAACTTAACAGCTGGTGTTGTTGCCCTTCATAAAGGTTATAAGTTTTAGTCTGATGATGAAACTGCCTACGCCACTTTTAAAAATAATACCTCAACTAATGTTACAGCAAGTGATGTGCTCGGCATTAGAAACTATTGTCAATAAAGCGGTATCATTAAACATTCATCCCAATGATCAGTTGAATGCTCTTGACCAAAAAACCTTGGCGGTAAAATTAACTGAACTGGGTTTTCCTCTGTGCTTTTCTATCAATGATGGCAATATATTAGTCACAAAATTAATTGCACGTGCTGATTGCACCATTACTAGCAGTATTAACACCTTACAAGCGTTGAAAAAAGAGCAACAGCTCACTGAGCTTATCAAACAAGACAGGCTTGATGTTGAAGGGGATATAAAAGTAGCACAACACTTTACCAGCTTGGCAGAAACACTCGATATTGATTGGCAAACTGAACTAGCCAAACATATTGGTGATGTAGCGACTCACAAGATAGTACAGCTAAGTAAAACGGTCAAAAATAAGCTGGTGTTTGTTAGCAAACAAATACAAGCAGACTCAGGTGAATATCTGGTGCATGAAAAACGACTAGTGGTAACTAGTCGTCAATTAGATCACTTTAACCAAGGGGTATTGGCAGTTAATTTGCAAACCAAGCAAGTAGAAAATCGTCTTCATCAATTAGTTGAGCGTTTCCATATCAATAGCAAAGGATAACAAGAAGCCGCATGCGTCTTTATCATATTATAAAAACATTTTTCCAATTTGGCTTAGATGAACTCTTGCCTAAAAAATTATTACCTTGGTATATCAAACTTGCCCGCTTATCTTTATTTTGGTTGCGTAATAAGCATAAAGATAAACCACTAGCGATGCGTTTTCGTCTGGGTATTGAAGCCCTTGGTCCGGTGTTTATAAAATTTGGTCAAATGTTATCAACACGGCGTGATTTATTACCAGATGATTTTGCTAATGAACTAGCGATGTTGCAGGATCAAGTACAACCTTTTGATGGACAACACGCTAAAGACCTTATTATTACTGCCATTGGGGAGGAAGTTTTTAACCGTTATTTTTCGGACTTTGATATAACGCCTCTTGCCTCTGCTTCAATTGCACAGGTTCATACCGCTCAGTTACTTCATAAGGGTCAACATGAAGATATCGTCATTAAAGTTTTACGTCCAAAAATTAGCAAGGTCATTATTGCTGATCTTAATATCATGGAGCGATTTGCTGGCGTAGTTGCTCGCTGGCTACCTGATGGCAAACGTTTACGACCTAAAGAAGTCGTTGAAGAGTATCGTAAAACTATATTAGATGAGCTCGACTTAAATCGAGAAGCGGCTAATGCCATTCAATTAAAGCGTAATTTTGCACAGGGCAGTGAATACGATAAAGCCTTATACGTGCCAGATATTTATAGTGAGTTTAGCCACAGTAATGTGTTAGTGATGGAGCGAATTTATGGCATTGGTGTGGGTGAAATTGACACGTTAAATCAACATAATGTTAATATGAAACTACTCGCTGAACGTGGTGTGGAAGTGTTTTTTACCCAAGTATTTCGTGATAGCTTTTTTCATGCTGACATGCACCCAGGCAATGTATTTGTTGATATTACTAACCCTAATGATCCGACATGGATAGCAATAGATTGTGGTATTGTTGGCACCTTAAATCGTGAAGATAAACGCTATTTAGCTGAAAATTTTGTCGCTTTTTTTAATCGTGATTATCGCAAGGTTGCACAATTACATGTAGATTCTGGGTGGGTGCCATATGGCACAAGTGTTGATGAATTTGAGTTTGCTATTCGTACTGTTTGTGAGCCCATTTTTAATAAACCATTAGCGGAGATCTCATTTGGTCAGGTATTAGTTAACCTTTTTAATACCGCTCGGCGTTTTAATATGGAAGTTCAACCACAGCTTGTGTTATTGCAAAAAACCTTACTTTATATTGAAGGATTAGGTCGTCAACTTTACCCTCAACTCGACTTATGGCAAACCGCCAAACCCTTTTTAGAAGAATGGGTGAAAGAACAAATGGGCGTTAAAGCCGTATTTAGTAAAATAAAAGAAAATTTACCGTTTTGGAATGAAAAACTGCCTGAAATTCCCGATCTTATTTATGATTATTTAAAAGCAGGTAAAGACACGCAGCTCAATCAAAGCCAATTAATGACTCAACTGGTCCTGCAACAACAAGTGAATAATCAACAATTGGTTTATGGTGTGCTTGCTGCAGGTTTTGTTATTGGGTCGGTATTGTTGTTGAATCAAGATAATATAATTGCAGCTGTCATCAGTGGCGCAGGCGCATTGATTTTTGGATGTTTGTCGGTAAAGCGAAATTAACTGTTTTTTTGCATGAGTGCATAAATTACCCTAGGATCAGCTAACGTTCATCTATTCATCGCCGACACCACAGCCTACTCTGTGCATCACTGGCTTTGTAGGCGCTACATTTAGTAATCATCAGAAGTTTTGTTATTGTAGCGTGTTGAACAATATCAGCAATATATTATACTGAAGAACAATTAAACTAGACATTATGAACTAAAGAGGTCGGTATTAATGTGCTGTTAAATACCCTGAGATTTTTGCTGTTAAGCAGCTTTAAAATAACGACCATGTTATTTTTTCGCTTTGAGCAACAATGGCTTTCGTCTGAAGATAAAAAGCCATGGGATGAAGTCAACTTAATTATTTTCCTCAATCACACCAGTTTATTCGAACCGTTATTTCTTGGTTTAGCGCCGGTGAGTTTTTTATGGCGAATCGCCAATGACCTTAACGTTCCGGGCGCTGATATTACGATGGCAAGACCTATCACAGGAAAAATATATCGAACCTTAATTCCTGGTTGTATTTCTATTACCAGAAAAAAAGACGACTCATGGGATAACTTTCTCAGCCATGTGAGTAATGAAAAAGTGAATGCTATATTGCCAGAAGGGCGCATGAAACGCAGAGGTGGTTTAGACAAAACAGGCCAACCGATGAACGTTAGAGGTGGCGTGGTTGATATATTACAACGGTTAGACAAAGGAAAAATTCTTTTTGTTTACAGTGGTGGTCTTCATCATATTCAAGCCCCAGGTGACAAATTCCCCAAGCTATTTAAAACCATCAAAGCCAACATGGAAATTGTTGCCTTACCTAAATACAAACAACAATTTAGCGCGGATAGCGGTGAATTCAAAAAACAAGTGCTGATAGACATTAACCAACGCTTGGCTACCCGCCTACCTAAATAGCTTAAAAAGTTAGTCTTTGCATCAATAAATTAGGCAATCCGACTGATCAATAATTCATTTAAATGCGCTTGTTCTTCATTGGTTATTTGTTCACCATCGTTTTTGGAGATCAAAAACACATTTTCTGTTGACTCACCAAGCGAACTTATTTTCGCTGAATGAACGGTTAAATCACTTTGTGAAAATACAGAGCAAATTTCCTCCATATAAGAAGGATCATCGAGGGTGTTGACTTTTAATAGTAACTTATTCTTTTTACTTGATTTTAAAAACGCGACAACCGTGGTGTTTTCAAAGTTTTTAACGAATCTTGGTGTGGATAAATTATTATACAATATTTGATTGTTAATCGATTTTTCAACGCGAGTGACAATTTGATTAAGTCGAAAGCTTTCAGTTATCGGTTCATTGTTGTTATCAAGCAATTTGATTATTTCTAATACCATACCGTCTTTTGTTTGCATCATTTGTGCATCTTTGACCTTTAATTTGGCCGTTGCTAGCGTGTTGAATATATCAACAAAAAGCTTAGATCTGTCTTTTGTATAAACAATTAAACAGGTAGAGCCTGGTGATAAACTGTCGGAAATGAAAATCATATCTTGTTTATTCGCGCCTTTTAAAATTTGTTCCGTAATATAGACAATTTCATTCACACTGTTACTGCTAAAAAAATGCTTAGGTAAACTCGACCATAATGGTGCTATTACTTGTTCGCTTAAACCAATGAGGCTTAGTTTATACGTAGCGTCATTTTTGTTTTCTCTAATAAGAGTGCGCACTTCGAATATATTTTCTATACCTTGTTTTAGGGCCTCTCGGGTAGATAGATACAATTGTTTGAGTTGGCATTCATGCCACTCATTCCAGTATTGCTCATTGGTTGCGATCATATCGGCCACGGTAAACACATAGAGGAGGTTAAGTTTGTCAACAGAGCCAACCAGTTTAGCAAATTGTTTGATAACATCAGGGTCGGCAATGTCTTGGCTTTGTATCGTACCGATAAGTAACTCTTGATTAGCCACTAACCAATAAACCAGTTTAATGGTTGAGTTTTTTAATTGATGTATTTCAGCAAACTCTTTGGCAATAATTGCACTAAGTTGACTGTTTTCAATGGCTTGTTTACCGGATATATGATGGCATAGTGTTGCCAAAATGAGAGCGGTCCTATCTTTAATGTATTGATTGATATTATAAATGAAGCTTTTTTTGTTAAAATCACTACTGAAGCTGTCAATCGCTTCTACCGCTTTAAAGGTGTGTTCATCTATGGTGTAAGCGTTATGCATATCGTATTGCATTTGGCCTTCTATTTGCTTCCAATGTGAATAATAGGACGCTAAAATACCATATCGATGCATTAAACTGAGTGAAGTTTTTAACCCGTTAGGGTGTTGTAACAGATTAATGAATTCTTCACGGCATCCCTGATAACAGTTGAGCTCACCAAGTAATCTTCGTCTGGTTTGTCTTAATAACCTCAGTGTCTCAGGTGCAATACCGTTAAGACCTTTGTGCTCAGCGATCAACAAAAACACCCGCAATACTTGGCGTTTATCGATAAAAACCTCGTTGTATCTTGCTTCAATTAAGTTATTGCGAACCATAAAGTATTCATCAATAATATGATCTGGCTTCTGGGGCTGGTGCTTTAAAATATCAAATTGAAAAGAATCACTGAGCATTTGATTCAATTCGCGAATACGTGTCATCGCGGTAAACAAATAACCCATCATGCTTTCTATCGCATGCTGGGCATTATCATCGCCACCAAAACGCATAAATTTTGCGACAGTCGATTGATAATCAAACAGGAGAATTTCTTGCGGTCTGCTAACAACCGAATGTAATGCCCAACGTACTCGGCAGACAAAGTCATAAGACTCTAATAGTTCTGAGGTTTCATCTGACGTTAAAAAGCCTGTCGATTTTATGGTTTTATGATGATCAATTAAAAAATGTTTTTGTGCTATCCAATGTATGGTTTGTACATCTCTCATGCCACCGGGGTTGTTTTTTAGGTTAGGTTCTAAGTACAATGCGGTATTTTTGGCATACTTATGGCGGTTTTCCTGTTCTGTTAGCTTAGCATGGAAAAACGCCTTACTTGTCCAAACCTTGTCTTGGAAAAGCGCTTCTTTAATTATTGATGCATGAGAAAGCGGCCCTAATAATGGACGAATATCGAGTAAATTGGTTGCAATGGTGATATCTGTTGCGGCCAGTTTAATTGACTCTTTAATCGTTCTTACCGAGTGTCCAATATCTGTGCCTAAATCCCAAAGTTTGGTGATAAAAGAAGAAAGTTTGGCTTCTACGTTTTTGGTTATCTTATCATCACTAATAATGGCCAGATCAATATCTGATTGCGGATGCAGCCGCTTCCTTCCATAACCACCTACCGCATTGATGGATAAGGTTGACTGGTCTAATTCAAATGAACACCAAAGTGCGATAAGCAATTGATCAAAAAACTCAGCTCTTTTTTCCATTAATGATTGAATAGAGTCGGTATGAAATGTTTGATTTAATTGGTCATCAAATTCTGCGATATATTGACGTAATGCTACGCCAGGAGTTTTCATTGACACGAAAGACATGCTAATAATCCTTTATAATTGTTTGTACCAAGTATTTAAGCTGTCGAGATTTTCTTTAAAAATAGACTCATTGGTTAACCGACCGCCAAAGTTAAAGTTATTCTCGACACATAGCGCGTTAATCATCAAACTACTTGCAGGGACCATGGTATATGCTGTTCTACAATCTAATGAAGCGTAATAGCGTGCCATTTTCGTTAACAGTCGATTAAGCACTTTTTGTGGTTCTAATTCCAAATTTATGACGAACTCTGAAAATTCAACAATTTTTTTGTTGCCACAATAGCAGGCGTTAACCTTGGCTACGTTTTTATTACCTATTTGCGCAAAAAAATATTTTGTCGTGTTTTTATTTGGAATGGGAGGTTTTCTACCTGTAAATACCAACTGCTGCTTGCCATCAATTGACACATCTTTCAAACCGGAAGATACTTGTATATTGGGTTCATCTACCGTGAGATACTCTTTATTATTGAAATCAAAAGAGGCATCCAAAATAGCCTGGTGTTCTTCTTCAAACTGGTTTTCTAAATAGGAGTCTCTTAAGTAATACACGATATAGAAAGCATCTTGTAGTCCATAATATGACAAGATTGATGCTTCAACATTGAAGCCATGTTGAAAAAAATAAATGGCGTTAGACTTATTTACTTTAATACTGATTTTGGCGGTTTTTTGCTGAAATGCATATCGTTTAATGAATGAGGCAAAGGTGTTTAAATTTTCATTACCAAGGTCTTCGACCACTAATGTGCTGGCCTCACTGTCATGAGTGAACGCAATGCCAGCAAAAGCAGCGTATTCCTCAAAACATTTACTTTTAACACTCACAAAGACCTCCCAAATAAATACTTAGCGTTGAAATAATAACAGCTATAAATAAATTATTCAATTATAGCCATGGTAGGCTTATTCGGGGTTTTTGTCTTTATTAATATATTAGAGTTCTAATTATTTTAGAGGGTGTTTACGAGCTACTATCAATACATTGCTAATAAAAATTGCTAATAAAAAACGGTGTCGCCCTATGTTAATTATTTCACCCCTTTTTCAATAAATCACGCAAGTTAGCAACCCCAACTTTAGCCGACTGTATTTTATGCTCTTCCGTTTGTTTAATTTGGCCAATTTCCCAGTTTAAGTCATTTTGAGGTAATTCATGTAAGAATCGACTGACTTCAGTACGTGAAACTTCGCCAAATTGGCGGCGCTCTTTTGCATAAGTAAAAATAAGCTCACGTTGAGCGCGCGTTATACCCACATAAGCCAATCGTCGTTCTTCTTCAATATTCCCTTCATCAATACTGGTTTGGTGTGGTAATAATCCTTCTTCCATACCAATGATAAACACATAAGGGAACTCTAAGCCCTTAGAAGCGTGTAAAGTCATTAACTGTACTTGGTCTGCACCATTTTCTTCTTCATTACGCTCCATCATGTCACGTAACGTTAAGCGAGTAACGATTTGTGGCAAGGTCATCGGTTCTTCGTCATCAACCCCTTCTAGCATTTGAGTGACCCAGCTAAAAAGTTCAGTGACGTTTTTCATCCGCATTTCAGCACCTTTAGCACTGGGGGTATTGTCGTATAAATAGTCTTCATAGTTAATTTCGCGAATCATAGTCCTTAATACTGCAGCGGTATCACCTCGTTCACATTGATCAGCGGTTCCAACCAGCCAATGAGTAAAACGTTGAACATTTTCCAAGCCACGGCCAGTGAGATGTTGTTCAAGACCCAATTCAAAACTTGCGGCAAACATACTGATTTGACGTATATTGGCATAATTCCCTAGCTTCTCTAATGTTGCCGGCCCTAATTCTCTGCGAGGAGTATTTACGATACGCAAAAAAGCGTTGTCATCATCAGGATTAACTAACACTCTAAGGTACGCCATAACATCTTTGATTTCTGCACGAGAAAAAAAGGAGGTGCCACCACTTATTTTATAAGGTATTCGGTTAAGCATTAACGCTTTTTCTAACAGTCTTGATTGGTGGTTACCACGGTATAACACCGCATAATTTTTAAACTGACTTTTGTTGATAAAGCGATGACCAATAAGCTCGCCCACCAAGCGTTCAATTTCATGCTCTTCATTTTTTGCTTGTAAAACTCTCAGTTCAACACCATAAGCTAACTCACTAAATAAGGCTTTATCATAAACATGAGGGTTATTGGCAATCAGTATATTGGCACACTTTAAAATTCGGCCACTAGAACGGTAGTTCTGTTCTAATTTTATTAGTTTCAAGTGAGGATAATCTTTGCCTAATAACACAAGATTTTGTGGACGAGCACCACGCCATGAATAGATTGATTGATCATCATCGCCGACGACAGTTAATCGACCACGTTCACCGGTAATTAATTTAACTAATTCATACTGACTAGTGTTCGTATCTTGGTATTCATCGACCAGCATATAACGAATTTTATTACGCCAACGAGTACGGACTTCTTCATGGTTTTTTAATAACAGGGTTGGAATAAGAATGAGATCATCAAAATCAAGGGCATTATAGGCTTTCATATGTTGTTGATAACGAATATAAAACTCTGCATATAACGCAGTATCGGCATCAGTCGCCATTTTGGCTACCGTATTGGGTAGTAATAAATCATTTTTCCAGTTAGAGATCATACTTTGTAATTGACTTAATAATTCTTTGTCACCATCAAGTTCATCAAGAGTTAGCTCTTTTAATAGCGCTAAAGAGTCTTGGTCATCAAACAAGGTAAACCCAGGTTTATAACCTAATATTTTAATTTCTCGGCGAACAATATCTAAACCAAGGGAGTGAAAAGTAGAAACCGTTAAACCGCGAGTTAAGTCTTTACCCATCATTTTTTTTATGCGCTCTTTTAACTCTCGTGCCGCTTTATTGGTAAAGGTTACTGCCGCAATATTGCGGGCTTTGTAGTCACATTTTTGGATCAGGTAAGCAACCTTTTGACAAATAACCCCGGTTTTACCACTACCGGCACCAGCTAGGACCAAACATGGACCACTGATATATTTTACTGCTTCATTTTGTCCAGGGTTAAGTTTCATGCGGCATACTGCTCACTTATCTAAGGCTGATATTTGCTAGGAAGGAATTTTACCTGTTTTTACTGTGTGACAACATAGATAAATAAACTTTGCTTGTTTTAGGGGATAAAGCATCGTGGATCTAATTAACGCCTATGACTTCTAGGCACTGTCCAGATTAAGGTTCAAGGCTAAGAGTTTTGGAGGTGAAAATTATTGTCTATTTTGTAAAAAACTTTACAATGAGTTATTGCAGTAAAACGTTACAGCAAAATATAATAAATGAGTAAATAATGATTAACGCTAAAAAAATTGAAGAGATCGCTAAACAAGTTACGGACTCTATTCCCGTAGGCTTAAAAAATCTTGCTACAGACTTAGAAGATAAAACAAAAACAATTTTACAACGTAAATTATCTCAGCTTGATGTTGTCAGTCGTGAGGAATTTGATGTACAGACCCAGGTATTGATTAAAACACGAGAAAAAATTGCCCATCTTGAAACTAAGCTTGCAGAGCTTGAGGCGCTGATTAAATCAGCAGAATAAAAGATCGTGCTAGTTGAGAGACACTAACAATTTATCCTCGCTATGATATCATCACAACGCTAATTTTTTATCAATTAAGACTTCATGACTAATACGACAGACGCTGAAAACCGTGCAGGCATTATTAATGCGATTAGCGCTTATTTTATGTGGGGATTCGCCCCGATATATTTCAAACTCCTTGAGCTTATTAGTCCAAGTGAAATCCTAATTCACCGTATTCTTTGGTCAACATTACTGCTCATAGTGGTTATTATCATTACCCGAAAATGGCAAAGGTTCATCTCCATTTTAAAGCAACCCAAGGTCGTGCTAAAACTGACTATTAGCGCTGCTATTTTAGCCGTTAATTGGTTTTTGTTTATCTGGGCAATCAATAATAATCACTTACTTGATGCGAGCTTAGGTTATTTTATTAACCCACTATTTAGTGTCGCCTTAGGCATGATTTTTCTTGGGGAGCGATTGAGGAAGTGGCAAAAATTTGCGGTTGTTTTAGCGATTGTTGGGGTATTAATTCAGTTAGTGATTATTGGTTCACTGCCAATGATTTCTTTAGCACTAGCAGGTACCTTTGGTACTTATGGCCTGCTACGTAAAAAAATGCACTTAGACTCATTTATTGGTCTATTGATTGAGTCGTTAATGATGTTGCCAATAGCCTTAGGCTTTTGGCTATTCTTTGTTTCAAGTGAGTCCAGTAATATGTTTAATAACGGCTGGGGATTAAATATAACTTTAATGATGGCAGGTATTGTTACCACCGCACCATTATTATGCTTTACTGCCGCTGCCAAGCGTCTAACCTTATCTAGCCTAGGTTTTTTTCAATACATCGGTCCGAGTATTATGTTTGTCTTGGCGACACTCTTTTATCATGAAACTTTGCAATCGAGTAAAATGATCACCTTTACTTTTATCTGGCTAGCGCTGTTTATTTACAGCCTTGACTCTTTAAAGGCCAGAAAGGCTAGCCTGGTCCAGTAAGTAACTAAACCGTTGGCGTGAAATACCAGCGGCTAGCGTCCCTCAACAGGTTTTGATCAAGTTAAACTCGATAACCACTAA
Organism: Colwellia sp.; assembly: GCA_034111045.1. Classification (GTDB taxonomy): domain Bacteria; phylum Pseudomonadota; class Gammaproteobacteria; order Enterobacterales; family Alteromonadaceae; genus JALJPB01. The sequence continues at coordinate 31,164 of JAWUYA010000057.1, read as the reverse complement.
TTTTCGCTATTAAATGGCTGCTAATCTAGCATAGGCAACGACTAGCCATTTGCTACCTAAATCTTCAAAATTAACTTGGATACGAGATTGTGCGCCACTACCTTCATAGTTTAATACTACACCTTCACCAAACTTAGCATGCATGACACTTTGCCCTAAACTAAAGCCCGTGTTTTCGAAGGTTTCTGTGGTGAAATTGGATGACAACCTGCCAGCGGTTGCTGGCCGTTTTACTTGGCTTTGCAAGCGAATTTCTTCTGTGCAATCATTGGGTAACTCTCGTAAAAAACGACTGGCTTTATGGTGTTTTTCTTGACCATATAAACGTCGACTCTCTGCGTGACATAAATAGAGCTTATGCATAGCTCTTGTCATGCCAACATAGCATAAGCGTCGCTCTTCTTCTAAACGACTAATGTCTTCCTGTGATTGTTGAGATGGAAACATGCCCTCTTCAAGCCCGGCAATAAAGACTAAGGGAAACTCTAGGCCTTTAGCTGAATGCATAGTCATCAATTGCACCGCGGGCTCAAAATCATCCGCTTGCGACTCTCCTGATTCTAATGCCGCATGCGTTAAAAATGCCGTCAGTTGAGTTTGTTCATCTTCAAGATCAGGATTCATTTCAAAAGTTTGACAGGCAGTGACTAACTCATTTAAATTTTCAATACGTTGTTCGGCGCGTTCACCTTTTTCAGCTTGATACATGGCTTTTATACCACTATTTTTAATCACAAGATTAACTTGTTGGTCTAAGTCTAACTCTTTTGAGTCATCTTCAAGTTGTTCAATTAAGGCAAAAAAGTGGTTAATAGTTTTTGCACTACGACCTTTGAGTAAATCACCTTGCAACATATGCTGACAGGCTTGCCATAACGTCACTTGTAAACTTTTGGCCGCATCTCTCACCATAGATAACGTTTGATCGCCAATACCACGTGTTGGTTTATTGATAATGCGCTCAAAAGCGGCATCATCATCACGATTGTTAATCAAACGCATATAGGCTAAAGCGTCTTTGATTTCTTGACGTTCAAAGAAGCGTTGGCCGCCATAAATGCGATAGGGTATTTGGGCTTGTAATAAGGCTTCTTCTAATAAACGAGATTGTGCGTTACTGCGGTATAAAATAGCGACTTGATCCAATGTTCCTTTATTTTCATCTTTACCCCAATCACAGTTTTTCCAGTCGCCAATACGGCCAGCAATAAAACGGGCTTCATCAATTTCATTGAAAGCGGTGTAAATTGAGATTTTTTCACCCGCAGCATCCTCAGTCCACAACTCTTTACCAAGACGGTTATTGTTTTTTGCAATTAATTGATTGGCGGAATTTAGAATATTAGCGGTAGATCGATAATTCTGCTCTAAACGTATGGTTTTGGCGTTATCAAAGTCATTGAGAAAGCGTTGAATATTTTCTATTTTAGCACCACGCCAGCCATAAATAGACTGGTCATCATCACCGACAATCATTACATGGCTTTTCTCTTTACCCAGGATGTTTAACCAAGCATATTGGATAGCATTGGTGTCTTGAAATTCATCCACCAATATTTGACCAAAGCGCTGTTGATAATGTTCAAGTAATACCGGATTGTCTAACCAGAGTTCATGTGCACGTAGCAGTAATTCGGCAAAATCCACTAAGCCTGAGCGATCACAAACCTCTTGATAGCCCTGGTAAATTTGAACAAAGGTTTGCTCGGTAGGATCATCATAAACTTCAATGTGTTGTGGGCGAATGCCTTCATCTTTTTTACCATTGATGTACCACTGCATTTGTTTTGCCGGCCAGCGTTTTTCATCTAAGTTTAACGAGCGAATAATACGTTTAACTAGCCTCAATTGGTCATCAGAGTCGAGTACTTGAAAGCTTTGTGGTAATTTGGCTTCTTGAAAATGCATACGCAACAAGCGATGCGCTAAACCATGGAAAGTGCCTATCCACATGCCATGAGTATTGCCATCTACCACTTGTTCAACACGGGCGCGCATTTCTGCTGCGGCTTTGTTAGTAAAGGTTACCGCTAAAACACTATGAGCAGAAACTTGCTCAACTTTCATTAGCCAAGCAATACGCTGGACTAAAACACGTGTTTTACCACTACCAGCACCAGCGAGTACCAGCATGTTTTGTTTAGGGGCAGCAACAATTTCACGTTGTTTATCATTTAAAGCGTCAAGTAATTCTGAAACATCCATAGGAAAATCACATTTGTCAGTTAGGAGTATGGGTTTAAAGATAGAGTTTGATATTATCACCTAGTAAAACATTATTATCTTTAATTAAGGCAATAATAACTGGGCAAGCTCTTCAACGGCTAACAATTCTATACTGGGTAATACCATGACAGGCTTCCCAATGTTATATCGTGGTAACCAGGCCGATTGGCAACCTGCAGCGATTGCCCCTTGAATATCAGCACGACCACAATCGCCGACATGCAATAACTGCTCTGGTGCAATCGAAAGTTTAGCACAGGTGAGTTCAAACATTTGCCCATGGGGTTTTTGTTTTACCCCTCCGGTTGCATGAAAAATATGTTGAAAGTAGTGAGCAATGCCAATGGCTTTAGTATCAACATTACCATTACTAATGGCTACTAGAGGATAAACTTCTGCCAGTTGTTTTAATAATTGGTGGCTTATCTCGGGAACAGTAAATTGGCTCCGTACAACAGCAAAGTAATCCATCGCTTGTTGAGCCTTGCCCTTAGCTTGTTGTTGATTATAACCTAATGATAAAATACCTAAATAGTAACTTTCGAGTCGTAAGCCGACAACATCATCAGCCAGCCAAGCTTTTGTGGTAATTGCCTGAGTTTTAGCGATTGACCAGAATTTTTGGTTAAGCACTACCCCCTTTAATTTACCCTGCAATACATCGACAAAATGTTCAGAAAAATAATCAATCATCTTGGCTTCTGCACTAAGCATCACCGGGTGATTGGCATATAAAGTATCATCGAGATCAAAACTAATGGCTTTAATCGGTGATAAACGTCGGTAAAATTTCATTGGCGGTTTTACAGTGTTAAATGTTGTTGTAAGAGTTTAGCCACAAGTTTTTTAAATTGGCTTAACAGTAAGGTGTCCATCCGGGGATCAAAATGCTCTGCATCTTTACTATTAATGGCAATAAAGCCTATTTCTCGTTCAGTTCGTTCACAGTTGAGCTTGATTAAAACTACAGAGCCAGAGGTTGGCTCTGAAAATATCAATTGTTGTTCGGCTTGTTGTAGGCGACCAAAATAATAATCGTCGTTGGTTAATCGATTTTGCATCACGCCAGCACAATCGTTTTTCACCAGTGTCTGGTGTTTTTGTTCAGTACTTTGTTTTAACCAGACTTTAAAATCAGCTAAAGATAATAATTCAGTGGTTGCTTGATATAAACAATTAAGTAATTCATCGGCTGAATGGCAATCGAGTAAACGTAAATATAAATCGCTGTAAAGTGTAAATAATTGCTCGTTATGATTAGCAACTACCATCAATTGAGTAATCTCTTCCTCTAAAACATGAGCTTTTTGGCGAAGTTGCTGTTGCTGTCTCTCAACTAATGACACCACACCACGATGATTATCAGACAAACGTAAACGGGTTAATAGTTCAGGATTACGATTAAAAAAGTCAGGGTTATCGGATAAATAAGCGCTAATAAGTTCATCAGTTAACGGTAAGTCACCTGATTGAAAAGTTTGCTTGATAAAAGTTGTTTTATCGTCTTCATCCATTACAGATTTCTGCTTATTTTTATTATGTTCAATATCGGTCATTATTTACACTAAGTTAAATGTTGATTTGGCCATCAAAAACATGGGTTGCCGGGCCTGACATTTTGACTGAATTTCCTGGTCCTTTCCAATAAATTTTTAATTGGCCACCGGGTAGTTCAACGGTCACTTGTTTAGCAAGTTTATTCTGCATTTGGCCAATAACAACTGCAGCACATGCGCCACTACCACAAGCCAAGGTTTCTTTCGCTCCCCGTTCATAAACACGCAGTTTAATCAATTCGGGTGACACCACTTCCATAAAGCCAATATTAGCTTGTTTAGGAAATCGTTCATGGGTGGAAAGTTCATGGCCTAAAGTATTTACAGGAGCGTCAGTGACAGAGTCTACTGTAATGACACAATGTGGATTTCCCATGGAAACCACTCCACAAAGTACCGTTTCTGTTTCGCTGCGAAGAATATAAGTGCCTTCAACTTTTTGGGCAGTAAATGGTATGTATTTAGGTTCAAATTTTGGTACGGGCATATTCACTGATATGTTGCCATCGCGTTCAGTAAATAAAGTCATTTTCCCTGATTGTGTTGATACTTTGATTTTCGATTTATTAGTTAAACCTTTCATCTTAACAAAACGGGCAAAACAGCGAGCACCATTACCACATTGCGCCACTTCGCTGCCGTCTGCATTAAAAATACGGTAATGAAAATCTAAATCCGGATCATAAGGAGGCTCAACCACCAATAGCTGATCAAAGCCCACACCAAAATTACGGTCGGCAAGTTTTTTAATTTGCTCATTAGAGAAATAAACACTCTGGGTAACATTATCAATAACCATGAAGTCATTACCCAAGCCGTGCATTTTAGAAAAGTTTACTAACATTTATTTATCTTCTTTTACAAGCTAGGTATCGAGTCCAATATATCAGGTATAAACTAATGAAAGCCAATGGTAAATACTAAGGCAGCAGTTCTTCACCTAGCCACAGCTGTTCAATTGTTTCTCTTTTGCGGACCACGCTAACTCGTTCACCATCCACCATAATTTCGACGGCGCGTGGGCGGCTATTGTAATTTGAACTCATGGTAAAACCATAAGCGCCAGAAGAGCGAACGGCTAATAAATCACCGGCTTTAATTGACAATGTTCGGTCTTTACCTAAAAAGTCACCGGTTTCACAAACAGGGCCAACAACATCATAATTTTTAGCGGTTACATCATCACGAATTTCAACGGGGATAATAGCTTGCCATGCTTGATAAAGTGCTGGACGAATAAGATCGTTCATTGCAGCATCAACTATAGCAAAGTTGCGTTCTTCATTTTCTTTTAAAAACTCAACCTCGGTCACTAATATACCAGCATTGGCCATAATGGCACGACCCGGTTCATAAATTAGCTTTAAATCGTAAGCGGTTAATTTTTTTGCCAATGCTTTAGCGTATTGTTCAGGATGAGGTGGTTTTTCATCCTGATAGCAAACCCCTAGGCCGCCACCAACATCTAAATGAGATAGTTTAATACCTTGCTCTGCTAAGCTATCTACCAATAATAACACCCTGTCAAGGGCATCTAAAAATGGCTTTAAATCAGTAAGTTGCGAGCCGATATGACAGTCAACACCTCTAACCTCAAGGTTTGATAAACTTGCAGCATACTGATATACAGCTTGAGCATCATCAATGGCAATGCCAAATTTATTCTCTTTTAAGCCTGTTGAAATGTAAGGATGTGTACCCGCATCAACATCAGGGTTCACACGCAATGAAATAGGAGCTATTTTATCCATAGCTTGTGCCACTTTGTTAATACGGTCTAACTCGGGGGCAGACTCAACATTAAAACAATAAATACCTTGCTCTAAAGCAAACGCTATTTCTGATGATTTCTTACCAACCCCTGAAAATACCACTTTACTAGCATCACCACCGGCGGCTAATACACGTGATAGCTCTCCTTGAGAGACAATATCAAAACCTGAACCCAAACGTGCCATCACATTAAGTACGGCTAAATTACTATTGGCTTTAACCGCGTAACATATAAGATGGTCTTGTTGACCAGCAGCATCGTTAAAGGCATGCCAATGGCGCTCGATAGTTGCCCTTGAATAAAGGTATAGCGGCGTACCATGAGTTTGGGCTATAGCAGTGACTGAGCAGTTTTCTGCAAATAATGACCTACCTTGATGATTAAAAAAGTCCACTACTTAAATTCCTGTTCAAATTTTGGCGTTACTTCCTCTAGTGGTGCTTTATCTGTTACTACAGGCTCTGTTGTTTTGTTTACGCTATCTTGTGCTTTAGTCTGATATAAATCGCCTTTTAACCCGCAACCCGTCAATAGCAGTAGTGAGGTAAAACAACAGGAAATTAATAGTTTATTTGGTTGTATGTTCATTTATTCAGTTTTATGCCATGAAAGTCGTTTAAATCAAATTTTTTATCAAGCAAAGTCATCTTGAAATCGCTTTTCTGGTATTATACTCACATGCACATCATCAATTACAACCATTAATAGCCTTGAGCTAAATAAAAGCTCGAACAGCTCGCTGACTAAAAGGAAAAGCAATGAACGACAGTAAATATAATTCACTCTCCGACGGATTAATTTTAGCCGTTGAAGAAGCCATTGAAGACTGTGGTGTTGATATCGATTTTGAAGGCGCTAGTGGTATTTTAACGCTCACTTTCCTTAATAAAACAAAAATCATTATTAACAAGCAAGCACCGTTACATCAAGTGTGGGTAGCCACAAAATTTAATGGGCATCATTTCTCTTTTGAAAATAAACAATGGTTTGATAAACGCGGTGGCGGCGAGTTTTGGCAGTTTTTATCAGCGGCCGTCAGTAAACAAGCTGACATAAACATCCGTTTATCAGCAGAATAATTAATTTAGGATCGGTCAATGACAACTAAAGTCGTACGTATCGCCACACGAAAAAGTGCCCTAGCTATGTGGCAAGCCGAATATGTTAAAGCACAACTTGAACATTTTCATCAAGACATTACCGTTAAACTTTTACCGATGACAACTAAGGGCGATATTATTTTAGATACACCATTAGCTAAAGTTGGCGGTAAAGGATTATTTGTTAAAGAACTTGAAGTAGCGATGTTAGAAAACCGTGCAGATATTGCTGTGCATTCAATGAAAGATGTACCGGTTGATTTTCCTGATGGCCTAGGATTACAGGTGATTTGTCCTCGTGAAGACCCTCGTGATGCTTTTATCTCTAACACCTATGAAAGTCTGGAAGACTTACCACAAGGTGCCATCGTTGGTACGTCAAGTTTACGTCGTCAATGCCAAATTAAAGCCGCTCGTCCGGATTTAGAGATTAGGGACCTACGAGGTAATGTCAATACGCGTTTAAGAAAGTTAGACGATGGTGATTACGATGCTATTATTTTAGCAGCGGCAGGCATGATTCGGCTAAAAATGCCTGAACGTATCCGTAAATTTATTGAACCGGAAGTTATGTTACCAGCAAATGGGCAAGGCGCTGTGGGTATTGAATGCCGTACTGATGATCAAGCAATTAAAGCATTACTTGCCCCAGTAGAAGATAAAAATACTCGCATACGAGTACTCGCCGAGCGTGCTATGAACAAAGCGCTTGAAGGTGGCTGTCAAGTACCTATTGGCGCTTATGCCGTTATCGATGATAATGAAATATATCTAAGAGGTTTAGTGGGGGCTGTTGATGGCAGTAAAATTATCCACAGTGAAATTCGAGGTAACCTTGATCAAGGTGCAGCGCTAGGTCACAGTTTAGCGCAAACTCTATTGTCTCAAGGGGCAGATGTGATTTTAAAACAAGTATATGCGGATCAAAAATAAGACCAAACTCAATGTGCTAATTACTCGCCCGGAAGAAAAGGGAAAGCAATTAGCACAGCAACTTAATACCATGGGTATTGAATCAGCTTGCCAGTCGTTCTTTGACTACCAAATATATACTCATCAACAAAAAATTCAGCATAGCCTTAAACATTTCCCGGCCAATATCATTATTTTTGTCAGTGTCGCTGCGGTTACTTTTGCCAATAAAACGTTTGCTATTAAAAACTGGCTTAACAATAGTGGTACTCAGCCAATTCAATTCTTTGCTGTTGGTGATGCAACAAAAAAAGCGTTAAACCAATGTGGAATAGAACAAGTGATTTGTCCTACCGTACACACTAGTGAAGGTTTACTTGAGCTAGCTCAATTAATTGAAATAACTGATAAAAATATTATTATTGTCCGTGGTGATGGCGGTAGAGAGCATTTAAAAAACGCACTCTGTCAGCGTGGTGCTACAGTCAACTATATTGAAAGTTATCAACGGGTATGGCGAACATTACATCATGGCATTGTTAAACAATGGCATGAGAGTCAAATAAACGTTATCGTTATCACCAGCAACGCTTTATTACAAAGAATAGTAGACTTAATAACCGCTTTTATTGATACTTTACGCCCTGACGAGCAATTAACGCTAATGCACTGGCAAAAAAACTGTTTATGGGTTGTCGCCAGTTCAAGGATAGCAGCAAGCGCCGAGGCATTAGGGTTAATTAATGTCGTTAATGCAAAAGGTGCCAATGATCAAGCAATCATCAAAGCTTTGAGTTAATTTACCTTATATAGACACGGAACCGGATCATGACAGATAAAAAACAGCCATTCGATAATGATCAACCAAGCCCCTCAGAGCAAGCGTCGATCTCTGCAACCAAAACATCTCCTCCTAAAAAAGACGGCCAAGAAAAAATAGTGGGTAAATCCTCAAAAGCAAGTGCGCCAATAAATCCTGCCAAAAAAGATCAGGGATTAGCAGCAACAAAAAAAGTTGTGAGTCGCTCACCTCAAACAGCTCGATTGTCCAAGGTGGCCCTAGTCGCCTTAGTAGTCGCCATTATCGGTATTACTGTTTCCACAGTCAGTTATTTTTCACTTAATGAGCAACGTCTTAATGTCACGAATGAGTTAATAAAAGACAATAGAAAAAATCATACCGATAATGAACAACGAGTGAACAAGTTGTTAAAAGAGCAACAAGATAACTTTTCTCAACAGCTCCAACAAATGACGGCAAAAGTACAAGAGGACAGCACAAAAAAAATCACTCAACTTGAATATGCAGTTACTCGGTTGGAAAGAAATAAGCCGAGCGATTGGTTAATACACGAAGCCGAGTATTTAATTAGAATGGCGGCAAGAACGATGTGGTTAGAGCGAGATACCCATGCGGCTATTGGTTTACTAAAAGAGGCTGATACTCGTTTAACTGAGTTAAATGAGCCAAAATTTTTGCCGGTTAGACAACTCATACATCAAGACATTGAACAACTACAACTTATGCCAGCGCTTAAGACAGACAATGTTATTTTGTCGCTAATGGGCTTAAATCGTCAACTAGCCACTTTACCGCTATCACTGCAGCAAGTCTCTACAGTTGAAAATGATGAAGCTGTATTTGAACTATCAGCTGATATTAATGATTGGCAAGAAAACTTAGCAAAAACATGGCGTAACTTCCTTGATACCTTCGTTGTTATTCATGTGCGCGATGGCACGGCAAAACCGTTATTGTCCCCTCAGTACCAGCAGAATTTAAGAGAGAATCTTAGTTTACAATTGCAACAAGCACAATGGGCAGCAAGAAAAGAAAAATCAGCACTATATCTAGAAATTTTGGCTGAAATTCAAACGTGGTTAACTCAGTACTTTGATATGAGCGAGGTCAGTAATCAGTTGTTTTTATCTAGTATTGAACAGCTTAAAACTGAACTAATTAGTTTTAATTACCCCAGTGATTTATCCTCACTATCCGCGATAAAAAATATCCTTACCGATAATCCCTTAGTTATTAAAAAAGCAGAAAATACTCCTCTATTACCGGCAGTTAATAAAGAACAGTCATCAGCAAAAGAAATATCTCCGAAGGAGAGTGCAGAAAACTCATTAACAATCGAAGAGCAAATACATAAGCAAACCACCCTTCAACAAAAAGCCGATGAAAAATTGAATACAGGTGAGGACGATATATGATCCGCTTTATTGTTATTGCCTTAATGGTCTTGTCCGTTGTTGCTATCACTCCTATGCTGATCAGTGAACCAGGGTATATTGCTATTGCTATGGCAGGGAAAATTATAGAAATGACGGTCTATACCGCACTTTTTTGGTTAGGCTTTTCTTTTCTTACGCTCTTTATCATTTTTCGACTATTACGTGGTAGTTACCAGTTAAGTTTTGGGGGTTGGCGTAAAATTGTTTTTGCTAGTAATCGCCGAGCGATAAAAGACTTTAATAAAGGTATTGCAGCATACGTATTAGGTGATTACCAACAAGCCGAGCACCTACTCGCAAAAAGTGCAGAGTCAGCACATCAACAACAAACTGCCTATTTATTAGCAGCATCAGCCGCAGAAAAGCAAAAATTACGTCCCAATACTCAACATTACTTAGCGCTACTGGAAAGTCATACCGCAGGGCAACATAGTATAAAAACCGCAGGTCTTGAGTCAGTTATTGTTAAAGTGCAACTGTTAATGAGCCATGAAGAATATGCTCAAGCGAGGCTGCTTATTGATGAATACCATAAACATATTGGCCATGATGTTCGCCTTTTACAGTTAGAAATTGATTTAAGTTCAATTGAACAACGCTTTGAAGCCGCCATTCACTATTTAACTACGGCGAGAAAACAAAAAGAGTTTGATCAAGATAAGTTACAAAAAAGTGAAAGTGTGGCTTTTACTGGTATGTTTAACACATTAATTCGTCAACATGATCAACAAGCGTTAGAAAATTATTGGCAAAGTCTTTCAAAAAAAATTAAGCAACGAGAAGCAGTGTTATTTGCGTATTGTCGAATTTTAGCTGAAAACAGTATTGCTGCGCCACTAGAAAAGTTGTTACTACCAGCCCTTAAAAAAGAAGCCACTGACAGTTTTATTAAGCAGTTAACCCGTTTACCATTAGTTAAAACTACGGATAAAGCGGCACCCTTAATTGCCGCGGTACAAAAACACTTGCACGGCGACCAACATAGTATCAAATGGTTGTCTTGCTTAGCTCATTTAGCGTTAGCGTGTGGTCAGTGGCAGATGAGCGAAAAAGCATTTCATCGCTTATTTACAGTTGAGGGTTATCAGGTTAATAATAATGACTTAAAGGCTTATGCTTTAGCTTTAGGTGAGCAGAAAAAATATCAACACTCCTATGAGCTCCTGCAAAATTTAAAATAACGGCCGATATAAAAAAGCCAGATTAACATCTGGCTTTTCTTTATCGAATAATCGTTGTGGTAAAAAGCACTTATAATATTTTAGCAATCGATTGAGCTAAATAATCAACATTACTCTTGGCAATACCAGCAATACTCATTCGGCTTGAGCCAACCATGTAAATGCTGTATTCATTTTGCAGCTGTTGAACTTGTTCAGGCGTTATACCTAAGAATGAGAACATACCTGATTGACGAGCGATAAAGCTAAAGTCGCGAGTTACGCCATTGTCTGTTAACTTATCAACTAACAACTGACGATTGCCATTGATGCGATCACGCATTTCTTTTAATTCACTATGCCACTGGGCAGTTAACTCTTGTGAGCTTAAAATAGTTTCAACAATTGCTGCGCCATGTGCGGGTGGCATAGAATATATGCCACGAATCACATAGGCTAACACGGAGGCAACTAAATCAGCCGAATGGCTCGATTCTGCGATTAAAGTACAGGCACCAATACGTTCACGGTATAAGCCAAAGTTTTTAGAGCACGAGCTACACACGATCATCTCTTTAACGTTGTCTGCCATTAAACGTAAGCCATAAGCATCTTCGTCTAAGCCAACCCCAAAACCTTGATAAGCCATATCAATAAGAGGAGTGAAGCCAATCCCTTTAGTCACTTCAACTACTTGTTGCCATTGCTCATTGGTTAAGTCCATACCACTTGGGTTATGGCAACATGCGTGTAGTAAAACAACATCGTCTGCAGACACTTCTTTCAAAGTGGCTAACATACCATCAAAGTCTAACGTTTTATTTTCATAATCGTAATAAGGATAGCTTTTAACTATTAAGCCAGCTGCTTCAAAAACCGCGGTATGGTTTGCCCATGTTGGGTTAGAAACCCAAATAGTAGCACCGGCTTGACATGAATTAATAAATTCACCGGCAACACGCAATGCACCAGTACCACCCGGGGTGGAAAAGGTACGTGCGCGGTTTTCAAGTAGTACTTTATGAGTGCCAAAAATAAGTTTGCTCATCTCTTCATTGAATAAAGGTGAGCCGGTAGGGCCAATGTAAACTTTGCTATCTTCAGTGTCAGTTCGGTGTTGTTCTGCTTTTTTTACACAATCTAACACTGCGGTGTGTCCAGCTTCATTTTTGTAGACACCAACACCTAAGTCGATTTTTTTTGGGTTAACATCTTCTCTATATTTAGCCAACAATCCTAAAATAGGATCGGCGGGCAAAGCCTTTAAGCTACCAAACATGACTCCGTATACCTTATTGTTGATGGGAAGTTTATTGATAATTACCCGATTGTAATTATTTTAATGTACTGCCCTTTTTATAAAACCCAAGCATAACGTAAAAACAGAGGTAAATTAAAGCATTTTGTGTGAAAAATAACATCAGCCGTTATGCCGTTTGGCACTATAAAATAACAGTAGTGTTTATCGATGTTTACAAAGAAGAGGGCGATAAAAAAAAGTATAAACTTAGCCCATAAATGACTATTGATTAGATAGTTGTACATTCAATTAATCAAATCAATATTATTAATTGGGATGATGTGTTTGTCTGGTTTTTTAATTAGGTTTATGACGAGAAAGAATATTTAGCCAACGATTAGCAAATATCCCAAGATACCCCCAAGCGGTAATTAAACAAGCAATAACAAGAAGAATAACACCAGGGATTTGCCAAAGATGGTGGTGATAATAACCCAAACCAATGAACAACAGACTTAAAAGAAAAAGACCAATCCCAAACAAAAAGAAGCGTAAACTTCGTTGCGGGTTTTGGCCTAATTTATCAAGCAATGTAGTCATTAATTAATGTTAGTAATTGGGCTTAGTAATATGAATGTTCACCGCGTTCGTGTTCAGTCATATCTTTAACTCCCTTAATTTCACCAGCCATAACTTCAAGTAATTGTTTTTCAATGCCGTCTTTAACGGTCACATCAATTTGGCTACAACCATTACAACCGCCACCAAATTGTAAAACAGCATAACCATCGTCAGTGATTGCCATTAAAGTACACTCGCCGCCATGCCCAGCTAACTGTCGGTTAACTTCAGCTTGAAGGAAGTAACTGACACGTTCAAATAAAGGCGCATCATCCGCTACTTGCCTTAATTTAGCATTTGGCGCTTTTAAGGTTAACTGTGAGCCCATTTGATCTGTCGTAAAATCAATTTCAGCGTCTTCTAAGAAAAGCTTACTTGGTCCGTCTACTAATGCAGAGAAGCCATTGAATTCTAATAGAATATCGTCAGGTTCAACGGCATCAGCCGGACAATAAGAAACACCACACTCCGCACTAGCCGGGCCAGGGTTGACAACAAATACACGAATATTGGTACCTTCAGCTTGTTGCTCTAATAATTTTTTAAAGTGTGTTTGGGCGGTTTCTGAAATATTGATCATGGGCATTACTCATATTCGACAACGTGTAAATGTATTTAATCGTGTATTTATATACCTGACTAAATTACTCAAGTATGTTAATTTTACTCTGCAAATTAGCTTATGGCTAGTACCTGATCAGATTAATTAGACGCTAATGAGATAAAAACTAGTGTATGGATACGTTGTTTGATAATTTTAACGCCCTTTATTAATCGCTTAGCGTTATAATAAGTGTCGACTCATCATTTATTCAAAAATAAAATTTTTTAAAAAGGTTAGTTAATGTTGTTTTTACGTACTTTAGTCTTCATTGCCAGTTTTCTTTTATTTGTGGGACATATTTCACTTTCTTTTGCTGCAAATGTGACCGACTACCTACCAAAAAATCAAAACTATAACCCACTGATTATTACACCAGAGTCTACTTTAGGTTTTGATATTGGCGAGCGTCATCCAAGACATCAGCAAATTAATCATTACTTTCAACAGCTGGCACAAAGCTCAAAAAGAGTTATGCTTACGAAAATGGGTCGTACTGAGCAACTAAGACAACAGCTATTAGTGACTATTTCTTCTGCTGAAAACTTGGCAGATATAGACGGTATTCTTGCTAAGCGTCAAATACCTGTTGATAAAATAGATGATGTTAAAAACAAAGCCGATAATGAACCCCTAGTCATTTGGCTTGGTTATAGTGTTCATGGCGATGAAGCGAGTGGGGCCAGTGCCGCTATGGTAACTGCCTATCATTATGCCGCTAGTCAAACAAAAAGCATGGAAGCGTTACTAAAAAATACCGTTATCGTTTTAGAGCCTATTATAAACCCTGACGGTTTAGACCGCTTTGTTAATTGGGTGTCTACGTTTAGACACAGTCATGCCAATAATGATGCTAACGATATTGAACATCACCAGGGTTGGCCTACAGGTAGAACCAATCATTATTGGTTTGACTTAAACCGAGATTGGCTCTTATTAACCCAAAAAGAAAGTCAACAAAGATTAAGATACTTCCATAAATATCAACCTCATGTTGTAGGTGACTTTCATGAAATGTCACACAACAGTAGTTACTTTTTTCAACCCGGAGTACCCAGTAGAACTCATCCGTTAACGCCTAAAGCTAATGGCGAGCTAACTCAGCTCATTGGCGGTTATCATGCTAAAGCGTTGGATCAACATCAACGTTTATATTTTAGCGAAGAAGTCTTTGATGACTTTTATTACGGCAAAGGCTCAACCTATCCTGATATTAATGGCAGCGTTGGTATTTTATTTGAACAAGCGAGTAGCCGAGGCGCACAACAACAAAGCGTGAATGGCTTAGTAACCTTTGAGTTTGGTATTCAAAATCATGTACTAACCTCGCTTTCTACGGTTGAAGGGGCTTGGGAAAACAAGCAAGCCTTAAAAAATTATCGCCAAGCGTTTTATCGTCAGAGTATCAAGTTGGCTAACAAAGAAAATTTCAATGGATATTTAATTCATGCAGGTAGAGATCAACATAAGCTCAATACTTTTTTACAAACCCTGAGTCAGCATCAAATAAAGGTTTACCCACTGAGTAGCGACTTTCGTTATAATGGCAAGGTGTATAACAAGGCATTGAGTTATTACCTTCCTCTTGAACAGCCACAATTTAGAGTCATTCAAGCGCTATTTAATCAACAAACTAGTTTTCAAGACAATACTTTTTATGATGTTTCTGGTTGGACTCTACCTTTAGCAATGAACATTGAGTTTCATCAAGTAAAACGCAGTAGGAGATTGCAAACAGCCGAAAAACCCTGGGAAAAACCTACACAAGCCACCACAATACTGGACGAAGATGCCTATGCTTATGTTTTTGAATGGCATCATTCACTAGCCCCACAGCTTCTCGAAACACTTTTATCATCCGGCATTAAAGCCAAAGTGGCTACCAAAAGCTTTACCAGTATAGTGCATGGTGTAGAACGTAAATTTAACGTCGGTAGTATTTTATTGGCAGCCGGTTGGCAACAAAATAAAAATTGGCGAGAAGTATTAAGACATGCCAGCTTAGCAAGTCATATTGAAATATACAGTTTATCGACGGGCTTTACTCCTAAAGGAGCTGATTTGGGTAGTGGTTCATTTACAGCACTTAGCCCGGTAAAGGTGATGATGATTGGAGGTGACAATGTCTCACAATATGAAGCGGGCGAAGTACGCTTTTACTTAGAAAAGTCCTTACATTTACCTTTATCTATTGTTGAGCAGCACCGGGTTAATGATATTGATTTATCAGCGTATAGTCATATTCTATTAGTTGACGGTAATTACCAAAACTTTAGTGATAAAATAGCTAGTAAACTTAACACTTGGATTAACAGTGGCGGAGTGATTTTTGCCCAAAAAAGAGCGGCGAAATGGTTAGCAGACAAAGCAATATTATCGGCTGAATTTGTTAATAACAGTCAAATAAATCAACTTTTTAAAGTAGACAATCTCCACTATCAAGACCGAGAGGGTTTGGCTGCACGTAAACGAATTTCAGGCGCTATTTTCCAAACGAGCTTAGATCAAAGTCATCCGTTAGCCTATGGTTTTGAAACTAAAAACTTACCACTATTTAGAAATAGTACATTGATAATGAACCAGCCAAATCGAGCATTTGTTAATGTAGCAAGTTACACAGATATGCCATTAATGAGTGGTTATGCCGATAGAAACTTAGTCAACCTTATTGCTCATAGCCCTGCAGTTATAGCCCATAGCTTAGGCAAGGGAAGAGTAGTTGCCAGCACGGACAATTTGCTTTTTAGAGGCTACTGGCTCGGTAGTGCCAAATTACTGGCTAATAGTTTATATTTTGCAAAAGCTTTTGATGTGCCAATCAAAGATTAGGGTATTAGTTTTTTACCGGTAACGATAAACATATTGCGAGTACGGACACTCTTTTAACGCCGTTAAGTTTTAAGCAACGACTAATGGCGCTAGCGGTTGCGCCAGTAGTAACTACATCGTCAATTAACAAGACGTGCTCGGGTATATTATTTTCAGTGAGGTTAACGTCAAAAACACCATGAAGGTTTTTTCGTCGTGACTCTCCAGACTGACCCATTTGGCTTGTTGTTATTTTATTCCTAGATAATACCTTTGCATCATAAGGGACACCGATTTTTTTCGCCAATACTGTCGATAACAAATGCGCTTGATTAAAACCGCGCTTTTGCCACTTGGTGATATGCAGCGGTACACTGACAACTAAATCAGCTTGCGTTTTTTGGTGACACAACGTCGTGTTTAGGTAGTGACTTGATAACAAATCAGCCAATAATTTGGCCAATTCAAAACGGCCATGATACTTCAATTGACTAATCCATTTATCAAAAGGGTCAGTGTAAGGTGATAAACAAATTAAGTGATCAAAGTCTATTTTTGGTAATGACTTATTTATCGCTGGCCAATTGAGCAAATCACCTTTCACTATCCCCATATCAAATATCGGTAAGTCATCAAGGCATGACTGACATAGTAATAAATGCTTTGTGCAGGGTTCAGTACAGAGATCACAGCAAGTGAGTTGCATCAGAAAGTGATGATATTTCTGACGAATTAGAGCGATTATTTGTTGATAATTGTTTGCGGGTAATTCCATTTACCTTAGCCTTTTTGTAAACTAGTGTCATTATTTAGCAACATAGATTAAGCATGGCAGAATCTTTAAAAATTACGAGTAAAGGTCAAGGAACTCCCCTAGTCTTAATTCATGGTTGGGGATTAAATGCAGCGGTTTGGCAGCCATTAGCTGATAAACTAAGCCCATTTTTTAAAGTCATTACTGTTGATTTACCCGGTTATGGTTTAAATATTGAATATACCATTAGCCCCTATACATTGAACAATATGGGCAAAAAAATTGTTCAAGCAATTGATCGGCCTGCGGTCTATCTAGGCTGGTCATTGGGCGGCTTAGTTGCCACCGAAATTGCAACTAACTATGCAGAACAAACACTGGCGCTTATCACTCTCGCCAGCTCTCCTTGTTTTATTGAGTTATTAAATGATGATCACCAAGTCAGTTGGCCGGGTATTAACCCCGCGTTGTTAAATGATTTTCATCAGCAACTTACCCAAGATACTAAAAAAACGGTTGATGGCTTCTTAAAAATACAAGCTATGGGCAGTCCGCATATTCGCCAAGACTTAAAAGAAATTAAAGCCTTAATATTTCAATATGACATGCCTACACAACAAACCTTAAATGATTCTTTAGCGCTTTTAGAAACCGTAGACTTACGTGCTACCTTAGCCTCAATTACCCTACCTTTTTTACGATTATATGGACGTCTCGACTCATTAGTCCCTAAAACTGTGCCTCAGTTAGTGAGTGCGCTATCACCAAGTAGCGATAGTCATATTTTCAAACAGGCATCACATGCACCTTTTATTTCTCATATAGATGAAGTTTTTGAAGTGTTAAAACAATGGTTAACTACACTCGATAATAGCCGTATAGCAAAGTAAAATATGAGCTTGTAGATCGGCATTACTTTACTTCTTAGTGATTATGGTTAATAATTACACAGTTAAATCATCGTTATTTTTCTATATAGAGAGTGATGTTGCTGATTTATATCACCTGCATCACTACAGTCTTACTATTGAAGGAATAAAATGGAAATACAATCAACATTTAATGCGGGACTAGAAGGATTTCAAAAAGCCACTGAAAAGGCCAATGAAGCCGCTGCAATTATTGCTGTTCAGACCTATGTCAATCCTAGTGATGTTCAATTAAGTCAGAAGGATGAGAGCGCTGTTGTAGATCAAAACCAACAGTTGAGTCAACTGCCCAATATTAATCAGTCTATAGTTGATTTGAAAGTAGCTGAATTTCAAGCCAAGGCGTCTACTGAAGTGATTAAAACTGCTGATGAGAATCTTGGTACTCTCCTTGACGTTAGAGTGTAGAGCTAGCAAATGAATATTTCACCGCAGTTACCTAACTTACCTTTAAATACTGTAGTTAATCCTGCGACCGAAACATTGCGCCGTGAAAATAATCAACGGGAAGTGATTGTTAAACCTGAAGCTGCGGCCCAATCTGCGGCAGAAAAGGGAGTAGCCTCAGAGAAAGACCGTGGTAAAACTGCGGCTCAAAAAAATGAACAAATAGATTTTGAAAGTATTCGCAAACAGGCCGAGCAAGAAAATACCACCATTGGTGGCAGTAATGAACAAGATGAAAATTCAGAGTCAAAACAGCAACAAAGGGGTACTGAAAAAAATGCTTCGGAAGTTTTTGCTGAAGAAAAAACAATTAATAACCTGCAGCAGAGAGATTTAGAGGTTAGAACCCACGAAAGGGCTCATGCTACCGTTGGGGGCTCCGCTACTGGCTCACCCTCATTTTCGTATGAAACTGGCCCCGATGGTAAAAAATATGCTACTAGTGGTGAAGTTTCAGTTGATCTATCTAAAGTCGAAGGCAACCCAAGAGCTACGATTGCTAAAATGCAAAAAGTACACGCAGCTGCCCTCGCACCAACTAACCCTTCAATTCAAGACACACGTGTAGCGGCTTCGGCAGCTAGAACTATTGTTCAAGCGCAGTCTGAAATTTTGGCAACTGATATTAATGATGTATTAAAAAAGGATGATGGCTCAACAGTATATGAGAGTAGTGAAGGTAATGAGTTTGATGCCTTTATTAATAACACACTGAAGGCACAAGAGACAGCATCGCCAGTACGCTCTCAAGATGTGCTGGAGCGTGCTTCCCGTATTGAAAGTTTTTATTACAAGATTAACCAAGCATATGAAAAACCACCAAGCCACCAATTTGAATTAACGGCATGACCGGTATTTATTACTTATCACACGAAAACGCCTGCAAAAGCAGGCGTTTTCGTGTTCAGACTTTAGATAGTATGAATTAAATACCGTAATTTTTGCGATATTTTTTAATATTCAATAAGTTCTCATTCAGCTCAGGCTGGTCGATCACTTTTTCTTCTAAGTAAGCGATTACATTCGCTAGGGTTACAATAGCAATAACCTTAGTTCCAAAATCACGTTCAACTTCTTGAATTGCAGATAACTCACCTTGACCTTTTTCTTGGCGATCAAGCGCTATGAGTACTCCTGATAACTCAGCACCGTGGTTTTCAATGATCTCCATTGATTCACGAATAGCAGTACCCGCGGTGATAACATCATCAACCAGCATTACCTTACCTTTTAGATCTGAACCAACTAAACTACCGCCTTCACCGTGCGTTTTGGCTTCTTTACGATTAAAGCAATAAGGCATATCGATATGATGATGATCATAAAGCGCTACAGAAGTGGTAGTAGCAATGGGAATGCCTTTATAAGCTGGGCCAAATAACAAATTAAATTCAATTGATGAGTCAACTAAAGCGGAAGCATAAAAACGACCTAACTTTGCTAGATCTCCGCCAGTATTAAATAACCCAGCGTTAAAAAAGTAAGGACTCGCACGTCCAGATTTCAAGGTAAACTCACCAAAACGTAACACTTGTTTTGATAGCGCAAATTCAATAAAATCGCGTTGATAATCTTTCATAAATGTCTCGATAAATACTATGTTCCCGAGATTATTTTCGGGTGGATCTATTTTTATATACCTAGGGTTAGAGGCCTAGCCGTATAAGACTAGTTTAATGCCGACTTTTGCGCATCAAATAATTCATTGATACCATTTTTAGCGAGTACTAACATTGTTTGCATTTCATCAAAGCTAAAAGGTGCTTCTTCTGCCGTGCCTTGTACTTCTATTAGTTTACCGGTGTCGGTCATTACTACATTCATATCAGTATCAGCAGCTGAGTCTTCAGGGTAATCAAGGTCTGCCACCGCTTCACCTTTATAAATACCAACAGATACTGCGGCAATCATATGCTTTAACGGATTTGTTTTAATGATATCTTTAGCGCGCATATAATTTAAAGCGTCAACGAGTGCGACACAAGCACCAGTAATGGCAGCGGTACGAGTACCGCCATCGGCTTGAATGACATCACAATCAACACTAATAGTATTTTCGCCAAGTGCTTTTAAATCAACGGCAGCCCTTAACGCACGAGCAATTAAGCGGGAGATTTCTAAGGTACGACCACTTTGTTTACCACTTGCTGCTTCACGGCGCATACGTGTATGTGTAGAGCGAGGTAACATACCGTATTCAGCAGTAATCACACCTTTACCTTTACCTTTAAGAAAACGAGGTACACCTTCTTCTACAGATGCTGTACAAATGACTTTAGTATCGCCAAATTCAATTAATACTGAACCTTCGGCATGGGTGGTAAATTGACGAGTAATAGTCACTGGGCGAATTTGCCCTAATGTTCTGCCGCTTGGACGCATAAGTTTTGCCTTAAAAGAGATAATTGCGCGCATTATATACCCAAACTTCTTGGGGTTCATCTCTCATTGATAAATTTGCGTGTTAATATGTAATTAAAGCGGTTTTTGAAATATAGTTATTCAACAGCTGGTCTTGTAGGCATGTTATCTAGATTGCTTACCATTAGTAGAAGTATTGAGAGACAATGAAACTTATTTTCGCCGTATTATTTATTATCAGTTGCCATTTTTATCATTTGTCCGCCTTTGCTGAGTCAACAATAGTCTTACCTTTGTACAGCAAAATATATTCAGAACAAAGAGACCCTTTTAAAGATGCCGTTGCAGCAATAAAATTAGCCAAAGAAACTAACCGCAATGTATTAATTGAAATTGGCGGTACTTGGTGTACTTGGTGTCATAAAATGGATGCGTTTTTAGAGAAAAACCCTGAGGTATATGATCAACTACACAGTAACTTTGTATTACTAAAAATTAGTGTCAGTGATGCTAATGAAAACCAAGCCTTTATGAAATCACTCCCCCCCGTTTTAGGTTATCCACATATGTATGTGTCAACATCAGCAGGAAAAATGGTGTTGTCGAAAGATACTGCCGAGTTACAAGAAAACGGTCAGTATTCAACTCAGCGTTGGCTTACTTTTATCAAAGATTGGCAGGTAGATAGCCAGGCTTTAGTTGTTAGTGGATAAGGAGACATAGTGAAACTCATTCAATCTTTTTTTGATCAGAACTATCAAACACCCTCATGGTTAACAGACAAATTGACTAAGAAAAATTTTAGCCGTCGTATGATGATCAAAGGCGCGCTAAAGTCAGCTGGTGGTGCTGCAGTTGTTGCCACACTGCCTTTTAGGGCATGGTCGGCTGAGTCGGCAAGCTTGCCTGAGCAATTAACATCTGATCCATGGCTAACACTAGACTCAGTATTAAATCACCTATTGCCCTCATCGAACAGTGGCCCAGGGGCGAAAGAAATTCAAGCAACCCTCTATCTGTTTAATGTGGTGCATTTACAACCAACGGAACAAGACGAAATTGATTTTATTTACAAAGGTGTTGGTTGGTTAAATAATTATAGCCAAAGCCAATTGCAAAAGAGCTTTGTTGAATTAGAGGTTGAAGATAAAGAAAAGTTACTCCGTGGCATTAGCCAGTCAACCGCGGGTGAAAATTGGTTAAACACCCTGCTCGGTTATATTATAGAGGCAACCTTAACACCGCCAGTTTACGGCGGAAATCCTAATCAAATAGGCTGGCAATGGCTTGAGCATAGCGGTGGTTTTCCACTCCCTAGTGAAGGGACTCGTTTTTACGAAGTGCCTAATCAGCAAAGTAGGGTTATTGCTGACACGACAAGTCATACAGCAAAAAACATTGAGGTAGTCAATATTATTGCCCGCCGCCAGTTGCCAAAAGGCAAAGGAAAAAAAGCATGAGTTATGATATTTGCATCGTAGGCAGTGGCGCAGGCGCATCTCCTGTTGCCTATAGTTTAGCTAAGGCGGGCGCTAAGGTATTAGTATTGGAAAAAGGCCCTTGGTTAACAGAAAAAGAATTTTATAAAGATGAGTTAGCGATCAGCTTACGAAATGTATATAACCCTAACTTAGAAGATGAACAACACGTTATTGAAGAGCAATATCAACATGATAACGGTGAAGCCTATTGGCAAGGCGAAGCGACCAGTGAGTCAGGCTGGAGTTTTTGGAATGGCACGGTTGTTGGAGGCTCTTCCAATTTTATGAGCGGCTATTTTCATCGTTTAAAACCGATAGACTTTCGACTAAAATCAACATTTGGCGCTATTGAAGGCGCTAACGTTGAAGATTGGCCGATAAGTTATCAAGACTTAGAACCTTATTATGCACAAGTAGAGCGCGATGTAGGGGTATCGGGTAAAACGGTTAATCACCCGAACCAAGAACCACGCTCAACCGACTTTATTTATCCGCCATTGGCAGAACATGCCATCTCAAGTTGGATTGACAAAGCGGCTAAACTCATCGGTTATCATGCCGTGCCTGTACCTCGTGCGATATTGTCAAAGCCGGCAATGGGACGACAAAGTTGTGAATATTCTGGGTATTGCAGCAGTTACGGATGCGCTTCTGGAGCAAAAGGCAGTGGTAGAGCCGCATTATTAAACCATGCAGTAGCGGGGGGTAACTGCACGATAAAACCTAAATCAAAAGTCTATAAGATTGCGACAGATAGCAATGGAAAAATAACTGGTATTTTGTATTACGACGCTCAAGGCCGTAAACAAACCGCTACCGCTAAAATATATGTGGTGGCCTGCCAAGCCATAGAAACATCTCGTTTATTGCTAGCGTCAAAAGGCGAGAAATTTCCTAACGGCTTGGCAAACAATAATGGCCAAGTGGGTAAAAATTTAGTGTTTAGTGCGGGAGGCACTGGCAGTGGCGATTTTAATTATGATGAGTTATCTGAACAACAAGTTAACGAGCTCAAACAAGTAGGGCCTTTTATTAATCGCTCCTTACAAGACTGGTATCAAATCAATGACAAGGAATTTAAAGGGGCCAATAGCCAAGGCATAGCCAAAGGTGGCACTATTGACTTCTTATTTCATCAAAACCCTGTTGCCCGAGCGGGAGGAAGCCAATGGGGAGTTGATGAAAATGAAAATAATCAATTGGTATGGGGTGAGCAATTAAAGCAAAACCTCAAACAAGAATTTACCACCTATAAAACGCTGCGTTTTGAAGTCTTTAATGACTGGCTACCCAATGATGATTGTTTTGTCAGTTTAGATGATGGCGTTACCGATAAATGGGGTGATGCGGTTGCTAAAGTGCGTATTGGTTATCATGATCACGACTTAACCGTGGGTAAATATCTATCAAAAAAAGCAGAGAAGCTATTAACCGCCATGGGCGCTAAAAATGTGTCATCGTCGGTAAGTGGCTATCCGCCATCCAATCTTATGGCGGGGGGCTGTCGCTTTGGCGATGATCCAAAAACCTCGGTGCTAAATAAGTATTGTCAGGCCCATGAAGTTGATAACTTATTTATCACCGATGGCTCATTTATGCCAACAGGTGGCAGTGTCCCTTATACCTTTACTATTTATGCCAATGCTTTTCGAGTAGCCGACCATATTAAACAGCGTTTATTACAAATAAAAGGATCTTAACTCAAGGCTAAAAACTATTTTTTGTAAAAATGAATAATGATACTTTTGTCAGGATTTATTGCTAAGATTTCTTAATGGAAAATTTGAAAGTAAAAAATAATATTAAAAAAAAGGATTTGATAATGACAATACGTATGATTTCAATAACCATCGTTTTATTTTTAATCGCCGCCTGTGGAGGCCAAAGTTCAGAGCAAACTCAACCCGCTGAACTAATAACTACCTACACAGGACAATTTGTTGATAACGAAGTTATTGGCCTTAAATATAAAACGTCCACCGAAGAAGGGGTAACTAATGCGACAGGCGAGTTTATTTATCAACTAAATGAGCAGGTTACTTTTTCAATTGGTGATATAGCTTTCCCTCAAGTACTTGCTGCACGTGTAATTACGCCCTTAGATATATTTCAAACCGCTGACATTAACAATGTTGCGGTAGTTAATATGTTAAGGCTACTGCAAACGTTAGATGAAGATGGCGATGTTGCCAATGGTATTAATATCTCCGAGCAAACTCATCAAGCAGCAACAGGCATTATTATTGATTTTTCGAGTAACAATTTTGACACACAAGTGGAAGAGCTAGTGATAAATAGCGGCACACTCAATACTCAACTAATAACGGCAGCAGAGGCTGTTTATCATTTTCAACAAACCTTATATGCAATGAATGGCGAACCAAGTAGTACCTGTGGCTCTGACCATGAAAAAGTAGGCTATTCAGGCTTCTTTACTACCTTAGCGCACAATGTTGCAGGTAAAGCAGAGATTATTGATAACTGCACAATAAAAATCAGCCAGTTTTCTTATGATGGCGGCGGCCCTGAAGTGTATTTTTACGGGAGTATAGATCACGACTACCAAGGGGAAAGTGCCTTTGGATTTTCTGGAAAACTAAGCGGCACGGTTTATAATGATGGAGAAATTATATTAAGTTTACCTAATGGTAAAACATTAGACGATTTAAACGGTCTTTCTGTGTGGTGTGTCGATTTTAACGCTAATTTTGGTGAAGTCAGCTTTACACCCTAATTTATCTTTAATCACTGGTGACTTTACTATTGCTCAGGCATAATTTGCCCAATAGTAAATTATCAATCAAGGGTTAAATATGATTCATAGTATGACCGCTTTTTCTCGGGTAGAAGTCAAAGGTGATTGGGGCAATGCGGTTTGGGAAATACGTAGCGTAAACCAACGATTTTTAGAGACCTACTTTCGTTTGCCTGAGCAATTTAGAGGCATTGAACCTGTTTTACGTGAACGTTTTCGTAAACAGCTTAGCCGTGGCAAGGTAGAATGTAACCTTCGCTTTAACGCCAATCCTGCGGCTAAAAGCAAAATAACCCTAAACAGCCAATTAGCGAAAGAGCTAATCAGCCATGCCAATACCATTAGCGCATTAGCCGGTAACGGCAGCATTAATCCATTAGAAATAATGCGTTGGCCTGGGGTTATGGAAGCCGAAGAGGCTGATATGGATACCATTCAAGTCGAAATTTTGGCAGGGTTTGATCAAGCACTTAAAGACTTTATAGCGGCAAGAATGAGCGAAGGTGAAACCCTTAAAGCACTCATTGAACAACGCTTAGATAGCATAGTGGCCGCATGTGAAAAAGTTAGCGCCCACATGCCAGAAGTAATTGCATGGCAACGTAAAAGAATTACCGATAAATTCACCGATGCCAATATCGAGTTAGACTCAGCAAGGGTAGAGCAAGAGTTAGTGCTACTTGCGCAAAAGATGGATGTAGAAGAAGAAATCGACCGTCTACACAGCCATGTGAAAGAAACTAAAAATATCTTAAAAAAAGGCGGTGCACAAGGTCGTCGTTTAGACTTTATGATGCAAGAATTTAACCGAGAAGCCAATACCTTGGGCTCTAAATCAATCAACGCTGATATCACTGCCAGTGCGGTTGAACTTAAGGTGTTTATTGAGCAAATGCGTGAGCAGATCGCGAATATAGAATAACGGTCAAGCGAATGTTAGCGCTCAAAAAAGCCATAACCAAGCTATGGCTTTTTTAAGGCTAATTAAACACCTTTACATAGTAAAAAGGAAATTAATGGGCTCAGATACACTTTAAATATTGGCAGCTAACCTTGAAGCTTATTAAATAATAAGAACATTATTTATGGCTCGGTTACCAAGGATTGAGTTGCCAGATATACCGCAACATATTATTTAACGAGGTAATAACCATAGTGTATGCTTTGGCCCTGATGATATACACGAACGGATATATTATGGGAAGGTCTATTTAAATCTTGTTTGAGCGCCGAAGATTCTTATTTATTGCAAGTTTATAGGTATATTGAATTAAACCCTGTTAGAGCCTCCATGGTAACTGAACCCTCTTATTATATTTGGTCAAATTATCGAATTAATGCATTAGATAAATAATCTGATTTATGCACCCCTCACCCGGTATATTCAAAGTTGGCTGTTAATCTTTTAGATACAAAGCATGCTTATCGTGCGCTATTTAAGCACCATATTGATGTCGATTTGATAGCGAATAGCAGGCTGTCATTAAATAAAGGTTTGGCGTTGGGAAGTGAACGTTTTAAAAGTGCAATTGAAAAACTAAGCGGTCGGAAAGTTATAGAGGGCAAACGGGGTAGGCCGTTAGGTTGGCGAAAGAAAAAGACAAATGCTCTTTAAAGTGTATCTGACCTTTTTTTATGACCCTATTTTTATGACCCTATTTTTAGATTTAATAAATTATTTTAAAACAAATGAACAGGAGCGAACGACATGAGCCCTATTACGCTAATTGATGGAGGCATGGGACAAGAGTTATTGCGCAGAAGTTCTCGTGCAATTACCCCTATGTGGTCTGCCGACATCATGTTGAATGAGCCAATACTTGTAAGAGATTTGCATCGTGAATTTATCGATAGTGGTGCACGCGTTATCACACTCAATACCTATACTGCGACACCGCAGCGCCTAAAGCGAGAAAATGCACTAGATCAATTAACCTACCTTCATCAACGAGCCATGGGTGCAGCCCAAGAAGCCATTAAATTAGCACAATGTAGTAACGTTTCTATTGCAGGCTGCTTACCACCTTTGGTCGCTAGTTATCGCCCAGAGGTATGCCTATCGTTCGAAGATTCGCTTGATACCTACCGTCGTCTTGTAGAATTACAGTCTCCCGCTAGCGACCTGTTTATATGCGAAACCATGTCGTCTATTACCGAGGCACGTGCAGCCTGCACTGCCGCAGTTGAAAGTGGTAAACCTGTATGGGTTGCATTAACGGTCAGTGATGATCATCCAGAGCAACTACGTAGTGGTGAATCGTTGAAAGACGCATTACTGGCACTTGAACATTTCGCTACCCAAGCAACGTTATTAAACTGTAGTCAGCCAGAAGCCATCAGCGCCTGTTGGCCGCTGTTGAGTATGAAAAAGCAAAAGATTGGTGCTTATGCTAATGGTTTTATATCGATAAACTCATTGTACCCAGGAGATACAGTCGAATCGCTTGAAACCCGTCAAGATATGAGCCCTGCTCAGTATGCTGAACACGCGATGAGCTGGGCAAGAAACGGAGCGTCGATCATTGGTGGCTGCTGCGAAATAGGACCAGCACATATTAAAGCCTTACATACCAGACTATGCAGTGAAGGATTTATCTGAGCATACAAATTAATATTTTATTCCATATTTGTTAAACAACAAATAGAAATTATAAAATTAATAAGGCCATAAAATTAATGGGTTCAGATATACTTTAAATAATGCAGCGTATTCAATGCCCGACTTGTGGGGCATTGAATATATTGGTATTAAGTTGCTACATGGCTTCTAAACTAACACCACGGGTTTCTTTGATATATTTAATGACAAAAAATATACTGATGAATGCAGAAATCGCGTACAGGCCATAGGCACTGGCTAAGCCTAAATTTGCCAGCAATATGGGGAAGGACATGGTAATGATGAAGTTTGCCAGCCATTGAGCACTTGCCGCTACGGCCAGTGCTGCACCACGAATTCGATTGTTGAACATCTCGCCTAATAATACCCAAACGATTGGCCCCCAACTTAAGCCAAAAAACACCACAAATAAGTTAGCCATAATTAATGCCATTGTGCCCATGTTTTCTGTTAGGGCCAGTTTACCCATTTCATCAAATCCGGCGGTGCCAAAAATAAAGGTTAATGCACCTAAACTGATAAACATGCCAATACTACCAACGAGTAATAGTGGTTTTCGACCAACCTTATCTACTAAGGCGATAGCAATGAAGGTTGATACAATATTGGTGGTACCGGTGAGCACATTAATAAATAACGATTGTGATTCGTCAAAACCAGCGGCTTGCCAAAGCTCAGAGCCATAATAAAAAACGACATTAATGCCAACAAATTGCTGGAACACTGAAAGCGCGATACCAATCAAAATGATAGGATGAATTTTTTGTTTACCTTCAATAAATAAATCACTAATGCTTGGCTTTTTGTCGCCATGTAAAGATTTTTTAACGTTTTGGATTTGTTCATTAGTGTTATCGGATGATATTTTTGTAAACACTTTTTGCGCTTGTTCAATTTTTCCTTGAGCAACTAAATAACGTGGAGACTCAGGAATAAAGAACACACCGATTAAAAATAATGTTGCCGGAATGAGTTCAACCCAAAACATCCAACGCCATGCAGCAATATCAAACATAAAGAGAGCTTCAGCGCCACCGGCATTAGACGCTATCATGTAGTTACTTAAAAAGGCTGCAAATAAACCGAGTACAATCGCCAGCTGTTGTAAGGTAGCCAAACGGCCACGAAGAGCTGCAGGGGCTATTTCTGCAATGTAAGCGGGTGCTAATACTGAGGCTGCGCCTATACCCAAACCACCAAATAAGCGATAGAAGATAAACTCTGCAGAAGAGGTAGATATGCCTGAGCCAAAGGCGCTGATGGCAAAAATGACCGCTGTGATGATCATCAGTGTTTTACGTCCATAATGATCAGATAACGGACCAGCAGCTAAAGCCCCCAAAGCACAACCTAACAAAACCGAGGCGACGTTAAAGCCGGTAGCGACATCACTCGAATTAAACGCATTACCTAATGCCGTTACCGTGCCATTGATCACGCCTGAGTCGAAGCCAAACAGGAAACCACCAATAGCAGCAACTGAAGCGATAAACACCAGATATAAAATTGAGCTTGGCTGTTCTTGTGTTACTTGAAAAAAATCGTTTAATCCATCGGTATTGTCGGTTTTCACTGATTTATATCCTTATTATTAGTTGGTTTTCATATCCACAAAGCTAAGGCGTTTTTCATGCTTTAGGTCAGTTTTTTAGTGGTTTTTCGAGGTGGTAAGTACTTATAAGTGAGTATCTTACCTTTTATTGACCTATCTTATGCTATTAAACCAGATCAGGTGAGTATTTTCGTATTCTATTTATAGTGGTCTGAGCATACAACTAGGTTAGTTAATAAAGTTTTAATTATAAAATGTCTTGACCCCTTATTTTCCTACTAAATACTTTGCTTTTTGTTATATCTTAGGTCAATTTTTGATTAATTATTATTTACGTGGTTGGGGGAACTACTTCTTTATAGCCAATGCTTATCAACTATCAGTAGATTTAGACCATTGGGTTCGTCGTAGAATACGGATGCCTTTGCTGTGCACACAGGTAAGCAATGGATTGGCGGTCATCGACAGCAAGCCTAATATTTCACTGAAACCTCTAAGTAGATTATAAATCCCCCTAAACAGCATCAAGCTGGTATTCGTGTAGGTAAAATTCATTGGTTTGTCGTTTCACCAGCTAGATTAACTTAATAATTTCATAAGTTAATAGAAAAACGCAATATCTACCATCGCCTTTATTTGTTAAAACTATTTATGTGCTGTTATTATCTATTATTAAAATTATTGGATGTCCTGATCTATGGCGAAGCAAAACGTAACCCACTGTTTTTGTTAAGTTTAAATACCTTGTTATGTTTATTACTTAGCAAGTTGCATTAATTTATATGTTGGATGCTGATAATTCAGAATAAAACAAGAACAACCTAAATCAGCACAATAAGCTTTAACCTCAGAATACCTCTCAGGTGGAAATTTCCACCCAAGCACAACTGCTTTTATAGAGTTTTGTATAGGGACTAAAGTATCTTGTTTGCTTTCAGAATACATTAGCCATCTAAATTCCTTTTCTCCCCCCCAATCAATGCTTTTCTTAAAATACTGCGATTTCAACATTTGATTCGAATTGATAATTTCAAAGATTCTATTTTTAGATGAGGGAATTCCTTTGCCATATTCTATAGTTGCACCACCACCAACTATAGAAAGCCAATCAATGTATTCGACTTTACCAGCAATAAGATGTTCTAAATTATCAACCTGTGATTCGATTTCATTATGAAAACTATTTTTATCAAGAATTACACAAAAACCTTTTGAATTATCACCATATTGAGCCCACATTCTCGGCCTACCATATGCTTTCGTTTCTAAAGCATCAACGCTAAGCAAATCATCTTCACAATAGTGACTTGCGCAAAATAGCCTTAAACTACTACCCACACTTTTTTTAAGTTCACTTGCTTCCAAAAATTCTTGTTCATTATAGTCATGGCCATAACCACAAGTATCGATCCAACCTAGAGAGCTTTCACGAGGATCATTTAACTCCGATACAGGTCCAAGTCTTACGTATTTATCCTTTAATATTTTTTGCAAGTGCTCAAGACGAGAATAATGTGCCACGTTTCCTATATCTTCGATCATTTATATGCCACTCATTGATGAAACCAAAATAAACATAACAGCTTATTATGGAGACTTCTCAGTAATCCCTATTTCAAAGTTAACATTTAATTAACATTAATATCGCATTATTTCATGGCTTTAGTAAACACAAATATTAAATTCATGCCCTAACATGGATATTACTGAGATTTCTCAGTAACATCCAAAACAAGGTGCGCTATTATTATCAATATTTTCAGTTAGTTGAATATTATTTGGTGCGTTTTCTGATTATTACTGAGACTTCTCAGTAATAAGACAATAATTATTCATTAGAAAATATATGGGAAAAATTTTTATGCTAACTTCCGCTTTGCGCACCAAGTGATCGTTAATAATTCAAAATGAACGACCGAAATTGTGGCTAAGCGGACTATTTATTGCGATAAATATGAGTCTAAATTAGTTCAGCTTTGTGGCAAAAGTGAATGTTCAGATACGAGTCGCCAACGGCAGCTATGAGCTT
>JAWUYA010000056.1:0-8889 GCA_034111045.1 Colwellia sp. | reverse complement strand
GCCGTTTTCATGATAATTTTAGCAACGTTAGATAAACAAACATCACCTAATTGATGGCCATAGGTATCATTAAATAACTTAAAATGGTCTATATCGATCATTAATAAGCCTAATGCTGTATGTTGTCTAATAGCTCGGCGCCACTCTATCTCACTATTTTTATTAAAGTATCGCTTATTATAAACACCCGTTAATGCATCAGTAACCACCAGCGCTTCTAACTGTTGACGAATATCCATCAGTTCAAGATTTCGTCGAGAAATAAGATAAATATACTCAATTAAAAACACACAAACTAACAGACTTAATAGGATTGACACATAAGGCATCCATGTTCTTCTTTTTGCAAAATAAGCCAATGAGGGTGATGCTATAATTTTCCATTGCCTGGAATAGAATGGGATTAACATTTTGTTATAATTTAGTATATTATTCTGCAGGTCATTGACTGTTTTTGGCTCCTCATAAAGTAGATGACTTTGCTCATTAGTGACATCAAACAATTGAATACGCATCTCTATTGCCTTGTTTTTTTGCAAAGATGCTTTGAATATTTCAGCAATATTGAATACGCCTATAATCATGCCTTTTGTCTGTTTGAGTCTTTCGGTAAAATTATCTATATTTTTTTCGTACACAGGTATAAAGACTAAAAAACCTTTTGTATTGCTATCATCTTGAACCAGGGTGACAGCATCTGAAACCACTGCACTATCAGTTTTTATCGCTTCGAATAAGGCCTTTCTTCTTGCTGGATTAGAGATAATATCGAAACCATAAGCTAATTCATTACCTAGAAAGGGGCTGATGAAATACACAGGAAAATAAAGTGATCTATTATCGGCTTTAACCATTTTACCCGGTAAGTTATTCTCAGAAATAATAAAGGGTTGCTCTACTCGATAGCCTTTATATTGTTGAACCAGACGTTGTTCATGGGTCACTTTAGGTGCCCACTCTAAGGCTTTAATACCGGGGTGACGCTTGATAAAAACTTTGGTGAAATTTTGGAACTCGTCATATGTCACAGTAACCGAATTATCATAAAAAGCTTGTAGAGCAAATAACACTTCGACTCTGACGAGTAATTCTCGCTCTAAAGTGGCTACTTTTAGATCAATATCACGGCTAAAATTTAATTCAATCACTTTTGTTTCATACGAATAAATCACATAACCAATTAACAATGAAATAACGATACCAATCATAGCTAAATAAAAATTTATATTTTTATAAAAGTGTTTAAAATCAATAGTAAAAAGCTTATTCATAGCCATAATAATGATTAATAATTATTATTCAAATTATAGCCAACAATAAAAAGATAGCAATTATAGATATAAAAACAAAAAACCCACTGATGAGTGGGTTTTACTGATTACGGTTAACTTAATCTTTAATCGATGTAAATAAAGTTAATTGGCTATTCGCCGCTTTTTATTTACGCGAGATCAAGAGAGTTAAGCCAAGGTTAACTACTGAACTGGCAGTGTTATTACCCCTGTTGAAATTTCGCCTGAAATAGTCTCATAGGCATATTCAAACGATACTGTATTAGCCGATGTTGCCGTATTATCAGACATATACATATAATAATTACTTGCACGATAAACAAATTGAGCATCATCCTGAGCGCTGCCAGTTATTACATTTATTTGCATATCCTCGTATATAAAATTTTCATTTTCTGCCGACTTAACTGTGCCGTAGCTACTAGCCGATACATAACCATTATCAACAAAAGTAAAATTGTAAACTGCTGTGCTAGCAATATTATCTTCAGTTACGCTTAATTGACGCATAGTGAAATTTTGTAAGCTATTGATACTTGTTGGCAAGTAAAAGTAGACATTACCATTGTTATCCGAACTTGTTGATGCTTGGTTTGCGGTATTCACCATGGTAATACTAGCCCCATTCGTGGTGAAGTTTTCATTATCGAGTTTGACATCATTAATATCAAATACCTCAGCAGAGTTGACTATGGTGAAAGCAAGTGTATCGTCATAAATATCAACCAGTTCATTAGTGCTATTAACTTCAACGTCACTAACGGTGTACTTATATTCTCCTGGCAGTATTAACGGTGATGCAGGGGTTATTTTGAGCTTAGTATTATTTAAAGATACCGTATGTGATGCGGGCATATTAAGTTCACCGGTAAATAATGTTGTTCCAGGTAAAATAAAATCATCCGCATTATCACTTCCTTTAACCGTACTAAAGCCGTTAGTACTTACTAAAGAAATACTTTCAGCAGGTATGGATATCCCTTGAGAATAAAAAACGGTAAACGAAGAGTCAAGCGAATCAATTTCTTGTGTCTTTGTAATGACTTCTAACGCACTGACGTTCGAAGTAATATTTGGTACTAAGGCTAACTCAATGATTGCAGCATTTGGAATATCATAGGAATAGTTACTATTAGTACCTGAGGTATAAACGCTAATTTTATCACCAGCCTCCTCATATAAAGTTATTGAAGCACTTTGATAATAAATACCATTATCGGTAAATGCTGGCATATTCAGCGTTATTTGTTGGGAGAATTTAGCTGACAGTACGTGCTGTTCAGTTACTGAGTCATAAACAGATTTAACTAATCGATTATTGGTGTCTTCTAGGACTAATTCTGCTGTAACAATCGGTTTGGTATTGTTATCAACAATAGATACTCTGTATTCAACATCAGGGATGACAGTGTCAATGTCATTATTATCTTCAACATATAAGGTTAATGTATTGATAGTGTTTGCTGAACTAATAGATAAATCGGTGCCATACAAATAATTTGAAGACTCTGGTATAAAATCAATAGTGCCGTCTCGATCGGCATCTAAGTTTGCGCTAATAACCGTATTGATATGTTTGGGAACCCGAATGTTATATTGCTCATTTACTGCATCATACACTGAGCTATGTTTATATTTTATCATTGAAGAGCTAGTGCCAACATGAGAATAAGCATATAATTCTAAGGTAGCCACAGACGAATTATCTTCACTATTTAACACTGTGATCTGAACGTCTTGAGGCTCAGAAACTGCCAATAGACCCAAGTCTTTTATGGCAACATTAGCAGTGCTATCTCCAGTGTTGAAGAAAAATACACGTGTTAAAAACTGATCGTTTTCACTTGAAATTATAATGTCTATGTCAGAGTTGGCCGGTAATTTGGTTATTTGAAATGCGCCATTAGTGGTTATAAGCTCTTCAACGAATGTTTCCGTGCCTACGTTAACGGAAACTAATGCCGAACTAACAGGCTGATCGTCAAAAATATCAACAACTACCCCATGAAAAGTAACAGACGGTTCACTGCTTTGTTGTTCAGCAATAAGCGCTGTTTGTGCATTAATGGCTTGAGCCACTTCCGCGTTATCATCGTCGACTTCTAAACAACCATTCAAAAGTAGTAATGAGGCACAAGTGATAAAAAATTTGGTATATTTCAATTTATCTTCCTTAATAAAGTTAATTTAATGATAATTTAATGTTAATTTAATGTATACATTACCCCATTAAAACAACTATAACAACATAAAAACAACTGCTTTACTCCCATAAACGCCGCAATGATTTGCAAATATTCAAGTATCACTGCCATGGGTGAAACTTCAGTGTTGGTGGGTCGAGCAATATTGGCGAGCTTGAGGAAACACAAAATAATGCAACAGTGACCGGGACTAGAAAGGACGCGCTGTTTTATATTAATCGTTTAACCTTTTTGGGATGTCGTCGGCACCCTCCACCAAACAACGGAATAGACTCCAAGCAATGCAGGTATTCTGCTTAGTCAACGCCCCCGTTAATTTTACTAATCTAAGTTAGTATTAATGCACACAGCTATTAATAACCAGCAGTCGATAAAATTATTGAGACAATCGCGCAGAATAACAACTACCAACATCAGGCAAAATAAAACTTTAGTAAGAAACTAGTCAAATAACAAAAAACCCGCTATTAGCGGGTTTTTATTAGAACAACAAATGAATAAGCCTTAGCCTACCAACCTGTTTTCTCTTTAAGTGCAACACCAATATCCGCTAAAGAACGAACTGTCTTAACACCCGCTGCTTCAAGCGCAGCAAATTTCTCATCAGCTGTGCCCTTACCACCAGCGATAATCGCGCCCGCGTGGCCCATACGCTTACCTTCTGGTGCAGTAACACCAGCAATGTAAGAAACAACAGGTTTAGTGACGTGAGCTTTGATGTACTCAGCCGCTTCTTCTTCAGCCGTGCCACCAATTTCACCAATC
The DNA here is from genome assembly GCA_034111045.1 of Colwellia sp. Classification (GTDB taxonomy): domain Bacteria; phylum Pseudomonadota; class Gammaproteobacteria; order Enterobacterales; family Alteromonadaceae; genus JALJPB01. The sequence continues at coordinate 4,628 of JAWUYA010000056.1, read as the reverse complement.
ATTACGATTGCTTCAGTTTGAGGATCGTTTTGGAACATTTCCAATACGTCGATAAAGTTAGTCCCTGGGATCGGGTCGCCACCAATACCTTCACAAGTAGATTGGCCAAAACCAGCATCAGTAGTTTGTTTAACGGCTTCGTACGTTAAGGTACCAGAACGTGAAACAATACCGACTTTACCGGGTAAATGGATATGACCTGGCATAATACCAATCTTACTTTCGCCCGGAGTAATCACACCCGGACAGTTAGGACCGATCATTCGAACGCCAGTTTGTACAAGCTTAGCTTTAACGTCAACCATATCTAAAGATGGAATACCTTCAGTGATAGTAACGAAAAGTTCGATGCCAGCATCGATAGCTTCCAAAATAGCATCTTTACAAAATGGAGCTGGAACGTAGATAACTGTTGCTGTTGCGCCAGTTGCTGCTACAGCTTCACGGACAGTGTTAAATACTGGCAAGCCTAAATGCGTTTGACCGCCTTTACCTGGGCTTACCCCACCGACCATTTGTGTACCGTAATCGATAGCTTGCTCTGAGTGGAAAGTACCTTGACCACCAGTGAAGCCTTGACAGATTACTTTAGTCTCTTTATTAATTAATACAGACATTATTTGCCCTCCGCAGCGGCAACAACTTTAAGTGCTGCATCAGTTAATGACTCAGCAGCAATGATGTTAACATCAGACGTTGCTAGTACGGCACGTCCTGCTTCCGCGTTTGTACCTTCTAAACGAACAACAACAGGTACTTTAACGCCAACTTCTTTCACCGCAGCGATAATACCTTCAGCTATCATGTCACAACGAACGATGCCACCAAAAATATTAACTAAAACAGCTTTAACATTGTCGTCACTGAGGATTATTTTGAATGCTTCAGCAACACGTTCTTTAGTAGCCCCGCCGCCAACATCAAGGAAGTTAGCTGGCTTGCCGCCGTGTAAATTAACGATATCCATAGTACCCATTGCAAGGCCTGCACCGTTAACCATACAACCTACGTTACCATCTAATGCTACGTAGTTAAGTTCCCATTGTGCCGCTTGAGCTTCACGTTCATCTTCTTGAGATGGGTCATGAAACGCACGGATTTTTGGTTGACGGTACAAAGCGTTACCATCAATACCAATTTTACCGTCTAAACAATGAAGATTACCTTCGTCAGTAATAACTAACGGGTTAATTTCTAATAACGCGAATTCGAAATCGGTGAACAGTTTACCCCGACCCAAGAAGATCTTAACAAATTGCTTCATTTGGGTAGGATTTAAACCTAATTTGAAACCAAGTTCACGTGCTTGGTAAGCTTGTGCGCCAACAAGTGGATCAATTTCAGCTTTGTGAATTAATTCAGGCGTTTCTTCAGCAATTTTTTCAATGTCAACACCGCCTTCAGTAGATGCCATGAAAACCACTTTTTGTGAAGCACGGTCTACTACTGCACCAAGATATAATTCGTTGGCGATATCAGTACAGCTTTCCACTAAAATTTTAGCGACTGGCTGACCATTTTCATCTGTTTGATAAGTAACTAAGTTCTTACCTAACCAGTGTTGAGCGAAATCTTTAATTTCTTCTTTAGTTTTAACCAGCTTAACACCGCCAGCTTTACCGCGGCCACCGGCGTGAACCTGAGTTTTAACAACCCACATATTGCCGCCAATTTTGTCAGCAGCTTCTGCAGCTTCTTGAGGCGTATCGCAAGCGAAGCCTTCAGAAACTGGTAAACCATATTCAGCGAATAATTGTTTCGCTTGGTACTCATGTAAATTCATGATTTTTCCCAATTGCTTTTAAAATGAAGTTAATGTAGTCACTAAAGTAAAAATACTGAGTAAATACACTAACCAAAAATAAGTCTCTCAGGATTATATCGGTATTGGAACTGTTATTAAAGCCCCTATTCATAGTTTCCTAATGAATAGTCAATTTGTAGAAGAAATTACGTAAAAACCATTGAGATAAAATGCTTTTATTATAGTGATTTAACTTTAACCTATTGGTAATTAAAGAAATAACCCCACTTAATCATAGAGTCAATTATGGCTTGTAATAATTATCACTAATGGCATTAGCAGGTTGTCAAAGTAATGATGTCTTTTGACGCTATGGTCTTAGACTTAAGTTGTGCTAACGTCAATTTTTTCCCACTGCTAGCTATCATGCCCGAGAGTTCAGCTTTGCAACTACCGCAACCACTGCCACATCTTAGGCTAGTGGCAAGCTTATTTAAGGTATCATCCCCGCCAGCAATCGCCTGTTCAATAGTTTGTTGATGCACTTTAAAACAACTGCACACTTGTTTACCTAGTAAAAATTCTGGCGCAACCTTAGCAGTTAAAATGCTCAATTTATCTTTTGGTGAAAGTGTTAACTGGCTAAAAAGATAATCTAACCACTGACCTGGACTCTCTGCTGGTTTTACCTGCATAGATAAGTCTACACATTCAATGAAAACCATTAATTTATCCCCTATAGTACCCAGTATTCGAGCTCTCCCTTCATTGATTGCGTATAAATTTAGCCATTGAATTTCTGTACCTAACATGGTTTTTATTGCATCACATAAAGCGTGGATGGTCTTATTGTCAGATAGTGCTTGTAAACCTTGAAGTGTTTGTAACAATTGCAAGTCTGTCGCTAGCAAGTAACTTTGACAATGTTGATGCACCGTTTTGCGAAAAACCCCTAGAGAGCTTAGCACGAGTTTTTTGCTAAGCTCATGGTCTAAATGAATCTTGGTGGTGAGTTGAAAATTGACTTTTTCTAGCAACACTGCCACTTGTTTTATTTGAGGTTGTTTTGAAATGGGGTCAAGAACCGTTGGAAAAACATTACTGATATTGGCATGCGAGGCAAACTGTTGATTCCAATGTATTGGTATAAAACATTGATTTGGCTGTATGCCTTCATTCAATTCCACTTCTAAGATGACTTCGCCAACAGCTGATTTAATTTTCACCCAATCATTATTGGTCAGTTGCTTTTGCTTAGCGTCAGCAGGATTTATAGCTAGCTTAGGCACACTGATATGTTGATTGAGTTGCACCGCCATTGCCGTTCGGGTCATGGTATGCCATTGATCCCGAATACGACCTGTGTTTAAAACAAAAGGGAATTTCTTCTGATTTTCAAGTACTGGTAAAACGGGGATAATGCCGATAAAATACGCCTTACCGTCTTGAGTTGAAAACACTTTATCGGCAAATGGACGTTGGCGAATACCTTGATGATCACTGATAGGCCATTGACTTGGTTTAAGTGCATCATACTCCTGTTTGTTTGATGGTTGCAGTGCTGAAATATCAAACAGGCGCTTTACCGGATCATCGGCAAGTGAATGGCTTTGGCCAGTGAGTTGGCAAAATTCTTTAAATATTTGCCAAGAGTCTTGATAGTCAAAGCCCTTAAAGCCCATTTTTTGAGCGACTTCACAAATAATTTTCCAATCATGTTTAGCTTCGCCTACCGCACTTATCATGCCACGCTGTCGAGAAATAACACGTTCTGAGTTGGTTACCGTGCCATTTTTTTCCAACCAAGTGGTCGCTGGCAGCTTAACGTCAGCAAATGCTAAGGTATCGTTTTTTTCAACACAATCAGAGACAACAACCAATGGGCACTTTTTTAATGCGGCAATCACTCGGTTCCGATCCGGTAAACTGACCAGAGGATTAGTGGCCATGATCCAGATCGCTTTAATTTTTCCTTGTTCAATTTTTTCAATCATCTCAATAGCCAAAGCACCTTCACTCGTTGCTATGGTTGGCGATTGCCAAAATAGCTGAACTAATTTTTGATGACTGGGGTTAGTAATATCAAGGTGTGCCGTTAATTGGTTGCTTAAACCGCCAACTTCTCGACCGCCCATAGCATTAGGTTGTCCGGTAATTGAAAAAGGGCCACAGCCAAGTTTACCTAATTTACCGGTAGCTAAATAGCAATTAATAATGGCATTACATTTATCGACACCCAAATTTGACTGATTAATACCCATGGAATAAAGCTAACAACGTTCGGCATCTGGTCAAACAATTCACATCTTCACCAAAAGCAAGTTTATAGCCAGCAACAGCTGCCGACATATAGAGCCTAGAATTAGTGTCGATGTTCGCCGTGCCAAGATAACCTTTGATAAATTTATAGTTCGACCAAGCCCACAACCTACAACACAATATGGGCAACTGGTTTTTTTCGGCTTTAAAAGCAACTGAGCAGTTAACATAAATCCCCTTAGGCCAATATCTGAACCTGACTGTTGGCTAATCGTATGGGGTAACTTAAGCTACCGGGTTTTTTGCCATGAGCATCGCCAATAGATCCAACATCAACACCAATCAGCTTTAATTTGGTACTCATATCTGCACCGCTAAAACTGATTTTTTCGCTCTTACCGCCAACGGTGTCGACGTCCATTAGAATGTTTTTGCAACCACTTTTGCCATTGCATAACCCGGTGCAACTAAACCAAAAATAAAATTATTCCACAACGCACATTCACCAATCGCATAAATATTCTCGTCCGAGGTTTGGCATTGGTTATTAACAACAATACCCCCGCGTGCTCCGATAGATAATTGCGCCTGCTTTGCTAAGCTATCATGAGGTCTAATACCGGCG
>JAWUYA010000055.1:0-22563 GCA_034111045.1 Colwellia sp. | reverse complement strand
GCGAGTCTGCACATGTAACTGGTCCGGCGATTTGGCGGGCCAAAATTGAAGAACTTGATGCAAAATTAAAAGGTTAAAAATACTGAACCACTGAGAGCTCTTAGACGTTATTCGTTTATAGAGCCTTTTACTCAATAATAGCCCGTCATCAGCTCTCGGTGAAATAGTGAATGCTGGGTGAGGTTAAGTCAAATTTTAGCTAAGGTTTATGGCTATGGCATGAAAAACAGGGCTTGATTAAAAGAGCTTGATTAAAAGGGCTTTATCACCCCTATGGTAATGGCCTTATTGGCAAATAAATTTGAAAAGTTAACGGCTTACCGCTGAGGTTTACCACTTTGGCCAGCCCAAATAATTGGTGTGGTGATTGACGTTTTTCATGCTTTTGTTCGACTTGAAGGACTGAGTTTTTGTACAGTATCTATAGACAGTTGAGCGATTAAATGTCACGATAACCCTAGGTATTGCTAGCCCAGATATAATCGACTTAATAATTGGTAACTCATGGTTTTTTCACTTGAAGATAATTTATTTTTAACCCTTTCTGTCATGACAAGTCTGCTAGGCTTAGTTTTTTTTATTGCTGTGATTGTTTGGTTTAAATTGAATCGATTGATTGAAAACCAGCAGAAACAATTGTCTATTGAAGAGGCAATGCTCTCAAAATTTTCTTTAGCAACACAGATCAATGATAAATATCAACTTCAACAACAACAACAAGACACACTTAACCATCAACATATTGTTCAGCAACAAAGTGAATTAAAAACCTACTTTGAACAACAAATGGCGGACTTGCGCATTAAATTGCTCAGACAAATGAGTGAGCAAAAAGATCATCTCACCGACAGTTTACATAAAGCTACCAAAGCAAACCGCGAAGAGTTGAGTCAGTCTTTATTAGCCAATGCTGAGCAGTTATCAAAAAGAATGCATGAGCTCACAGCAACCACAAAACAAGAGTTGACGGACATTAGCAAACAAGTCGAGCAGCGATTAAGCGAGGGTTTTGAGAAAACAACTAAAACCTTTACTGATATTTTAAAACGGTTAGCGCTCATTGATGATGCGCAAAAGAAGATAACTGAACTTTCTACTAATGTGGTGAGTTTACAAGAGGTATTAGCAGACAAACGCTCTCGTGGTGCTTTTGGTGAAGTGCAGCTTAATGCTTTAATAAGGAATGTATTGCCCGAACAAAGTTTCTCATTGCAGCACACACTATCGAATGGAAAAATTGCAGACTGTATTTTATTTTTACCTTCTCCTACTGGCAATGTGGTCATAGATTCAAAGTTCCCTCTGGAGAGTTATCGTAAGATGGCTGATAACCAATTAGGTGACCATGATAGAAAAATGGCTGAGCGTCAGTTTAAAGTTGATATTAAGAAGCATATAAATGATATTAGTGATAAATATTTAATTGATAATGAAACCGCAGATGGTGCAGTAATGTTCATTCCTGCGGAAGCTATTTTTGCCGAAATTCATGCCCATCATGGTGATTTAGTTGATTATGCGAACAAAAAGCGTGTTTGGTTAACGTCTCCAACAACCTTAATGGCCATTTTAACCACGGCTCGTTCAGTATTAAAAGATGAGGCAACACGTAAACAAATTCATATTATTCAAGCACATTTGTCAGAGCTAGCCGTTGATTTTGACCGTTTTAAATCACGTTTTGCCAACCTAGCTAAGCATATTGATCAAGCGGCGACAGATGTAAAACACATTCATACCTCGGCGAATAAAATCACTCACCGATTTGAAAAAATAGAACAAGTGGAGTTGGTTGAAGAAAAAGAAGAAGAGATTACTGATAATAAGAGTCAAACTAAGAATACCGTTAACTTTGTAAATTAGGCTTGAGCGTAAATTTCACTCTGTTGATACCTTGATTTTTAGAAAAAAGAGCCCTTTATTAACCTATTGGACATTGTCTTGGCTAAGGCAATAAAATTCCTCACCACTACATAGGTTTGAAATTACAATAGACTTTAAATTATCATAGACTTTAAATTATCCGCCAGGGTGATTAACAACAGTACCAATAAGAGTATTGACTTATTGGTTTACTTTTCAAAAGTATAATACTGCACAGAAGAGAGAATTTGCATTTGATTGCTTTATTTAAAGGTTTAAACATTACATTAATAACGACTGTAGGTATGTTACTCGTTTTGAGTGTAGCTTTGAAAGGTCAAGAATTTTGGCAACCATCAAACACCAGTATAGAAAATGCACAATTAATATTATTAGCGATAACCGCTATTTTTGCTGCACAATTTAATCGCAGTCGTTACTCTTTATTATGTTTTGCATGGCTACTATTGATGGTCGTCAACCAATACCATTTAGCTTGGTCACTTTGGCTAGTTGAACATAGTGATTGGTTAGTCTTGACATTTTTAGCGTTATTTACTTTTTTAAGTACGATAAAAGACCGATCTTTATTAAGTGTGCATGGCTTCTATCGATTAATCGCATTATTTACTTGTGGTGTGGCAGCATACATTTGGTTAGTAATGGTTAATACACTAACCATTGAAATCAATGCTACACATATTTTTTATAAGGTAATACCTTATCTACAACTCATTTTACCAGCCCTTTTTTGTGGTTTGTATTTATTATTCAATAGTTTATTAAAGAAAGATTTATTTCAAAGTAGCCTACTGATAAGTTTTATTATTTGGCTGGTGTATTATTTCCCACTAAATGACGCTTTAATTGATCTTAAACTGCTGATCCCTTGGCCTCTTGTCATTGCCTTACTTGCTACTCAATATTTATTTGCAGTTATTGTGGATGCTTATTATCTAGCGTATCGTGATGATTTAACGTCATTACCATCACGACGAGCACTTAATCAATATGCACTCTCGTTAGGAAGAAAGTATACGGTTGCCATGTTAGATATAGATCATTTCAAAAAATTCAATGATACTTATGGCCATGATATTGGCGACCAAGTATTAAAATTGGTCGCTTCAAAATTAGCTAAAGTTAAAGGGGGAGGGCGTGTATTTCGTTATGGTGGTGAAGAGTTTACTGTGGTGTTTTCTCGAAAAGAATTAACACAATCACTTCATGAACTTGAAGTTTTACGCCAGTCTATTGCAGATTATCAGATTGTTATTCGCCAACCTCAACGCAGTAACAAGCAATCAAGGAAAAAAGCCCCTAAAGACAATAATAGCACCGTTGGTGTGACTATTTCAATTGGTGTGGCTGAACACCAGACAAAGCAAAAATTTGAGCAATGTTTAAAAATGGCCGATCAAGCTTTATATCGTGCTAAAGCCAATGGTCGAAACAATGTCAGCCATTGATGCTATTGCTGATCATGACTTATTTAAGCTGGGCCCAGGATGAAGAGTCATGGCTTTTTAAGCTAAAAACACAATATTAATAAACACAACTATCAGTAGAACAGGGCAAACAAAACGTAAATAATTGGCAAAGTACTTTAACCAATCATTATTATTTAGATACGCTTTATCACTGAGCTTATTACCCCTTTTCCATATCCAGCCGATAACAATAAAGTAGAATAAGCACATTAAGGGTTGCATTATAGTTGTTAACACCATAATAACTAAGCCAAATAAGACATCAAAAAATGCCACTAATGTCATACTAGCTATTAATATAAGTGCAGATATTAACCCCGTGGCTTTAGAACGTGACATTGCTTTATCTTCAACTAAATAAGCAACAGGCACTTCGGTTGTTGAAATGGTTGAGGTGAGTGCAGCAATAGAAAGTAAAGAGAAAAAACCAAAAGAAACAACTAACCCTATATTGCCCATCGATTGAAATAACGACGGTAATATTTCAAAAATCAATTGGCCTTCACCAATCAGTTTATTATCTACAAAGACTTGTTGTCCTGCATGTTGGGCAACAAAAAGGGCGGGAATAATTAATAAGCCCGCCATAAAGGCTATCGCAGTATCAAGGGCAGCGATTGACATAACTAATTTGCCAATATCTTTATCTTTTTGTAGATAAGATCCATAAACCATCATGCCGCCTACACCTATGGAAAGAGAAAAAAATGCTTGGCCCATGGCAGAAATAATTAATTTAGGCTCTGTAATTTGACTAAAGTCGGGGATCAAATAAAGAGCTAACCCTTCTGATGCTCCTTCTTGTTGTAGAATATAACTAATTAATCCCACCAGCATAAGTAATAAAACAGGCATTAACCGTGATGACCATTTTTCAATACCCGCATGCACGCCCTGATGAATAATAAGTGCGCCAAGGATGATAAAAACAGGGGTGAAAACAATATTCCTTAACGTACTTGAGGTAGATAACCAGTTAGCCGCATGAATAAAACCAAAGAGTTCAGCCAATGCGGCCAGTGCATGTGCAAGCATCCAACCAGCAACTATGGTGTAAAAACTTAACATCATCATGGCGCCAATTAGACCAATAACCCCTGCCGTATGGCCTACTTTGGGTATACCTTCTTTACATGCTTGAGTTAAAGCAGCTACCGGGTTTTTTTGTGTTTGATTACCAATATATATTTCTGCATAAAGTGCAGGTAAAGCCAGTAAAAGCATCACCAATAAATAGACCACTAAAAATGCACCACCCCCATTATTTGCTGCTTGAGTAGGGAAGCCCCATATATTGCCCAATCCGATAGCAGAGCCTGCGGCGGCTAATACAAAACCTATTCGGGAATGAAAAGAATCTCTTTGAATCGACATAAATTAGAAGGTAGTTGTTATTATTTGCGCTTGAGCTTACCTAGTTAGCGTTCTTTATGAAAGGTTTTAGCGTTAATAATATTGATGTGCCTCGTGTAATCATCTCGTTCTTTACGCGAAATTGATATTTTTTGCGTAATATAAGTAAGTTACCTTTTAATTATGACGTTATACCCCCATATAACATCGGAGCGTTAACAACTACTTTAGTGAGGCATATCAACTATGTCACCACATTCAAAGACTATCACTTAACGCTATTGAAATTATATTAACCCATGCCTTAGTAACCAAACAGTGCAACCCTAGCGAGGGTTAAACTGAAGTGATTAAGGCGATTTATGCCAAAAATAGCCCTAAGGGCGCTTTTGGTGAAGAGTGAATGACTGATCTTGTTTCAGGTAAAGGTGTAAGGTAATTATGGATACAATTATTTTTAGCGCGCAGAGACGCTTAAAAAAAATTGATAGTAGTAAAATATTTCAAGGGGTAGTAATTGTAGTCATTTTATTATCGGCATTATTAATTGGCGTAAAAACCCATGATTTACCTGAAAAAGTTGTGTCATTATTAGCCTTTTTTGACCATGCGATAACGGTGTTTTTTGTGATTGAAATCACCATACGTTTTTTGGCCTATCGAAATAAAAAAGAGTTTCTCAAAAGTGGTTGGAATATTTTTGATTTAATCATTGTTATTGGCAGTTTGATTCCTGCTGGCGGTACGGGCGTATTACTAGCAAGATTATTGCGAGTGTTTCGGGTGTTACGTTTAGTGTCAATGATACCTGAGTTACGTATATTAATTAATGCCTTGCTCAAAGCTATTCCTCGCATGGGTTATATCGTGTTACTGATGTTTGTTATTTTTTATATTTACGCCGCTGTTGGTAGTATGATATTTAATCAAATTAATGAAGTTTTATGGGGCGATGTGTCTATTTCAATGCTAACGCTCTTTAGGGTGGCGACCTTCGAAGATTGGACCGATGTGATGTATGAAACCATGGCAGTGTATCCGATGAGTTGGATTTACTATCTCAGCTTTATCTTTTTAACGGCCTTTATTTTTTTGAATATGATGGTAGGTACTGTATTGGAAGTGATGGGGCAAGAGCATGAAAACTATCGAGCTAGCCTTCATGGCGAAACCTCTGGCGGCGGTGAACATGCCAGTAGAGCCCAAATTGAAAAACTAGCAGTTGAATTTGCTGAGATTAAAACGTTGCTGTTACAGCAACATACTCGTAAATAAACTAAACTGGCGATAAATCAGTAGCGAAAAAAGCGAAGTCATCATCGCTTAAATGTAACCATCTTAGACAGCTGATTAGGGCGTTATACGAGAGTATTCGCCTTTCTCATCATAAATGTTGTTGACACTATTTCATTGAAACGAGGATAATGGCTTTTAGTTATTCTTCGTGACAACCTTAAATATGCGCCTTGATAAATTCATTTGTAAAAGTACCGAACTTACCCGCAATGAAGCCAAAAGCTTACTAAAAAAAGGTGAGGTCAGAGTTAATGGCGAAATCATAAAAAACGCGGCAACACAAGTGCATGAAAACAACCATATTACAGTCGATGGTCAAGCGCTCCAAGCACGTATGTCGCGGTACATCATGATGAATAAGCCGCTCGATACTATTTGTTCAAATGTTGATGAAAACCACCCTTCGCTATTACACTTTATCGATGTTGATAAAGCTTTTGACTTACACATAGCGGGTCGGCTAGATGTTGACACAACAGGCTTGGTATTGGTTACTGATGATGGTCGTTGGTCACATAATATTATTTCACCGAAAAAGCTGTGCAAAAAAACTTATCGGGTTTGGCTAAGAGAGCCATTAAACGAAGGTATAATTGAACACTTTAAAATGGGTGTACAACTTCAAGGTGAAACCTCATTAACAAAACCTGCTGAATTACTATTAGTGGGTAATGATAAAAAAGAAGTTTTATTGACCATCACCGAAGGTAAATACCATCAAGTTAAACGCATGTTTGCTGCTGTTTATAATAAAGTGGTTGGCTTGCATCGAGAGCAAATTGGTGACATTGTTCTACCTGAAGATTTAGCATCGGGCCAATGGCGGTATTTAACTGAGGCAGAAGTTAATTCAGTACAATAGAATATTTTAACTGTGTTTTGTCCCCAAAGCGTACCATTGATAAAAATAGCTTATGCTACTAGTTAGCTATTCATAGATACAACCCTCTTAGTATAAACATAACGGATACTATTCATGTCAATGCCAGTTAATAATCATGCATTATCAATTCTTAAAAACACATTTGGCTATGATGAATTTAGAGGTCAACAAGCTGATATTATTAGCCAAGCGATTGCCGGTGAAGATGTCTTAGTGTTAATGCCAACAGGTGGCGGAAAATCATTATGCTATCAAATACCAGCATTAGTGCGTCAAGGGGTTGGTGTGGTGATCTCACCGTTAATTGCCTTAATGCAGGATCAAGTTGATGCTTTAGCACAGTTAGGGCTTAATGCGCGTTTTCTTAACTCAACATTAACGAACGAGCAGGTGAGTGACATTGAGCAGCAGCTTAGCAAGGGCAGTATAGATATGCTTTATATTGCCCCAGAACGTTTAATTAAGCCGCGAACTTTATCTTTATTAGCGCAATTACAAATTTCACTCTTTGCTATTGATGAAGCTCATTGCGTATCACAATGGGGGCATGATTTTAGAGGGGATTATTTACAGCTGACTCTACTTGCCCAAAAGTTTCCTAATGTACCCAGAATGGCGTTAACTGCAACAGCCAATGAACAAACAAAACAAGAAATTATTACTCGACTAAAACTTGAAACAGCTAAAAAATATGTATCAGGTTTTGACCGACCAAATATTCAATATCACATTAGTCATAAAGACAACGTTAAAAAACAACTAGTCAATTTCATTAAAAACAATCATGCCAATGATAGTGGCATTGTTTACTGCTTATCGCGCAAGCGAGTAGAAAGCTTTGCGCAATATTTGTCGCAGCAAGGTTTTACGGCATTGCCTTATCACGCAGGGCTGTCGAGTGAATTAAGAGAACAACATCAAAAACGTTTTTTACGCGAAGACAATATTATTATTGTCGCAACTATTGCCTTTGGTATGGGCATAGACAAACCTGATGTTAGGTTTGTTGTCCATATAGACTTACCCAAATCTATAGAAGCATATTACCAAGAAACGGGTAGAGCGGGTCGAGATGGTTTGCCTTCGTCAGCGTGGATGATCTATGGCTTACAAGATGTGGTGTTTCTTAAGCAAATGATGCAGGAGTCACAAGCAAATGAGCAATTTAAGCATGCTGAACGTAATAAATTAGAGGCTATGTTAGGTTTGTGTGAAGTAACCGGTTGTCGACGTAAAGTTATACTCAATTACTTTAACGAACCAACCAGCGACTATTGTGGTAATTGTGATAATTGCCTTGTGCCTGTTGAAACATGGGATGGAGCAGTGGCGGCTCAAAAGGCATTGTCAACTGTGTACCGAAGTGAACAACGATTTGGTGTTATTCATCTTATTGATATTTTACTGGGTTCAAATAACCAAAAAATCAAACAGTTTGGTCATCAAAACCTATCCACTTATGGCATAGGAAAAGAATTAGATGCCAGTACTTGGCGCAGTGTTTTTCGGCAATTAGTCGTTCATGGTTACTTGGCGGTTGATGCAAATAATTATGGCGCATTAAAACTTTGCGACAGCTGCCGGCCATTATTAAATGGTAAACAAGGATTAGCCTTGCGCAAAGATGTTGTAAAATCAATTGAAACCGATAAAAGTCAAAACAAAAGCCAAAAAGTTGCCATTGAGGAAGTTGATAAACCATTATGGCTAAAACTTAAAGCCTGTCGCAAGCGGCTTGCCGATGAGAATAATGTACCGGCATTTGTCGTGTTTAGTGATGCTACATTGAAGGAAATGGTAACGTATCAACCGACTAACCAAAAACAAATGCTGAAGATTACAGGTGTTGGAATCACTAAGTTTGAACGGTTTGGTGTACACTTTTTAAATATTTTAGCCGATAAATAATATGATTAATGATATGCTCAAGCTAAGTTAACATAATCGCAACATAACCATAACTTAAATTAGTGTTTGATATGGTGTGTTGTTATGTGCTTAGCCTACGACATTTATATAAGTAGGCTGTGTAAAAATCGAGCATCAAAGCCATTCTTTATTTAGAGATTTAAATGATTTATATTTAAATTAGATTTAATTAAGTTTGACTTACTACGAAGTTATTAGTAAAACATACTTAAGCAATATTTTTATAAACGTTTTAAGGTATTTTGTTTAAGTAATAATCAAAAAAGACCATGAATACATTTTATAAAAAATGTATTTCTATTCCACATGATATTTTTTATTTATTACTAATCTATTATTTAATTATTATTTTACGGTTAACAAAAATAAATTAAATACCTTTTAAGTCACATCTTGACAGATTGGCTGTCGTTTGGGAGTATTGCTTGGTTGTATTCTAGATAAATATAAATATAAACTTAAATTAGAAACAAATTTGTACAAATTGCGGTAACAATATTTTGTTATCAAAGTTAAATTGCATATGGTTGGGAACTATGTCGAAAGTAAACAAAAAAAGCCTTATCGCCTCTGCGATCGTTGGCGCACTCGCATTAGCTGGTAGCAACATTGCTACAGCCGATACTCTCACTGATCTTCAAAAAGCCGAAGGTAAAATCTTTCAAGATGCGGCTAAATCACAAAAGAAAATCGATAGCATTTACGAGCAAACAATTGATTTGCTTGGTGAATATCGTAACACTGTTGATGAGGCCGAAGTTTTAGAAGGTTATAATGATCATGTTCAACGCATGGTCAATAGCCAGAAAGAAAACATTGCTTCTTTACAAGAACAAATTGACGGTATTGATAAAGTTAAACAAGGTGTTGTACCTTTAATGTACAAAATGATTGATACCTTAGAAACATTTGTTGAGCTTGACGTTCCGATGAACCTTCTACGTCGTAATGAACGTATTGAAGGCTTGCATACTGTAATGGCTGATTCAAATGTGACAACGTCTGAGCAATTTCGTTTAGTACTTGAAGCGTATGAAATTGAAGCAAGCTACGGTAATATTTTTGATGCTTATCAAGGTGAACTTGATTTAGGTGATCGCACAATTACTGCTGATTTTATTCATATGGGCCGTGTTGCTTTAATGGCACAGTCGTTAGATTTTAAACATGCATGGGTATGGAATAACAATACACGTACATGGGATGAATTAGACGAAGAATATTTCAAACCTATCAGAGACGCTATTGCTATGGCACGTAAACAATTACCAATGGATTTAACTAAATTACCAGTATTTGCAGCAGGAGCGAAATAATGAAAAAAATTATTAATTTTGCACTACTTGCCGTGTCTATCACTGCAGGCTATGTTGCAACAACAAACGCTAATCAATTAGATGATTTGTTAAAAACAGTTAAAGCTGATCGAGTATCTGAAGCTAAACTTGATAAAAAACGTGAAGCCGAGTTTAAATCTGCACGCACTGACAAGCAAATGTTGTTAAATAAAGCAAACAGAGAGTTAGCCAATCAAAATGCACGTAACGACCGTTTAACTAAAGAATATTCAGCTAATGAAATTACTTTAGCGCAAAAATCAGTTGAACTAGATACCGCTCAAGGTACATTAGGTCAAATGTTTGGTGTGAGTCGTGGCGCAGCAGCAGATGCTTATGGCTCTATTGCAACGTCAATTGTAAGTGCTGAATTTCCTGGTCGTGGTGATGTACTTAGTGAAATCGCTAATTCTAAAAAAATCCCTTCTTTAGAGAATTTAGAAGAATTATGGTTTGCTCTTCAAACTGAAATGACTGAATCGGGTAAAGTTTCACAATTTACAGCTGACGTTAACCAATTAGACGGTTCTACAACGTCTGAAACGATTACTCGTATTGGTACTTTTAACTTAATCTACGATGGTGGTTATTTAAACTTCAATGATGGTTTAGGTCTAGTTCAGCCGTTAGCCAAACAACCAGCCAGCCATATTAAAAGTTCTGCTACAGAATTCTTTAATACGTCTTCAGGTTATGCGCCCTTATATGTAGATCCATCTCGTGGTGGTATCTTGGCGTTAGAAACACGTAAGAAAACTGTAATGGAATTCTACTATCAAGGTAAAGAAGTTGGTTATGTAATCACAGTATTATTAATTATCGGTTTCTTAATTGCCCTTGAACGTATGATTGTTCTTTCTTCTATGCAATCAAAAATGAAAGCGCAGCAGAAAAACATTACAACGCCTAACGTTAACAACCCTCTTGGTCGTTTATTACAAGTGTATCAAGATAACAAAACTGTTGATGCTGAGACACTAGAGTTGAAACTTGATGAAGCCATTTTACGCGAATCGCCAGTAGTTGACCGTGGTATAAACCTGATTAAGATGTTTGCTGCTATGGCACCTCTTCTTGGTCTATTAGGTACGGTTGTTGGTATGATAATGACTTTCCAAACCATCACGTTATTTGGTACCGGTGACCCGAAGATTATGGCGGGTAATATTTCTTTAGCACTTGTTACAACTGCTTTAGGCCTAATTGCTGCTTTACCATTAATTTTAGTTCACAGTATTGTTTCATCTAAAGCAAAATCTGTTCTTCATAAATTAGATGAACAAAGTGTTGGCCTAATTGCTGCTTTAGCAGAGAAGGAGTCTAAATAATGTTAGCCCTGATAGAGATTTGGGAATCTGTCAGGAGTTTTCTAGCTACCGGCGGTGATGTTTTATACTTTGTCGCCATAGCATTATTTTTGATGTGGATGTTAATGGTTGAGCGTTATTACTTCCTTAACAGAGAATATCCTTCAATGAGAGAAGACATTGTCTCTCGTTGGGAAGCCCGTGAAGATACAACTTCATGGTATGCACATCGAATCAGGGAAACTTGGATTTCCGAAGCAAACGAAATGCTTGATAAAAATATGCTTACAATCAGAACGTTAGTGGCAATGTGTCCGTTAATTGGTTTGTTGGGTACAGTAACCGGTATGATTGGCGTATTTGAAGTCATGGCCGAACAAGGTACAGGTAATCCTCGCTTGATGGCTGCTGGCATATCAATGGCAACGATACCTACAATGGCAGGCATGGTTGCTGCGTTGTCCGGAGTGTTTTTTAGTTCAAGACTAGACGCTAAAGTTAAATTGGCCAAGGCTAAACTGGTTGACAGTTTACCTCATCACTAGAGAGAAATTCGAATGGCACGTAAACGTATTCGTGAAGACGAAGAAGCAATGATTGATATGACGCCTATGCTAGATATCGTCTTTATCATGTTGATATTCTTTATTGTAACCACCTCTTTTGTTAAAGAAGCTGGGATAGAAGTAAATAAACCAAAGGCTGCTAATCAAACCAAACAAAAAAGTGCCAACATCTTTGTAGCTATAAAAGATACTGGTGACATTTGGTTAGATAAGCGCCGTGTTGACATCGAGCTTGTTGGTTCAACAATTGAAAAATTGTTAGCAGAACAACCTACTGATGTTGTAATTATCCAAGCTGACAAATCCGCTAAACACGGTGATGTTGTTGCAGTTATGGATGCAATTAAGGAAGCAGGTAGCAATCTGAGAATATCTATTGCTGCAGCGAAGGGGTAGTTTATGGTTCGCTTGTTAGTATCAATATTGCTAGGGGCGACGGTAACTTTTGCATTATTTTCATTTATGGCCTTTCTAGTTTCTAGTGGAGACAGAAGTCAGGACGAAAAATTAGAAAATATAATCGTAGAAGTTAATACTACGCCGCCTAAATCATCGGTTGAAACTCGTCAACGTGTTCCGCCGCCGCCGCCGCCGCCGCCAAAAGCGCCGCCTAAAGCCCAGGCTCCTGAGCCAGAAGCAAGTAATGACAACAGTGGTATATCGTTTAATTTACCTGGTGTTCAGTTAGCTGGTGCATCAAGTGGACTTTCAGCTCCGGGTGCAGGTTTTGGACGAGATGGTGAAGCAACACCTATCGTGCGCATAGAGCCTAAGTACCCGATACAAGCTGCAAGAGACGGCAAAGAAGGTTGGGTTAAACTATCATTTAGCATCAATGAAATTGGTGGGGTTGAAGACGTTGATGTTATCGATGCAGACCCAAGACGTATTTTCGACAAAGAAGCTAAACGTGCATTACGTAAGTGGAAGTACAAGCCCAATGTTGTTGATGGTAAGCCACAAAAACAGACCGGACTTACAGTACAGCTAGACTTTAAAATGGCCGGAAGTGGAGGGGGTAAATAATGATGAATAAATTAGCAGCTTTCTTAGTTCTAGCTTTATCTTTAATTGTCGTGCAGTTACCTGTGTCGTCTTCTGTTGAAGCCGCTGAGAAGAAAGAAAAACGTAAAACTCAACTTGTTAGCCCAAATGTTGGGAAAAAAGTAGCGAGAGCTTTTGAAGCTTACTCTGCGGATGACATAGATGGTGCTTTAGTTATTCTTAAAGATATATCAGCTAACAAAGTTTTTGATAAGGCTTATGTAACTCGTTTCCTTGCTGTGATGTATGCACAAAAAGGCGATGAAGTTAATTCTATTAAGCATTTAAAAGAAGCTATTGAGCCAGATGTTCTTAGTGAAAACGATCATGGTGAGGCCATTAAGCTTTTAGCTGATTTACAAATGCAGACTAAAGACTTTGATGGTGCCTTGGCCAACTATGCTAAGTGGATGGATTTCACTGGTAAAGAAGATGCCAATACTTACGTTAAAATTACCCAAGCTTATTATGAGCTAGGTAGTTTAGATAAGATGATAGTACCTGCTGACAAAGCTATTACTCTTTATGGTGATAAACATAACCAGAACCCCTATATTTTAAAATTAACTTCATACTATGAACGTAAAATGTATAAAGATGGTGTTAATGTATTGGAAACGGTTTTGCAAATCTTCCCTGATAAGAAGCAGTGGTGGACCCAACTAGGTATGTTCTACTTATTAGTAGAGGATTACCAAAAAGGTGTTCAAACGTTAGATTTAGCTTACAAGCAAGGGTTTCTTGAAAAAGAATCTCAAATTAAAACGTTAGCAAGTTTATATTCTCAAAATGAAGCGCCTTATAAGGCGGCAATATTATTAGAGAAAAATATAGCTTCAGGTTTAGTGACACGTGATGATAAAAATTTATCAATCATTGCTAATGCTTGGCATGCTGCTCAGCATATTGACAAAGCGGCTAAGTATTATGGTGAACTTGCAAAAATGACTGGCGAAGCTAGGCATTATCGCAAACAAGGCATGTTACTTAAGCAGGATGAACAATTTGCAAAAGCTATTGTTGCTTTTGATAAAGCTTTAGAACTTGGTGTTAAAGGCTCTGGTAGAATTTATCAGAGTATTGCTGAGTCATATTTTTATCTAGAGAAGTATAAACCAGCTTACGTAGCGATTAAAGAAGCCATGAAGGATCCTAAGACACGTAAAAGTTCAAGGGGTTGGGTTAACTTTATTAAAGATACCGCTAAACGTAAAAATATATCAATATAGTTTTATTGACGATAATAAAAAACCAGCACTTAGCTGGTTTTTTTATCGCCAAATTATGGTGTTCAAGTTTCGTAATAGGCAAAAAAATAAGCTACTAATCGAAATTAGGATGCAAAGTTAGCGTTTATAACCTCTACTATCTCATGCTTTGTCTTTAAGGTACGAATAGCGGTAAATAATTCATCAGCCTCTGAATATTGTAATTTCAGGTAACGTAACCACTGCTTAATTCTGTTGGGGTAGTATTTGTCGTTATCGCCATAAATTTCTTGTTTGGTATACTTGAGTAATAGATCGTTGATCTTTTTCCAGCTTAGCGATTCTGCGTTGAATTTAAGCACTTGAGATAAATTTGGCATTGCTAAAGCACCTCTACCAAGCATAAAATCTGAACAGTTTGAAAGTGTCACACACTTATTATAATCATCTAACGACCATATTTCCCCATTGGCGATAACAGGTATATTCACTTTTTCTTTGATTTTTCCGATCCAGTCCCAGTGAGCAGGAGGTTTGTATCCTTCGAGCTTAGTTCTGGCATGCACCGTTAATTCATTAGCTCCTGCGGACTCAACCGCATGAGCAACATCTAAAGCCAGTGATTTATCTTCGTAACCTAAGCGTATTTTTGCTGATACAATATGTTCATTGGGTATAGCATCTCTTACTGATTTTATTATTTTATAAATAGTTTCAGGTTCTTTTAATAAAACGGCTCCGCCTTTGCTTTTATTGACAGTTGGTGACGGACAGCCAAAATTCAAGTCGATGCCTGGTGAACCCAACTCAATGGCTCGTAGTGCATTCTCAGCCATGTAATCTGGATGCTGGCCAAGTAACTGAACTCTTACAGGCGTTCCCGACTTTGTTTTACTATCACACTTTAGTTCTGGGCAGGTGCGATAAAACACCTTTTCTGGTAGAAGTTGATCTACGATACGTATAAATTCTGTTATGCAAAGATCATAATCCCCAATTTCAGTTAGAATATTTCTCATCATGTGATCTAAAACACCTTCCATGGGAGCCAATATTATACGCATTTGATCCATCTCTTTTAAAAAATTTTATTATAATAGGCTTTGAAGCTGCAAGCTTTAAAGGGAGTGTAACGAGTTCGGCTGAGAAAGTCTTAAATGTCGGCTGGTACAGTGAATTAGTTTTGTTACCAAACAACAACTAATACGTTAATAGCGCATTGTGTGATAGTTACCCCATTTTTGATTTTTGGAATCATTTAGTATTTCTACAAGATTTTTATAATTATCAACTTTGATAATTATTGTTTTGGAGTATATAAAATTAATTTACATTTTAATTATTTAATTGAAATTATTTATATTAGTTGCAGGTCTTATTAAAAAATTATATAACTATAGTCACTATATCTTAAAATAAAGGGAATAATATGAGTCTTATTAAACAAACTTCTATCGCAGTAATTTCGAGTGTATTTGCATTGTCATTTTTGGTTGCTACACCTGTTAATGCAGAGATAAATCCGTTTGCAAGTCAAGTGTTGATGACGCATGCTAGCATGGATGATAAAGCCGAAGGCAAATGTGGCGAAGGAAAAGCTGAAACCAAAGCCAAAGGAAAATGCGGTGAAGGTAAATGTGGCGAAGGAAAAGCTGAAGCCAAAGGTAAATGTGGCGAAGGAAAAGCTGAAGCCAAAGGTAAATGTGGCGAAGGAAAAGCTGAAACCAAAGCCAAAGGAAAATGTGGCGAAGGTAAATGTGGCGAAGGAAAAGCTAAAGCCCAAGATAAAAATGTGGTGGTTAATTCCTCACTACTTATATATAAGTCATACATAAGTCATACATAAGTAACACATGATTAAAGCGGACTAATCTCCGCTTTTTTAATATTTAATTCCCCCACTAATCTCCTTATTTAAAACATATTAACGCCGATAATCACATAAAAAACAATCTCTGCAGCCGCTAACGCCGTCAGGTAATCGCAATTATAATACCACTGAGCTGAATTTGTTGGTGATATACCTAACCACTATTGTTGTTATTGTGATTTAGTAATAAAGTACGAATTAAACTATAAAAATAATAATTTAAGGAGCTCATATGCTCAAGCAAAATCAGACTAATTTTGCTGTTAAACTTTTAGCTATTACCGTCTCATTAACGTTAACCGCTTGTCTTAACAGTGAAGTACAAGATGCCAAAATCTCAATTAATACCAATCCATACCCAAGCACCTACCAGCCTTTGCCTCAGCAAAAAACTTTAATTCAAAGCGCTACGGTATTAACAGGTACAGGGCAAAGAATAGATAATGCAGATGTGTTGTTTGTTGATGGAAAAATTCAACAAATTGGACAAAATCTTGAGATACAAGACGCGGTTCAAATTGATGGTAAAGGTAAATGGATAACACCGGGTATTATCGATGTTCATTCCCATTTAGGTGTTTACCCAAGTCCAAGTGTAGAGTCTCATGCTGATGGCAATGAAATGACCTCTCCTAATACCTCTGAAGTTTGGGCCGAGCACAGTGTTTGGCCGCAAGACCCTGGCTTTCAAAAGGCGCGTGCAGGGGGTATTACTACCTTACAAATACTGCCTGGCTCAGCCAACCTTTTTGGTGGCAGAGGAGTCACGTTAAGAAATGTACCTAGCCATACCACCCAAGGAATGAAGTTTCCCCAAGCGCCATACGGGTTAAAAATGGCCTGTGGTGAAAACCCTAAACGAGTCTACGGCAAAAAAAATATCACTCCATCAACGCGAATGGGTAACGTTGCTGGCTATCGAAGTGCTTGGGCACAAGCGAGCGAATACAAAAGAGCTTGGGATAAATACAATGCAGATTATGCTCTAGGAAAAAACCCCCAAGCACCTAAACGCAATTTAACCAATGATACCTTAAAAGGTGTGTTAGACGGCGATATTTTAATTCATAACCACTGCTACAAAGCTGAAGAAATGGCGGTTATGATAGACATAGGTAAAGAATTCAATTATAAATCTGGCACATTCCATCATGGTATAGAAGCTTACAAAATTGCCGATCTTTTAGCTGCTAATGGTAATTGTGTGGCTATGTGGCCAGACTGGTGGGGTTTTAAAATGGAAGCTTATGACATGGTGCAAGAAAATGTTGCTATTGTTGATGCGATTAAAAACTCATGCGCCATTGTTCATTCAGACTCGGGTACCACTATTCAGCGACTAAACCAAGAAGCAGGCAAGGTAATGTATCGTGCTAATGAAAATGGTTTTGACTTAAAGGCGAAAGATGCCATTCGTTGGATCACCCTAAACGCGGCCAAAGCACTAGGTGTTGATGATAAAACCGGTAGTGTAGAGCTTGGTAAAAAGGCCGATTTAGTATTATGGGATCAAAACCCCTTTAGTGTTTACGCACATGCTGAACAAGTGTTTATTGATGGCGCCAAAGTTTATGACCGTCATGATAAAGCTTATCAAGCAATCAGTGACTTTATGTTAGGCCAGCATACTATTGAGCAAGGAGAATAAGATGAAATTAATCAGCAACACCTCAACAGTAAAGCCTTTGATCATCGCTATAACGGCTGTTTTTACCTTTGTAGTACCTTGTACTAATGCAGCAACGTTAGCGATAACCAATGCCACTATACATACAGTAACAGAGCAGGGTACCATCAATAATGGCACTGTTATTATCGAAAACGGCAAAATTACCGCCATACTCTCAGCTAAAGAGAGTGAGGCGGTAAAAGCCGACAAAATCATTGATGCTAAGGGCAAAATTTTAACCCCTGGTTTAATCAGCTCAATGAACCAATTAGGTTTAGTTGAAGTAGGTGCGGTATCAACAACACGTGATGCGGCAGATAAAAAAGCAGATATTACCTTTGATGCCAGCCTAGCTTTTAATCCTAAATCTACCGTTATCCCTTATAGCCGCAAAGGCGGTATAACCCGCAGTATAGTCTCTCCTTATGGTGGAGAAAGTATATTTAAGGGACATGCCTTTGTGGTAGACCTGTCGGCGAGTTTTGACAGTGTTATAGCTAAAAATAGCGCTGTAGTAGTTGCTTTAGGGGCTAAAAGTGAAGGCTCTAGAGCTTTGGACTTACAAATTTTAGCGAATAAATTAGAAGATGCGGATAAAAAATTAGCTAAGGCCAAAATTACCGCTGAAAACTCAACAACCGATGCTAATGGAGCTAAAGGAACTAAGGCCAAAAAAGGCAATGCTAAAAAAGAAGATGAGCCTAAACGTGATGAGAAAATTATTAACGACTTGTTAGCCGGTAACACACCGTTATTAGTTTATGCTGACCGCGCAACTGACCTATTAGTATTAATTGGCTTAAAAAAGCGTTTCAACCTAGACCTTATTATAGTTGGCGCTGCCGATGCCGAATTAGTGAGTAAGCAATTAGCCAGTGAAAACATCCCCGTTATTGTTAATGCCATGGATAATCTTCCTGGAAGTTTTGACTCACTTCATACCTCCTTAACCAGTGCAGCAAATTTAACCGCCGCAGGGGTAAAAGTTATCTTGTCGGTTGCCGACACGCATAATATGTATCAGTTACGTTTTAGTGCGGGTAATGCGGTAGCTAATGGCTTGTCAAAAGAAGACGCTTTAGCTGCGATTACTGCCAATGTAGCTGACAGCTTTTCACTTAATGCCGGTAGAATTGCCATCGGCTATGCGGCTGATTTAGTACTATGGAGCGCAGACCCTTTTGAACTCAGTACTCAGGTTGAAAAAATATGGATTGGCGGTAAAGAGGTTTCTACCACTAGCCGTCACGATGCATTAAGAGACAGATATACTACACAAAGCAACATGCCAAGGGCGTATACAAAATAACGAGCCTAAAGTGTGAGTGACTATCAAAACGCCACGGATGTTATGTTAGTGGCGTTTTATTTTTATTTATTTTTTTATGACCATTAACCATTAACCATTAACCATTAACCATTAACCATTAACCATTAACCATTAACCGTTAACCAGTAACCAATCACAGGCTCAACAGAGCTTTATTGATAACGCGCCCTTAATGAATCAAATATTAGCCCGGTATGGGCTTCTCAGTCATTATTTCTTTATCCTAGCGCATGTCGTCATAAAATAAGAAGATAAAATATGTTGCAAACGTTAACGACAAACCCGTTCGGCAGCGTCAAACAGATTAATTTGGCAGAAAACATACCGGGATTAATCATTGAACATCAATATTGTACCGCTACTATAAGCCTTTATGGTGGGCAAGTACTGGCTTGGCAACCCCAAGAGCAAAAACCGGTATTCTGGTTAAGTGATGCTAACCAATACCAGGTAGGAAAAGCCATAAGAGGAGGCATACCACTTTGTTGGCCATGGTTTGGAGCCCATCATAACGACCCCGAAAATCATGCGGGTAATCATGGCTTTGCTCGTCAACAAATGTGGCAAATAGACACCATTGACGTTTTAGAACAAAACGTAGTAGTGACCCTTAAATGGCAAGGGGATAACATCCATGCCTTATTTCCGGTGGCTTGTCAGTTAAAACAAACCTTGATATTGGGCCAAACGTTTAATCAGCAACTACTGATGACTAACCTCAGCAGTAACGCTATTGAATACACCGCAGCCCTGCATAGTTATTTTCGGGTAAGTGATCCTCAACAAATAAGAATTGCTGAGCTATCAAAGCTTGAATTTAATGACAAACTTACAGGTGAACATCGCGCACCGGAAGTGTTTATTAACGGAGTAGGCCCAGTTGACCGGGTTTATCACCGTTTAGCTGGACAAAATCAAACCCTGCAGATACAAGATGATCAGTGGCAACGAAGCATAGAAATTACCAGCGAAAATTGCCAACAGTGGGTATTTTGGAATCCAGGTAAACTCGAGGCTAACAAGATGAGTGATGTTCATGAAAATGGCGATAATGAGTTTGTATGTTTAGAGCCAGCCAATACCGAGCCGCAACATTTAGCTGCCAATAGCTCGGTACTTATTGGCCAAACGATAAAAGTGTGCAGTTAATTGTTTAAAATAACAGGTTCAGTTAATAGATGGAGTGAATTGTTTGAGTTGAGGTATCAAGTTAATTTTTTGACTTAATTTTTTGACTTAATTGGTGAAGTTAAAGCATTGTCCCTAGTAATGTCCCTAGTACTGCCCCTAGTACTGTCCCTAGCGCTTGAATTAATTAAGCCAGCACTAGCCATTAATAGCCATACAAGAATAGTGACACAAGGGGGTAATTATTTCTGGTAAAGGAATATCCCATAGCTCGCTTGCCATACTATCAACCAACTGGCAGTCATGCGCCAGCCCTATAGGGTAAGGTTTTGCGGTAATTTTAGCCTGAAGCTGACATTTTTGATGCCAAGCGGCTAAGGCTCTATCGTAATAGCCGCCACCCATACCTAAACGTGCTCCCGTTTGGTCAAAGGCAACTAGTGGCGTGCATACCACATCAATCTCATTAACCGGCCGTACATACCTAACATCAAGTTTGGGCTCTAAAATACCGTACTTGTTTTTGACCATAACCGAGGCTTTATGGTAATTAATAAACAGCAAGTTACCCTGACTAAAGGGGTGAATAACCGGCAAATAAACCTGTTTACCTTGTTGCCAACACCAGTGAATAAAATTAACGGGGTCAAGCTCACCATCATTGGCCAAGTAAATAGCAATATGCTGGGCCAACTTTATTTTACAATGACTTGAGAGTTGTTGGCTTAACTTTACTGAAGCGTTTTGTTGATCATTAGTGGTTAACAAATTCCGTCTTCGTCTAACCTCTTGTCTCAAGCTGTTTCTGTTATTCATGGTTACTCTCATGCCACTAGTTATTAATAGTTATTCTAGCCATTGTAGTCATTTTAGACATTGGATATTCATTTAGTCGCTATAAAAAAGTGACTAACTATAAAAATAGTCGCCATAAAAAAAGCTGAAAGATAACTTTCAGCTTATTAATATTAATCATATTATTGTTATCCTTGCTAAAATTTGCTTATACATAATATACAGACAGTGTTATACCTTTGCTGACCATTAAAGGCAAGTACCAGAGGATTAGTTGCTTGGGGTTTAAGCGGAAAACTTTGAGGGCAAATGTAAGTTGTTTGGCTAAACAGATACTGATAAACTGCACAAATTATTGATATTGCTTAAAGAATAAGATGCTAGTTATGGTCTGTAAAAGGTCTATGAAAGGTTTATCAAAAAGACTATCAAAATACCAAAAAACTTTTTTACACGGTAAAGTTACTAGAGATAGGGACTAATTTATAGTTAGTAATTAGTTGCTTATTACAGCTACAACGCATACAAGGCCTATTTGCGCAAATGAATATATTTTACAAACAAGCCATTACGGCTATCACATTATTAACCTTGTCATTTTATTCCTTGTCGGCACAAGTGAGCCAACAGCAAATAGAGCAATTTAAAAAATTACCGGCTGCACAGCAACAAGCACTAGCAAAAAGCATGGGGGTAGACATTAATGCCATTAGAGATCAAATATCTTCCACAGAGCAAGAACAAGACGTTCAATCTAATACGCCCCATTATTCTAGAAGCACAAACACTGATGAGCAATTGCTAGAATCTGAAAATTTTGAAGTGTTACCTGAGGTTGAAGTCAAGCCCTTTGGTTATGATGTATTTGCTAATGCACCGCAAACATTTGCGCCAACCATGGATATTGCTATACCTTCAGGCTATATTGTTGGCCCAGGCGATAGAATATCTATTCAAATGTTTGGTAAAGAAAATAATGAATTAGAACTTGAAGGTAACCGTGAAGGTAAAATTATATTTCCAACTTACGGGCCTTTTTCAGTGACAGGGTTAACCTTTAGTGAAATGAAACGCTTATTAGTTGCAAAAATCAAAGAGAAAGTTATAGGTGTTGACGTTATTATCGGTATGGCTACACTTAGATCAATGCGTGTCTTTGTTTTAGGTGATGCCTATAAACCAGGTCCCTATAATCTAAGCTCATTATCAAGCATTACTCATGCAATATTTGCTGCAGGTGGTATTAACGAAATTGGTAGCTTAAGAAACATTCAATTAAAACGTTCAGGTAAATTAATTAAAACGTTAGATCTTTATCAATTATTAATTGAAGGAGACTCAAGCAATGATGTTTTACTGCAATCTGGGGATGTGATTTTTGTGCCATCTTTGGGGCATACCGCCGCTATTAGTGGCCAAGTTAGACGTCCTGCTATTTATGAACTTACACCAGGGGATGATTTTTCAAAAATCATTAAAATGTCTGGCGGCTTAC
>JAWUYA010000054.1:0-10176 GCA_034111045.1 Colwellia sp. | reverse complement strand
TTGGAGTGGTTAAGGCCCTTTGAAGATTTTATTTATAAAAGGGAAGGTGATTGGCGTACATTGCCGGCTAAAAACAACTTAACTAAATCGGTTATTCCTAAGTCAGACTCACCCTACGGGCAAGGGTTGATTGATAAAATGGTTTTGCTGATTAAAGAAGAATTGCATCACTTTTATCAAGTGCTTGAAATTATGAATGAATATAGCGTTGAATATCAAAGTATTACCCCCTGTCGATATGCTAAAGGTATGTTACGGCATGTAAAAACATTTGAGCCGGATGCGATGGTCGACAAACTAATTATCGGTGCCTATATTGAGGCACGTTCTTGTGAACGATTCGCTAAATTAGCCCCTCATGTTGATCAACGCTTAGCTGATTTCTATGTCTCTCTACTTCGATCTGAGGCTCGCCATTATCAAGACTACCTTAGTTTAGCTGAGCAAATATCAGGCAAGGACATAGCTGAACGAGTTAAGTTTTTTGGCGAAGTAGAGGCCGATTTGATTTCAACCCCGGATACTGATTTTAAATTTCATAGTGGCTTACCCATATGAACAAATGTAAAGCAGAATACAGTTATTCATCCATCATGCGCTATATTTTAACTATGCAGTGGGCATTTCTTCACTCTTTGATAGCGCCAGCTGAGTGATTGGGTTAGCAAGTGCATAGAATATTTAACCGCCTAATGGCTTAAAAAAAAAGCCCTTAATTGGGCTTTTTAATTGGTTATGCAGGTGCTACTCACGAAAAAATTGACTTTTATAACGGTTGATTGAGCAACGCCATACTTGTCGGAGTCACTTTTAACCATGCCCCTTGTTCGTACCAATCTCCAAGTACAATACGTTGTGCCGGTAAGTTGTTGGCGTGTAAGTGATGAGTAAAGGGTCGGTGAGTATGGCCATGAATTAACAGTTGACATTGATAGTGTTCCAGGCACTTAACCACTTCTGATTGGGTAACATCCATAATATCTTGAGCTTTGATGGCCGTTGCCGCGGCACTTTGTTTTCGGTAGTGCTTTGCTTTATTGCGTCTAACCGTTAAAGGAAGTGCTTTTACTAAGGTTTGCCACCACCAAGTACGTGATTTTTTTCTAAATTTTTGATAACCAACATCTCTAGTACAAAGTGTATCACCATGCATTATTACACTAGCTTTACCATATAAATCAATCAGCGTAACTTCAGGTAATAATGTCATTCCACATCTTTTTGCATATTTCTCACCCAGTAAAAAGTCTCGATTACCATGAATGTAATAGATATGGGTACCGGTTTTATTTAATGCGAGTAATGCCGAGGCAATAATGTCAACAAAAGGACTATCATCATCATCACCGATCCAGCTTTCAAACAAATCACCTAAAATATAAAGTGTTTGGGTAGTCACTGCTTCATTTTCAAGAAAAGACACAAAACAATCGGTAATATCAGCTCTGTGTTGACTTAAATGTAGATCAGCAATAAAGTAGGTCACTGGCTCTTTTTTTGTCTTCATATCGGTTTGCTCATCGGCATTAATGTTCAATGGCTATTTCAATCACTATGTTAATGACAACCAAATATCAGCTTAAGAGATTTCACACGTTTCAATGATGATGTCATCTTTAGGTACGTCATCATGATAATCACGGCGACCCGTTTCAATTAAGAGCATTTTATCAACCACGTCCATACCTTCAACGACTTCAGCAAAAACACAATATCCCCAACCTGCTTCAGATTCGTTTTTATGATCTAAAAAGTCGTTGTCATTTAGGTTAATAAAAAATTGGGCAGAGGCCGAATGAGGAGCGCTAGTACGAGCCATTGCTAACGTACCACGGGTATTACTTAATCCATTGTTTGCTTCGTTTTGAATGTTTTCACGAGATTCTTTTTCTTCCATGCCGGCGGCAAACCCACCGCCTTGTGCCATAAAACCTTTAATGACACGATGAAAGATAGTGCCATTATAAAAGCCATCTTCAACATATTGTTGGAAGTTTTTTGCGGTAATCGGGGCTTTATCAAAATCTAATTCTATTTTAATGTCGCCAAGGGTTGTTTTTAAAGTAATCATATTGCCTCACCAGTTTTATTAATAAATTCATTCTAAAATTACAGGAGAGATTGTAGCGTATTTCTTGGGAGTATGTGTAGTTCTGATGACCATTTTGATTTGTTTATGTGTAGTTCTGATGACCATCTTGATTTGTTAAGGTACAATTACCGCTTCTCACTCTTCTTTAGGGTGAACTTATCATTTAACCTTAGGAATTAACGAGCGTTATGTTACAAATTTACAATACATTAAGCCGACAAAAAGAAGTGTTTAAACCTATTGTTGAAGGAAAGGTTGGCTTATATGTTTGTGGTATCACTATTTACGATTTTCTTCATATTGGCCACGCTCGCACCTATGTTGCCTTTGATATTGTCGCTCGTTATTTAACATATTTAGGCTATGACGTTAAGCATGTACGTAATATTACTGACGTAGACGATAAGATCATTAAACGGGCACAAGAAAATAATGAAACCTGTGAAAGTTTAACATCACGTATGACTAAAGAAATGTATCAGGACTTTGACGATTTAAATATTATGCGTCCTGACATTGATCCCACCGTTACCGGACATATGCCTGAAATTATTGCTTTAATCGACCGTTTGATTGAACGTGGCCATGCTTATGTAGCCAGCAATGGTGATGTGCTTTTTGAAGTAAAAACGTTTAAAGATTATGGTCAACTAAGTTTGCAGAACCTGGATATGTTGCAAGCAGGGGCTCGTGTTGATGTTGATGATGCTAAACGTAACCCTATGGATTTTGTTTTATGGAAAATGGCAAAGCCTGGTGAACCTAGTTGGGATTCAACATGGGGCAAAGGCCGTCCTGGTTGGCACATTGAATGCTCTGCGATGAACAGTAAGCATTTGGGTAGTCACTTTGATATTCACGGTGGCGGCTCTGATCTCCAATTCCCGCATCACGAAAATGAAATTGCCCAATCTTGTTGCGCCTTTGATACCCCTTATGTTAATTATTGGATGCATGGTGGTATGGTGCAGATCAATAAAGAAAAAATGTCTAAGTCATTAAATAATTTCTTTACTTTACGTAGTGTTTTACAGGAATACGATGCTGAAACCGTACGTTTTTTCTTAACATCAAGCCATTACCGTAGTCAGCTCAATTATTCCCAAGAAAATTTAGGGCAAGCACGTTCAAGCTTAGAGAGGCTATACACGGCTTTAAGGGATATAGAGCTAACAGAGGTTGCTTTAAGCGATAATGACTATGTTCAGCGCTTTGAAAAAGCAATGAATGATGACTTTAATTGCCCTGAAGCTATGGCGGTATTATTTGACTTAGCTAAAGAGATTAACCGATTAAAAACCGAAAAAGATAGCAAATCAGCTGAGTTAGCCTTTATTTTGGTCAAATTAGGTGAAGTGTTAGGTATTGCACAAAACTCACCTGAAGCTTTTTTACAGGGAAATTTAGACGATGATGATGAGTCGGCAATCATTGAAGCGTTAATAAAGCAAAGAAATGATGCCAGAGCCAATAAAAACTGGGCTTGTGCTGATGAAGCGCGTGATAAACTTAACGACATGAAAATTTGTTTGGAAGATAGTGCTGATGGCACAACTTGGCGAAAAGGTTAAAGTAGCTATCAATATTTGTGCAAAGAGTTGCTGATAACGCTGTTGAGTAAAGAAAAAAGCTATCAGACTTTCCTGATAGCTGATAGCTGATAGCTGATAGCTTATTTGCCGAATTCTTCACAGGCAATTAAGGTGTTTTCAATTAAACTTGCTACTGTCATTGGGCCTACACCACCGGGTACGGGAGTTATGTGTGCGGCTTTAGTTTTAGCAATATCAAAGCCAACATCACCGACCAACTTACCATTGTCTAATCGGTTAATGCCTACATCGATAACAATTGCGCCTTGTTTAATCCACTCGCCTGGAATAAACGAGGGTTTTCCTACCGCAACAACTAACAAATCAGCGTTACGTACTTTAGCCTCTAAATCTTTAGTAAAACGGTGTGTGGTGGTCACTGTACAACCGGCAAGTAATAACTCTAAAGTCATTGGTCTACCGACTATGTTTGACGCACCAACAACTAAAGCTTCTAAACCATGGGGCTCAGTACCTGTAGCTCTAATTAATGTCATAATGCCCTTAGGTGTGCACGGACGTAATCCCGGTTGGCGTAACACTAATTTGCCGACATTATAAGGATGAAAACCGTCAACGTCTTTTTCAGGATTAATATGCTCAATCACTAAGTTAGCGTTTAAACCCTCAGGTAAAGGTAATTGCACTAAGATGCCATCAATGGCATCGTCTTGGTTAAGTTCATCAATTAATGAAAATAACTGATCTTCGGTTGTTGTTTTTGGCAGGTCATAAGAGCGAGAAACAAAACCGACTTCTTCACATGCTCTGCGTTTGCTGCTCACATATACTTGGGATGCGGGATCACTACCCACAAGGATCACAGCTAAACCAGGGGCACGTAAGCCTGTTGTTATTCGTTGGTTTACTTTTTCTTTCACTGCTTGTCTAACTTGTGAGGCAATCACTTTGCCATCAATTAATGCTGCTGTCATAACTGAGAATACATACCTAATGGTTACTAAAATATTGCTAATGAAGCAATGAGGAGAATCAATGCTATTTTGCCATAATTATCGGTTAACGTGTAGATAAAGTACTGAAAACTGATGAACTAAGTCTTCGATGATTATTTTCGGTTTTAATGACAGGGGGTAAGCTTTATTTGATCCACAACATGGATGTTTTGATGATATATATCATAGGCTTGATCGACAGTTATTTTGGCAAAGTTTACTTTGCCACCTATGCTGAGTTGGCTGATTTTAGCGGTGTCGAGCGCAATAACACTGCCGATTTTAGGATAACCACCCATTGTTTGTCTATCGTTGAGTAGTACTATTGGCTGCCCATCCCCCGGAATTTGAATAGCACCATGACAAATACCTTCAGAAACAAGGTGTTGACTGTTTGATGTTATTATTTTTCCTTGAAGACGATAGCCCATACGGTCGTAATGTTTAGTTACCAAATATTGGCTGGAATAAAACAAGGTTTGTTGCTCGGCTGAAAACTCTTTTTGTTGATACCCACCAACAGTTCGTAAGGTCACTTGGTTGCTATAGGTTGGCCAGTATTGCTCGGCAAGTTTTAGCTGGCTATCAACATGGCTAGAGTTGATTGTTGGGGCATTTTTTTCGCAGGGTAAAATATCATTAATTTTGATGCTTCCACCGTTTAAACCGCCAATGCCTTCTCGGCATACGGTTGACGAACTGCCAAAAATCAAAGGAATATTAAATCCACCTTTGACAGCAAGATAACTGCGAACGCCCATTCGGGCAAAACCAAAGGTTAAAGTATCACCCGCTTTTACTTGATAACTTCGCCATAATTCTTTTTGCTGGCCGTTAATCGCCAAAGGAATAGGTGCACCTGTAACGGCCATAACTGTATCCACTTGGGCAATTAACACTAATCCACCTAGGGAGATTTCAATGGCACTGCTGTTGGTTTTATTACCACACAAACGGTTCGCCCAATAAAAAGCGGGTGCATCGAGTGGCCCACCATTAGTTAAGCCAATATTGAAGGAGCCAAAGCGTCCGCTGTCTTGTATTAAACTCAATATGCCCGGTTTTTTGACCAGAAAACCTAATTTTATTGGCTTGTTAGTTGCTCGCGTGTGGTTCATGAAAAAGAGCCTATAACACCACCAAGGGCTAAAAATTCTGCTTTGGAAATACCATTAAATTGAACGGTATCACCAATGGTTATTGGCATGGCCGGGCTTGCATTAACAGTAAACATCTCGGTGGGACAAAGACCAATAATATTCCAGCCCGCTGGAGAATTACTCGGGTAAACAGCCGTTTGATTGTTAGCAATGCCAACGCTCCCCTTAGGGACTTGGTGACGAGGTGTGGTTAATCTTGATGTTGCAATGCGCGCGTCAACATTGCCTAAGTAGGCAAAACCCGGGGCAAAGCCAATAGTGAACACTTGATAACGTTGACTTTGGTGAAGTTCAATAACCTGTTCTATGGTTAAATTGGCTTGAGCGGCAATTTTAGCTAAGTCGGGGCCTGACTCAAGTGAATAATAAACAGGTAACTCAATAATTTTTTTGTTTAGCTCGCTAGTTGATTCAGTTGAGTGACTTTGAGTGTTTATTACCTTGGCTACTATGGCTTTAAGTTTTTCTTTTAATTGATGATAATTAATAACAAACCTATCAAAAACGATAAGAATTGAGCTATAAGAGGGAATTAAGTCAATGACTTCTTTGCTTAAATTATCGCGGATCAGTTGTTGTGTTAAGACAATGATTGCGGCAATTTCTAGTTTGTCCTGGCGCTGCTCAAAATAGATGATCAGTGCATTTTCTCCAGCAACTTCAATGTTTATATCAGTAGGCATTAGCTAAGTATCTATTAATTATCTATTAAGTATTGGCTATTAAACGATTAATTTTCTGATGTCGGCAATAGCGTTGACACCGTCACTATTATCGCCATGCACGCATAAACTATCAGCATTAATTGCTAGTGTTTTTCCATTAAGGGTTGTTACCGTACCATGGTCTATCAGTTGTTTAACTTGCGCTAACATTTTTTCCTTACCATGAACCGCACCTTCGATACTACGCGACACTAATGTGCCGTTATCTTGATAACACCTGTCGGCATAGGCTTCGCTAAGTAGTTCAATAGTAAAGGCTCTTGCATTTTGTTGGTATTGTGCAAACGCAGGTGTGGCTTGTATCATCAGTTTTAAAGGATTTTTGTTTTTATTATCAGCGTGTTGATATTGATTGAGTGCCGTTAAAATAGCCTTCATTATTTGAGGGTCAACCATCATGTCATGGTATAATGCGCCATGAGGCTTTACGTAGTCTAAGGTTAAGCCTAAAGATTTTGCCATGCCGTCGATTGCTGAAATTTGATAAAGGGTAAAGGCAATAATTTCTTCTGGTGAACATGTCATTGAACGACGGCCAAAACCAACTAAGTCAGGATAACTTGGGTGAGCGCCAATACTGACATTATGTTGTTTGGCAAGTAAGAGTGTTTGTTGCATTACTAGGGGATCACCGGCATGAAAACCACAAGCGATATTAGCTTGATCGATATAAGGCATAACCTGAGCATCAGCGCCTAGGTGCCAGCGGCCGAAGCTTTCGCCTAAATCACAATTTAATTTCATTGTTTATCCACAGTAGAAGCCATATATTAGGAGTAATATTAGCAGCTTATTGTTATCAATTCATCGATGATGACTTTTATAAAAATAACAGAGAGCAATTATACTGAGAAATGACTCATTAGAAATAGTTAATAGTTAAAGGCTAATGGTTAAAGGCCAATGTTGTCATCATTACTGGGGGCTCTCGAGGAATAGGAGGCAGACCGTGTTGATCGTGTAAAACGCGAATACTAATGAAACGAGCTGGCCTACTGCCGAGGTTGCAGACACAGTTTTGGTTATTATCAGACAAAGCCTTTTTTCAACGGGGTGTTTTATTGATGTGTCGGGAGGGTTATAACATGTTAAATATGGATTTTAGTCAAAAGATCGTGATTGATAGCGCGCAGCAAAAATGGATAGCAAGTCCGCACAAAGGTGTTTGGCGTAAACCCCTTGCCAGAGAAGAAGCCGAGTGTGGCCATGCCACTAGCCTTGTTAAATATGATCCTGGAGCCAGTTTTGCTGCCCATGACCATCCCAAAGGTGAAGAAATATTGGTGCTTGATGGCGTTTTTTCCGATGAAACGGGAGATTACCCCGTAGGCAGTTATTTCAGAAACCCTGAAGGTTTTCGTCATGCCCCTTTTAGTCAACAGGGCTGTGTACTTTTAGTGAAACTGCATCAGTTTCAGCAACAAGACCAGCAACGTATACATATCGACACCAAAAACACACCATGGCTTGAGGGTAATGGAAATTTAAAAGTGATGCCTTTACATAGCTTTGGTACCGAGTCTACCGCATTAGTTTTATGGCCTGCAGGAGAAAAATTTCAGCCACATGTTCATATCGCAGGAGAAGAAATATATGTTATCAGTGGAGAGCTTATCGACGAACAGGGTCGTTATCCTGCGGGTAGTTGGATAAGATCACCACACATGAGTCGACATAATCCTTATGTTGAACAAGAAACGTTAATTTTAGTGAAAGTAGGGCATTTATCAGATGACGAATAAAATATCGCCAGAAGTACAAGAGCAAGCAATGAAAGTGGCGAAAGCGTCACAAAAACCGGGGCAAACTAAAGAGCAAACTAAACGTATTGCCCAAGGTATTGAAAAGGGCATAAGCGACTATAAAAAACAACAAAGTAAAAAAGCCAGAATTAGGGATAAAGACCGAAAAGTACAAAATAGACAAACAGACCAAGCACACAAGGATCTTGATGAACCGAGTGCTCACACCAATAATAACCGAGCTACAAAATTACCTTGGTTATTATTGCTGTTAAGTTGGCTGGTTTTTGCTGTTTATTTATTATTGCATTGATTATTACTCATTTTTCAAAATACGAAAAAAAGATAAAGTTATGGGGTTTAAAACCGTTAAATTGAAATTCGCGATAGTTTAGGTGACAGTATCAGTGAGCTGTAGAGGCTAAATAAAGACCGAAACAAAAATCCCATGCAAGCCTGCTTATGCCGTTGAGCAAAAATGTGCTTTTGTGAATAAAGATAGAAACAAATTTGGTAGTAAGTTTTATTTATTAAACAAGTACCAAAAAACACTCCAAATAAAGTTAGAGCCTAACTTAAACTGGCATAAGTGAACCTCAATAATCATTCGAAACACATTATGAAATAACTATTTTAACGTCTTCTGCGTGGCATGAGTTAGTCTAAGGGTAATGCTTCAATCGGTTTGATTTAGGCTTCAAA
Source organism: Colwellia sp. (assembly GCA_034111045.1). GTDB lineage: Bacteria > Pseudomonadota > Gammaproteobacteria > Enterobacterales > Alteromonadaceae > JALJPB01. Next base: position 1,207 of record JAWUYA010000054.1, on the reverse strand, counting down.
ATTCATCCGTTGCTAACGACTTCTTGTAGCCAATTGCAGACATTAAGCCTTTGCAAAGCCTTAATGATATTCAGGGTAATACTAACCGAAATTTATTGCTCACTTGTGGGGCTGGTTTAAGCTCATTGCTGCCGTTGGTGTTTCGCCTCTTAACGCTAACTAATGCCACTTTGGTGACCTAAATTAGTCCTCAAAATTAGGCAGATTCATGTCAGCAAAGATAAGAAAGCAGACGTTAGCTTTAGTTTATCTAGCGACAAGTGATCACCAGAAAAAACTATATTCTTTTTATTATCATGATTTAGAAACATGTTTCATATATCTACACAATTAAGGGGTAATGCTAGGCTAACTTTTGTTCTGCCCATAACAACAGATGTTTTAAAATGAAGAACAGCAATATCACTAAAAAAAAATAATTGAGTAAACTCTTCAAAATTTTCCATATCTTTTGCTGTCACTATCAGTACGAAATCCGCTTCACCTGTAATGTAATAACATTGCTGGATATTATTATTGTTTTTTACTTTGTTTTTAAAATAATTAAAGCAATCGTTATAACTTCTATTTAGTTGTACAGATATAATAAAAGTCATTGATTGATTTACAGCGTCAGGTGATATTATTGCGACTTCCTGAGCGATAACTTTATTATCTCTTAAGCGTTTTAAGTGTCGCTGTATACTTGCCGTCGATAACCCGACTTCTTCAGAAAGGTGCTCAACAGAAGTTTTTACATCTATTTGCAATAATTCCAATATTTTTAGATCTTGCTTACTTAATTTCATAATCAAACACGCCTCAACAATAATTGATATTATTCTATCAATATAAACCAATAATAACGAATAAATAATCATTTAAGTAAAAATAAAGACCGATATGCACCACTACTGACAGGTAGACTATCTATAGTTCGCTAAATCATTAAAAAAGGAATAACTCTATGCCTACAATACAAAGTTTGTATGCTCCAGCTAATATAGATGTAAAAAACTCACAACCACAGATTCAAGTATTAAACCCTGAAGACGGCAGTTTAGTCGGTACAGTTGTGAACATCTCTTTAAGTGAAGTGGACTCTATTATTGAGGCAGCGGTATTAGGCGCCCAAAAAGCTAAAAAACTTTCTTCAAATACACGGATGTCTGTACTTAATGAAGTTGCTGATAATTTAAGTAATCAAAAAGAATTGTTCGCACAAATG
>JAWUYA010000053.1:0-10070 GCA_034111045.1 Colwellia sp. | reverse complement strand
ACATCAGAGTCGACAGTTTTAAACCAACTGTGTTTAGGATTAAGCTGATCGCCTAAAATGATTATGATGTGTTTTACCTTCATTAATTGACCTTGTTATTTAGTGTTCAAGATTGACAAAACGCCAACAAAATAACGCTAGAAACTCGCCCTATTTTATTAATATTAACCACAAAAAAAAGGATAGGTTTGGATTGATACTTATGCTGTTTAACCTTTGTTTATCGACAACATAACGCATAAAAGCCAATCACTTTAACTCGCTATATTCAAAGCAGGATTATCATTGCGATTGTTAAAGGCATTTTATACGAACAAGGCCAAAGGTTAGATCATTATAATACTGGCGACGCATTCAACTAATCAGTTAAGGAGTGATCTTGAGAAATATAAAAACGGAAAATAAATATAATGACGTTAGTAAAAAAATTTTTATGAACGTCATTATATCTACCATTCCCAAGAACAACATAGTAGAGTATCGTCCAATTAACAATATACAAACAATAACCCAACAATAAACTAACAACAACCCAACAATAATCCAGCAATAACCCAAAAATATACATTATTATTAACATTAGGCCATTATAAATCATGCTTAGAAAACTTAAAATTAACCCACGTTTAATTATGGCTTTTTCTTTATTAGTACTTACCTTAACGGTTTCATCTATTAGCACCATTTGGCAAATAAAGGTTTTAGAGCAACAATCAACTAAAATAACCAACTTGAGAATACCGACTGCACAAGCAAGTGCGAGTATGCTCAATGGTATTAATCATGCTCTGGCCGCGTTAAGAGGCTGGATATTATTAGGTGAAAACAAGTTTAAAGATGAACGTGCTTTCGCTTGGGATGTTGAAATAACCCCTGCCCTTAACACGTTAAATACCATGTCAAGTCATTGGACTGTTCCCCAAAATATCATTCGGCTAAAAGAGCTTAAGGTATTGTTAAATGACTTTAATGTTGAACAACAAAAAATAGAAAAAATCGCACAAACAGTAGAGAACATCCCCTCACTAGCGATACTTGACCAACAAGTTGTCCCACAAGCGTCGATATTATCAAAAGAAATTACCACCATGATTGATATAGAATTTCAGCTAGAAGCTACCACTGAACGCAAGGTTTTACTTGGTATTATGGCTGACGTTCGTGGTACTTTAGGCTTATCACTTTCTAATATTAGAGGTTACTTATTATCAGGTGACCAACAATATAAAATCGATTTTGCACGAACATGGGGTAAAAACATTAAGAGATTTAATGACTTAAAAATTAATAAAGCATTGCTCAATAAAGAGCAAATGCTTTCATTGACACGTTTTAGTGCTGCAAAAACTATGGTTAACCCACTACCAGAACAAATGTTCTCTGCTCGTGGCGGTGACGACTGGAATCTTGCTAATTATTGGTTAGCCACTAAAGCGGCTCCGCTTGGTTTTAAAATTAAAGCGCTGTTAGCCGAGATGTCGACTAACCAGCAAGGGTTATTAGAAGAAGACACTAACGGCCTAACAACGCGTATTAATCAAACAATAATTTGGGCTTGGATACAATTATTTATTGGTGTAGTCATTGGTATCGGCTTATCTGTTTTTATCACTCGCAGTCTTATTACTCCGATAAATAATACCCTAGATGCGCTTACTCTCTCTGCAGAAAATAACGATTTAACGATTCGCGTTAGTCAAGAAGGTAATGATGAACTTTCGGTTATGGCCCAAAAAATAAACTATTTATTTTCAGTTTTTGAAAAGTCCTTAGTTGAGGTTGCTCATGCGAGCAACCAAATCAGTGTCAGTGCCGAAGAAACATCGGTGATTTCTGCTCAAATTTCACTCGCGGCCAATCAGCAAGTTCAGCAAACTGAATTAGTCGCCACCGCGATCACTGAAATGGCCTCCACAGCCAAAGAAGTTGCCCAAAACACTTTAACAACCGCCGATGCATCAAATAAAGCAACAGCAGCCACTCATTCAGGCTTGGAATCGATGCAAGCCACCAACGATATAATTAGCCAGCTCGCTGCTATGATTACTCAAACGAGCACCTTTGTTAGCGTGCTAGAAAAAAGTAGCTTAGATATTGCAGGAGTCTTAGAAGTTATTAATGGCATTGCTGATCAAACTAATTTATTAGCGTTAAATGCAGCCATTGAAGCTGCTCGTGCCGGTGAACAAGGAAGAGGCTTTGCCGTAGTTGCCGATGAAGTAAGAGCGTTAGCCAGTAGAACCCAGCAATCAACGGGAGTGATCAGTGAAATTATCACCCTACTAAAAAACAACTCCACTGCTGCGGTATCATCAATGAAAAAAAGTGATCTACATGTACAACATGTGATTACTCAGGCTTTCTCAACAGGAGAAGCATTAACTACTATTACTGACCTTATTATGCAAATCAATGATATGTGTACTCAAATTGCTGCGGCATCAGAGCAACAAGAACATGTTGTCGAAGAAATTAATATTAATGTTGTTACCATTAATGACCACACCCAAGAAAATTCGCAAGCCATTGCTAATGTTTCGACAGCAGGGCGAGAATTGGCTGAACTCTCAACCAACATGCAACAGCTAGTTGCGCGTTTTAAAGTAAATAGTTAGCCCTTAACAAGTTTTATCGAAAGGCTATTGTCAAGTTAATGTCGCTTGGCAATACTCTTCGAATACAATAAATAATACCTTTTATCAATACCAACCAAATAAGCAAGTACTAAAGTCATAGCCCCTGTATAACGCGACAGTTTCATTAACAAATATTAACAAGCAATAATACCAGAAGATGAATAGCTATAACGCTATCAATAAAATGCATTAAGGTAATGCAAAATAAGAAGAATGTCTCTGCAACTAATAAGCGCAAAGCGCTGTTAGCCTTACTCAATGACTTATATGGCTTGTATGACTTAAGTCTTTCACTATACAATACCAACCTTGTTCGCTGTCTAACCGGCGCCCCCTTGAAACTCAGTAAAAGATTAAAACACCTTGAACAGATGGTGACATTAGAGTACACCAACATTTGGGATTGCTGTTGTGATCACGGTTTGCTTGGCGTCGCTTTATTGTCTCGACCGGCCGCCAAAAATATTCATTTTATTGATATCGTGCCTGAGTTAATGGCTGAACTAGAAAGCAAGCTTAATCGTTTTCACTTAAGTTCAAGTTGGAAAACTCACTGTCTCGACGTCGCAAAGTTACCTTTAGAACAATATGAAGGCAAACACCTCATTATCATTGCCGGAGTTGGCGGTGATTTGATGATCCAATTTATTGATTCAATTTATCAGCGGCACCAAAGCTTAACTATTGATTTTTTACTGTGTCCCGTTCACCATCAATTTTCATTACGTCAAAAATTAATCGCATTAGACTTTAGTATTAAAGACGAAGTATTAGTGGAAGATAACCAACGTTTCTATGAAATGATGCTCGTTTCATCGACAAGTAACCAGGAGATGAAAATCAATCCCGTTGGTGACAAAATTTGGCTATCAGAGTCAAGTAAACAAGCCGCAACAGCTCAAAAGTATTTGCATAAAACGCTGAAGCATTTTAAACGCATGCAGCAAGGAAACACCAAGGACGTTCAACATATCATTGATGCTTATCATGCGGTTAGTTTGCGGTTAGAAACAATGTAGTAACTCTAGAGCTTAACGATATAAAAAACTTAAATTTATCAAGCGTAGTGTAAAAACCCCCAGCTTAATTGCAATGATTTTCATTTGTTTTAATCGCATTTTTATTGCTATTGAAGGGCAATGGCTGCCATTTTCAGAGTGCTTTTCAGTGACTCTGCACCGGCAATAAATAAACCATTATGGCAAAACATGGCATCATCAATACCGGTTACCTCTTTAAGCGCATTATCAGATAAACCTGCCCATTGTTTGGGCAGCGATTTTTTGTCTTCGAATGAGCCTAGCTCCACAGGTACGGCTTGAATTCTCCATTGGCCAGAAGGCGATGGGTAAATAATAAATAAAGCCTCTGGCGATAACGCGTGAACAGTTGTTTTCCACGGGGTATATTTTTCTAAAACAATCACTCTTGGGTCTTCTGCATTATCAATCGCTTTAGCGACAATATCTTTCGCATTGATCCCCCCGTTAGCTGATGCAATAAATCGTGTTAACACTCTTGATGCAAAGCCGACGGCTTCATCAAAACAGTGATCAAAGTGACTATCTTCTTGCCATGTTGGATTAAACATTGAAATAGTTTGACTAAGACTAATACCGTTATAAATACCTTCAACATAACCACAATCGATAGCATCAATTGATGAGACTAAACCCGCATCAACCGCATTGGCTACCTCTTGGTTACCCTGGCATATTGATAAACCATATTTTTTCCAAATCAAACCAAATGAGGAATAAGGAATACCATTTTCACGCTCACCTGCCCCTCCACGTTGATGATGATCAAAGCGGCCCGCATCGGGATCATATTCACCACCAACATCAATCGCAATATCGGCCTGACCGATAAGCGCTAAATCACGGGTACGTATCAGTTTAAAAGCAGGGAAAATGATCTTAAGGGCAGCGATACTGAAAACATCATCTGCATGAAAATTACCGTTATGAGTTGCTATAGTTTTATCGTTCATTTTTTGTTTCGTTTTAGAGAGGAGAAATAAGGTGTGGCTAGTTAAATTTAAATAATTTGACCATAGTTGATACCTAACAAATACCTCCAAGATTCTATACGAAGACAGCCAACAAAAACAGCTGATTTTCAATAATTGAACGGACCACCATAATAACCAAATAAGAAACTTATCATAATGACTGTCTGACTATAACGTTAAGACAGTCGGTAACAAAACTGACCTCATTTATTCTTTGAAATCGCTCAATATCACCTAAACTATAGGCCATCTTAAAACGGTCTTCCTAGTCAATAAGGTAAACCTTAGTACTGTCAGGATACGCATAATGGATAAGGCCAAGATCACAGCTTAATTCTTTCCATTGACTTCAATAATCACCATAAACATCGAGTTCATAAAGCATATCGCCATAATATAATTACGGGGACACAAGCATTGGCCGAAATCCCATAAACAGCCTCAGCTTGAGCGATAAAAGGCAATAATAGTTAGGTAGATAATAGCTAGGTAGATAATATTTCTCATATTATTTTTTATTTACCTGTTTTAAATTGTTGTGTAAGTAAGCTTAATGTTGAAGCAATAACACTGATGTCTTGTCCTGCTATTGATACTTGTGATGCTGCTGAAGAGTTTTCATAGGCAACATCATTAATTGCGGTAATGTTTTGGCTGACTTCAGTCGCCACACAAGACTGCTCTGCTACCGCGGTAGCAATTAATTCGGTCATTTGAGTAATAGTATCCATCTCGTTATACATTGTATGAATCATCCTCGCTGTGACTTGCGCATTTGATAAAGTTTGATCGCATACCTCTCGACTGTCGGTCATCACAGTTACCGCATCATGGGAAGCACTTTGTAAACGACTAATCATTTCTTCGATGTTTTTTGTTGACTCTTGCGTTTTTGACGCCAGCTTTCTTACTTCATCAGCGACAACAGCAAAACCTCTACCATGATCTCCAGCTCTTGCTGCTTCAATTGCGGCATTAAGCGCTAATAAATTAGTTTGGTCTGCAATACCACGAATAACCTCTAAAACAGAGCCTATTTGATGAGAGTCAGTTTCTAGCTTTTTAATGACTGCACTGGCACGACTCATCTCTTTATCTAATAGTCCTAAATCATTAATCGTTTGTGTTACTTTATCATTGGCCTCACTCGATGATTGTTGGGCAGATTGTGCTGAAGTTGCGGCATTGTTTGCATTATTTGCCACCTCATTAATACTGGTTGACATTTCTTCTACCGCGGTTGCAACTTGTTCAATATTTGATTGTTGCTGCGATAAACTCGTTGACGATTGCAAACTCAACGCGCTGGTTTCTTCTGCTGAGCTAGCCAAGCTATTACAGTTATCAACAATCTCGCTTACCATACCTAATAGATTGCTTGCCATTGTTTTCATTGCGCCATAAACGCTATGCGAGTCTCGTCCTTCTTCGAAAACAACAGTAAGGTTACCACTAGCAATATCTTCTGATATGCTTTTCATTTCTCCTGGCTCCCCACCTAAAGGGGTGATAATAGACTTGGTTATAGCTAATGCCACAGTGATGATAACCACGAAAAAAAGTAGCACTACAATGATAATATTAAAATGCAGGGTGTCAATGGGCTCAAAAGCTTCTGCTACATCAATTTCAGACAATAAGGCCCAACGAATACCATTGATATCAATCGGCGTATAAGCAGATAAAACCGGGTTACCATTGTAGTCTATAATAATCTCTTCCCCAGCCTTGCCTTTAATGGCCAAATTAGCGCCTTTGGTATCAACGCCATTATTTTTGACTGTTCCGGCAAACGAGGCGATAACAGAGTGTCCAATAGGGTCTAGATAAGAGTCTGAGCGCATCAACAAGTCACTACCAATTAAATAACTTTCACCTGTTTCTCCCATTCCCTCACGTTGCTGCATCACTTTATTTATTTTTTCTATCGATAATTGCAGCGCCACAACAAACGACTCACCATTTATTGTCAGAGGTAATGCGATAAAGCTTGCCGGTTCATTATTACTTGGCGCATAACGGCTAAAGTCAGCCATCCCATAAGTACCAGTGTTTATGACTTGTTTGAATAATTGAGCCAAGCCAGAATTATTGTATTGCCCTGAAATTAAATTAGTTTGATAATCAGCTTCTTTAGTTACGGTATAAAAGATTTCTCCTGACTGATTAATCAAGAAAAAATCATAATAGCCATAAGCCTGAATAAATTTTTCGAAATATTGATGACTGTCATCAGCCGACGCATTTAAAGCCTCGGATGAGCTAAAATCAAGCAGCTTTTCAATGGTCCTACTGATTACTTCAATATCACTTTTACGCTCAACAAAATAGCCTTCAATTTGAGACTTTTTAATTTCTCTTATAGAAACAAGTTGAGAAAAAACTTGTTGTTCAATAGATGAACTTGAGATGTAACTGGCAATAAATCCAACGAGTAACGTAGGCGCTAATGCAAGCCCTAAAAATGTAACTAATAACTTACCTTTTAATTGCACGCTATACTTCCTTTTTTATAATTAACTTTTTTATGTACTCACTGCAGCTGTTACTGCAAACACAGCCCTTACATGATCAAAGACCGAGAGCGCAGTAATAAATGATGGTTGCAAATAGTCATTTGAAGCCCTTTACCTATTATTCTTATCAATTCAATAGTTTTCTTACGCTTTCTTACGCTTAGTATTATCTTTTTGTCGATGTAAACCCAAAGTTAATTTAAAAACAATAAAAAGTCAACAGATGTTACACTAGAGTCAAATATAAGTTAAACATTATAAAGTATACTTACTAATAAATACTTAATACTTAATACCTAATACCTAATACCTAATACCTAATACCTAATACCTAATGCTTAATGCTTAATGCCACGCGCCAATAAGTGCTTTATATTTTAATCTGCCGTCTACAATAACGTGTAGATATAGTTTTAAATAAACTAGGCTTGATTTATCGTTATTCAGTCTGGTGACTGCTATACCCAAACTATGCTTAAAAAATATACAGTTGAGTTATATACCCGTATTATCATATTGGCAGTCGTAGACTAAGGACGGGATTTTTGTATGGTATTGATAATGACACTGGCGTTAGTTTTTAACAGAGGGCACATGGAGTGGAGTAAAAATAAATTTTATTTATATCAAGTAATTACTATTAATATTGTTGCACATACCGCCAGGTATAATCACTTATGTTTAGTCATACATATTGACATCGACAAGGTGAAAAATTGGTCAATGGACGATTTAATTCTCAGGCTGTACTTAATGAAACAGCTAATATGGTATCGACTAAAACGATGACTGATCAGGTATTCGAGTTGGTTTGGTAATTCTACATTTACAACACACTTTAAAAGCGAGAATTATCAACAAAGAGCAGTCAATGACTAGGTTAATGAATAGGTTACTGGCTTTGCGAGCCCATTAAAAAAAACATATTTCAGCGCCTTCTTTAACCGATTTCTATATATTATTAATTTAACAATATGAGCTTCAATAATATTTACCTTCGACAGCGCTAAAGACAGTAAATACAACTAGCTTATCTTCTTTAACTCCTTGTATTACGGTACTGACAAACACCCTACGAGTTGGCTTAAACGCCTACTAAACACTGAGTTTTGGGGCTACTTAGCTGTATAATAACCGTTATATACGCCTTAACCATGGCAAACCCGATTACGTCCTTGACTTTTTGCTTTATAAAGACCTTCGTCGGCTCTTTTTAACGTTTCCCCTACATTGGTTTCACTTGAGTAAAACTCGCTAACGCCGCAACTGGCGGTCATGTTTATGACTGTTTGTTCTAGTGTTAATGGCCCAGTTTCAATTTTATTTCTTACTTTTTCAGCTAATAACTGTGCGTTAGCTTCATTTGTTTTTGGCAGTAACACCACAAACTCTTCGCCACCAAATCGAGCCACCGCATCAGATTCACGCACACTGTTTTTAATTATTTGGCTGATATGCTGAAGAGCTTTGTCACCTATGTCATGTCCGTAAGTATCATTAATTAATTTAAAATGATCGATATCGAAGGTCAGCAAACTCAGGGGTTCTTTATAACGTCGGCAGTTGGCCACCGATTTTCCTGCCAACATAGCAAAAGCTCGGCGATTAAGTAAACCGGTTAAATGATCAAAATTCGCTTCTTTTTGTAAACGTTCGGCATAGCGTGCAACCTTATCCACCATGGGGCGAAAAATGAAAAGCGCTTCAATTAAAATAGTCAGAAGAATAATCACAAAGACAACTTGCTGTGCCGAGCGAAGCTCATTGACTTTGAATAAGCTTTCACTTTCATATTGGTCCACCACGGTATTTAAACTCTGCAATAAAGACGTTTTAGCTAGTCGCCAGAAACGTTTGTCTTGAATTTGATTAATATCAACATTGAGTTTGAGCGACTCATTGATCAGTGCCGTGAACTGTTTTATTTTGTAATCAACATTGTGTGGTAGCTTGAAGTACAAGTTTTGCATGGCTTCAGACATGGGCGAGACTTGATTATTTTTTAAGGACGCAAGGTGTTTTTTCAGTAAAAATTGATGATTACTCCGCATCTTATTTAAGGTTTCGATCGACTCAACTTTGAATTCTTCTGCACCAGTGTTTAAATATTCAAGAGTAAGTAAACTTATCCGCTGAGACAGCATACGTTGTTGGCCGCTAATATTGACCTCTGTAGCGGTATCGTTTTGTTCAGCGATAATGCGATCAAGCATAAGATGGACTATTATCGACAAGCAAGCGATAACCGATAAGGACAACACATAGGTAATCGTCATGTTGCGCTTGGGGTTGGATATATTTATTTCATCATCTGCGGATGTGGATACTGCATTCATAAGAGTTTTTCTCTTTTTATTATTAGTTGTTATTCTTAGTTTGCACCTTAAACTCAAAAAAATAGGCGAGTTAACAGGTGTTTTTAAGTTGCTTATAAAGTTATACCTAAACAATCATGTTGTAGACTTGTCATGGCTTTAATTTTTTAACGCCATTAGCAGTAATCAGTAACATTGGTTGCTGAAGGAAATACTTCTCTTCAGGTATAAGGGTTAAAAGACCAAAATATTCCGCTGGTTTAATGCAGCGCCTATTTTCATGCTTTCACCTCTAATTGCCTATCCCTCCGTGTAAGCAAGTGAACTACATCAATGGTATACAATACTACAATAGATTATACATTTAATAGTCTTGTGTAGCAGTAAATTTCGAGATTTCTTTTATGTTCCATAACATCGAGTAAGCGACCATATCGCGATTATTACCGTGAGTAAATGATGGTTAGTATATAAACATTTTCTTATGAGTTTCTTAAATCACCCTAGAAAATTTAAACGAGTAAATACACTCATGAAATTTAAGTGAGCTCTTGGTTAAGGCTATTGATTTGCCGACACACAATATTTT
>JAWUYA010000052.1:0-13564 GCA_034111045.1 Colwellia sp. | reverse complement strand
ATTAAATTCAGACAGTTAAATGGCTTTATTTAGTTTTTATTATAATAAATGATGTGTTACTAAGACGTCTTAGTAACACATTTCGAAAAATCATACTGACTTACACATAAAAGGGCATTACATCGTTTACGCTAGTAGTTAATTCATTAGAAAATATATGGTAAGATTTTTATCTGGAATGTCAGGAATGCGCACAAAGTTAGCATTAATAATTTGATGATGAACGACCGCAATGGTGGCTTAGTTGTCTATCAAGATAAAGAAATAACTCGTCTTCGGCACACTAAAAACAGCTCAGGAAACTATTGATTTTAACGTCCGGTATCGTATCAAAGTGAACATAAAACAGGGTTGTTTTGACCAGTGAATTAGGTCAGGTTTGTGGCTACTGCCCTTAGAGTTATATTTTAGAAGTTAGCTATTTCAAAGTTTAATTAAATTTTTTAAATGTATTTTCGGCACTTAAACGTAATAATTCCAGTTTCCGATTTTATTTAACGGTTTCCATCTTTATTCAACTTCTACATTACCGATTAGGGTAAATTTTGTGAAATAGAAATAGAAATAGAAATAGAAACTTTTGTATATATATGTAAATATATTGTATTAAGTTTTAATGTATCTAACATCATATCTCTTTATTAAAAGTCAATTACTAGGTCGTAATAATAAAATGAATAAAATAATAACATCGCTTCTTTTAGCTGGTATAACTTTCTTGAGCTATGCTGAAAAACAAGCGCTAACTTATAAAGAATTTGGACATTTACCCGTGATTCAAAAGCCTGCGGTATCGCCCGATGGTAAACATATAGCGGGAATTTTTAATACTGAGGAAGGTCCTTCGGTTGTGATGAGTGATTTTGGTTCAAACGCAATCGTTAAGCTCGCTAGTCTTAAAAAGTCTAAAGACAGAATTGACTCAGTAATATGGGCGAATAATGAACGGTTATTAATTTCGTCTAGCTACTCAAAGAGACAATGGGGCGATAGATTTCGTGTTGACCGTTTATTTGCCGTTAATATTGATGGTAGTCAATTGGTGGAGTTAAACCGCCGTGGAAGTCGAAGAAATCTCAGTGCGGCTGAAACTGCTATGTTTGACTTACATAGCTCTCAAAAAATTGTCTCACTATTAAAAACTGATAAAGAAAACGTACTGTTACAGTTTTATTCCCCAAAAGATAAAGGCCAGTCTGTTTATAAGGTTAATATTTACGAGAATGATTTTAAAAAACTCTTTGTTAATAAATACAATGTTGGTACCTGGGTGGCGAATGAGGATGGTCATGTGGTATTAGGTGTGGGGTCTGATAAAGACGATACTAGTATAGTTAACATCTGGTATCGTAAAAACGATAGTGATGATTGGAAGCTGTTACATTCTCAACAAGCATTTGGAGGCGAAACTTTTTCACCTGTGCTAGTAAAAGACGATAAAGCTATCGTAATAACTGATCATGAATTGAACCGTGAAGCTCTTTGGCAATATGATATAAAATCTGGAAAATATGATAAATTATTATATGCCAATGATAAGTACGATATTAAAGGGGCAATCTTTAATGCCGACAGAGATGAAGTCATTGGTGCCGTATTTTTTGACCATTATCGAAAAAACCATTTTTTTAAAGATGCAGATACCAAGATATATTCGCTTGTTAAAAATAGTTTTAAGCAATATCAAGCTAGTATTTACAGTATGAGTAAAGATAAGAAAAAGATCTTAGTTTCAGCTCAGCGTGATAACTCTCCGCCAAAATTCTTTTGGTTAAACTTAGAAAAAAAATCAGGGGGCTTTTGGATAAGTCAATACCCCTCCTTGGAAGGTAAGGTGCTGGCTAGCGTGCAACCTTTTGAATTTGAAGCATCTGATGGTATGTCTTTAAATGGCTATTTGACTTTGCCAACAATAAGCACCGACAGTAATAAAAAGCCTCCATTGATTATCCATCCTCATGGAGGACCACAAGCGAGAGATTACCAATATTTTAGTCCATTTGTTCAATATTTTTCGAGTAAAGGCTATGCCGTTTTACAAGTTAATTTTCGTGGCTCCACGGGGTTTAATAATAAATATCAAACTGCAGGTTATCACCAATGGGGTAAACGGATGCAAAATGATATTTATGAAGCAATTGATTGGTTAGCAGAGACTGACCTTGTCGATACTGATAACAGTTGCATCGTTGGAGCAAGTTATGGTGGTTATGTTGCGCTAACCGCTGCATTTCAACGACCTGATCAGTTTAAATGTATTGCAAGTATAGCCGGCATTGGTGACCTCTTAGAATTAGCGAAGGATGAATATAAATATGAATCTAAGCGGCCTTTTATTGATAAAACTATCGGCAATCCAAAAGATGACCAAGTTATAGCTGAGCTTAAAACGGTCTCGGCCATTAATTTTGTTGATAAAATTAAATCGCCGATATTATTAATTCACGGTAAACACGATACTCAAGTTAGGTTTAGCCAGTCGGAGGATTTTTATGATGAAGCTAAAAGTGCTGGTGTTAACATTGATTTTGTCGAATTCGAAAATGGTACTCACTACCTTGATGAGAATGAAAATCGGCTAAAAACATTTAAGGTTATAGGAGAGTTCTTAGGCGAGCATTTATAGTCATTAAATGTATTAATATTGAAACCAGCATTATGCTGGTTTTTTTATATCTTTTTTTAGTTAAATCATCACAAACTTTAACAAGGGGATTGAAAAATTTACCGACAGACAATCTTTGCCAAATTTAATTATGTCATCATTATAGGCTCATATTTAGTGCCTATTGAATTGAGGACGTATTAATTTGAGTACTATTTTATTAGCTTTTTATTATCGGCTTTGTGCCATATGAAATTTTTATAACTATCAATATCATTTTGAAATAAAAAGGGTTATCTATTTTAGTTGATTGCAAGTTTACCTCGCTCAACCAAAACAAATAACCCTGATGCTCTATTCTAATGACCGCTTAAAATAGAGTTCTTCGTAAATATGCTTACGCAACTACATCATTTTAATTGGTACAGCTTGCCCCGTAAACTTAGTGCTCATCTCTTGTGTCGGTGGAATGAAGTCAGTCAGGGTAATACCCTCTACTGCACTTTTGTATTCTTCTATGGTAGGGAAGCGACCAAGTACTGATGAAAGTACAACTAAAGGCGTAGAGCCAAGAAGGGATTCACCTTTCTTCTCTGCGGCATCTGCTACAACGCGACCTTGGAATAAACGCGTTGAGGTAGCAATAACCGTGTCACCTGGTTCAGCTTTCTCTTGATTACCCATACATAAGTTACAGCCTGGGCGTTCAAGATACATAATGTTTTCGTACTTAGTACGTGCAGCACCTTTTGGGTTTACATCGTCGAATTCGAAACCTGAGTATTTTTGTAAAATCTCCCAGTCACCTTCAGCTTTTAGCTCATCAACAATGTTGTATGTGGGTGGCGCAATAACTAACGGTGCTTTAAATGTTACGCCACCATTTTGTTTTTCAAGGTTACGTAACATTTGCGCGATGATTTGCATGTCACCTTTATGAACCATACAAGAACCAACAAAAGCTAAATCAACAGATTTATCTTTGTAGAAGGATACTGGACGAATAACATCATGGGTATAACGCTTAGACACGTCTTCATTGTTTACGTCTGGGTCAGCAATCATGGGTTCGTTGATAGCGTCTAGATCTACAACCACTTCTTCATAGTACTTAGCATTCTCATCTGGTGATAATGCTGGTGTAGTACCTGATTTGATCCCTTCGATTCGCTTGTCAGCTAATGCGATTAAACCGGTCAGTGTTTTCGCTGTGTTTTCCATACCCTTGTTAATCATAATTTGGATACGGCTCTTAGCAATTTCCAGTGATTCAATTAACGTATTATCTTCTGAAATACAGATAGACGCTTTTGCTTTCATCTCTGCTGACCAATCAGTAAATGTGAATGCTTGATCCGCTAATAAAGTACCTAGGTGTACTTCAATAACACGACCTTGGAATACATTCTCGCCGCCAAATTGCTTAAGCATTTGTGCTTGAGTTGCGTGAACGACATCACGAAAGTCCATGTGACTTTTCATGTGGCCTTTGAAGGTTACTTTTACAGACTCTGGAATTGGCATCGCCGTTTCACCTGTTGCCAGTGCTAATGCAACCGTACCTGAGTCGGCACCGAACGCTACACCTTTAGACATACGAGTATGTGAGTCACCACCAATGATGATAGCGCGGTCGTCGACGGTAATATCATTTAATACCTTGTGAATAACATCGGTCATTGCCAGATATTCACCCTTAGGATCACGCGCTGTGATAAGACCAAACTTACTCATGAAGCTCATCAATTTAGGAATATTCGCTTTCGCTTTGCTATCCCATACTGAAGCTGTGTGACAACCAGACTGGTAAGCACCGTCAACTATTGGCGAAATAGTTGAAGCAGCCATCGCCTCTAATTCTTGGCACGTCATTGGGCCTGTAGTGTCTTGAGAGCCAACAATATTGACTTGAACACGCACGTCAGAACCTGCATGCAATGGTGTTTGGGAAGTTACACCGACAGCATTGTTATTAAAGATTTTTTCAACTGCAGTTAAACCCTGACCTTCGATTGATGTTTCTTTTGCAATTGCAAATACTTGGGTTGCTTCTACACCTAAAGCTTCAGCGGCAAAAGTTTGTAGTTGTTTACCAAATACAACAGCGTAAGTACCACCTGCTTTCATGAATTCCACTTTTTGTGGGGTAAATGCTGACGATATATCAGCAAGTTCTTTGTCGCCGTTGTATAGCTTCTTCGCTTTAGTATCGATAGTTAACACAGTTCCGGTTGCCACTGAGTATACTTGTTCGAGTACCGGATCGTCATTTTCGTCAACAACCGTGTTGCCGTTTGCATCTACTTTCTTCACCCAGTTTTTAAGGTCAAGACCAATACCACCAGTGACATCGACAGTTGTTAAGAAGATTGGAGAAATACCATTGGTACCAGCAACTACCGGGGCAATGTTAATAAAAGGTACGTACGGACTCGCTTGTTTACCCGCCCAAAGTGCCACATTGTTTACACCCGACATACGAGAAGAACCAACACCCATAGTACCTTTTTCTGCGATAAGCATTACTTTCGCGTTAGGGTGCTTAGCTTGTAATGCTTGTATTTCTTCTTGAGCTTCTGGAGAAATTAAGCATTGACCGTGCAATTCACGATCCGCACGAGAGTGAGCTTGATGACCTGGCGATAATAAATCAGTTGAGATATCACCTTCACCGGCAATATAAGTCACCACGTCAATTTTTGCTGCAATATCAGGTAACTTAGTGAAAAACTCTGCTCGTGAGTAGCTCGTTAAAATATCTTTGGCGATGGCATTGCCTGATTTTAAAGATGCTTCAAGGCGAGCGGTATCCGCTTCATACAAAAATACTTGTGTTTTTAAAACTTCCGCCGCGGGTTTTGCTACCGCTATGTTATCAGATAGCGCGAAATCAAGAAGAGCCTCAATGGAAGGTCCACCCTTCATATGAGATAACAATTCAAAAGCAAACGTTGGTGAAATTTCTTTTACTACGGATTCAGCTAAAATAATTTCTTTTAAAAAGGCAGCTTTTACACCTGCAGCACTTGTTGTTCCTGGCAAAGTGTTATAAATGAAAAAATTAAGCGAGTCTGCTCTATGCTCATTTCCTAATTCTTTAATTTGAGCAATAATCTCAGATAATAACTCAGCGCTGTCAATTGGCAGAGGAGCCAATCCTAGGTCATTTTTACGATTTTCAATTTCTGCTATATATTTTAAATACAGGCTCATTCGATAATCTCTCTATCTATAATATGCTAATAATATTTTAATCAGCTGGGACAAATTGTATGTCTAGTTTACCTGATTTTTGGCCTACTACGAATCATTAGATTAAATAAGCATTATTCACATCAGTTATAGTTGATAGTAGATATGGTTATAATGGTTATATTGATTTACTGGTAACAATTTATTGACAATAAAAGTTAATTATCCATTTGTTTGATCGCTGTTTGTGGAAAAACACCTGGTTGTTCATTACACATGTATAATCAGGTACATGTTGCTGATAACTCGACGGTGATTTCGACTTCTACACGGCACTTCACTAATCGTTTAGGTAATCGAGTCGAGGTTTTTTTAGTCTGTGTTGAGTTAACCTCTGTGGTTGCTGTTTTAGCTCAATAACCCATCTCAGCAGAGTACTTAGAATATGCGATAAGATTGGCTCATCCGCTGTCGATATTTACGCGATTTGAACTTTGATAAAATGGCCACTGACAGCAAAAAATATGACCGCATCATTATTCAAATGTCTGCCTAGTTAACTCAATTTTTAAGCGATAAAGTAACGCATTAGCGGCATTTTTTATATTATAATTGTCAAGCGAGACTGAAAATTATTGGTCATATATAGTAGGAATAGATTGTCGCTTATGTTGGGTTTTTTTATAAATATTAATAATATGTGCACTAACTTTTTCACTAACCACTTTACCTTCTAGAAAATCATCTAATTGATCGTAGCTAATACCTAAGGCATCTTCATCAGGCTTTCCTGGCTCAAGGTCTTCCAAATCAGCAGTAGGTGCTTTGTTTACTAATAAGTCTGGCGCGCCTAACTGGTTAGCAAGCTGTCTAACTTGCCGTTTTGATAAACCAAAAAGTGGCGCTATATCACACGCGCCATCACCCCATTTAGTGAAAAAACCGGTGATATTTTCAGCTGAATGATCCGTCCCCAAGACTAAAGCGCCAATAATGCCGGCAATATGATATTGCATCACCATACGTGCACGTGCTTTAACATTACCTTTAGAGAAGTCTATTTGAGCATCACTGTGTTCCAATAAATTAGTTGAACGTAAAGCTTTTATTGTTTCTTGATGTATACCATTAGCCGCATCGAGTATATTGGTTGTTAAACATTTATTGGGCTCAATAAAGTGCAAAGCTAACTGGGCGTCATCCTCATCAGCTTGAATGCCAAAGGGAAGCCTTACGGCTATAAACTGGTAAGTTTCGCTTTTATTTTCTTGATTGAGTTCATTGATAGCCAGTTGTGCTAAACGGCCACATGTTGAAGAGTCTACACCCCCACTAATACCTAAGACTAAGTTTTTTAAACCTGAATTAAGTAATTGTTTTTTAATGAAATTAATGCGGCGTAATATTTCAAATGGGGCATCAATAATGGGTAAAACTTTCATTTCCTCAATGATGAATTGCTGGTTCATGGTGCGCCTTTAATTGATTTTTTAATAATTAACCAGTGTAGCAAATAGCCGAACTTTTGGTGATAACTATTAACTGATAATACGATTTTTTGCTTCTATGGAAAAAATACCTACAAAAATTCCACTATTTTATATATCCTTGTCAATATAAACTCTTACTAACGTGGGTAACTTTTAATGAAAAAAATTGAAGCAATAATTAAACCTTTTAAAATGGATGATGTGAGAGAAGTTTTAGGCGAAATTGGTATTACCGGCATGACAGTTTCCGAGGTTAAAGGTTTTGGTCGACAAAAAGGACATACTGAGTTATATCGTGGTGCTGAATATATGGTAGATTTTTTGCCAAAAGTGAAACTAGAAATTGTAGTGCCCGCCACCGATGTAGAACGCTGCGTAAATGCTATTTTAGAAACTGCTCGAACAGGAAAAATAGGCGATGGAAAAATATTTATCACTGATGTTGAGCGTATTATTCGTATTCGCACGGGTGAAGAAAATGAGTCTGCAATTTAAACAACTCTAACTAAAAAGCCGATAACAACTTTCAATGTTGATATCGGCTTTATTGACTCTTTAGTTAGGTATTAAATACTCTGTTGGTTACCTATGCTAATTTATTAGAGAGTTCTCAGGGTAATTAGCTGCTAGTACTTGCATCGCATTACGTTTTAATTTTTCTAGACCTAACTGTCGATAACTCTCAATCATAATTTCCAATGCTTCTTCAACTTCATGACTCGGTGAGAAATACTCTACAATATATCTACCGCGGTTTGCTGCAGATACAAAAGCTTCACGTTTGATATAATACCTTGCTACTGATAGTTCATATTTGGCAAGGCGTGATTTTATTTTAATCATGCGTTTACGAGAATCGGCAGCATATTTACTGTCAGAGTAACTATCAACAATTTTTCTAAAATCATTAAAGGCTTCATGAGCAGACGATGGATCCCTATTTGAACGGTCTATGCCGGCCAAGTCTTGAAATAAATTTGTTTCCATCGACTCATGAATCAAGGCTCTCATATAATAAACATAATCAATATTTTGATGATTAGGGTTTAATTTTAAAAAACGGTCGGTGAGCGCTATGCCTTGATCACTATTACTACTTTTATAATAAGCATAAATTAAATCAAGCTGCACTTGATGAGAAATAGGCCCAAAAGGAAATCTTGAGTCAATTGCCGATAAGATTTGAATCGATTTTTGGTATAAACCGTTATCTAGGGCTTGCCTAGCATCGGCAAATAATGATTGTGCTGATTTATCAGGTATTTTATCTATTTCACTGTCAGAAGAAGAGCAGCCAACTAAACCTAGTGATAACACTAGAAAGATAATTTTTATTGTCAATTTTGCCATATACTTGGGATCACTACATTGTTTTAGTTAAAATAAATATCAAACACTCGGATAAACGGGTAAAATAATCATTGGCATTCTACCTCAGCAAACTTTCATTGCACAGCGCTAATGCCAATTTGATTAACGAAACAAGCTAAAGAGGGTTAAATAGAGTTTAATGGCTGAAATAATAAAACATAAAGATACAGTTCCTGAGTCATGTTTAGGAAAACGTTTGGACCAAACTTTGGCGGAAATGTTCCCTGATTATTCACGTTCTAGATTAAAAGAATGGATCTTGGCGGGCGATGTGCAAGTTAATGGTGAAGTGCTAACCCGAGCTAGAGAAAAAATGTTCGGTGGTGAGCAAATAGCAATTAATGCTGAAGTTGAGGCTGAAGAACGCTTTAAAGCTCAAGATATTGCCTTAAACATTGTGTATGAGGATGATGATATTCTTGTCATTAATAAACCTGCAGGTCTTGTTGTTCATCCAGGTGCAGGTAATCCTGACGGTACAGTATTAAATGCATTATTACATTATTGCCCACAGGTAGATGTTGTACCCCGTGCTGGCATCGTGCATCGATTAGATAAAGACACTACTGGTTTGATGGTCGTAGCAAAAACGATTGCCGCACAAAAAAACTTAGTTGACGCTTTACAAGAGCGTGAGATCACCCGTGAATATGAAGCCATTGCCAATGGAATAATGACTGCAGGTGGTGTTGTTGATGAGCCCATTGGTCGTCATCCAACCAAACGTATTAATATGGCTGTGACTATTAGTGGTCGCCCATCAGTTACTCATTACCGAGTATTAGAAAAGTATCGTTTACATACCCGTTTGCGTTTACGTTTAGAGACTGGGCGTACCCATCAAATTCGTGTTCATATGGCACATATTACTCATCCTTTAATTGGCGACCCCAATTATGGTGGTCGTCCAAGACCACCTAAAAATGCGGCACCTGAATTATTAGCAATGCTCCGTGGCTTCAAACGCCAAGCATTACACGCTGCAATGTTATCGTTATTTCACCCTATCACAGGTGAAGAAATGACTTGGCATGCTGATATACCGGAAGACTTTCAAGCACTAGCTAGAGTATTAAGGGAAGACACTAAGCTAAATGCCACTGAAGAATATTAATCGTCACATACACTATGTAGATTGGCCAGCTCAAAAAGTGCTGGCGTTAACTACTACCCGTCATAATCCAATTCAACCTTTTGATCAAAAAATCGACTTAACGAAATATTCAACATTCAATCTAGGTGACCATGTTGGTGATAACCACGAGCAGGTTATCACCAATCGACATAGTTTATTGTCACTGTTACCTGATAATACCTATATTCAATGGTTTGAACAAACTCATGGCACTGATGTTGCTGTGATCGAATCTGTTGTCGATAACCCAATAGTAGCGGATGCTGCGATAACCAGAGCAAAAGATGTCGCTTTATCTATTATGACCGCCGACTGTTTACCTATATTATTAGCAACAAAAAACGGCAATGAAATTGCGGCTATTCACGGAGGATGGCGGCCACTAGTGGGTAATATAATTGCTAATACATTAGCTAAGATGACCGCCAACCCTAGTGACATTGTCGCCTGGCTAGGACCCTGTATTGGCAGCAATGCCTTTGAGGTGGGAGCAGAGGTTAAGCAGAAATTCACCGAACAATCAGCCACCTTTGAACAAGCATTTAAGAAGAGAAGAGAGCTATTAACGCAGAACCAAGAAAATTTAGGTGATAAATATTTCGCTAATTTAGCGCTTATTGCTAGATTGCAACTTAATTTATTAGGCATTACTAATGTCAGCGGCTTGCCACATTGTACTTTTAGCAAAAAGAATGAATATTTCTCTTACCGACGAGAGGGTCGAACAGGCAGGATGGCAAGTGTGATTTGTCGTACTTAACTGAATGTAAAAAAGACAAATATATTAACTTTAATCAGTAATTCATCGTCAAACATCTTGAAAACGCATCACATTACCCCTATAAATTATAATATGAACTTAAAGAATGAATTGAAAACTAAATAACTATAGGTATATTTATGCGTTTAGAACGTTTTACTCAACCTTTTCAAACAGCTATTTCTGATGCTAATTCCATCGCCCTTGGTCAAGATCATCAATTTATTGAACCATCACATCTTATGCTAGCCTTGCTCAATCAAAATGCTAATACCGTCATTTCTTTATTTAAAAGCGCGGGAATAGATATAGGTGCATTGCGCAGCAAAATAAAGACAGCATTAAATGAACTTGCCGAAATAGAAGGGGTAGGTGGTGATGTTCAGCTGTCTTCCTCCCTGGGTAATCTATTAAATTTATGTGATAAATACGCCCAAAAACTTGGCGATAAATTTATTTCATCAGAAGTTTTTGTGCTAGCTGCTTTAGAGGACAAGGGGGCGCTTGGTCAAGCCTTAAAGTCTTTAGGAGCTAACGAGCAACGAATAAAAGACGCGATTAAACACATTAGAGGTGGTGATAGTGTTGATGATCCCAATGCTGAAAATAACCGTCAAGCATTAACTAAATATACCATTGACTTAACTGAACTTGCAGAAAAGGGTAAATTAGACCCTGTCATTGGCCGTGATGATGAAATTAGGCGTACCCTACAAGTTTTACAACGCCGTACTAAAAACAATCCTGTATTGATTGGTCAACCTGGTGTTGGCAAAACTGCAATTGTTGAAGGATTAGCTCAGCGAATCATTAATCATGAAGTGCCAGAAGGTCTGAAAAATAAAAGAGTATTATCTCTTGATATGGCTGCCTTGGTTGCCGGGGCAAAGTACCGTGGAGAATTTGAGGAGAGGTTAAAAGCGGTATTGAATGAATTAGCTAAAGAAGAAGGCCAAGTTATCCTCTTTATTGATGAATTACATACCATGGTCGGTGCAGGTAAATCTGATGGGGCGATGGATGCCGGTAATATGTTAAAACCAGCCCTTGCCCGAGGTGATTTGCATTGTGTCGGGGCAACAACGTTAGACGAATATCGTCAGTACATAGAAAAAGATGCTGCACTAGAGCGCCGTTTTCAAAAAGTATTAGTCGATGAGCCTAGTGTTGAAGACACTATCGCAATTTTGCGAGGTTTAAAGGAACGCTATGAATTGCATCATAACGTAGATATAACCGATCCTGCTATTGTCGCGGCCGCAACTTTATCTCATCGCTACATTAGTGATCGACAATTACCTGATAAAGCGATAGATCTTATTGATGAAGCCGCTTCAAGTATTCGTTTACAAATGGACTCTAAACCAGAAGATTTGGATCGTCTCGAGCGTCGTCTTATTCAGCTTAAACTTGAGGAAAAATCACTAGAAAAAGAGAATGATGAAGCTTCAAAAAAACGGCTTTTACTTATTACAGATGAAATTAACTCATCACAACAAAGCTATGATGAACTTGATGAAATTTGGAATACTGAAAAAGCAGCTTTGCATGGAACTCAAGCAATTAAGGAAGACTTAGAAAAAGTTAGAATCGATTTAGAAGCTGCTAGGCGTGAAGGTGATTTAAATTTAATGGCAGAGTTACAATATGGCAAACTACCAGAATTGGAAACACAATTAGATTTGGCTAGCCAAGCCGAAATGTTAGAAATGACATTACTGACTAATAAAGTCACAGATGTTGAAATTGCTGATGTCTTAAGTAGAGCAACTGGGATTCCTGTCGCAAAAATGCTAGAGGAAGAATGTGATAAGTTATTAAACATGGAAAATTATTTACATAAACGAGTGATTGGACAGTCTGAGGCGGTCATGTCAGTTTCAAATGCCATTAGGCGATCTCGTGCAGGCTTAGCGGATCCAAATCAACCCATTGGCTCATTTTTGTTTCTTGGGCCTACAGGTGTAGGTAAGACGGAATTAACTAAAGCGTTAGCGAATTTTATGTTTGATAACGAAGATGCATTAATACGTATTGATATGTCTGAGTTTATGGAAAAACATTCGTTATCCCGTTTAGTTGGAGCACCTCCCGGTTATGTGGGCTATGAAGAGGGTGGATATTTAACTGAAGCCGTGAGACGTAAACCTTATTCAGTGATATTACTTGATGAAGTTGAAAAAGCACACCCTGATGTTTTTAATATTTTATTACAAGTACTTGATGATGGACGTTTAACTGATGGACAAGGGCGAACGGTTGATTTTAAAAATACGGTCATTATCATGACTTCTAATATAGGCTCTGACATTATTCAAAGCTATGGTGATGACAGTCGTTATGAAGCAATGAAAACAAGTGTGATGAATGAGGTAGCGAAGCACTTTAAGCCAGAGTTCATTAACCGGATAGATGAGTCAGTGGTATTCCATCCATTGCTGTCTGATCAGATACAGCAAATCGCCATTATTCAAATTAATTTGTTAAAACAACGATTGGCAGAACGCGATATTCAATTGTGTGTTTCTGAGCTGGCATTAGAAATGATTTCAGCTGCGGGTTTTGATCCCATGTTTGGCGCTAGACCTTTAAAAAGAGCCATCCAACAAAGTATTGAGAATCCACTAGCTCAAAGAATATTAGCGGGTAATTACTCTGCTGGTGCAATAATCAACATAGATATAACGGATGGAGAATTAGTATTTAACTAATAGTTCAATAATAACGAATATATCAATATTATTTTAATGATATATTCGTCAATAATCAGCGAGGCCCATTTAGCTTATGCGAAGTGAGTATTTATATATATTCAGTTAATTCGAGCATAATACTTAATCACATAGTACTAATTTTAAACGTTCAATGGGTTAATGATCATTTTTAACAAAAAAGGGTTGACGAAAAGCCGAAACTCTCTAGAATGCGCATCCAGTTCAAAGGGGCAACCCAAAGGGCTGTTTTGATAAGTTAACTCGTGGTTATAAACGCCAAAGCGTTGACTTAACCTG
>JAWUYA010000051.1:0-14643 GCA_034111045.1 Colwellia sp. | reverse complement strand
TATTGTTCTCCTGCAATAGAGGGTAATGTAATGAGTATTATCGTTGTGCAGTCAACCTATAGCGCAATGGTCTGTCAGTTGAGCTTATCTATAAATTAATTTGCAGGTTATCAATGAGTCGAGCTTTACCGCAAAACGCTGAAGCTAAAATAACTAACTCTTTATCGTCAATGGTTGCTGGGGCTAAAGTGTAAGCATGGCAAAAATTAATATAGTCAATAGTTAATCCCGCTTGGTTGATTTTTTCACTCGCTTGCTGGCAAAGCTGAAGATAATCTTTATTGGTTTTAACTTGTTCAGATAACCACTGTAGTGTTTGATAAATAATAGGAGCCACGGCTTTTTGTTCATCGGTTAGATAACCATTGCGTGAACTCATTGCTAGGCCCGATTTTTCGCGAATAATTTCTACGGGTATGATGTCAACTGGCATAGATAAATCGTCGACCATGGTTTGAATGATTTGTAACTGCTGATAATCTTTTGAGCCAAAGCAGGCAACATCAGGTTGAACTAAATTAAATAGCTTACAGACTACCGTAGCGACACCACGAAAATGCCCAGGGCGACTTTTACCACAGTATAAATCTGAAATATTGGGTACCTCAACAAAGGTATTGTCAGTGTAACCTTTAGGATAAATAATCTCAGACGTTGGGATAAATAGCATGTCGGTATCAACACCCCGCAGACGGTTTTTGTCTTGTTCAAGTGTTTTAGGATAATTGTCTATATCTTCACTTAAACCAAATTGCATCGGGTTAACAAAGATGCTCACAATAACTTTGTCAGCATACCTGTGGGCGGCTTTGACTAACGTCAGGTGGCCATCATGTAAATTACCCATGGTGGGTACAAAAGCTATAGTTAAGCCTTTCATACGCCAACTTTTCACCTGAGCTCTTAAATCTTTAATATTTTCAACAGTGTCCATTTATTTCTCTAGCGTAGAGTTTTATGTAAATATGTGGTCTTCACCAGGAAAATTGCCATTAGAAACTTCATCAATATAAAGTTCTATAGATTTTTTAATATCACCGGTTTCTTTAATGAAATTTCGAGAAAATTTGGGCATATAACTGCATGAAATGCCTAAAGCATCATGCATGACCAAAATTTGGCCATCGGTATCTTTACCCGCACCAATGCCAATAGTTGGAATAGATACGGCTTTGGTAATCGCTTTACCTAAACCAGCAGGAATACATTCCAATACTAGTAACTGTGCACCGGCGATTTCTAATGCTTGAGCATCTTTTATCATTTGTTGTGCTTGGGTATCTTCACGACCTTGTACTTTAAAACCGCCAAAAACATTAACAGACTGTGGCGTTAAACCTAAATGGGCACAAACGGGAATTCCACGCTCTACTAACAACTTGATAGTGTCAGCTAACCAAGCACCACCTTCCATTTTTATCATGCTAGCACCCGCTTGCATTAATTTAGCGGCATTAATCAGTGCTTGTTCAGTGGTAGCGTAACTCATAAAGGGCATATCGCCGATGATAAGTGTGTTTTCAACACCACGTTTTACACATTGAGTGTGATAGACCATATCATTAATGGAAACAGGCAAGGTATCATCTTTGCCTTGTAATACCATGCCCAAAGAATCACCAATTAACACGGCATGAATACCAGCCTGATCAAATAATTTTGCAAAGCTGGCATCATAGGCAGTAATCGTTGATATTTTTTTACCTTGTCGTTTCATTTTTAGCAAGGTTGATGTGGTAATTTTGGCCATAATGATCTCAATTAATGTAGCGATATGTTTATTCATCGAGGATAAATATTTGAGTAAATGCGCAGCGCTTGTACCTTCGCATATAAATGAGGGTATCGCAATATTGATGAACCCAACGATTAACTTATAACTGTAAGCTATTATTATAAATTTTCAGCCCATTTTGATCTAAACTGTGGATTAAGTCCTTCAGTATATCTCCACCAGGCAATACTAAGTCTGGCGATATTTCATGTAATGGTATTAACACAAATTCACGGGATTTCATCCCGTAATGGGGGATAGTGAGACGATCATTGCTGATCACTTCTTGACCAAAAAGTAAAATGTCAAGGTCAAGAATCCGAGCACCCCAACGGTTACCTTTACGTAATCTACCAGTATTATTTTCAATAATTTGTAAAGCATCAAGTAATTCAATGGGCGTAAGGCTAGTGCACACAGATAATACGGCATTCATATAGTCAGGTTGATCTTGCGGTCCCATAGGGCGACTAAAATAGAGTGATGAAATATTTTTTATGTGGCATTTTTTAATCGTAGAAATTGCTTGAACTGCATTTTTGAGTTGTTGCGACGGCTCAGATAAATTACTTCCCAAGCCTATATATGCAGTGTTCATCTAAACATCCCTGTTAACTTATGCTGGTATCTGACGGAGTCTTAGATTGCGGTTTACGACGTTTTCTTGGACTCCTACGTGTTTCTGATTTACTGCTAGGGGCAAGGTTAATCATTTGAATTCGGGTCTCTTCAGTGGCTTTTTGAAAGTCAGTCCACCATGTCGCCAATATTTGTACACTACCACCTTCAATTTCACCGCGAATTAATAAAAAGTCATATCCGGCTCTAAATTTAGGGTGTTCAAAAGCTGCAAAAGCACGTTTACCATCTCTGCGTTCAAGTTTTTCTTGCAATATCCAAATGTCTTTCATCATCGCTTGAAAGCGTTTAGGAATAGCTATACTACGCTGCTGCTCTGACATTATCTCATTATAAGCGGCAAAAAATGCATCTTGGGGCGTTAATTGTGTTTGAGATTTTAACCGCTGAATGTGAATCTGTATCGGATACCACAAGACTGCGGCAATTAAGAAGGCAGGTGTTACTCTTTGGTTGGTCTTTATGCGATTGTCGGTATTTTTCATCGCTAAGGCGATAAAGTGATCAACATAGTCGTGAGATGCTTGGTTAATTAACTGCTCTGCCGCAGGGAAAAAATATTGGGATAAATTATAATCACGTAACATGTGAAAATTTGCGACAGCTTTACCTGAGATAAATAACTTTAAAAACTCTTCAAACATCCTTGCCGCTGGAATGTTTTCCAGTAAATAAGCTAATTCTCTAATAGGTGTTTCGGTTTCTTTGCTAATGACCATATCTAGTTTAGTGGCAAAACGTATGGCTCTTAACATACGAACAGGGTCTTCACGGTAACGAGTTTCTGGATCGCCAATCAAGCGTATTTTTCTGTCATGGATATCTTGAACACCATTGGCAAAATCATGAACGTTGAAATCAATCGCTGAGTAATAGAGTGCGTTAATAGTGAAATCACGGCGTTCTGCGTCTTCTTCAATACTGCCATAAATATTGTCGCGCAATAACATACCCTGTTCGCTTTGCTTGGATGTGTTCTTGCAATTTTCATCGTTCTCAGGGGTACTTTGGTGATGGCCGCGGAAAGTAGCAACCTCAATAACTTCACGGCCAAAAACAATATGTGCTAAGCGAAAACGTCGACCAATTAATCGACAATTTTTAAATAAATCATTAATTTGTTCAGGCGTGGCATTGGTGGCAATATCAAAATCTTTTGGCTCGAGACCTAGAATAATATCACGAACGCCGCCTCCCACTAAGTAGGCTTGATAACCGCCGCTATTAAGACGATAGAGCACTTTTAATGCACTATTGCTAATTTTTTTTCTTGAGACTAAATGCTGATCACGGGAAAGAACAACAGGACCTGGAAACAATGAGGGATTGATTTTTTGCTTAGGCTTTTTACCTAAAAACCTTTTACATAAATTGATAACACGTTTGATAATTACAGACCTTATTTTATAAAATGGTTGAATCGTTGAATACGGGTGATTTAAAACTGACATAAAAAAGTAATGATATAACAGCACTTGTAAAAAGAGAATGATAAATAAGCAATAAATCGCAGTTTAGCTCATTTATTTAAGTTAAGGCGAATGGTAGATTATCTTTTGTTGTTTAGGCACCTTAGTGATAGACCAATGGTTAATCCCCCAGTTAATTATTTCGCTGACTGTGCCGTTTATTAGCTCTGAAGGTGGTAATTGTCCTAAAAAATTAAGCGCCGCAAGCAATGAAGATTGTGGTTTCGAAATATCAATGGCAGGTGATCTATTTTGTTTGCTAAGTTTATAGCCATCTACACTGATGGCAAGGGGTACATGGCCATATTGAGGGGCCTTCTTTTTTAATAGTGCAAAAAAACTGAGCTGCCTAGCCGTGGGTTCAAGTAAATCACAGCCACGAATAACGTGGTTAATATTTTGATCAATGTCATCAACTACTACGGCAAGTTGGTAAGCAAACAGCCCATCTTTTCTTACCAGAGTAAAATCTTCTTGGGCAAGTTCAAGATTACATTGCACATTTCCTTGTATGAGATCCACATAGAAACTCAGAGCATTATTATTGATTACTCTAGTGGCTGCATTGTTATTTGGATGAGCTAAGTGACGGCAATATTGTTGATAAATACCCCCCCTTTTTTTTATATCAGCTCGAGTACATTGGCAATAATAACTCAGCTTCTGTTTGCCTAGTTCGTTTAAAACATCGCGATAAATATCAGTTTGTTGTGATTGATAGCGGATGCTTTCATCCCAATGTAAACCCAAAGCGTCTAATGTTTTTAGAATATGGTCACTGGCACCCTCTTTTTCTCTAGGGGGGTCAATGTCTTCAATTCGAACTAACCAGAGGCCTTTATTTTTCTTGGCATCAAGATAACTGGCAAGTGCGACAATCAAAGAGCCAAAATGAAGTGAACCGGAAGGGGAGGGAGCAAAACGGCCACGATACACAATGGGTGGCCGACTATGGTTGTATGACAAAAAATCGCTTTCCATCTTTGAACAATAGATAGCGCTAATTAGCCCGCCATTTGGCGTTCTTTAATTTCTGCTAATGTTTTACATTCAATGCAAAGGTCAGCAGTTGGACGTGCTTCTAAACGGCGAATACCAATTTCTATATCACAGGATTTACAAAAGCCGAAATCTGCATCTTCAATGAGTTGTAGTGTTTTCTCTATTTTCTTTATCAGTTTACGCTCACGGTCACGGGTACGTAATTCTAAACTGAACTCTTCTTCTTGAGCTGCTCTATCAACGGGATCCGGGAAATTGGCTGCTTCATCTTGCATATGTGTTACCGTACGGTCAACTTCTTCGCGAAGTTGACTACGCCAAGCGTCAAGAATTTTTTTAAAGTGTTGTTCTTGAGCTGGGTTCATGTACTCTTCGCCAGCTTTCTCTTGGTAAGGTTCAACTTTTGCTAACGCTAAAATACCTAGTGCTTTATGTTTACTCTTTGGCATGTCGTTTCTCCTAAATGCTACCTATATAGACCACAATGTTTTGTTCTATATTAATTATTACTTTAAAGGCATCTTTAAAAAGTAATATGCAAAAACCTCAATGGGTTGTCATTGTCAATATTTAATAGACCTATTACAGCACGACTATATATTGTGTCGCCGTGCAATTAAATCAAGGCTTACTAGTGAAAATATATTATTATCAATAAATTCAATCTATTAAAAGTTAATAAAGGCCACTTATTGCTTAGCGTTGCTCATTAAGGCAGCACTTTTAGCAAGTTTACCTAGGGTTAGTCAATATTTTTTTATTTATTGTTGGCTATGAATCACTATTATTGCTTAGTTCGCAGCGAATAATTGTGCCAGACACAACTAAATTTAGTCTCAATTTATATTAATATCAACGTCTAGAAAAAATTAATTTTGGAATGCAATGCTATGCCAAATTGATCTATTTTTGCTTGATAAGCCAATACTTCTACCCCTGCATTTATCGCTTCAATGAGTAAGTTTGCGTATGTTCGGTCGATATGTTTTGCCACAGTCACTGAATTGATTCCTGAATGTAAAACGGCAAATAATAACACCGCACGTTTGCCGCTACTGGCAATGGTCATTAATTCACGTAAGTGTTTTTGTCCTCTCGTTGTTACAGCGTCAGGAAAATAACCTTGCTGGTTTTCGAGTAAAGTGACACTTTTGACTTCAATATAAACATCCGCCTCATTTTTATTACTGTCGCTAAGTAAAATATCAATTCGACTGTTTTCATCGCCATACTTAACTTCACGTTTGAGGTTTTTATATCCGGTTAACTCATCAATGATCCCCTCATTAATGGCTTCTTCAGCAAGTTGATTAGCTCGAAGGGTGTTCACACAGATAAAGTGATTAATGGGTGTTTGCGTTAACTCCCAGCTCAACGGATATTTGCGCTTGGGGTTTGTCGATCTACTGTACCAAACAATATCATTAGGTTGAGCGCAACCTGTCATAGCACCTGTGTTAGCAACATGAATGGTAGTGACAGTGCCATCTTTGAGTATCACATCAGCGAGAAACCGCTTGTAACGTTTAACTAACGTCGCTTTTTGTAAATCTAGTTTCATTGCATAGCAGGGTCATTAAGTTTTTTTCATCTTACGTGATGAATAGCTCAATCGCCAATAAAAGGTCACTACTCTTTGCAGGAACAACAGAGGTGATTTCGTAGTACTTATTTAACATTGATCTCAGTCGCTGTATCGTGTTTAAGGACCTAGTGCACAAAGAGTTGATTTTGAGTTGATTTTGAGTTGATTTTGAGTTTTATGATATCATTATTATAAAAGCGATTTTTTAAATATAAGGAAAAAAACATGACAACATCAGTCTTAATTTACTTAAATACTGACCTTGATAAGACGTCAACGGCAAACTGGCAAACTAAAAATTTAGTGCAGTTAATCGGTAACGATATTTATATTGATACCAATGCTAATGCCAATGCTAATGCCAATACAGAGGCTAATCAACAGGATCAGCTATTAAGGAAAATTCAGCAAGCGGCTCGTAAAATAGAAACGTTAGGTGTTAGCCGGGCTAAATTAGCAGGCGATAACTGGCATGAGCATCAACAATGGGCTTTTGCGTTAGGCTTTACCTGTGTAGATAAGTTAACCAATGTTGAGTTTGTTGGTGAACAGTCGCTTATCAGCCGGTTAACAGACAAATTAAATGTGTTTGCCTGGAGTCGAGATTTAACCAATCAAACACCCAGTGCGTTGGTGCCATTAACATTAGCGACACTGGCCAGTGATTATATAAAAAGCCAAGCACCAGATCAGGTGAATATTGAAATTGTATCAGGTGAAGCATTAGAGCAAGCCGGCTGGGTTGGTATTTATAATGTTGGTAAAGGTAGCGTTAATCCTCCTTGTTTAGTGACCATTGATTATAATCCCACCGGAGATACTAATGCGCCTGTGGCGGCAAGTTTGGTGGGTAAAGGGATCACTTTTGACAGTGGCGGCTACAGTATAAAACCAAGCGCCGGCATGTTTGACATGAAGTGTGATATGGGTGGGGCGGCCGTAGTGTCAGGTGGTTTGGCACTGGCTATCCGTCAAGGTTTAACCAAAAGAGTTAAATTATTCTTGTGCTGTGCAGAAAACATGATCAGCAGTAAGGCCTTTAAACTCGGCGATATATTAACTTATAACAATGGCGTAACGGTCGAAATTGCTAATACCGACGCTGAAGGTCGCTTAGTACTTGCTGATGGGTTACTCGCCGCAGCACAAACCCAATCAGCCCTCATTATTGATGCGGCCACGTTAACAGGTGCCGCAATTATGGCCACAGGTGCTGACTACACTGCACTCTTTGCTCTTGATCAAAATGTAGTCGATAAAGTCAAAAAATCAGCAGCACAAGTTAATGAGCCTGTTTGGCAATTACCTCTCCAGCCTTGGCATCAAGATAAGTGTGCTTCTGCTTTTGCTGATACGGCTAACAGTGCCACTCAAAAAGGTGGTGGTGCTGGCGGTGCAAGTAATGCGGCCGGATTTTTAACAAGGTTTGTAGCCAATGCAGGCAGAGGCTGGTTACATATGGACTTGGCTGCTGCTTACAATGGCAGCGCTAATAACTTGTATGCTGCGGGTGCAACAGGCCAAGGCATTGCTACCATAGCTAATTTGCTTACTAACGCTTAAGGTGTCATTTAGCTAAAACCTCACGTTGATTCAATCGTTACAAGCGCGTGGCATTATTTGTTGATAATAGTGTTACGCGCTGATGGTATTAAAACTTTTTCTGTTCCTTTCCCTGTTCATTGATGGCATATTTTGCACGGTTTAAACCATCAATGAAACCTTGATTTTATCAGCGCATCCAGTTGCAGGTAAGTCAACATGCCTCCCTTTGTGGCTATTGAATCTAGAACAGTTTTCAACAAAAAATATACTTACTTCAGCCAAGAATAATTGCCACAAAAAACATGACCTGTTTCTCGCCAAACAATTAGGTGAGCCCTTTGGTAGCAAGTTTGTTATCAACTGACTTCAAAGTTAACGCTGTTCAACTAAATCATGTTGTTGGCGTCACAATCAAAAGCATTGCTGAAAAACTCGAATACAACCGTTTATGCTGTTACCAACTTTAAGCTTAAATCACATGCTCTAAGCTTACT
Organism: Colwellia sp.; assembly: GCA_034111045.1. Lineage (GTDB taxonomy): Bacteria > Pseudomonadota > Gammaproteobacteria > Enterobacterales > Alteromonadaceae > JALJPB01. The sequence continues at coordinate 6,135 of JAWUYA010000051.1, read as the reverse complement.
ATCAATGGCTAAATGAAATAAAACTAGTTGTTCAAGTTGCCTTTCAATTGCTAATCAAATTCTAATACGGCATATTTTTTTAAGTTTAAATGCTTTTTTCGGACCTACACGTTTACCTTTATTCCAAGCTGCAATGATTAACCTTTACTTTAATCATTGAACTAAACGTTAAGACTATCAGAAGATATTTACGCGCGCTGGGGCACATAACACCATAAAATTTATGTTCACTTTGTGCAGTGAATTCAATGGATCGCAGTAACTTCCTGTCTAAAGTCAGCTCTAAGTTCACTGGGGATATTAGCTTTTCCATAAAGTTCTTGGTGCACTCTTACCTGAGATAAACCCATAAGTCTGTCAATATTTAGGAAACTTGTTACAATGCTATTTTTGATTTTAAGTAGACTATGAATAAAAGTAATGACCCGCTACACGGCGTGAAACTTGAACAGATTCTAACCGAACTGGAGAAGAAAATGGGTTGGGATAAGATGGGTGAATTACTTAATATTCGTTGTTTTACCAATAAACCGCGTCTTAAATCAAGTTTGAAATTTCTGCGTACAACCCCTTGGGCACGCAGTAGAGTTGAAATTTTATACCTAAAAACATTTTGTAGTAAGCATAAAGAAACGGGGAAATTAATCAGGGGGATACTCGCCCAGAATACAGCAGTAGCAGAAACAACTTCCACCAAGCCCGCTCCCTTTGTTTGGCCAAAGTCAAAAAGTAAATAGACTTATTCCACACTGAAGACATTAGTATTTGAAAATATATACTGAAAATTTTTGTATGTTTTGATCTACAGCGGACACGGCTTAATAACCACATTCTTCTAGCAGGTTACGATAGAACATAAAACGGTTAAACGTATCGTGGTTAACGAATAGGACAGTTAAACCTTACGACGTCGAGAAGATGGCTATTATTTAGCCTAAAATCGTGAAAATTTTAGGGTGTTGGTGTATGGCAAATTTTTCTTGGATTTATCAAGAGTTCAATATCGACTCATTTGAGTGTCGTAATGAAGAGCGGTGGAGACTGTCTACTATCAATCACGCATTGATAGTACTCAACATAGCAATATTTTTGCCGATGTTACATTTAGGTAATGTTTTTCAATTATTTGTTGAATTCCCCCATTAAGGTAAGCCTTCTATATTTACCGTGTCGAGACCCAAGTCACTTTAAGAAGTAATTAAAATAAAATTGATATTTAAAAACGAATAAAGCTAGGTAGCTGTTAGTCAAAAAAAAGTGAAAACCTTTGCTTTATGTGTACCTAAAAACAAAAGTTCTCAGCTAAAGGAGCTGTTGGTAGACTTTTGAGTTGGCTAGCGCCAAGAGTAAAGTACTAGTTATCGCCAAGTTAATTGATTTGCTGAACGTAATAGCTTTCATTTATTCTTCCCCCTCTTTTAACACTTAATTAATATTTAACGTTCTGTTAATTATGCTGTGTAAAAAGCTAGTTCAAACCTTTTTCAGTACAAGATGGGCTATAAAGTGGTTTTAGACTGTTGTATTAATAAAATATTATGTATTCACATGATATATATGAATTATTTCAATACTATTTTTTATTAATGTTACATAGTTTCATTTAAAATTCTTGCTAGATGGGCTACGCGCAATATATCCTTTATTTATTAGGCTATTTTTGCGACACAAATGCAATTTACAATATTTATACCTGACATCAACAGATATTTTGCACTTTCGTTTTTACGCTTTGTAAACCCAGCTTCCATCATTGCACCTATAACATATGATAATAATAATTTTTCTGATTTATTCTTAGAAAACTGATTGATTGCCTCTTCTGTATTTTGTTGATTCAAGCCCTCAAGAAATTCAAAGTGTCCTGCATATTTAGCCATCTCTTTTTTTTGAAGGCTTTCAGAGATCATTTCGAGTTTAACATCTGAATATTTTAACGCTAGAAATGTAACTATTAATATATTTAATAGAACTTCTACATCTTCAATTTTATTACCCATCTGATTTTGAACCAATACTGAAGCTAAAAGATTTGGCTGCTCAATATATATTTCATCCACTACTTTTTCTGATTCGGTCAAATCCATTTGATTTGACCGTTTAATCGCTTCTATAAGCGCCGATTCTTTAATTTTTACCATTATGTAATACTACTCAAATTGGTTGATTGCCTAACGGCCCTAATAAGGAAAAAATAAGGGTAAAAATGCTGAAAAACTAATATTACCACAGACCGCAAAACGCTCTCAACGGCCTGATAGCATATGATAAATCATTAGGTTGAGTCAATACTATTAATAAGTCGTTAAGTTGAAAACCAACTAGGTCAGCTAACGTATCTTTACTGACGATAGCTGCTGATTATTCTTTGGGTCAACAAATAGCCAATTGCGGACATTAAGCCTTTGCAAAGCCTTGATGATATTCAGGGTAATACTAACCGAAATTTATTGCTCACTTGTGGGGCTGGTTTAAGCTCATTGCTGCCAATCGAATTTCGTTTCTGAACGATAACTTTTGCCCATAAATATCCATAGCAAAGTTTGCACTTTGCTAACGCTCACTAAGATACGAAAGAAGACCTTAGCCTTTAATGCCAGTCAGTTAAGAGCTGACTGGCATTTTTTTACTTCTTTTTTCTGCATATCGTTTAGGCCTAACCTTAACCATTCTCGGGTAACTCCTTTCTCGTCGTTCCGGTAAGACAAATGCTTCAGCCATATCAAGTAGGCTATTAACTACCTTAGGAATTTTTCCTGGCGAGACAAACGGTAGCATGGTCAATTCGTGGATGATATATGCTGATGCACGGTTAAAACTAAGCTGGTAAGGCATTACGCCCTTTAAGCTATGCGCCATTTTAGCCATTTGAAAGCGGATCAAATTATAGGAAAGTAAAACACCCCATAACTCTTGCTTTATCATCTCTGGCTTTTTACTGCGTAGTGTCAGTAAGTTACGCAACATATACTGCTTCATTTCTCTGAATCCCAATTCAATCTCCCAACGATGTGCATATAAATCTGCAATGTTAGCAACAGGATAGCGAAGTGGGTCGATCATTGAGGTAAGTATCGAATAGGACTTACCTTTAATAAGTCGTTTTACCAAACGAGCCTCTATCGTCGCGGGTAGGTCATTCCACTTTTTTCTAGCCTGCGGTGTTGTTTTTAAACGAATTATTTGGTCGCGTGCACTTAACTTTCGAACCACCTCAAACTGTGTCCCTTTTTTTAACGGGATAAGCCAGTGACGCTCTACCCCTGTATTTTTCCATTGATTTAATAGCCCCAATGAATAAAATCCCTTATCAAAAAGTGTCAATGAATTATCAGGTGTAGAAGGAATTAAGTCTGCAGCTAAAAGCATCTCATTGGTCGCTACTTTATCGAATGAAGAGGCGGTTAATAAATGACTGGTTAATTCCATTTGGCATACCATACGAATTTGTGGGTAAGCAGATTCTCGTTTGTCATTATGTAGCTTACCGGAAGCTTCTTCATTTTCTTTTGTATCAGGTGTTCGCCACACCACGCCATCGACGCCGAGTAGTTTTAACCCACAAAAGTCAGGTGATGGTGTGGTGTCATGCCATAGCTGTTGAGTCTGCTCAAAAACACGTTTAACAACGTCTGCACCTAATCGCTGTCTAGCTTGGACAACGGCGTTTGGTGCGACAAACGGGCGCTTACCTGGGAGCATAATATCCAGTTGGTTGACGATGTCACTCATCGGAAGGTGCCTAAACATCGACATGCCAACAATACTCCAGACCATCATTTCAAGTGGCAGTCTGCGTTTTCTCAGCGTTACAATGCCAGATTCTTTAAGGCATTTATCGATTAAATCCGGTGATAGCACTTCAGATAAAGCATTAAAATGTTCAGGAGTAAAATCAGCAAGTGAGTGAAAATTATAATCTAAAGGCATAAAAAAATCCGATGTTAAGTGAACATCGGATTTTGATCTTATTCAGCTAAAAATCAATAGTTTTTTCTTAACTGATCGGCATTAGACCTTAGCCTTGGTTTATCTATCGACAACTGATCCGACAAAGCGGACATTAGGATATTTGCCTTTACTATTCAAAACTGTCAAATCTATCAGAGTTAAAGTCGCATACAAATTTGACCCTTCAGGGAACAAAGTTGAAGTTAATAGTGTCCAGATCTTAATTGCCGCAGTATGAGGTAAAGCTGACATCGACGACCTAATATAGGCTGTTTACTCATACAACAAAACGATTATGTTTTTACAACTACATACTCCATTTTTATGATCACTATATTTAAGGGTAGCTGACATTAGAAGTACTTTTCTATCTCGCTTTCGCCTCAAGAGCTAGATATAAAAATTAAAAATTTGTTATGTATAGACAATTTTAGACGGGTCTGAAACCAGCAATGCATTCGTAGTTCATTTACCTTTCCACTACTGTACTTTTATTAACGTAGCAAAATCACTCACCATCTTATTGGTAATGGGTATATAAACTTAAAATATTTAATAGGGGAAAATAAAAGCTAAAACGTTTATCTACAAAACCTTTATTTTTTAGTAATTGAGAATACTGAGTGATTCAAGGTAAACTGAGATAGATATCATGTTTTAAATGAATTTAGTTTCATTATAGGCATGTTGTTTTTTAAATGAGAAATGCATGAATAACAATAATATAGACAAATGGCTTAGCGAATTAATGCTAGAAACTAAGGCTGTATTGCATGCTTCTATGTCTAAATTATTAGAAAAAGAAGATGCTGAAGAAGTTTTACAAGAAGCTTATTTTAAAGTGTACGAGGCAAAAAAATCAGGTCTTCAGCATGAAAACTTTAAAGCTTTTTTATTTAAAGTTGCTCGAAATAGTGCTTTAAGTCGTTTGCGCCATAATAAAGTTATTAACTCGTCACTCAAAGCAGTACATGATAGTGATGTTGAGCGGTTAGCACACATCACGAATGAAGATAAAATTTCTAAAGAGCAAGAGAGTGCTTTGTTATTTAATGCAATTAAAGAACTTCCTCCTATTTGCAGGCAAGTGTTTGTTCTTAGGAAGTTTAATAATAAATCTCATTCCGAAATTGCAAATATGCTCAATATTAGTAATAAGACAGTAGAAAACCACATCACAAAAGCAGTGAAGCATTGTAGAGATTCAGTTTTGTTGTATTACAAAAAAAAGTCATTTAAAGCAGCCCTGATTAAACAAACAGGAACGTAACTAGTGTCGTTAGAAGAATGGGTTGGCGTTGGCATTCCCGATGAAATTGTTGAACAAGCAATATCTTGGGTTACTTTACTCGATTCTGATAATGCAACTTTAGGACAGCAAGTTGAATTCTATCAGTGGCTAGAAGCAGATAGTATTCACCAATGGGCTTTTGAAGAATTATCTGAATTCTGGGCTAAATCTCAATTATCCAAAAAGCACATTTCGTTATTGGAGGAGGACTCAATCATAAACCTAAACGAGTTAATTTCCTCTACTGACAACGATATGCAACCTACTTTAAAATATCCCATATATGAGGTAACTTCATTAGTACTAATCGTGATCGGTTTAGTCATTGGCGTTATTTTTTAATCAAGTATCGGTCTAGTTTTTTAGGTACTCCTTTTCCACATATCTTTTTTTTTAATAAATTTTATTAGGGGAAACTCCAGCCTCAAGCGTTTGATTAAGAAAGTTACATATAATTACAATAATAAAACCTGGGGAAATAATGAATACTAATACTAATACTAATACTAATACCTATACAATATTTAAGAAAAAGCCACTCAGACATGCCATCCAATCGTCATTAGTGTCTGGTTTGCTATTAGCCAGCTCGCAGACATATGCTTTTGCTGAAGATATTCAACAGTCTAATAAAACAATTATAGAAAAACCTGAGCAAAAACTGAAAGAGAAAGAAAAAATTGAACGGTTCGTTGTAACAGGTTCGAACATCCCCAGAGCTGGGTATGAAACGACTTCACCCGTGCAAGTGGTCGACCGTGAGTCAATGTTGGGCGACGGCGCAAAAACGATGACTGATGTTGCAATCAAGCTGCCAATTAATGTTGGCAGTGAATTTCAGAATGAGTCTGGTGGTTTAGTCGGCACATCACAATTTAACCTCAGAGGGCTTG
>JAWUYA010000050.1:0-114330 GCA_034111045.1 Colwellia sp. | reverse complement strand
GGGCAAGTACATAAGCTGGTGGTGTAATCTTTGGCTATACGTTCTTTAAAGCATTTTAGTAAAGCTCCCTTACCTGCTTTACGATATTTAAACAGTGGGTTATTACAATTTGAGCAATAAATATCTACGGTTTTATTGGGTGCTTTTTTATTGGGCTTTGCCATATATCACCTAAATATGTAACCTGTGTTGCCGCTCACTTAATGGCTGGCTTAGAGGCTTGACTTAAGGTTTTTACTTAACGGCTTTACTTGCTCAATAGCCAATAATTTGAGTTGGTTAGCAATATCCTCAGCGGCTGTTTTAGGTGAAATGTTTTCATCTATGTGTAAAATCTTCCCCTGTTTTGAAATATAGAAAGTAACCCTATTAGCTACTTTGAAAAGGTTCAATACATCATAAGCTTTCGCCACCTGTTTACTTGAGTCACTCAGCATTGGAAAGTCTGCCCCGGTCTGTTTGGCAAACTCAATATTATCTTCTAAAGGGTCAACACTAGCCATAAAATAACTCACATTATACTCTCTAATCAAATGCCCTTTATCTATTAAAGACTTACATTCAAAGGTACAGCCTCGGGTATTAGCCATTGGGTACCAAGCAAGTACTACGGCTTTTTTTTCGAAATAATCGTTTAGATTATAAAACTTACCATCGGTGGCTTGTAAATTAAAGTTAGGTGCGTCATCCCCTACTTTTAGGTTTGTTGCATATACAGGCAAACAAAGGGTCATTAGCAAGAGTATTACTGAGTTGAGTAGTCTGTTCATGGTTTTAAGCCTTTAAGTTATATTAATTGTTTTAGTGTAATACGTTGAGGGTGTAAGTAGGAGGGCTAAGTTAACATTAAGTTAAAATAAAATTAATACCGTCAATGCCATCAAAATTGTAAAGTTAACATCAATTACAATAATAACCAGTTATAAACTGTAACATTAGCGGCATATGTATGGGCTATTAAAGTGCTATATTAAAGTGTTATATTAAAGCGTCTATTTACACATTTATTGATTGAATAAAGGATTAACCATTATGAATGAAGAAAAAGTAATTAATGCTAAAAAATGGCAAAACATTAATGTATGGAAACGTGGTTTGGCTATGTTGTTGTTTGGCTTTATTGCTGGTTTTGCTCGTTTTATTATTACTATGATTGCGTTGTTTCAATTTATCTCATTATTATTTACTGCAAAAGCCAATGTTACCTTAGTAGAATTTGGCCAATGTTTAAATACCTACATATATCAGATAAACCAATTTCTCACGATAAATACTAATATATATCCCTTTCCTTTTGCTGATTGGCCATCCGGCACGCCAAATGCTACAGAACAACCTCAAGATAATGAAGAGAGTTTAGCTCAAGATTTTGATAATAATCAAGACACTGACAAAGACACTGACAAAGGCACTGACAAAGGCACTGACAAAGGCACTGACAAAGACACTGACAAAGACACTGACAAAGGCACTAATGAAGTTTAATGTAATATTAACTCAATTTTACTTTGTGTTTTTTATATCATTTTAAGCCTTGTTTTTACCACTAGTTAAACGATCAACACCTGCTCCTTTGATCGTTTTTTTATATTTTTTATTACATTCCCCCTTTATATTTCGCCCTCTATTTACCCGCTAGCTTGCCCTTACTCTACTCTTAACTCTGCTCTTAACTCTGCTCTCACCTGCATAAAATTTAGCGCATCGTCAAACAAACAACATTAAGGCTAATAGCCCCTTTCTCATTATTTATCTGTCATTTCACTTTTCTATCAAAAGGTATTAAGTCACGTTCATTTTTTAATGCTTGTTTAAAACTAATGTCTTCAATGAAAGTAAGTATTTACATATAAATATAAGCAGAGTTATTGGGGTTGTTTTATCTGTGAAATAAGGGTTACCGGGGTTGTTAATGGTTTGCATTCAAGGGTTGCCGGGGTTATACTTTTGATAATGTTAATTTAGAGATTAAAAGTAGATATTATGAAATACCCTATTGCCTTAACACCCTCAACTGACGGTGTTGGATATAACGTGTTAGTGCCTGACCTTCCCGGATGTAAAACAAATTCACTGTCCATTGATTTAGCTTTAGAACAAATTAGTGAAAAGATAAAAGAGCACTTAACTATTTTGACCGAGTATTCAGAAGCTATTCCAAGTGCAACGCCAATAGCGAATCATCAAACACAATACCCCAATGTAATTTGGGCATTGATAGATATTGATATCACGCCTTACTTAGGAAGAAGTCATAAAATAAATGTCACCTTGCCCGAGTTGTTAATAAAACAAATTGATGACCGTGTTAATAAATCTGAGTTTTATAAAACCCGCTCTGGTTTTATCGCTCAGGCCTGCATGACCGAGTTAACTAAATAACGTGGTTTAAAGTGGTTTTATATAATTTATTGGTAACAAAAATTAACGCTTATCACGCTCAGTAAAATAGTGATGCAGTGATAAGGGTATTTAAATAAAAGGTAGGATGGAAAATGACCAACAAAAACTTATTATTACTCAGTAGCTCAAGGGTTAACAAAACTCAATATTTAACGCACGCCCTACCCATGATAAAAGAACACTTGGCCGATATTACTCAGTTATTGTTTATTCCATATGCCGGAGTAACGGTGAGTTATGATGACTATACTGCCATGGTGCAGACGGCATTAACGCCATTAAATATTAAAGTTACGGGCATTCATCAATATCAAGACCCTGTTACTGCTGTAACAAACGCTCAAGCAATTGCTGTTGGTGGTGGTAATACTTTTCATTTATTACATCAGTTATATGAAAATAAATTAACTACTGTTATTAATGCCGTTGTTGAAAATGGCACTCCTTATATTGGTTGGAGTGCGGGCTCAAATGTTGCCGGTTCATCCATTCGTACCACTAATGATATGCCTATTATAGAGCCTAGAAGTTTTGATGCGCTCAACCTAGTGAACTTTCAATTAAACCCGCACTATACCGATCATAATCCACCGGGTCATAACGGTGAAACTCGAGCCCAACGTTTAGCAGAATTTATGGTGTTAAATAAAGCAATGCCGATTGTCGCTATTGTTGAAGGCACGGCTTTAAAAGTGAGTAATGAAAATGGCCAGCAAAAAATGCGTTTAATGGGTTCAAACAATGGTTATATTTTTAAAGCCGGAGAAAAAACAATAATAACCGCAGCGTCTGATTTAGATTATCTGTTGTAACTCATTTTAATAAAAAATTAGCCACAATATTTATAAAACAGAGAGATTAAATGCACTGGCAGCTTTGTTTAAGTCTTTGGTAAAAAATAAAGTGGCGAGCTGTGGTATGGGGAGTAAGTGGTTAAGCTCGTTAATGTTGTCATGTAGATAAGGCATTTCTGTTGGGCAATTGGCTACCCAAGCAATACAATTTAAGCCATCATTAAGGATACTTTCATAGGTTAACACCGCATGATTTAGACAACCTAATTTCATATTAACCACTAATATTACGTCAAGTTCCGCTTGTTTTACAAATTCAGATAAATAGCGGCCATCACCTAAAGGCAGCCGCCAACCGCCCGCTCCTTCAATAATATTAATATCGGCATTAATATTTTTGACTTGTTTAAAACCTTGGTTTATTTGCGTTAAGTTAATTGATGTTTTTGTTTTGTGGGCAGCAATGTGCGGAGCAATAGCCTCTTTAAAGGCTATGGGATTAATGTCTGAGGTACTTTGTTGGCAATTAGCTTCCAAAGATAATAACTTGGCGTCTTCATTTACTAGCTTGCCTTGTTCTAGGTGGCAACCCGCAGAGATAGGTTTATATACGGCAACTTTTTTTGATGCGTTAACTAAAGCACGAACTAACGCACAGGCTACATATGTTTTACCGGCATCGGTATCTGTTGCGGTAATAAAATAATTAACCATTGAGTTTTACCACTTGTCCGGAATAAACCCGATAAGTGGCGGGATAAATACCACTAGGTTCGAGAAAGTCTTTATAAGCTTCTATCATGTTGAACCATTTGTTTTTACCGGCAAGCCCTTTGTTTTTTTGGTTAGCGACATGATTAGCGCCTAAGCCTTTTAATTCTTGGGCAAGGTGGAGCACATTTTCATATTCAAGCACTATATCTTTACATTTTTGTTCGATGATCACAGATTTAGGCGAAGTAAGTAATTTAGTTAATGCTGATTCTGCCATAAAATCAATCACGTGTTTATCATCATCTATTTGCGCCCAAGATGATTTTAATTCATGTAATGTACCTTCAACCAAGGTGCTAAAAATGAACAAGCCCCCGGGTTTTAATACTCGGCAAACCTCTTTTAACACTTCATCTAATGGATCGCACCATTGAATAACTAAATTTGAATAGACAAAGTCTATACTTTCATCTTGCAGAGGTAAGTTATGTGCATCACCTTCAACCCAAATGATCTCTGGTGATCTTCTCTCTTTAGCATAATCTAGCATTTTAATTGACATGTCTAAGCCAATAACTTGTTGATAATTACCCTTGAGTAAATGGGTGAAAAATCCAGTGCCGCATCCTAAGTCTAATACTGTTAAGTCTTTACTTTGAGGTAACCACGGCATTAAATACTTGCCGCTAAAACGCTGTAAACGCGACGATACATCGTAAGATTTACTAGCAGATCCAAACGATTTTGAAATATTTTCTCTCGTGGTATTGATACTTTTTATTGATGTCTTCAAGATAATATCTCATTGATGTTTTTTGCTAAGCATTTAATATCATTGATATTATGACTAGCACAAATGGTAACGCGTAATCTTGAGCTGTGCAAAGCAACGGTTGGAGGTCTTATTGCTGTTACCCAAAACCCTCGCTCTCGTAGTTTTTTACTGGCTAATAATGTTTTTTCTTCATCACCGATAATCAACCCATGAATTGAAGATTGTGTGGGTATTAACTCAATATTTGTTGATAACAATTGAGTGAATTTGGCACTGAGTTCAACTATTTTTTCTCGTCGCCAATGCTCAGTTTGAATCAACTTAATACTTTGATTCGTGGCCCAAGCAAGGGCAGGAGAAACCGCCGTTGAATAAATATAGTGTTTCGAGAAGTTAACTAAATACTGGTATACCTCATCATCGCAGGCAACAAAAGCACCACTGCTTGCAATAGCTTTACCAAAAGTCGCCATAACAATATCAATGTTTGCTAAACAACTACTACCTTCTCCTTTGTTCCCTATAATACCAATACTGTGAGCATCATCAATAAATAATTTAGCGTCATAGTCAGCAGATAAAGTCGAGAGTTGCTTTATAGGCGCTTGATCACCATCCATACTAAAAATGCCTTCAGAAACAATAAGTTTATCTCTTTTCTGAGTATTACTGGCTAAATAAGGCGTAGTTTCTTTTGTAAAGGCAGTAAGTAAAGTATTAAGGTGCTTAATATCATTATGTTTAAAACGTTTAACTTTAGCATTACTAGAATAAGCCCCATCAATGAGAGATGCATGACTCAACTTGTCTAACAAAATATGAGTAGAAGGCTGACCCAATGCTTGTAATACGCCTAAATTAGCAGAAAAACCACTGCTAAATAATAAACAACGAGGTTTGTTTAGCCATTGACAGATTTCATTTTCTAACGTTTGATGTGCGTAGTTGAAGCCTGTAACTAAGTTAGAAGCACTGGCACTTAGGCCAAACCTGTCAAGGCCTTCTTGCATTGCTTTATTAATTAACGGGTGATTATTTAAACCCAGATAATCATTTGATGAAAAATTGAGATAACTTTTTCCATCAACTATTATTTTAGGACTGTCTGAACCCCCTGCTTGCCCGTCATGACAAATACGTTGGCGAAAACGAGCTTGCTTATGCTGTTGTTTGAGTTGCTGAGCTATAAATTCAAATGACATAAAATACAGTTATCTTACTTTATTGAGCCATTAAACGGTTGCATTGTAAAATAATTCTTTGTTTTCTTCGTTAACTAACGCTGTTCGTATGTTGTTAAACTGTTGCTGGTTATCACCTGAATCAATGGTTTCAGTATTAATACCCAGTTTTTTAAATAAAGCAATATCTTGATTTGTTTCTGGGTTTTCGGCGGTTAATAATTTACAACCATAAAAAATAGAGTTGGCGCCTGCTAAAAAGCACATTGCCTGCATTTGCTCATTCATCGCAGAACGACCTGCTGATAATCGTACGTGACTTTTAGGCATCATTAAACGTGCAACAGCAATACAGCGAATAAAATCAAAACTCTCTAAGTCATCAACATCAGAGAGTGGCGTCCCTTCAATTTTAACTAGCATGTTTATTGGTACACTTTCTGGTTGAGGTGATAAATTAGCTAGCTGAGCTAACAGTGAGGCTCTATCTTTTGACTCTTCACCAAGGCCAACAATCCCGCCACTGCAAACTTTCATGCCAGAACTACGCACATTTCCAATAGTATCTAATCGGTCTTGATAAGTGCGAGTAGTAATTATTTGGTTGTAATGTTCTGGTGACGTGTCAAGGTTATGGTTGTAGTAATCTAGACCTGCACTTTGTAATTCAACCGCTTGCTCGGCAGACAGCATACCTAATGTCATGCACGTTTCTAAACCCAAAGCTTTAACGCCTTTGACCATTTCAACCACATAAGGCATATCACGAGCTTTAGGGTTGCGCCATGCTGCTCCCATACAAAAACGGGTAGAACCTTGTTCTTGAGCTGCTTTTGCCGTTGCTAACACACTTTCAACTTCTAATAATTTTTCAGTTTCAAGATCGGTTTTGTTACGAGCACTTTGTGAACAATATTTACAGTCTTCAGGGCAAGCTCCTGTTTTAATAGATAATAAGGTACTTACTTGAACTTCATTTGCATTGAAATGTTGACGATGAACAGTTTGGGCTTGAAACATTAAGTCACTAAAAGGTAAGTCAAACAATGCCTGTACTTGAGCAATATTCCAGTTATGGCGTATTTTAGGCTTGAGCTCTGGTAAATGGTTTGAACTGGTGTTTGATGAGTTTACTGACATAAGAAATCTCAATTGCATCTTAAAAATTAAACGGTTATTCTAGCGGCCTACAGCTTGATGTCAATATTTAAAATAGCAATGACTTTACATATGAACAATAAACATACAGAGCAAATAGACTTACTCAATTTTGATCGAGAAAAGATATGGCACCCCTATACTTCAATGTCATCGCCGTTACCTTCTTATCTGGTAGCGTCTGCCCAAGGAGTCACTATAACCTTAGCGACGGGTGAAAAAATTATAGATGGTATGTCTTCTTGGTGGGCTGTTATTCATGGTTATAATCATCCGTTATTAAACAAGGCGTTAATTGAACAAAGCAACGATTTTTCGCATGTCATGTTTGGTGGTTTAACCCATAAACCAGCAATAAACCTATCAAAAAAGCTCATTGAAATGACGCCACATACACTTGAACGCGTATTTATATCTGATAGTGGCTCTGTAGCGGTTGAAGTTGCGATAAAAATGGCGTTCCAGTATTGGGCAAGTAAGGGACAAAAAGCTAAACATAAATTACTGACCGTGCGTAATGGTTATCATGGCGATACCTTTGCCGCAATGTCTGTTTGTGATCCTATTAATGGTATGCATCAAATTTTTGAAGACGTACTGTTTAAAAATTATTTTGCTCCCGCACCTCAAGTGCAATTTAATCAAGACTGGTGCGCTGATGATCAAGGCGAGAAAGAAATTGCATTACTTGAAACACTGTTTGTTGATCATCACCATGAACTTGCTGCCTTTATTATAGAGCCTATTGTGCAGGGTGCTGGGGGAATTCGTATCTACCACCCCGAATACTTAAAAGCATGCCATAGGCTTTGTAAAAAATATGATGTGTTATTTATTGCTGATGAAATTGCCACCGGTTTTGGTAGAACAGGTAAAATGTTTGCTTGTCAGTGGGCTGATATTTCACCCGATATCATGTGTGTTGGTAAAGCATTAACTGGCGGTTATTTATCGCTAGCTGCCACTTTATGTACCAGCGATATTGCCAATATTATTAGTGAAGGCGAAGCTGGTTGTTTTATGCACGGCCCTACCTTTATGGGTAATGCGCTTGCCTGTGCAGTTGCTAACGCAAGTTTAGATCTCTTAGCGACTAATGAATGGCAAAAAAATGTGTCAAACATTGAGCAATATCTTAAAGAGAACCTTATTCCATTAAGTAAAAATGAACGTGTACAAGATGTTAGGGTTTTAGGCGCTATTGGTGCGGTTGAAACGAAGCAAGCAGTTAATATGGAAAAAATACAACAGCGCTTTGTTGAGTTAGGGGTTTGGATCAGACCTTTTGGAAAAATCATCTATATAATGCCTCCCTTTATTACCACTAATGAGCAATTAAAATTGTTGATTTTAGCAATAAAGACGGTGCTTGATGAGGATGAGTGTTTTACCCTTTAATGCCAATAAATAGATAGCAAAACCATGCCATGGCAATCAGCATAAGCAACATAAAATTGAAATGTTTATTATCTGATCTTCTTCTACTGCGGTATTTATCAAGAATTAAGCATAAATAACTACTCAATGAGCTGGTCCATAAAACAATATATATATAAGCGGTTAAGGGAGCTAACTTAATTTGTTCTATCGCATTATAACCGTACAAACTGTATTCACCGTCTGGGGCTGCAAAATATGAAACACCAAATGCTAATATAAATAATAGCCAACCAACAACAGCTATTACTCGCAAAAGGTAAATTACAATGTCTTTTGTTTGACGTCTTTCATCAGGTAAATTATCCATCCCTGTACCTTTTTAATTCATTCAACACCTGCCAAGCAAAACTTTATACTACGACACACTTTTAACTTTGCTCTTTGATGACAAACTTTGTTGTATTGGCACTATAGTCACTGTAACATATTAGCCAATTTTCCATACATACACATATAATAGCAAAGCTAATAGCAAAGCGTTATTTTGATTAAGCAAAGAGGTTATCAATGTCAGTTATAGCAATTACTGATGTATTAGCAGGACAACACCCTGTCAACGAGCCAATTACCGTACATGGCTGGATTCGTACTCGCAGAGACTCAAAAGCCGGCCTCTCATTTTTAGCCATCCATGATGGCTCATGTTTTGATGCTATTCAGGCCATTGTTAATAATGATCTAAAAAATTATCAACAAGATGTTTTAAAACTTACTACCGGTAGTGCAGTAAAAGTTACTGGTATTTTAGTTGAATCTCCAGGTCAAGGTCAGTCTTTTGAAATACAAGCTACCTCAGTTGATATTCTTGGTTTAGTTGAAGACCCTGATACTTATCCCATGGCAGCAAAGCGTCATAGTATTGAATACTTGCGTGAACATGCGCACTTACGTGCTAGAACTAATATCGGCGGCGCAGTGGCTCGTGTTAGAAATTCTTTAGCACAAGCCGTTCATCGTTTTTTGCACAGTAAAGGTTATTTCTGGATAAGCACGCCCCTGATAACAGGGAGTGATTGTGAAGGAGCTGGTGAAATGTTCCGTGTCAGCACCTTAGATATGGAAAACTTACCAAAAGATGAGCAAGGCAAGGTTGATTACGGTAAAGACTTTTTTGGTAAAGAAACTTTTTTAACTGTATCTGGTCAATTAAATGTTGAGACTTACTGTTGTGCATTATCGAAAGTGTATACTTTTGGTCCAACGTTTCGCGCAGAAAATTCAAATACTAGCCGTCATTTAGCTGAATTTTGGATGATAGAACCTGAAATTGCCTTTGCAAACCTTTCTGACGCCGCTGATTTGGCAGAAGAAATGTTAAAATACGTTTTCTCCGCTTTGTTAGAAGAACGTAGCGACGACATGGCATTTTTTCAACAACGTGTAGATAAAACTGTTTTGGAGCGTTTAAATTCAGTTATCAATAATGACTTTGTTCGTCTTGATTATACTGACGCTATTACTATTTTAGAAAGTTGTAATAAGAAATTTGACAACCCAGTATATTGGGGCGTAGATTTAAACTCAGAACATGAGCGTTACCTTGCAGAAGAGCACTTTAATGGACCAGTAGTTTTACAGAACTACCCTAAAGATATTAAATCGTTTTACATGCGCTTAAATGATGACGGTAAAACCGTTGCTGCTATGGATATATTAGCGCCTGGTATTGGTGAAATTATTGGCGGAAGTCAACGTGAAGAACGCCTTGATGTGCTCGATGCTCGTTTAGCTGAAATGAATTTAGATATTTCAGATTATAGTTGGTATCGAGATTTACGACGTTACGGAACGGTCCCGCATTCTGGATTTGGTTTAGGTTTTGAACGTCTAGTAGCCTACGCAACGGGTATACAAAATGTAAGAGATGTTATCCCCTTTCCAAGAACCCCCAATAACGCAAGCTTCTAGTTATTTATAGAAACAGTTATTAACTGTATAAATCCGCTGGTAGATATTACTCTACCAGCGGATTTTTTAATGCCACATATTACCCCTTATAAATAACTGACTTTGTCTTGATAAGGCTTTGACTCTTTGTAATTTGACGCTTTACTACTCGTACCCAAATATAAAAAGCCAACAATATCATCTGTTAAGTCGACCGATAAGGATTTTTTAATTTCTTGATTATAAGCTAAATCACCAGTTCTCCACATGGCACCATAGCCTAATGAAAATGCGGCCATTTGCATAGCATGTGCACAACAACCTGCGGTGATAAGTTGCTCTTGGTGTGGCACTTTTTGGTGTGATCTGTACTTTGTACTAATGACAATGATCATAGGCGCACGAAATGGCTTTTTTTTAGTTTTGTCGAGTTTCTTCTTATCCGACTTATCAACTGTTTCTCCAAATATGTCACTTAGCTTTTTTAAGCCTTGGTCGGTGACAATTAAAAAATGCCATGGCATTAACCCTCCATGGTCGGGGACTCTCATACCCGCTTGTAAAATAAGGTCCAGATCATTTTTACTGGGTGCCGGTTCAGTTAAAGACCCATTAGACTGGCGTGTTAACAATAACGTAAGACTATCTATCACAACTTTCTCTTTGTTAGATTTTATGTTGATTACACTTATAAATATAATAACTGATATTTTAAAACGGTTTGAGATAAAAACAATGGTTAAATACGTAAATATTTACAATTTTAACTACTTAAGCGCTTAAAGATTAAGTAGCATAGCCTTATTATATTACAAAAAATTATTTGGTTATATTATGAACTCCAGCCCTAGCCTTTTTAGGCGACTCAGCAGTAAAATTTTGAAGCTTTTAAACATTACCAGAAAAGTTATTATTAACTTGGTGTTTTTTTCACTGGTGTTATTTATTTATATTGCTGCAACCGGTGATGAAAATAAAATTATTGTGCCAGATAAAACCGCATTAGTTTTAAATATCAAAGGTGATATTGTTGAACAAACACGTGAAGTAGACCCCCTAGATGCGCTTTTATCAGAAGCCCTCAATAAAAGTGACGAACGTCCTGAGGTGTTATTGAGTGATATTATCGACGTTATCAACAAGGCTAAAAATGATGATCGGATTTCAGTCCTTGTTCTACAACTTGAAGACCTTAATCGTTCAGGTTTAACTAAGTTAAGAGATATCGCAAAAGCTCTTGCCAACTTTAAAAGTTCAGGCAAACAAGTTATCGCTATAGGTGAACAATTCACCCAAGATCAATATTATCTAGCGAGCTTTGCCGATGATATTTGGTTAGATCCAAAAGGCTGGATGATTCTTGATGGTTATAGTCGTTACCAAATGTATTTTAAATCAGCTTTAGACAAACTTGAAATAAGCCAGCATATTTTTCGTGTAGGGACTTATAAATCAGCGGTTGAACCTTTTATGCTGGATGGTATGTCAGCTGAAGCCAAAACAGCTAACAAGGTTTGGCTGAATGATTTATGGGATCAATATAAAACGGATGTGTCATCACAACGTGGTTTTGGTCCAGATAATTTTGATGAAGATATTGACACTCTAATCACTAAATTTGAATCAGCTAACAGTAATTTTGGCCAATACGCTCTTGATAATCAATGGGTTGATCAGTTAAAAACGCATGATGAAAGGCGAGAAGCTTTAATTGCACTAGTGGGGAAAAATGACAGTGGAGAAAACTTTAGTCATATAGGTTTTAAAGATTATTTATCAACAATTAAACCCTCCTTTGCATTTGTTGATCCAAATTCAGATAAAATCGCCATCATTGTTGCAAAAGGAACGATATTAAATGGTCATCAAAAAGCGGGCACTATTGGCGGTGCCAGTACGGCAAAGTTATTACGAAAAGCAAGAGAGAATAGTCAAGTAAAAGCAGTTGTTTTACGGGTAGATAGCCCCGGTGGCAGTG
Organism: Colwellia sp.; assembly: GCA_034111045.1. Taxonomy (GTDB): domain Bacteria; phylum Pseudomonadota; class Gammaproteobacteria; order Enterobacterales; family Alteromonadaceae; genus JALJPB01. The sequence goes on along the minus strand of JAWUYA010000050.1, from coordinate 102,000 downwards.
CTTATGCTTCAGAAGTGATTCGTCGTGAGATTAATTTACTTAAAGACTCAGGTAAGCCTGTAGTTGCGTCAATGGGGACTTATGCAGCCTCTGGTGGTTACTGGATTTCAGCCCCAGCCGATAAAATAATAGCCTCACCAACGACAATAACAGGCTCTATTGGTATTTTTGGGTTAATGATGACATTTGAGAATTCCTTAAAGAAATTAGGTATTTATACTGATGGTGTCGCAACGACCACTATTGGTGGTTTTGGCCCAACAAGGCCATTGTCATCAGGTATGTCCAAGTTATTTCAATTAAATGTTGAACGTGGTTACCAAGACTTTATCACCTTGGTCGCAAAAAACAGAAACATGACATTAGAACAAGTTGACGCTATTGCTCAAGGCCGAGTATGGTCGGGTATAAGGGCAAAAGAATTGGGCTTGGTTGATGAGCTTGGTGATATTGAAGATGCGATAATTGCTGCGGCGCAATTAGCTAAACTTGATACCTATGATAAATTATTGATTGAAAAAGAAGTGTCAGCTAAAGATAAACTTTTACAACGTATCTTTGGCTCTACATCACAATGGCTTAGTTCCACCACAATAATAGAGCCTGAAATTTCTCAAGATTATCTCACCGAATTTATTTCTACCATGAATAATGAACTTCACGGGCTAAAAAAATTGAACGATCCACAGGGAATTTATGTGCTGTGTATGGCTTGTGAAGTAAATTAACGTTTAGTTTAAGACTATAGATATTATTTATTCATAGCAAACACCGAGGAAAGTTTATCCCCGGTGTTGTTCTCTTTAATTATAAAATAAAGAATTAAACTGTATGAAAAAAAGAATATATGTGGCCTATACTGGCGGCACAATAGGAATGAAAGCAAGTACTCAAGGTTATATTCCCGTTAGAGGCCATTTAACGAATGCAATCAATAAAATCCCTGATTTTAATCGTAGTGAAATGCCAAATTTTACTATTAATGAATATTCACCATTAATTGATTCAGCCAATATGGCACCCAGTGATTGGCAACGTATTGCTGATGATATTATGAGGAACTATGATGATTATGATGGTTTTGTTGTGCTCCACGGTACAGATACCATGGCATATACTAGCTCTGCATTATCATTTATGTTTGAAAACCTTTCAAAGCCAATTATAGTTACAGGCTCTCAAATTCCGCTCAGCCAATTACGTTCAGATGGTCAGGTTAACTTACTAAATGCTTTATATGTGGCTGCTAACCACCCTGTATGTGAAGTAAGTTTATTCTTTAATAATAAACTTTTTCGAGGTAATCGCAGTAGTAAAGTTTATGCCGATGGTTTTGATGCTTTTGACTCTCCTAATATGCCAGCTTTGTTAGAAACGGCAATAAACATACGATTAATTGCTGGTAATATAGAAAAAAAGTCTCATGAAAAAATAGCGTTAAAACAAATCACCCCTCAACCCATAGGTGTGATTCATTTATACCCAGGCATTAGTAGTGTCTTAATTGAAAATGTAATTAAACAACCAGTGAAAGCCTTGATTATAAGAAGTTATGGTGTGGGGAATGCCCCCCAAGATCCAAACCTACTTAGCTGCTTAACGAAGGCACATCAACAAGGTGTTATTATTATCAATAGCAGCCAATGTTTAAAGGGTACTGTTGATATGGGGGGTTATGCTACGGGGTCGGCACTTAACGATTGTGGTGTAATTGGCGCAAAAGATATGACCTTAGAAGCAACATTAACTAAATTGCATTACTTACTTAGCCAAGAGCTTAACGTTGATCTTGTTAGAGAGTTAATGCAAGTAAATTTACGCGGCGAATTAACAGCTTAACCATTTAAGTTAATAAAAAAGGAGCCTAGCCCCTTTTTTATTAACGTTGAAATTTAGTCGCTTTATTGGTCACAAAAAATAGGCTTAACTCGTGAGATTAAGGGTAAGTCATCGGTAGATAATTCGCCCTGCTTAAGCCACTCATTAAAACTCTGTTCTAAATTAACATTTTCACCGGAAGTCATTTTATCTTGCATCAGTTTTATTTGAATGTCGAGTCGTTGCTGAGCAAATTCCTTAGGCGATTCTATTCCAGCAAGAACCTCTAACTCTAAGGTTTTTGATGAACGATGAGACTTTTCATTCACACCACTAGAATTAGAGAACATCGCTTCAACTAATTTTTTACGCCACCCTTGGGGTAAAGCTAGATAATCAGCCGAGTCGTTAATCGAGTCTTTATTGATGTCATTGTTTGCCACGCTCTGAATAACAGAGAAAATATTAAACCAAATTTGTTTCTCTTGCGCTAACTCAACAAGCTTTAATCTGTCCTCTATTTGGTTCAAAAATCGTTCTATAGTTAAAGCAACTGGTTTAATTACCGGTTTAAAGTTAATAACTTCTTGGTGTAACGCATGAGCCTGTAGTTGCACAGACCTTAGCTGACCTGTATCCAATTCAGTAGAAAAATTATTTTTAATATCCTCAAACTTATGTTCAAACGTTAACTTTTGAGTTGATTGCTGATTTTTTTCTTCTTCCTTTAACTGATCACGTTTCTTAAAAAGGAGATCGTTAGCCGCTCTAAAATTTTGCCATAGTTTATTATCTTGTCTAGGTCCTGCATAACCAATGTCGCGCCACTGGTTTTGATATTTTTTGGTGTTTTCAATAGCACTATAAATATCTTCGGTTTCTAGCTCTGCTTTAACTTTTTCAATTAACGCATTTTTTAGACTGATATTTTGATCATGAAAGTTTTTGATCATAACGTTGATAGGTTCAAGATTGTGTGAAAATTCAAGCTGTAAAGATTTGTACTTAGTGCGGTCAACCTCTCCTGCTTCTGCCCATGATTCGCTTAGCTTATTTAATTGGGCATCGATTATTTTAAAATCAAGTTGTTCTATGGCTGTGTTACTGGCAGAGTCTGCAAATTCTTTTGCTTGGTTAATTAGAGCGATTCTAGTGGCAAGGTGTTGCTCTCGTAACTTTTCTTGTTCACCAAAAAATAAACGACAAGGAGAAAATGCTTGTTCACATGCTAAGTTAAATGCATCATTGAGTGGTTTATCTAATTCGTCATCAGCATGACCCAGTAAATTCCACGCTTTTCTGAATTCTTTAACTTTACTCGCTTGTTCATTGGGGTTATCAAGTGGGCAAGCAACTATCGCATTAATTTCATCTAACATCTGCTGCTTGCGTGGTGTTGCAATATAATGTTCCCAATCACTTAACTCACTGATTTGTTTACTTACATTGTCAAAGTCTCTTTCGAGTCGGTGTTGTTGGCTTGAAGATAAATTGATATGACTTCTCTGTATAGCTTTAAATAAACCAAAAGAGGCATTGTATTTACCTGTCGCTAATAAACGTTTTAAGTCATTTAGTTTTTTTTGAGTTTGAGAAAACAAGGTCTTTTGCTGTTGAGAAAATGGCGCTAAACCTTTCTGCCATGTACTGCGAATTTCTTGATAAGCACTTTTGATTGACTGAGGTAAAATTCCATTGGTTGTTTTATCAATCACTTGCCAATGCTCAAGCCATTCATTAAATATAGGTTGTCTCTCTTTATATTCGATTAAAGATGAAGGTATTGATAATTGCGAAATTTTTGAGATCAACCCTGTTGCTTCACTTACCGACTTGGCAATATCAGGTAACTGAGTTAATCTCAATGCGTGTTGCTTGATTAAAGAACGGTAGTTAACTTTTTCTTTTTCATTAAGCGCCGACGAATCAACTTGAGTTGTTAGTGCGGCTAATTGTTCGGTAAATAAACCTTCATCAATTAAGGTGTTTTCAAAAACACTGGTCGTTAATACTTGCCCGAGTTTTGTTATCGTTAAATCCAAATCAGATTTTACTGCCTGTTTTTCTTGAATAAGTTGTTGTTCAATAATTTGTTGTTGATAGGCTTCTTCTTTAACAGTAAATATTTTACCTAAATGTTCACTGATCTCTTGCTGTCTATTCGTAAACCGGGTGACTTGTTCAGCACTTAAATAAGTAAAATCACTTTTAATATTGTCCCACTCTTTTTGTAAATCAGATTTTTTCTCAAGGTAACTACTGTACTCTCTGATATCTTTTAGCGCTAATAATTTAGCGAGTACTAATTGAACTTTCTTTTCTATTTTTATGGGTTTATCGGTAATATCTTTTAAAGCACTGACTTTACCTTGAATCAAACCAGTAATATGAGCATTAACCGCTTTCTTATTAAATTTTTCCAATAAAGAGAGATCTTGGGTTTGATTAAGTAAATATTCTTGCACTTTTTCATTCTGCTTTTTAATAAACAACGTATTGATAAGGTGTGGTTTATTAATTTTTTCGAATAAAGAGATAATGATACTGGCATCATTTTCAATTTGTAGCCAGGGCTCCAATAAGGGCTTATAGATATCATCAGTTAAGAATAGCTGTTTTTGTTGCTCTGTTAACACAATATTGTGTTGGCCATGTATCATTTTTACAATTTGTTGGTGAGCATAATCCCGAATTTTTGCGTTTGAATTATCACTGCTGGTAGACAACCATTGCTCAAAAGTATTTATTTTTAAAAGAGCGGCCCGCCGAACCAACTCATTATCATCGTTTGTCAATAGTTGCTGTAAAATATTAAGATTATCAACCGATGTTGGCGTTAATTCATCATTAATAGCCGTTAAACGTATATTACTGTCTTTGTGTTGCCATTTTGCTTTAAAGAAGTTAGAGAAAATCATAAGTTTGAGAACCTAGCTATGGTATTTTGAGCGGATTGAATGTCAAGTAGTTGTTCTTCTGGTTTTTTTAATTCACGCCTTAAAACCGATTTGGTTTTAGTAATAATTTCACCGTCCGAGCCAATAGATAAAATTTCATCTGATTTTAAGTGACGTGCTTGATAAGCCATGATAATTTGCAGTGAAGATTGTTGTTGTTGTTGCGCAACAATCTGCCCTTCAGGCCATTTTCCGGTTTCTGCGGCACATTTTAATCGTAAGTACATTGCTTCTGTCATATTGTCGACTAAAGATAATAACTCCATAATTTATTTACTTCTTTTTAAAAATAACAATCTAACACGTGTAACAAGATAAAGAACAAAACCTACAATAGTGATAGTTACAGAGACTGTATACTGCCAAGTCCCGGCTATAGCGTCTTGCCAGAACAAAAAGAGAAAACCCCCACAAAATAATAACATGGCGATAAATGAGTAATTCATTAAACGTTGATGTTTTTTTATAAAACTCTCTGTTGATAATAAGTGCATTTTGTCTTGATCTAAATGGGTTAAATCTAATTGGCAATGACTACAAGTCTTCGCTTTATTAGATATTTTTATCTTACAACTTGGACAGTTTATGACAGCCATTAATGTACTCTTTACTCATTTTAAGATGAAAGGTATTTTACAAAAAAAAACGCCCTTGTGGGCGTTTATTTATAAAAGATTAACAATTAAATTTTATATGACTTATTTTGTACCAAAATTAACGTCTTTACTTTCTAATCGCTGTTGTTTAATACGCTGTTCCCAAAAATCCGCATTTTTAATGCCTAATTTTATCGGATCAAAGGTATATTGTTTAACCCCTTCTTTTTGTTGACGTTCATAATCATTCAGTGCCTTAATTGCCGGTTTAGACATAAAGAAGATGATTAATATCCCTATGATATTTAACCAAGCCATGATGCCTACACCCACATCACCCATTCCCCAAGCTGCACTTGGTTGCGCTACAGTTCCATAAAAAACGGCTGACATTATCACAACTTTTAATAAAAATCTTAAGGCCGGAATTTTAATGGTTCGGTTTATGTAAGAAACATTATTTTCGGCAATAAAATAATAGGCAAGTACTGTAGTAAAGGCGAAGAAAAATAAAGCAACAGCAATAAAGGGCTTACCAAAACCGGTCAAGACACTATCCACTGCAATTTGTGTAAATGCGGGGCCGTTAATAACAATATCTGAAGCAAGATTTTGAATAATAAATACACTACTCCCCTCTGGCATAACGTTGTAAGCCTGAGTAATTAAAATCATAAAGGCGGTTGCAGAACAAACAAATAACGTATCAATATAAACAGAAAAGGCTTGAACTAGGCCTTGTTGTGCCGGATGATCAACTTCTGCTGCGGCGGCGGCATGAGGCCCAGTACCTTGACCCGCTTCATTTGAATAAACACCACGTTTAACGCCCCAACCTATAGCCGCACCAAAACCAGCCATGGGAGTGAAGGCGTCATAGATTATCGACATGAAAATACCAGGTAAAAGTTCAATGTGTATCGCTATAATAACGCAAGCAATAATAATGTAAGCTAATGCCATAAATGGCACAACAATTTGGGTGAAGTTGGCGATACGTTTAACACCACCAAAAATGATAAAACCTAAAATTATCACAACAAAGGTTGCAGCATAGACTTTAGTTAATGGAAGTTCTCCTATAAATGAAGTAACTGTTCCGCCTGTACCAAAAACATTAACAAGTGATGCACCGATGCCGTTTGATTGAACAACGGGTAATAAAACACCACAGGCAATTATAGTGGCAATAGCAAATATCCAAGCATACCATTTTTGTCCCATTGCTTTTTCAATATAATAAGCTGGGCCACCGCGATAAATACCATCTTCTTCTTCTTTATATATCTGTGCGTTGGTTGACTCTATATAAGCTGTCGCAGCACCAAAAAAAGCAACTACCCACATCCAAAAGACAGCACCGGGGCCACCAAAACCTATAGCAGCGGCAACACCAGCAATATTCCCCGTACCCACACGGCCTGATAAGGAAACGGCTAAAGCCTGAAATGAAGAAATACCCTTATCTGAACTTTTACCTGAAATCAATAAGCGAAACATTTCTTTAAATTGACGTATTTGGACAAATCTTGTTAAGACAGTAAAAAATAATCCTGTTCCTAAACATAAATAAATTAATGCGGGGCTCCAAATAAAGCCATTAAGCATATCAACGATTTCTTGCACGTAACTCTCCTAAAATTATTATCATTATTATCATTATTAAATTTGATCATTATCGCTCGTTGTCAGCGCGACATATGGGTCTATCTAAAGAGAAAAAGAGCTATTACTGGCTCTGTTAAATGGTGACTATCTTAAATGGTCTACCATATGGTAAACAGTCGTGAGTACATCACGTCCTAATAAACTACTACGCGCATCTGACCAACCTACACTGTAATCAGGAAGTAACGCGTTATCTTTAAATGGCATCTCAATAGTAAAGGCTAAACAATTAAATTGCTCGCCAACCCAATTGGTTGCTACGGTCATGTTGGCTTGGCCAGGTTCATCATTTTGATAGCCTTTATCATCTTGAAACTCTGGTGTAATGGCAATTAAGAATTGTTTAAACTTGTTTTCTAACGCTTTGTTTCTATCCGTATAGGAAGGATTGCCCTCACAGCCGGCAACAAAGTTATAGGGAAGTGCTTCGTCACCATGAATATCTAAGAACAAGTCGACACCTGTTGTTTTCATCATTTCGCGCACTAAATAAACTTCTGGACTACGATCCATAGTCGGGGTTTGCCATTCACGATTTAAGTTGGCACCACAAGCATTTGTTCTAAGGTGTCCTCGAACACTTCCATCTGGATTCATATTAGGCATAATATAAAAGACCGCTTTATTTAATAAAGCGCGAGCTGCACCGTCGTCTTCGTCAAGTAGACGGTCAATAAAACCTTCTATAAACCATTCGGCCATGGTTTCACCTGGATGTTGACGGGCGGTTAACCAAATAACTTTTTTACCTTGTCCTTCCTCACCAATTTTTAACAAACTCATATCGCGACCATCAAGCGTTTGGCCTAAGACCTGTAACTGACAATCTAAATGCATTTGAGCACTGTGAATTAAGTCTTGATGACGTTCGTAACTATAGGGAGCAAAATAAGCAAAATACACTGAGTTATATTCAGGTGTTAGAGTGATGGTGAGTTTATCACCATCAAACTCAGTTGGCACACGGAACCAGTGCTCTCGATCATAAGAGGCAACAGCTTGGTAATTTTCCCAGCCTTCAACATAGGCTGAATTTCCAGCATTGGTCAAATGGATCACATGTTCAGTGTTCTCATTATCATCAGTGTTTTGTTGTAATTTAAAATGAAACCATTGATAAAAATCAGACGCGTTATCTTTGACAATTTCTAACTGGATATTATTTGCTTGACTGGCATCGATTACACGAATGTTACCACTGTCAAAATTCGATGAGATTTGCATACAAACTTCCTACCTTTTCGAGACGTTAGCCCTTCAGAATGGATAGTGTACACAAATGAGACGTAGATAAAAAGCTTTAAAGAGAACGTAAATACAAGCCAAGTTCCGACGAATATCCAAGTGAACGGCCAGTTATAGTATTTTGTTCATCTAAAATGTAATAACTTGGATAACCGGTGATTTTAAAGTGTTTTTTAACTTCTTCATTACCTAAAGCAATTGGAAAGGTCAGCTGATGTTGTTGAGTAAAGTTTCTAACGTCAGTAATTAATGGGTAATCCATTGCGACCGCAATAACATCAAGGTGTTCATTTTTTTCATACAAGGCTTGTAAATTGCCAATACTGAGATGACAAACTTGGCACCAAGGAGCAAAAAAATAGACAATGGTTTTTTTGCCCGCCGATTGAACCTTAACATCTTCCCCTGTTAAGGTTGGTAATTGCATCACAGTGTCACTAATAGAGGTTGAAGTCGACAACATGCTGGTTTCACGTAAAAATGACATCGTTTGAAAAATGACGAAAAAAACACAAATTTGAATCAGAATATTACGGAGCAAAACTACACCTCTACAATTGATGACAATGCAATAAAGTAGACCTATGAAGTGTTAAATTATTTCAATTGATCACACATTAATTGCCTTAATATGAAAAATCCGTCGTTATTTCTTCAATAGCGACGGATTTAAAGCAAAAAATCTGACTACGGCTAATTAACCTATTTTAATAGCGCCATGCATGTAGGGTTGTAATGCCGCTGGAATTTCAACACTGCCGTCGGCTTGTTGATAATTTTCAAGTATTGCAACTAAAGTACGACCTACTGCTAACCCAGAACCATTTAAAGTATGTAATAATTCCGGTTTATTCGTTTCGCTATTACGGAAACGTGCTTGCATTCTTCTTGCTTGAAAATCACCCATAGATGAACACGAGGATATTTCACGGTAGGTATTTTGAGCGGGTAACCATACTTCTATATCAAAAGTTTTAGCTGCACTAAAGCCAACATCACCAGTACATAAAATAACGGTACGGTATGGCAGGCCAAGTTTCTCTAATATTTTTTCTGCATGGCCTGTTAACTCATCTAATGCAGCCATTGAATCTTCAGGTTTAACAATTTGTACCATTTCAACTTTATCAAATTGATGTTGACGAATTAAACCACGAATATCACGGCCACCAGAGCCCGCTTCCGATCTAAAGCAAGGTGTATGAGCAGTCATTTTAATTGGTAAGTCAACTTCATCAACAATTTCATCACGAACAAGGTTTGTTAAAGGGACTTCTGATGTTGGAATTAATGAGAATTTTTTTCCTGAAAGATCGGTATGAAATAAATCCTCACCAAATTTGGGTAATTGGCCGGTACCGTACAACGATTCTTGATTGACAAGGTAGGGAACATACATTTCTTGATAACCGTGTTCTTCTGTATGAATATCAAGCATAAATTGAGCAAGGGCGCGATGTAATCTAGCCACTTGGCCACGCATTACAGCAAAACGTGTTCCCGCTAATTTTGCACCACTTTCAAAATCTAAACCTTTATCAAGACCAGAGCCTACATCAACATGGTCTTTAATGTCAAAATCAAACTGACGGGGTATTCCCCATGTTTTTATTTCAACATTATCCTCTTCACTTGCTCCTTCGGGTACCGAAGCATCTAATAAATTAGGAATTGATGAAGCTATATTATTAATTTCCTCTAATATTTTATTTTGCTCAACTTTGGCGGCCTCTAACTGATCCCCTAGTTGACTAACTTCAGCTAACAATGGGGTAATGTCTTCACCTCTTGATTTTGCTTGACCAATTGACTTTGAACGAGTGTTTCGCTGACTTTGTAATTCTTGGGTATTAACTTGAATAACTTTACGTTTTTCTTCTAGTCCTGCTAATGTTTCGGTATCTAAAGTAAAACCACGTCTAGCGAGTTGTACGGCAATATTTTCTAATTCTGTTCTAAGCAATTTTGGATCAAGCATGATATGTCACGTTCTAGGTTAGTTAATGGTGATAAATATCTAAGGTTTATCACACGTTATTTTATGAATTGAGTTGTTTATTTATTAGTTATTTATTGAAAAGGGACACCACAAAGACTCCCAATGCCGCAGCTAAAACACAAAGCGTGACATTAAGAATAATATTAAGCATCGCTTTTATCATCTCACCTTGTTGAAATAACAACAAGGTGTCTAAGGAAAAAGTTGAGAAAGTGGTAAATGCACCTAAAAAGCCAATGCCTATCAATGTTCTATAGACGTGAACTTCCAAATTTCCTTGCTCAATCAACCCGTATAAAAAACCCATTATCAAAGAGCCCGAAATATTAACCACCAAAGTAGCAAAAGGGAAACCTTTTCCGAGCCAATTTAGAATTAATTGTGACACAAAAAATCGTAAACTTGCGCCAGTGGCGCCACCAATAGCTACAAAGGCGTATAAAGTAAAGGTATTAATACCGTTTGTCATTACTTGTCCTGTTTAATTCATTTAAGTAATTGAGTTTATCTTGAAGTTGTTTTTCTAAGCCGCGATCAGTGGGTTGATATAATTGCGTATGAGCAATGGCTTCTGGGAAGTAGTTTTCTCCTGCAGCAAAAGCATTGGTTTCATCATGGGCATATCGATAACTACTGCCATGGCCTAATTCTTTAGTATAATCACTGGTCGAATTTTTAAGATGATCAGGTACATCTAACTCACTAGTTTGTTGAGCAAGTGCTTTGGCTTGATTAAACGCACTATAAACAGCGTTACTCTTTGGCGCTAAGGCCAAATAGACGCACGCTTGGGCAATCGCCCTTTCCCCTTCACTGGGTCCTACCCGCTGAAAAGTATCCCAAGCATTTATAGCTAATTGCATTGCCCTAGGATCGGCATTACCTATGTCTTCACTGGCAATAGCCAATAAACGTCGAGCAACATACAAGGCATCACCACCGGCGGTAATAATTCTGGCATACCAATATAGCGCGGCATCTGGGTCAGAGCCGCGGACAGATTTATGAAAAGCACTGATCATGTCATAAAAGGCATCGCCACCTTTATCATAAAGTGCAATTTTACTACCGGCCACTTGAGTCACTAATTCCACTGTTAATGTTTTACAATTATCAATAATACCAACAATATCAAGGCAGTTTTCTAATAAGTTAAGTAAGCGTCTAGCATCCCCGTTCGCTCTTTTTAATAAACTTTTTTTAGCGTCGTCCTCAATGATAATGGTTATATTTTTGGTTTTTTGTTGTTGTGCGATTACCCGTGATAATACATTGAGTAAATCTTTGCTGGATATTTTTTTGAGGGTGTACACTCTAGCTCGTGATAACAAGGCTTTATTTAATTCAAAAGCGGGATTTTCAGTGGTCGCGCCAATAAAAATGATGGTGCCATCTTCAATATAGGGTAAAAAGGCATCTTGTTGACTTTTATTAAATCGATGTACTTCATCAACAAAAAGTATGGTTCTTTTTTGTTGATGCATAGCACGCTGTTTGGCGTTATCTATCGCTAGCCTAATTTCTTTAATACCGGAAGTAACTGCCGATACACGCTCAATTTCAGCGTCGGCTTTAGAGGCAATGATTTCAGCTAAAGTGGTTTTCCCTGTCCCGGGCGGCCCCCAAAATATCAAAGAATGACACTGACCTTGCTCAATAGATACTCTTAGCGGCATACCTTTTGCCAAAAGATGTTGCTGACCAACATAATCATCAAGATTTTTTGGGCGCATTTGGGCGGCAAGTGGACAAGCCATATCTTCATTGCTTTTTATAGTAGTATCAGGCTTTTTTTCTTGACTTTGTTGACCAAAATCTAAGGAGCCATTAACGTTGGTCATCAACTGTAATACCTTCTGCAGCAATAAACTCAAATAATGAGGCTTTAGGTTGAGTAATAAAATCAACCTCTATCAAAGTAATATGGCTTACCTGACCGGTACTATCTAGTATTGATAACTTAGTTAATTGTTCGCCATTAAAGGTTAATTCTAACGATTTAACTTGGCTATTAACATCCAATGAGTGAATTAAATAACGGTCACTTTTATGTTGGATGACTTGATAGCTCTCCCACAACAATGGGTCTTCACTCGTTAGTAACAATATTGGCGTATTAGCAATAGACTTGTTAAAGGAATAAAGGCTGACTTGGTCAATAAAGGGATCATAAAACCAAAGGTTTTTACCATTAGAGACAATTAAGGTTTCATCAGGCTCTGTGGTATGCCAATTGACCAGATTTGGTTTGCTAATAGCAAAAGTGCCCTGACCTTCTTGTAATACTTCACCTTCTTCGTTAGTAACCGTCTGCTCAAACTTGGCATTAATATATTGAATTTTACTGAGCTTTGTCATTAAGTTTTGTTTGGCATTATTAATCGTTATTTCTGGCTCAGTTAAGGTTAATACTTTGTCATTAACTACTTGCTTACTTTTTACTTCTGTATTGCCCTCTTCCTTACTATGCACCTCAAAGGAGGGGGCTGAGTAAATGGTAAGTGTTAAGGCAATAGTAGGGAATAATAGTTTGCTTGGAGAAAACAATATAGTGCTGTTTTTCATTCTAGTCCTTAATTGGTGGTGGGGCTAAAACTTCTCTAGCACCATTATGACCTGGAGTTGAGACTACTCCATGTACTTCCATTTGTTCAACTATACGGGCCGCACGGTTATAACCGATACGGAATTTACGTTGGACACTTGAAATAGAAACTCGGCGGTTTTCAGTAACAAAAGCGATGGCTTCATCATATAGGGTATCAATCTCTTCTGCTTGATCACCTTCAGCTTGCTCTCCCGGTAATAATATTTCTTGATCAGAGGTGCCGGCAACAATTTCTTCAACATACTGAGGTTTACCCCGTGACTTCCAATCTTTAACAACGGCATGAACCTCATGGTCGTCAACAAATGCACCGTGAACCCGAGTGGGTACACCCGTTCCAGGAGGTAAATAGAACATATCTCCCCAACCTAATAATTGCTCTGCCCCCTGTTGATCTAAAATGGTTCTTGAATCAATACGAGAGGAAACTTGTAACGCCATACGTGTAGGAATATTCGCTTTAATTAGACCAGTAATGACATCAACAGATGGTCGTTGGGTTGCGAGTATTAAATGAATACCTGCAGCACGTGCCTTTTGCGCGATGCGAGCAATCAACTCTTCGACCTTTTTTCCAACAATCATGATCATATCAGCAAATTCATCGACGATGACAACAATACTCGGTAACTTCTCTAACATCGGTGGCGTTTGATCTAAACCATCACTAGGTTGCCAAATAGGGTCAATTAATGGCTCTCCAGCTTCTATAGCTTTGGCTATTTTAATGTTATAGCCTTTTAAGTTTCTGACACCTAACGCAGACATTAATTTATAACGACGTTCCATTTCGCCAACGCACCAGCGCAAAGCATTGGCAGCATCTTTCATGTCAGTAACCACCTCTGATAATAAATGAGGAATGCCTTCATAAACAGATAACTCTAACATTTTAGGATCTATCATGATTAAGCGAACATCATCAGGCGATGATTTATAAAGCAGACTTAAAATCATCGTATTGATTGCTACCGATTTACCTGAACCTGTTGTACCAGCAACAAGAAGATGAGGCATTTTACCAAGGTCAACGACAACAGGTTCGCCTGCAATGTCTTTACCAATAGCCATAGCGAGTGGTGACGGTGAGTTTTTAAAGTCATCACATTCGATAATTTCAATTAAATTGACTATTTCACGATGTTTATTGGGAATTTCAATACCAATAACTGATTTACCAGGAATAACCTCAACAACACGCACACTTTTGGCTGATAATGAACGAGCGATATCTTTGGATAAGTTAGTTATTTTACTTACTTTTACACCCGGTGCTAAGTCTAATTCAAAACGAGTAATAACAGGGCCAGGATAAACGGCAACTACATTGACTTCAACACCAAACTCTTTTAGTTTTGCCTCAACAAGGCGACTCACTCGATCTAATACGGCTTGTTCTATTGGATTTTCAGCTTTATCTGGGCGATCTAATAAATCTAGTGCTGGCAATCCTTGGTATTTGTCGACTTGAGATAATGTTATTGCATTAGCCATTGCAATGGGCTCTGCATCGGCCACTTCTATTTTTTCTACTTGTTCAAATGCTGCAGTAATTTCTTCTTGATTAACATTTTCTTGTACATTAAACGTTAAAGGACCGCTCATAAGCTCATCTATAGCGACAAAGGGTTCAATATTATCATTAACTTGTATATCTAATGGATTTGAGTCATCAATAAAAAACTCGTCTTTAAGTGCTTCTTCCATTGAACAATTGGGGACTTGATGATCTTTCAAATTATTTAGCTCATTGGCGATTAAAGATGCAGCCGTTGGATGATCTTCTATCGCTAATGGTTGACTTTCCTGAGCTGTTATTTGATCGTTTTTTATGTCGCCTGCGGGAATTTTATCGTGTTCAGGAAAAAATTTATCTTTAATAATCCATGGTAATGTTATCAAGTATTGCATACCGGTAATCGTAGATTGACCAACAATATCGATAAATTTAAGCCAAGAAAAACCCGTAACTAACACAAAACCAGCACATGCCAGCATTAAAAATAATAAAGTACTGCCCACAAATGAAAAGTAAGGCATAAAGCTATGACTTAATACATCACCTAAAATACCACCAGCAGAGAAATAATAAACATCATCAAAATTCATACTGGCGAGTGAAGTAATACCAATATAAAGCATGATAAAACCAATAAATTTAAGGCCTAAAGTTAAGTAATCAAGTTGCATTAGTTGGTGATATTTTTGAAATAATAACCAACCACTAATAGCTGCTACAAACGGAAGACTATAAGCGACAAAGCCAAATAAATTTAATAATAAATCTGAAAAATAAGCACCAACTGCCCCTCCCAAATTTCTCACGGGGGTTTGATAGCCAGTTTGTGACCAACCAGGATCTGCGGGATCAAAGCTAAATAATGCCAACATAACAAACATAGCAAATACACAAGAGAACAGTAATCCTGCCTCTAGAAGCCGTTGTACACCTGTTAGTTTTGAAGATTGAGAAGTCTCTGTCATATTAAATTGTAACCATGATAAATATGTTCAAAAATTATAATTGTTATACTCGCTAAAATACCAAAGTTTTGGTCTAGTTAAAACGCTTATATGTAAATATATTAGCGTTTGATGGCTAATAAGTTGGCAGACTTAACTTCTTCCATGACCACATATGTTCTACTTTCACTTACCGCTGGTAATCTTAATAAAGTATCTCCTAATAATTCACGGTACGCGAGCATATCTTTCACCCTTGTTTTTAGTAAAAAATCAAAATTTCCAGAAACTAAGTGACATTCTTGGATAACATCGAGCTCGTGGACAGCTTTTGAAAAATCGTCAAATACATCAGGACTGGTCTTAGTTAAGGTGATTTCTACCAGTACGAGTAATGCTGAATCGAGTTTATGAGGATTCAAAGTGGCATGGTAACCCATAATATATTTTTCTTTTTCTAATCGCTTCACTCTTTCTAAGCAAGGCGTTGGACTCAAGCCTACTCTTTTGGCAAGTTCAACATTGGATAAGCGTCCATTTTGTTGTAATTCGATTAAAATATTACGATCTATACGATCAATTTTTTTATCTGTTGGTATTGTCATTATATATTCAACCGAAAAATTATATATTTTTAGAATAATATATCGAAATCAATGAAATTACGACAGGTTATTCTAGTTAATAACCAATATACTAGCTTTAAATATTACAGCAGCTTTATCGTAAAGCTTACACATAACTATAATAGAGAGAACAACTATGATTATTGGTGTACCAAAAGAAATTAAAAACCACGAGTATCGTATCGGTCTAACACCTGCAGGTGTTAAAGAGTTATCAGTGAACGGTCATCAAGTGTTTGTTGAAAATAATGGTGGCGCATCTATTGGTTTTGATAATGAGCAATACATTGCTGCTGGTGCAAAAATCATTGATACGGCAGCAGAAATTTTTGCTACCGCAGAGATGATCATTAAGGTAAAAGAGCCACAAGCAATTGAGTGTAAAATGCTTCGTCCGGGCCAAATTTTATTTACTTATTTACATTTAGCGCCAGATCCTCAACAAACAGAATTATTAGTCGCTTCTGGGGCAACCTGTATTGCTTATGAAACAGTGACGGCTGCTGCTGGAGGCTTACCATTATTAGCGCCTATGTCAGAAGTTGCTGGTCGTATGTCTATTCAAGCAGGTGCTCATGCATTAGAAAAAGCACAAGGTGGTTTAGGTGCTTTATTAGGTGGCGTTCCTGGCGTAGCTCCAGCAAAAGTTTTAGTTATTGGTGGTGGCGTTGTTGGTACACAAGCCGCTCGTATGGCTGTAGGTATGGGAGCAGACGTTACAATTCTGGATCGTTCGTTAACTCGACTACGTCAATTAGATACCGAATTTGATGGTCGATTAAAAACGGTTTACTCAACTGCAGATGCTATGGATCAATTAATTGTAGAAGCCGATTTAGTCATTGGTGCCGTATTAATCCCAGGTGCAGCGGCACCTAAATTAGTCACACGCAAGCACATTAAAATGATGAAGAAAGGTGCTGTAGTCGTTGATGTGGCAATCGATCAAGGTGGTTGTTTTGAAACTTCAAAAGCTACTACTCATCAAGACCCAACATATATAGTTGATGATGTGGTTCACTATTGTGTTGCTAACATGCCCGGTGGCGTAGCTCGTACTTCAACCATGGCACTTACCAATGCAACCATGCCATTTGCGGTTACCATTGCTAACAAAGGGGCTAAAGACGCTCTGCTTAGTGATAAACATTTAATGGCTGGTTTGAATGTTTTAGGTGGGCAAATCACTTATAAACCTGTGGCTGACGTTTTAGGTTATAACTACGTTGCACCGGAAATTGCTTTAGCTGCTTTGTAATTTGATGGGGCAGATGGCCCAATCATTAAAAAGTTTAAAGCCACTAACAGTAATTGTTAGTGGCTTTTTTAATAAAACTCAATTATGACTTGTATTCTTTGCTTGAAATCCCAATTAATGAAGCAATGATGTTATTAAAATAATACCCTTGGTATTAACTATTTTGGAGTGATCATGAGCGAAACTAGACATTGCCCTCTACTAATTTTGGGCTCAGGCCCAGCAGGCTATACCGCCGCAGTTTATGCTGCCCGTGCAAACTTAAACCCAGTGATAATTACCGGTTTACAACAAGGTGGACAATTAACCACCACGACAGATGTTGAAAATTGGCCAGGTGATGCCGATGATTTAACGGGGCCTGCATTAATGGAGCGTATGCAAAAACATGCAGAAAAATTTGATACCGAAATTATTTTTGACCATATCAATGAAGTCGATGTTAAAACTCAGCCTTTTACCTTAAAAGGCGACTCAGTTACCTATACCTGTGATGCATTAATTATTTGTACTGGTGCATCAGCACAATATCTAGGTCTGCCTTCTGAAGAAGCATTTATGGGCCGTGGTGTTTCAGCCTGTGCAACTTGCGATGGTTTCTTTTACCGCAACCAAAAAGTTGCGGTTGTTGGTGGTGGTAATACAGCGGTTGAAGAAGCGCTTTACTTATCTAATATAGCGTCAGAAGTACATTTAATTCATCGGAGAGATGAGTTTCGTTCTGAAAAAATATTAACAGCGCGTTTAATGGCAAAAGTAGCCAATGGTAATATTGTATTACACCTAAATCGCACGTTAGATGAAGTTTTAGGTGATAACATGGGCGTTACAGGTTTACGTTTAAAAGAAATGAATGGTGATGCGACGGAAGAATTAGAAGTCACAGGGGTATTTATTGCTATTGGTCATAAGCCTAATACAGACATTTTTGCTGATCAACTGGATATGAAGGATGGATATCTTTCAATTCTAAGTGGTACTCATGGTAATGCGACACAAACCAGTGTTGAAGGTGTATTTGCCGCAGGAGACGTTGCTGATCACATTTATCGTCAAGCAGTTACTTCAGCAGGAGCTGGCTGTATGGCGGCATTAGACGCTGAACGTTATTTAGATGCTAAAGTGTAAAGACGCACCCTAGTTTAAAGTTGAATACTATCGAATGAGCCAAACTCTACATTATATTGAAAGTGACAGTTTGGCTTTCCCCCCTACTCACTTAGCATTATCTGATCCTAACGGCTTACTTGCTATTGGCGGTGACTTAACACCTCAACGACTAGTGGCAGCTTATAAACAAGCTATATTTCCTTGGTATAATGCAGGAGAGCCGATTATGTGGTGGTCTCCCACTCCTAGAGCAATTATTCCTATAAATAAAATTAACATGAATCGTACGTTAACTAAATTTATTAAGAAGCAACCTTATCGTGTCACTTTAAATAACGACTTTGATCAAGTATTAATGCATTGCGCAGACGCTCCTTTTCGTAAAGAGGATACCTGGATCATTGATGAGATGAAAGTTGCCTATATGAGGCTTCATGAACTCGGTTTTGCTCATTCTATAGAGGTTTGGCAAGGTAACGAATTAGTAGGTGGTTTATATGGCGTGGCTATCAATGGTTTCTTTTCTGGCGAGTCAATGTTTTATAAAAAAAGTAATGCATCAAAAATAGCCTTGATCAGTTTAGGAAACGTACTTAAAACCCTAGATATTAACTTCATAGATTGCCAGATCTTAAATCCATTTCTTCAAGACATGGGGTGTATTGAAATAGACCGCAATGCCTTTATTCATCTGCAACAAGCTGCTATAAATAAAGTAGTCCCTAAAAATTTTTGGCAAAGTAAAACATTATCACTATGAATGATAAAAATTTTAAATTAGGTTTAACTAAAACGTTTGATTGTAATTATTTAAAGAATAAAAAAGAGCGATTATTAATCGTAGCTGATGACCGACTGCATAATAATGAAAGTTATACCTGGTTAATGGAACAAGGCTTTAGACGAAGTGGTGAACAACTTTATCGACCTCATTGCCCTCATTGTTCACAATGCCAATCTATCAGGGTGTTAGTGGATCAATTTTCTTTATCAAAAAGTCAAAAACGTTTAGTAAAACGTAATGCTCATTTTGAAATTAATAAATCAACTGAAATTAAGGATATTTATTACCCGTTATATGAGAAGTACATAAATACCATTCATCATGATGGGAGTATGTTTCCTGCAACCTTTGAGCAATTCAGCAGTTTTTTATCTAATGATATTACCCAACAATTGTTTATTGAAACTTGGCATGAACAACAATTAATAAGTGTTGCAATAACTGATTGTTTAGAAAACGCCTTGTCATCTGTTTACACTTTCTATCATCCTGATTATCGCCAATCAGGATTAGGGGTT
The DNA here is from genome assembly GCA_034111045.1 of Colwellia sp. GTDB lineage: Bacteria > Pseudomonadota > Gammaproteobacteria > Enterobacterales > Alteromonadaceae > JALJPB01. The sequence continues at coordinate 82,350 of JAWUYA010000050.1, read as the reverse complement.
TTTTCTATACTTACTCAAATAACATTAACTCAAGCATTAAATAAACAATTTCTTTACCTTGGCTACCAAATTGATGACTGTCAAAAGATGAATTATAAAAATAGGTACTATCCCCATCAAAGATTAGTAGAAAACAACTGGCTTATCGTAAATAAATCCTGCTAAACCTTTACATTACGCCTGCAATTGGGCATCATCTGCGCAGCTTTTTTTTATATACTTCACCACGGTGGAAATGGACATCATTTCATTTGAGTATATGCACAACTTTAGAGGTTTAGCGCCCAATGGCGAAAGAAGAAAATATTGAAATGCAAGGTACGGTTTTAGATACCTTACCAAACACTATGTTCCGCGTTGAATTAGAAAATGGTCATGTTGTTACTGCCCACATTTCTGGAAAAATGCGTAAAAACTATATTCGTATTTTAACGGGCGATAAAGTAACGGTTGAATTAACACCATACGATTTATCTAAAGGTCGTATTATTTTCCGTGCGAGATAATCATTAATAATTTAAGTTTACATTTAAATTATTCAAGTAAAAAAGCCTTTAACTTTCGTTAAAGGCTTTTTTTTGACCTAGTTACTTTATTAACTTAAGCGTTTAGTGTTCTATTAATTCTTTTTTATTCTCAAAATTAATAATAATTTCTCCATTATGAACACTAACCTTGGCTGTACCACCTTGTGTCAATTCACCAAAGAGTAGTTCATTAGCAAGCGGTTTTTTTAAATGTTCTTGAATTAATCGAGACATTGGACGAGCACCCATAGACTTATCGTAACCGCGCTTAGCTAGCCATTTTTTAGCTTCTTTCGTTAACTCTAATGAAACACCCTTTTCATCTAATTGGGCTTGGAGCTCTACGATAAATTTTTCAATGACTTGTTCAATAATTTCATTGGTTAGATGATTAAACCAGACAATATTATCTAAGCGATTACGAAACTCTGGAGAAAATATGTTGTTAATTTCCTTCATCGCATCAAAACTATGATCTTGTTGTTTAAAACCTATTGATTGACGTGTCGTTTCTTTAACCCCTGCATTAGTGGTTAATACCAAGATAATATTTCTAAAGTCAGCTTTCCTTCCATTATTATCAGTTAAGGTACCGTGGTCCATCACTTGCAGTAGAATGTTATATACATCTTCATGAGCTTTTTCAATTTCATCGAGTAATACCACTGCATGTGGGTGTTTAATGACAGAATCAGTTAACAAACCACCTTGTTCGTAACCAACATAACCAGGGGGAGCACCAATTAACCGACTAACTGCATGTTTTTCCATATATTCAGACATGTCAAATCGCAATAATTCCACCCCTAAAATTTGAGCAAGTTGTTGTGTTAATTCTGTTTTTCCCACCCCTGTTGGTCCGGCAAATAAGAAAGAGCCAATGGGTTTTTTTTCATTTCCTAGACCTGCACGGGATAAACGTATAACAGAAGTTAATTCATCAATTGCGGGATCTTGGCCAAAAACCACCAGTTTTAGATTACGATCTAACGTTTTAAGGCTATCTTTTTCCGAAGATGATACTGACTTTTCAGGTATGCGGGCCATTTTAGCCACTATCATTTCTATATCGGTATTGTTAATAACTTTTTTACGTTTAGATGCCGCTACAAGCTGTTGCTTAGCTCCTGCTTCATCGATAACATCGATAGCTTTATCAGGGAGAAAACGCTCATTAATATATTTTGCTGATAATTGTGCAGCCGCTCTCAGGGCTTTATTGGTGTAACGAATACCGTGATGGGATTCATATTTATCTTTTAAGCCAAACAAAATTTTAGTTGTATCATCTACACTAGGTTCAGCAATATCTATTTTTTGAAAACGACGAGCAAGAGCACGATCTTTTTCAAAAATTGATTGATATTCTTGATAAGTCGTAGAGCCTAAGCATCGAAGCTTTCCTGCTGACAAAAGAGGTTTAATAAGATTAGATGCATCCATCATCCCGCCAGAAGCTGCCCCTGCGCCAATGATGGTATGAATCTCATCAATAAATAATATGGCATTATCATCTTGTTCTAAATCTTTTAATAACGCTTTAAATCGTTTTTCAAAGTCGCCTCGATATTTAGTGCCCGCTAGTAATGCGCCCATATCTAAAGAGTATATAGTGGCATCCTTTAAAAATTCAGGGACTTTATCTTCAACAATTAAGTTAGCTAATCCTTCTGCAATAGCCGTTTTACCAACGCCAGCTTCCCCAACAAATAATGGATTATTTTTACGTCTGCGACTAAGCACCTGTAATGTTCTCTCTAATTCATCATCACGACCAATTAATGGATCAATATTACCTTTTAGTGCTTCTTCATTGAGGTTAACAGAAAAGTTTTCTATCGTTCGAGGCTCATCTATTTGTTGCTCTTCTTCATCGAGTGAAGGCGTCACTTCACTGCTATTAATTTTAGATATACCGTGAGAAATAAAATTAACGATATCTAAACGGCTAATGTCAGATTTTTTGAGAATATAAGCCGCTTGAGATTCTTGTTCGCTAAAAATAGCCACTAATACATTGGAGCCACTAACTTCACTTTTCCCTGATGATTGAACATGAAATACAGCCCGTTGAAGCACTCGTTGAAATCCTAGTGTTGGCTGAGTTTCTCTTTCCCCTTCTTCTTGAGGAATAACAGGGGTTGTTTCATTAATAAATTCAAGTAACTCTTTCCTCATGTTAGTCATGTTAGCACCACATGACAATAATACTTCTAAGGCAGAGGGATTATCGAGTAATGCTAATAACAAATGCTCTACGGTCATAAATTCGTGACGAGATTCTTTCGCTTGACGAAAAGCTGAATTTAATGAAATTTCTAAATCTTTATTAAGCATAGGCTACTCCAGTTTTAAATCTTGAGAACGCACTTTTTAACAAATGTTGTTTACTTGACAACATTAATAACAGCCTCGACATTAAGATTGCTCCATTGTACATTTTAATGGGTGTTGATTTTCTTTAGCATAACGTAAAACTTGATCCACCTTTGTCTCCGCAACTTCTGCACTATATGTACCACAAAGCGCTTTACCCTTGTAATGAATAGTTAGCATTATAGCGTTAGCTGTATCGCTATCCATATTAAAAAAACGTTGTAAGATTTCAATAACAAAATCCATTGGTGTGTAATCATCGTTAAGTAGAATCACATTGTACATAGAAGGTTTTTTAAACTTATTTTTAACCTCCTCTTCAACGGCTTCCTGGTTTACTAATTGCTCTTTCCAGTTACTCATATTTCTATATTAGACTCTAGGGATTATTTTTGCTGAAACTTTTCATTAAAAATATAATAAAACACATAAATATTATTTAAAATTTACTTGACTATTTTAGAATATTACCTACATTTCAATAAGTGGCTAATGTTTATCCACTCAGCTTGTTGTAAACACCAATTTTTTGAATTGGAATAAAAAAGCTCTTACAGCATACCTAAATACTAAAGGAATTAGAAGGAAGTTGATGTATGGCTCACGGTACAGTTAAATGGTTTAATAATGCAAAAGGTTTTGGCTTTATTCGTCCAGAAAGTGGTGGTGAAGATATATTCGCTCATTACTCTACCATTCAAATGGAAGGATATAGAACATTAAAGGCTGGACAAGATGTAAATTATGAGCTTAGTGAAGGACCCAAAGGTCACCATGCGGCATGTATTAAACCGAATGATGATGAAATAGGCGAATAATTTTCCCTCTCTAAGGCTAATTCGTATAAAAACACAGCATCAATGCTGTGTTTTTTGTATTTATTGAATTAGCAGTTCAATACAAAAATTTACCAAACTTTGTATTGAAATTAAAGTGCTCAATTAACCTACATATGATCAATAATACAATCACCAAACTCTGAACAAGTCACCAGAGTGGCATCATCCATTAATCGCTCAAAATCATAAGTAACCGTTTTCGCTCCAATGGCACCTGACATACCTTTTAGCATTAAATCTGCAGCTTCTGTCCAACCCATATGGCGTAACATCATTTCGGCAGATAAGATAACTGAGCCTGGATTTACCTTGTTCTGCCCTGCATATTTAGGTGCTGTACCATGAGTCGCCTCAAATATAGCTAATTCATCATTTAAATTCGCACCTGGAGCAATACCAATTCCACCAACTTGTGCGGCAAGCGCATCAGATAAATAATCACCATTTAGGTTTAGCGTGGCGATTACGCTATATTCTGCAGGTCTTAACAGTATTTGTTGCAGCATAGCATCGGCAATAACATCCTTAATTATGATCTCTTTTCCACTGTTCGGATTTTTTAACACACACCAAGGACCACCATTTAATAATTCAGCACCAAATTCTTCTCGAGCAAGTTCATAACCCCAATCTTTAAAAGCACCTTCGGTAAATTTCATAATATTACCTTTGTGTACTAAGGTTACTGAGTCGCGATCGTTATCAATAGCATATTGAATCGCTTGACGAACCAAACGTTGTGTCCCTTCTTTTGATACAGGTTTAATACCAATACCACAATTTTCGGTAAAACGTATTTTAGTTACACCCATTTCTTGGGTTAAGAAATCAATAACTTTTTGTGCTGAATCTGTTCCAGCTTGGTATTCAATACCTGCGTATATATCTTCAGAGTTTTCACGAAAGATGACCATATCAACGGCACTAGGATTTTTTACTGGACTCGGTACTCCAGTAAACCACTGAACAGGACGTTGACAAACATATAGATCAAGAATTTGCCTTAAAGCAACATTTAACGAACGCATTCCACCACCAACGGGTGTGGTTAATGGGCCTTTAATACCTACTTTATATTCTTTAAACATTTCAAGTGTTTCGTCGGGTAACCAAGTCTCTGAGTCATAGACTTGTGTCGCCTTTTCTCCGGCATAAACTTCCATCCACTCAATATTTCTTGCCTCCCCATAAGATTTATTAACGGCTGCATTAACGACTTTGATCATCTCGGGTGTAACATCGATACCGATGCCGTCACCTTCGATGTAAGGAATGATCGGATTATTAGGAACAGATAACTTGCCATTATCATAAGTGATTTTTTCACCTTTACTTGGAACAGAAACCTTAGTTGACATATACATCTCCTAGCAGAAAGTTTATTAATACAGATAGATAACCAAAATAAATCATAAAGAGCAATGACACTAGTCACTTTGAAGTTATAGTGACTATTAACAATATAAATGGTAGTAGAAAAAATAACACTAGAAGTTGTCAATTTATAGAAATAATTAGCTATTTGCCATTAAGACATCAATGGATTGCCCATATTGATAGGAAGTAAAACTATCAAAAAAGGGCTAAGTAGTAAAACTTAGCCCTTAAAAAATAAAACTAACCAATCAGTTTTGAATTAATTTGATAACTTTATTTTATAATAAGATATCTAAAATAAAGTTAAAGGTATGGCTCGGTCGCATAAATTGAGTGGCAAGTGCATCATCAGGTAAATAATAACCTGCAATTTCACCTGGTTGACCCTGTGCCTCATTTAGCTCCTGAACGATTTTGTCTTCATGTTTACCTAGTGCCTTAGCAACAGCATAGAAGTTCATTTTTAATTCTTTATCTTGTGATTGTTCAGCAAGTGCTTGTGCCCAGTAAAGCGCTAAATAGAAATGACTACCACGGTTATCTAACTCACCTACTCGACGAGATGGTGATTTGTTCTTTTCTAAAAACGTGCCTGTTGCCGCATCTAGCGTATCAGCAAGAATTTGAGCTTTAACATTACCTGTAGTTATACTTAAGTGTTCTAATGATGCTGCAAGGGCTAAAAATTCACCTAAGGAATCCCAACGTAAGTGATTTTCTTTTTCAAATTGTTGAACATGTTTAGGGGCTGAGCCACCTGCGCCTGTTTCAAATAATCCACCACCATTCATTAATGGTACGATTGATAACATTTTAGCACTAGTGCCTAATTCCAAAATCGGGAATAAGTCGGTGAGGTAATCGCGTAACACGTTACCAGTTACAGATATAGTGTCTTGACCTTTAGCAATGCGTTCTAATGATACTTTACATGCTTCAACAGGGTTTAATATTTGAATGTCTAAGCCACTGGTATCTTGGTTTGGTAAGTATTTATTGACTTTTTCGATGATTTGACGATCGTGGGCACGATTGCTGTCTAACCAGAAAATAGTAGGTACGTTAGTCGCACGTGCACGGGTTACCGCTAGTTTAACCCAGTCTTGAATGGGCGCATCTTTAACCTGACACATTCTCCAGATATCACCTTCGGCAACTTCGTGCTCAAGTAAAGTTATATTTTCTGCATCAACGACACGAACACTACCTTTGCCGCTGATGACAAAAGTTTTATCATGTGAGCCATATTCTTCTGCTTTTTGCGCCATTAAACCAACATTAGGCACTGTACCCATCGTTGTAGGGTCAAACGCGCCATTTGTTTTACAAAAATCTATCACTGCTTGAAAAACACCGGCATAACAGCGATCGGGGATCATTGCTTTAGTATCTTTTAACTTTCCGTCTGGGCCCCACATCATACCTGATGAACGCAAAGTCGCGGGCATAGATGCGTCAACAATAATGTCGCTTGGTACGTGTAGGTTAGTGATACCTTTGTCAGAGTCAACCATGGCAAGTGCGGGTTGACTTGCATAAACAGCAGCTAAATCAGCTTTAATGGCCTCTTTTTTAGCTTCTGGTAAACGTTCAATTTTAGCGTAAACGTCTCCAATACCATTATTAGCATCGATACCTAATTGAGAAAAAGTGTCAGCATGTTTTGTAAAAACTGCTTGATAATATACTTTTACAGCATGACCAAAAATAACAGGGTCTGAGACTTTCATCATGGTAGCTTTTAAATGCAATGATAATAAAACATCTTCTTCTTTTGCTTTATTAATTTCTGTTTGATAAAAATCAACAAGGGCTGTTTTGCGTAATACTGAAGCGTCAATCACTTCCCCATTGAGGATCTCCAAGTGCTCTTTTAATACTTTTATTGAACCATCTTCGCTAACAAATTCGATTTTTACGGTGGTTTCACTTGCAAGAGTAACGGACTGTTCACTAGAATAAAAGTCTCCTTTTGTCATACTTGCGACATGTGATTTTGAAGAATTAGACCAAGCACCCATAGAGTGAGGGTTATTCTTAACATACTTTTTAACTGAAGCTGGAGCACGTCGATCTGAATTACCTTCACGTAAAACGGGGTTTACAGCACTGCCTTTAATTTTATCATACGTATATTTAATTGATTGTTCCGCATCATTTTGTGGTTCTTCAGGGTAGTTAGGTAATTCATATCCTTTTGCTTGTAACTCTTTAATTGCAATTTGCAGTTGAGGGACAGAAGCACTTATGTTCGGTAATTTAATGATATTAGCATCTGCTTGAGTCGCCAAAACACCTAATTCAGCAAGGGCATCATCTTTACGTTGCTCTTTTGTTAAATATTTAGGAAAATTAGCAATAATTCGGCCCGCTAAAGAAATATCGCGAGTTTCAACATTGATACCTGAAGATGCAGTATACGCTTGAATAATCGGTAATAATGAATGCGTAGCTAAAGCAGGCGCTTCGTCGGTGATGGTATAGATAATATTTGATGAATCAGTGCTCATTTAGTTTCCTACTTATGTTAGCTAAAATAAGTGAATTATTATTCATTTAAAGAAGGCTTATATTCACTTGTTGTCCGAAATATTTATTCCGCGCGCATAATAGCTGAAATTAGTCGATATTGACAGTTTAAAGCAAAAACAGTTATCGATTTAAATGAGGTAAGTTCACGTGACATTTAACCAAAGCAAAGATAAAAAAAGACGTAATACAAATTCAACTCATAAGATACGACCAGTTATTGAAGACCGTAAAATAGTGTTATTTAATAAACCGTTCGATGTATTATGCCAATTTACCGATGACCAAAACCGTCGAACTTTACAAGATTTTATTCCAATAAAAGAAGTCTATGCTGCCGGTCGGTTAGATAGAGACAGTGAAGGCTTATTGCTATTGACTAACGATGGTAAATTACAAAATAAACTCGCTAGTCCCGAACATAAAACAAATAAAACCTACTGGGTGCAAGTAGAAGGATCTCCAAATGATGTAGATTTGAGCAAAATCCGTCAAGGTATAATCCTTAATGACGGACTAACACTTCCGGCTAAAGTGAAAATTATTGAAACCCCTGATGTTTGGCAACGCATTCCTCCGATTAGGGAACGAGCTAGTATCCCTACTACATGGCTATCTATTACCATCAATGAGGGCCGCAATCGTCAAGTTAGACGTATGACTGCCAAGATAGGCTTTCCAACATTAAGGCTTATTAGATATAGTATTGGTAGTTGGACCCTAGATAATCTGGTTTCAGGGCAATATAGGCAAATAAATCTATAATGGACCAAATTATTTAACTAAAAGCGAATAAAAGGTTTTTTTAATCTATTACCTGTCTTTTGTGCATGTTATAATTTCGCGCTTTTTTCCAGATTATACGCATATAAGATTCAGATTAATGACAACAGTTTCTCATACTCCACCTAGTACTTACGCCAGTTATTGCGCTGACAAGCCCCTTTTAGAAACAAAGGTTATTGTTGGTATGTCAGGGGGTGTGGACTCATCTGTCGCAGCTCATTTATTGATTGAACAAGGCTATCAAGTTGAAGGTTTGTTCATGAAAAACTGGGAAGAAGATGACACCGATGAATATTGTTCAGCTGCGCAAGACTTAAGCGATGCGCAAGCTATTTGTGACAAGCTTGGTATCAAATTACACACCATCAATTTTGCTACCGAGTACTGGGATAATGTTTTTCAGTATTTTTTGGCTGAATATAAAGCTGGACGTACGCCTAATCCAGATATTATGTGTAATAAAGAAATAAAATTTAAAGCATTTTTAGAGTTTGCTTGTGAAGACTTAGGTGCTGATTATATCGCTACGGGCCACTATGTACAGAGAGAGTTGCGTTCAAGTGTTGATAATAACATGCACTGGACTATGATAAGAGGCTTAGATTCAAACAAAGATCAAAGCTACTTTTTATATACACTCAATGAAAAGCAACTTGCTCATACCCTCTTTCCTGTTGGCCATATTAAAAAACCAGAAGTCAGGGCTATTGCCGAAAAAGCAGGCTTAGTTACTCATAATAAAAAAGATAGTACCGGAATTTGTTTTATTGGCGAACGGAAATTCAAAGACTTTTTAGGGCAATATCTACCTGCACAACCCGGTGTCATTGAATCAAGCGATGGTGAGAAGATTGGGCATCATGATGGTTTGATGTATCACACGCTTGGCCAAAGAAAAGGTTTACGTATTGGTGGGTTAGCTAATGCTGGCGAAGAGCCTTGGTATGTTGTTGAAAAAGATTTACTGAGAAATGTCTTAATTGTTGGCCAAGGTCACAATCATCCTCGATTATTTTCAAACGGTTTACTTGCTAATCAATTACACTGGGTTGACCGACTAGCGTTATCAACACCATTAAAATGCACAGTAAAAACTCGTTACCGTCAAGAAGATGTTTCTTGTACAGTTACATGTGTTTCTCCTAATAAGCCAAACACAGAAAGCTCGTTAACTGATGTATATAAAATTATTTTTGATCAGCAGCAAAGTTCAGTTACTCCGGGTCAATCGGTTGTTTTTTACCAAAGTGATGTTTGTTTAGGTGGTGGAATTATCAATAAGTTGATTCGATAAGCACCGTTAAACATTGAAATAAACACGACTAATTATTTGAGAATATTTTATTCATGATAAGAGAACAAGCATTAACTTTAGCCGTAACTTTCCAAGTTGCTCATTTAGTACAACATTTATCTCGAACTGGGCAAGTTAACGACAAAGATTTAACGGTTTTGTTAAGTAGTATTACTATGACTTCACCAGATAACACCCTCGAGGTCTATGGCGGAAGCTTAAGTAATATCAAACTGGGTTTAGAACTCCTAGTCACTCACCTAGGCGGTAAATCACAACAGAAAGATCCTGAGTTTACTCGCTATATTGTGAGTTTATTAAACTTAGAACGGCAATTAAATAAAAAACCTAAACAGTTGAATCTTTTAGGCGAACGTATTCATCAAACCAAACGACAACTTGAGCATTTTGAAATAACTAGCGATATATTATTAGCAAGTTTCGCCAGTATTTACAGTGATATTATAAGCCCTATAGGTACTCGTATTCAAGTGGCCGGTGATCCAGCAATTTTAAAACAGAGCATTATTCAACATAAAATAAGATCGTTATTATTATCTGGTGTTCGTGCGGCAGTACTATGGCGCCAAGTTGGTGGCCAAAGGCGAAAAATCCTTTTTGGCCGTAAACAATTAGTGGCATGCGCCAAGCAAATACTTAAAGAAATTTAGATAAAATTTATAAAATACAAAACAAATTATTCATCTTTACCTCATATTTTAAATCAGGAAAAACTATGGAACTATCAGCATTAAGTGCAATTTCACCAGTAGATGGTCGTTATGGGAACAAAGTCAAATCATTACGTCCTATTTTTAGTGAATTTGGCTTAATTAAATACCGTGTTACCGTTGAAGTACGTTGGTTACAAAAACTTGCCTCGACAAGCCAAATTAAAGAAGTTCCAGCTTTTAGTGATGCTGGTAATGCAGTTCTTGATGCAATTGTTACTGATTTTTGTGAAAGTGATGCTCAAAAAATAAAAGATATTGAAGCAACTACCAACCATGATGTAAAAGCAGTTGAGTACTTCCTTAAAGAAATAATTGCGGGCACTCCAGAGCTACATGCAATTACAGAGTTTGTTCATTTTGCTTGCACCTCTGAAGACATCAATAATTTGTCTCACGGTTTAATGTTAAAAGAATGTCGTGAAACCATTTTATTACCAGAGATGGATGAAATTCTTTCTAAAATCAAGGCTTTGGCGGTAGAATACAAAACAATACCAATGATGTGTCGAACTCACGGACAACCGGCTTCTCCTAGTACACTTGGTAAAGAAATGGCTAACGTTTATGTTCGTCTGCAACGTCAGCGTAAGCAAATTGCTAATGTTGAGTTGTTAGGAAAAATTAATGGTGCTGTTGGTAACTACAATGCTCACCTCTCTGCTTATCCAGAGGTCAATTGGCACCAGTTTGCAGATGAATTTGTCTCTTCTTTAGGTTTAACTTGGAATGCTTTCACCACACAAATTGAACCACATGATTATATTGCCGAACTTTTTGATGCTATTTCTCGGTTTAATACCATTTTAATTGATTTCGACCGGGACGTCTGGGGCTATATTGCCATGGGTCACTTCAAGCAAAAAACGATTGCTGGTGAAATTGGCTCATCCACTATGCCTCATAAAGTCAACCCTATTGATTTTGAAAACTCAGAAGGGAATTTAGGTATTGCCAATGCGTTATTTACACATTTAGCACAAAAATTGCCCATTTCTCGCTGGCAACGTGACTTAACTGACTCTACAGTATTACGTAACTTAGGTGTTGGCTTTGCTCATGCACTTATTGCTTACCAAGCGACGTTAAAAGGTATTAGTAAATTAGAAGTTAACGAAGCCAATTTACTCAATGAGCTTGATCATAACTGGGAAGTTTTAGCAGAGCCAGTACAAACGGTAATGCGTCGATACGGTATTGAAAAACCGTATGAAAAATTAAAAGAACTGACTCGTGGTAAACGCATTGACGGCGTTTCAATGCATAATTTCATTATGACCTTAGCACTTCCTGATAGTGTTAAAACAGAACTTTGTAAACTAACCCCTGCGAGCTATATTGGTCGTGCCGTATCATTTATTGATGAATTAAAATAATTATATTTTTAATTACCTCACACTCGAGCTAATTACCCGAGGTGATAGTATTACAAACAGAAAAAAGAAGGCTAATGCCTTCTTTTCTCTTTAGGAACAACAGATGAACACCTTGAACTGGCACGAGTTAACGGCTGAAATATTTCTCAAAGAATACTGGCAAAAAAAACCGTTAATAATTAAAGCTGCATTTAGCAACTTCCAAGATCCAATTTCTGCTGATGAGTTAGCAGGTTTAGCGATGGAGCAAGAGATTCAGTCAAGAATTGTAGCAAAATTTGTAAATGAAAAATCTATTGACGGCTGGCGAGTCGATCATGGGCCATTCGAGAGTTTTGAACAATTTGGTGAGGTTGGCTGGACACTCCTTGTACAAGCGGTCAATAATTTCTCGTCTAATTGCCAATTGCTACTAAAGAACTTTACCTTTATTCCTAGTTGGCGTGTTGATGATGTTATGGTCAGTTTTTCAACACCCCATGGCGGTGTTGGTGCTCATTTGGACCAATATGATGTATTTATTATTCAAGGCATGGGCAAAAGACAGTGGCAGGTAGGTGCTCCTGATCCCAGTTTACAACAATTATTACCTCATCCTGATTTAAAACAAGTTTCAACATTTACTCCTGTAATTGATGCTGTCACCGAACCCGGAGATCTATTGTATATTCCCCCTAATCACCCTCATAACGGGATCGCGATTGAAAACTCGTTAAATTACTCTATTGGTTTTCAAGCACCAAATAACCAAGAGTTATTTTCAGGTTTTGCCGATAAGTTACTTGATGATGATATCGCTACTCAACGTTTTAATGATGTGGATAGGCAAATAACTCACTCATCTGAATTATTAACCGCTAAAGATATTACTCTGTTAAAGACTTTTATGCAGAGTGCTTTTGATAATGAGACCTTGTTTAATCAATTTATTGGTAGCTATTTAACACAGTCACACCATCCTTTAGAATTGCTGATCCCGATTGAGCCAATAACCGATGTTCACTTTGACAATATTATTGCTGAGGAAGAAAACCAGTTCATTGCAGTTTCAGGAATAAAAGCATTGATAATCGAAAAACCTTCTCTCACTTTATTTATCAGTGGTGAAGCCTTTGAACTTGATGAAAATACAAAAGAATTTGCTAAAACTATTGCTAAGGGCATAAGTTTCACAACAAACCAGGCAAAAAATTTCATTAATTGTTTGAAAAACAAGCAGTTGTTATTGGATATTCTTAATAAGGGGTTCTGGTACGTAGAATAATAGAGAAAACTAATAGGTTATTTATAGATGATTAAATACAGTCTAATATTCTGCTAAACATCACTTTAATACCTGTTAATTAAGTATTTAGGGTGATTATAATGCCTATATAATATAACTTACATTATAAAGAAGGTCATTGAATATTTAGTTATATCAGAGGCATCTCTGCTACCAAGCGAAGTTGGTATAAACAACAGGTTCTTAACTTGTGACCCAGAGCGACTCATCATTATATATTTGAAATAATATTTTTGCTTGAGTATTTAATAGCTTGCCTAATATATTTTGTTCTTTAACGTCAGCCTTTAGAAAATGCTGCGCTTGAAGTTGCCATTTAAGTGAAAAATGATGAACAGCTTCTCTTGTGCAAAAGGCCACATCACCATTTGCATGATCAACTGGTAAGTCGCCACCTATTACCCAACATTGACTACCATCTAATAAAGTAAACTTCCATATTAAAAATAAAGGCATTAAATATTTTTTTTCAAAAACACTAATACCATCTACATCGAAACCTTTAAGTTTGAGATATTCAATTGAAATTAAACATTGGTTATCTAGCCACTCTTGTTGTTTTTTTATCATAATTTACCTATTAAATTCATTGGTATAGCTAAAGGATTTAAAATGTATGCTTTACTTCACAGTATACATCAAGGCAATTTTATTTCGACAGTAGCTTGGTATTTGATCAAGTGATAATCTGCGTTTAGAGTTATTACAGGTATAGTTAAGCAATAAATGACAAAGCTAGTTTAATTATAAACCAATTTTAACCTAACAATATTCCATTACTTGATAATATTTTTGCCGGAGAAATATAACGTGGCATTTTTTGATTTGATAGATTTTGACGATCACGAACAAGTCGTCTTTTTTAGTGACAAAGCTTCTGGATTAAGAGCCATTATAGCTATCCATAGTACTAAGTTAGGTGCTGCGGTAGGAGGTTGTCGAATGTGGGATTACGCAAGTGACGAAGAGGCGCTTGTCGATGCTTTACGTTTATCTCGAGGTATGACCTATAAGAATGCCATGGCTGGTTTAGCCATGGGCGGTGGTAAGTCTGTTATTATTGGAGATGCAAAAACAATCAAATCAGAAGCTTTATTTAAAGCTTTCGGTGAGAAACTCAATAATTTAGGCGGTCGTTATCTTAGCGCAGAAGATGTTAATATTACCACTGATGATATTGCTATCGCCAATACAGTCACGCCGTTTGTAACAGGAACTGAAGGTAAAAGTGGTAATCCAGCACCTTTTACCGCTTTAGGTACATTTTTAGGACTTAAGGCGGCGGTTAAATTTAAGCTAGGCCGTGATGACTTAGCAGGGCTAAGCGTCTCAGTTCAAGGTTTAGGCTGTGTTGGTTTTGCATTCTGTGAGCTTTTGCATAATGCGGGTGCAAAGCTTATTGTCACCGATATTAATCAAACAGCCCTAGATAAAGCTGCTAATGAATTTGGTGCAACCGTTGTCGGTTTAGATGAAATTTATGACCAAGATGTTGATGTTTATGCCCCTTGTGCATTAGGTGCAACCATTAACAAGGAAACCATTGGTAGAATCAAAGCCAAAATAATTGCAGGTTGTGCAAATAATCAATTAGCCAACGCTAATTTTGATCAACAATTATTAGATTTAGATATTTTATATACCCCTGACTATATTATTAACGCAGGCGGAATTATTAATGTCTCATTTGAAGAAAACTACTGTGTTGAAACCTCAACTAAAAAGGTAGAAGAAATTTATGACACTTTAATACATGTATTTGAAAAAGCAAAACAGAACAATCGCCCAACAGGTCAAGTTGCTGATGAAATGGCACGAGAAATTATAGCTAAGGGCAGAAGATAACATGTAACAAAGATATAAAAAGCCAGTATTTATACTGGCTTTTTTTATTGTCTTTAATAACGTTTAAAACTCAGGCAATGACAATAAACTTAATGGAATTGGCACTATAAACACCGTACAATACTCACCTCTTAATCCTTTAATGGTTTAAATTAAAAAGTATGATTACTCCTTGGTATAAAGAGCCGTGGGCTTGGTTAGTTTTTATTCTTCCTTTCACCGCGGTTGTTGCAGGAATTGCTACCTATATTATTGCTAATCACGAACCAGATGCTTTAGTTATAGGAGAATATTATAAAGAAGGAAAAGCCATTAATTTACAACTTGCAAAAGTTAAAAACGCTCAAAAATTAGGTATAAAGTTTAATTTGAAATTATCGAATAATAAATTAATCATAAAACCAACAGGGATTGAAAAAACTTTTCCATTATTAAATGTTAACTTTTATCATCCTACTCAAGAACATAAAGATTTTTATTTGTTATTAACGCCCGATGGCGCAGGTAACTTCAGACATGATTTTACGGTAAACAACACTGAACAAAAATTGAGCACTGAAAAGCATTCTAAAAATTTAACCGGTAAATGGCGTATCACTGTAACTCCTTTCCAAGACCATTGGAAAATTCAAAATACCTTATATTTACCACAAACCGAATTTATTGAAATAGCACCTGATTTAACACAAGCGAACTAATCAATGGTAAAAAAGTGTTTTCATTGTAGCGAGCTAATTCCTTCAGGTATAAATATTGTTGTCTCTATTAACAAACAATATCAAGCTATGTGTTGTATTGGCTGTGAGGCTGTTGCCACTACCATTGTTGATAATAACTTAACTGACTATTATCGATTTAGAACTGAGTCAGCCCAAAAGATATCGCCTTTAATTCCTGAGCAACTAAAACGTAATCAATTACTTGATGACGAAAGTCTGCAAAGTGAATTTACCTACAAAACCGCTAAATATAAAGAAACAATTTTAACTATTGATGGCATTAGCTGCTCTGCTTGCGCTTGGCTTATTGAAATGCAGCTTGAGAAAATAGAAGGTGTTATCTCTATTGCTGTTAATGCTACAACACAAAGAGCAACGGTAAGATGGCAAGACAACCAGCTTAAACTCAGTGAAATTATGACCAAAGTTGAAAATATTGGTTACCAAGCGTTTCCTTTTAAAGCGAGTCAGTCGCAAGAAAACAACCAAATTCAAGCTAAAACTTTTATTAAACGCCTGGGTATTTCTGGGATCTTAATGATGCAAGTGATGATGATCGCAGTAGGACTTTATTTTGGCGCATTTTCAGGAATGGCTGAGCACAATTTAATCTACTTACGCTGGGTAAGTTTACTCCTGACAACGCCTATTATCATTTATGGAGCATTCCCTTTTTATCAAGGAGCTATTCGTTCATTAAAAGCCCGAAGATTATCCATGGATGTCCCCGTTACTATTGCAATATCACTCGCTTTTTCGGCCAGTGTTTGGGCAACAATAAGTCAACAAGGTGACGTTTATTTTGAATCTGTTTCAATGTTCACATTTTTACTGCTCATCGGTAAGTTTCTGGAGTTTAGAGCAAGATCTCATGCCGCTGAAATTTCCGCTAACTTATTAAAGTTAATGCCGATGATAGCCACTAAAGTTATTGATAAAAAAGAAGTGTTAATTCCAGCAAAAAAATTAATTGTCGGTGATTTAGTGTTGATTAAAGCGGGAGAACTTGTACCCGCTGATGGATATATAATTCAAGGTAAAAGCCAACTAAATGAAGCTATGCTATCAGGCGAGCAATTACCAATAACCAAATCAATAGGCGATAAAACTTTTGCTGGCACTATTAATGGTGATAGCAACCTTAAAATACAAGTCACACAAAAAAACAGCCACTCATTTTTGAGCCAATTAATTCGATTGAGTGAAGCATCACATGCCCATAAACCTAAACTAGCTCAGCTTTCAGATACAATTGCCCAGTATTTTGTTGCCTTAATTTTACTGTGTGCCATGGTAACGGCTTATTATTGGCAACAACATTTACCAGAACAAGCCTTTTGGATCACTTTATCAGTGCTAGTAGTAACCTGCCCTTGTGCTTTATCCCTTGCCACGCCAACCGCATTAACCTGCTCAACAACACGTTTAAATCGTGAGGGTATCATGATCAAATCAAGTCACGTTATGGAAACCATTCCACAAGTGACCACTATTGCTTTTGATAAAACAGGAACGTTAACCACGGGTGAATTTGTTATTAATAAAAATATTGTACTTGGCGGGTTTAACCAAAGGCAAACACAAAGTTTTGCTGCTGCCCTTGAAACTCAGTCAGAACACCCAATTGCTAAAGCATTCAAGTTATATCGTGACTTTAGTATTTGTGCTACTGATGTTGTCGTTCACCCAGGTAAAGGGCTTTCTGGATGTATCAATGAACAAGTGTTTACTTTGGGTAAACCTTCATGGTTAATAGATAAAAAGAAGGATTATGATAAATACCAAGATGCACAATGTGTGCTAGTGGTAAAGGATAATGATAATGCTAATCAATTAATTTCTGTATTTTATTTAGAAGATAATATCAGGGATGACGCACAATTATTACTTGACCAATTGAAAGAACAAAAAATTCAAACATTAATGCTTTCAGGTGATAATGAGTCAGGTTGTAAAAAAGTGTCTGATAGTTTATCAATCGATAAAATATATAGCGGATTAAGTGCACAAGATAAAGTTGATACACTTAAAGAGCTACAAGGTTTATCAAAAAAATCAGGTAAAAGACCACACACGTTCGCCATGATTGGTGATGGCGTTAATGACACACCCGTTTTTGGTGCCGCTCATGTGTCAATTGCGATGGGTAATGGAACCGATATAGCTAAAAATGGAGCCGATGTCATTTTACTCAACAATCATTTATCAGCAGTACAAACATTATTAGCCGTGTCAAAAAAAAATCGTCGTATTATTTACCAAAACTATACTTGGGCATTTGGATATAATGCCATAGTATTACCTCTAGCAATGGTCGGTTTTATTACCCCTTACATGGCAGTTATTGGTATGTCCGCTAGTTCACTCATCGTTATTACCAACTCATTACGCTTGCTAAAAAGATAAAAAAATAACAAGGAAAATTCAAAACATGAGTATTATTTACATTTTAATTCCTGTTGCCATTTTACTGACTGCAATAGGTATATACTTCTTTTTATGGGCAGTTAAAACCGACCAATTTAGTGATTTAGACAAACAAGGTATGAGTATTTTATTTGATGATGACAACACTAAGAAAAGATTAAATTCATCATCAATAAGTGAATCAGTCAATAAATCAAATCAAAATGACCCTTCCTAAAAATGGATATTGATCTTGTCTCAGCCTTTATCATTGGCTTACTTAGCGCAGGACATTGCATAGGGATGTGTGGTGGTGTCACTAGCATGTTAACCTCTGCCATTCCACAGGGCAATTTACTTACAAATAATACGCCTTCAAAATTTATAATCGTTTTGTGTTATAACATCGGCCGGATAGGCTCTTATGCTACTTTAGGGGCTATAGTAGGTCTTACTGGATCAATGGCTTCAAACACTATCGGTTTACCGCTTGCTGGCTTAAGAGTTATTGCTGGAATATTTTTAGTACTTCTGGGGCTTTACCTAGGTCAATGGTTTATGGTGCTCAGTAGAGTTGAAGCTGTTGGAAAAAAACTCTGGCAACTCATCTCCCCTTTAAGTAAAAAGGTTATCCCAGTAAAGAGTCCTCTTAACGCATTAGGTCTGGGAGCTATTTGGGGTTGGCTACCTTGTGGCTTAGTTTATTCTACTCTTACCTGGGCTTTAGCTAGTGGTGATCCTCTAACTGGGGCCTTGATTATGGCAAGTTTTGGTTTAGGCACTTTACCCGCACTATTAACCATGTCTTTTGGCTTGATTAGCCTACAAAAACCACTTAAAAATAATAAAGTAAGAAAATGTATGTCGATTGGTATTATTCTTTACGGCTTGTACAGTATATTTGTAGCATACCAACTTATGGTCTAATAAAAGCGTTCCCGTATAAGTGGCGTAGTGAAGTAAATTAATTTAGCTAACTATAACAGTGAGGCATCTACAAAGCCTCAAGAATAAAGCTATATTAATGGTCAAATTTTTATTATCATCGAATTGTGTCAACCCTTTTATTTAACCGGTCAAACACTAACGTCTCTCTGTGATATTTGAGCGAGAACCCCGTCACTCAAAGTAACGCATTGAAAATATCAAATTTTCAGTAATTATAAAATTAATACTATCTGTTCAATAAAGTTATTTACTAAGCAAAAACCTTCTCAAATCTCTTATTTAATACTATGCTTGTCTTGATAATAAAGAAAATCAATAACTTGATTTAAAAAATATACATCAGTAAAACTGGGTTGCTATTATTGATAGTAAATCATATTCAATCAATTATATGGGGCATGTTATGGAACAATATAAAAATATACTTGCGGTTATAGACCCCTCTACAGAAAATCAAAAAGCCCTCAAAAGAGCCATTGAATTAGCCGCTAAAACACAATCTTCTATTACTGCATTTTTAAGTATATTTGACTTTTCTTATGAAATGACAACCATGCTTTCAAGCGACGAACGCGAAGTTATGCGGCAATCTGTGATAGAAGACAGACAACAATGGCTTAATGATATCATTGATGACTTACCGCATCATGGCATTAACATAAACCACAAAGTGGTTTGGCACAATCGTCCTTTTGAAGCCATTATTGAACGAGTTATCAGTAAAAAACACGATATTATGATTAAAGGAACTCACCAGCACGATAAATTTAAATCAGTGATATTTACTCCCACTGACTGGCATCTTCTCCGTAAATGTCCTTGTCCGGTATTGTTAGTTAAAGAACATAGCTGGCCAGAGAATGGAAATATACTTGCTGCTTTAAACATCGGAAGTGATGAATCTGAGCATCAGTCACTGAATAATAAAATAACTGACACTGCCAATAGTTTTGCTGAACTGCTTAACGGTAGGGTTAATTTAGTTAACTCTTATCCTGGTACGCCCGTTAATATTGCAATTGAAATTCCTGAATTTGATTCAAGTCAATATAACGATTCAATGCTTAAACACCACCAACAAGCTATGTTAGAACATGCACAACGCTTTGGAATTGCAACAGATAATACTTTTGTTAACGAAGGTTTACCAGAGATAGTCATTGAGCGTGTGTCTAATGAGCTTGATGCTGAATTAGTGATATTAGGAACAATTGGTCGCACTGGTATATCGGCTGCTTTAATAGGTAATACAGCTGAACATGTTATTGATAGACTAAACTGCGATGTTTTAGCAATAAAACCTGCTGGCTATAGATCACCCTTTGAAAATGATCTTGTTTAATGACTTATGGCATCGTTTTTAGCTTTACCCGTTTTCGTTAATCACAATATTGAGCAGCTGTTGCAATGAGTTTATTTATAGCTGTGGTATGTTTATTGAAATTTGATTATTTTTATGAAGATACTGATTTACTCTGCATCAACATCACCAGGTAAAAAATATAAGCGGTTATGTCTGATCATTTCTGTTATTTCTAATACGTAATCTGTGCCACGCTCAGAGTATGACAGTAATCCTGTAGCTAACACTTCAGGCTGTAAAGCTTGGTTTTGCGCCCTTAATTGGCCTCTAATCGCTCTAAAAACAATATAAGCATTATGGGTGTTAATATTATGAAGGTAACGTTTTACCGAATGATTAACACTGTTAAAAGCGGCAACTTCATGTTTAGCACCATGATTACGGCCATTAGGCACCATTCCACACCCTTGTCGATAACACCAAAGACCAAAAAAGTTCAAACCAATACGCGCAAACCTCGAAGTCCCCCAAGCTGACTCATTAGCCGCCTGAACCAAAACTAATGGTGATGGAATAATATCTATACGGATCAAAAGCTCATTTAACTGCTGCAAAAGTGAAAAGTTTTCATTCACTTTATAGGATTCAATAAGCTTATTGAGTTCACTTTGCTGTTGTTCAGATAATGTTTGTTCTAAACTAACTTTTTCTAACCAATGTTTTATCTCTACTCTTATATTAAGTAACTTTTGATTTTCTTTATCAATATCGGGACGAATAAAATTAAAAAACTGACGTTTTTTTTGTTTAACATCTCTAATCTTAGCAAAATCAGGAAGTGTAACGGCATGTAAAGGTGTTTCAATGTCGATTACTGGTGTTTCAGCTTCCTTAATTTGCTCAACTTTAATTTGCTCAACTATCAACTTATTTGGCTTATTTATTTGTTGAAAAGTAAAAGGAGCTAGTAAAGCAAAGAGTAGACTCAGGATAAAAAAAAATTTAAAGAAAAATAAGCTTTTCATAGTATTCCTTGAAATTTAAGCAGAAAAAGTATCATTAGATGAAGGTGGCAATGTTGCGCCATCAATTTGAGTCAATTGTAGACCAAAAATTTCTCTATACAAAATACCCTTGATATTGTAATAAAGTGGAGCAAGGTAAGATAAACTAAAAAATAAAATAACACCCCCCACTACAGAAAAACTAGTTTCAGCTAAAAAAACAAGCGGCAGGAAACTGAGTATAAAAATTGATATTAACATTAAGTAAAGAGAAAATATTTTAAACCATTGAAACCTTAAAGCTTGTAATGAAACCGTAATAGCCTTAATTGGAGAGAGTTTTTTTTCGACCACTAAAGGAATAACTAAAGATAGAGCAACCGCTAAAAATATCCCCGGAAGAATAAACAGTTGTAAACCTATACCAATAAATAAAGAAGAAATGAGTGCGCAAATTGCTACCCAGCTTCCACGCTTTAAAAATGCAAATATTAATTTTGGCTGGGTTTTCATGCCTACTGCATGCAAAACTCCCATCATTTCAATTCCGGCCAAAAAAGGCCAAATAAAAAGTGTAATAATGACATTAAAAATCATACTGGCTTGTGGATCTTCTAATATTACTTTATAGCCACCTAAGTTATCGATAAGAAGCAAAGAAACTATTGTCGCAAAAATAAATATAAACAAGAGTCCTAAGTTGATCGACATTCGATCACTTGACGTTTTTTGCCAAGCCTCTTTTAAGATCGACTGTTTATCGATGGTAAAATCGCCTTTAACCGCTTTTTCAATACTACCGCCTACATGTAACACTGTCTGTTTTTCATCCACAACATTAACCCTTATAATACGAAGTGATCGATAAAAGATCACCTAATAAATCTATTGTACCAATCTGATTAACCTAGTTCAAAAATAGTTATTACTGTATTGGTAATTATATTTAAGAAGTTACTCAAATGATTCGAAATAATATGTTTTACTTGATAAATTAAAATTCTAACCTTACTCCTTGTAGTTACTGAATAAAAATAATGAAAACAGTACATTACGGAGTGCAATTTAAATTTAAATTTTTAAGCATATTGTTACATCTTTAGAGATTAATGACTTTGCTTTATATTTTTTAACAACAGGGTAAAAAACGAAGAACCTTTAGCTCTAGCCAACCTGATATTATTGTCAGGAATTTTTTCTGGATTTTTATAGACGCTTAAAACTCTCGTGATACTTTCTTCACGTATTATGTGTATAGTAGGATATGGTGATCGGTTAGTAAAATTAGCCGCATCATTAAATTCTTCACCATCGAAGTAGTAATCAGGATGAAAACTTGCCAATTGAAATTCCCCTTCAAAGCCAAAATCGACCAAGCTACTTTCTGCCGAGGCAACTAAGTCTAAGTAATCTTCAAAACTCTTAAAACCTTGGTTATAGATAATCAAGCTTGTTTCTATGACATCATTTTTTTTTAAGTAAAGGCACTGTTCGACAATCTCCTTAAGGGCAAGCTTACCCTTGTTTATTTTAGATAAATGGTAATGAATAGTGTCGTTAACTAGCTCTTTTTTCGCAAAGGGGCAAAAGTTAAGGCCGACAATAATTTGGGCTAACCATAACTTAGTTTGCTTAATTTCAATTTGCATAAAATAGCCATTACTCCGTAGTGATAGATTGTTGAAGTTGCCACATATTTTTATAATGGCCATTAAGGGCAAGTAAACGCTGATGGTTGCCCTGCTCTATAATTTCACCTTCTTTCATAACAATAATATTATCAGCATTGACAATCGTCGATAACCTATGAGCAATAACAATACTGGTTCTGTGTTGAGAAACTTCATCAATAGCCGCTAGAATAGCTTGCTCTGAATGACTGTCTAAAGAGGATGTGGCTTCATCAAATACTAAAATAGCAGGGTTTTTTAAAATAGTTCTCGCTATGGCCACTCTTTGCTTTTCGCCACCTGAGAGTTTTAAACCGCGTTCACCAACTGTTGTTTCGACCCCATCAGGTAATGAGTCAACAAACCGAGATAAATGCGCTAACGCAATTGCCTTTAGTACTTCGCTGTTACTGGCACTAGGGTCACCATAATGGACATTAGCGAATAAAGTGTCGTTAAATAACACTGTATCTTGAGGCACAATACCGATATTTTCCCTTAACGATTGCTGGGTTATTTGATTGATTTTTTGACCATCAATCAAAATTTCTCCTTCACATACATCGTAAAATCGAAACAACAATTTCACTAATGTTGATTTTCCTGAGCCACTTTCACCAACAACAGCAACTTTTTCACCCGCTTTAATAACAAAGGATAAATTGTTAATAATTTTCCTGTCTTTATGATAAGAAAAATTAATATTTTCAAAAGCGATTTCTCCTTGAATAAGTGTTAACTCTTTAGCATTTGACTGATCTTCAACTTTTGGTTTTCTCTCTAGCAAAGCAAACATGTTCTCAATATTAGCCAATGAACCTTTAATTTCACGATAGACAAAACCTAAAAAGTTAAGGGGAATAAAAAGTTGCATCATGAAAGCGTTAATCAAAACAAAATCACCTAAGCTCATTTGCTGGTTTGTCACTTGATAAGCAGCTAAAGCTAGCATCGAAGTCATCGATAATGAGATGATCAAAGCTTGGCCACCATTTAATGCAAACAGAGATAAACGATTTTGTGTTTTTGCTACTTCCCATGCAGCTAAGTTTCGATCATAAGCATTCGCTTCATATTCTTCATTGGTAAAGTATTTAACTGTTTCATAATTGAGTAAGCTATCAATAGCGCGAGTATTACTTGATGAGTCAGCCTTGTTTGCTGCGCGGATATATCCAGTGCGCCATTCAGTTGCATAAACTGAATATCCTATGTAACTGACAATTGAGGTTAAAGTGATAAAGGCGAACCAAAAGCCATAATTGACAAACAAAATAGTGATAACCATCACTATTTCAAGCAGAGTTGGAACAATATTAAAAACCATAAAGCGCATGAGAAAATTAACACCTGAGTTCCCTCGGTCAATATCTCGGGACAATCCACCTGTTTGACGATTAAGATGAAAATCTAAGTCGAGTTTATGTAAATGGCGAAACACTTTCAGACCTATTCGTCTAATAGCTCTTTCGGTAACTCGGCCAAAAAGTGTATCTCTAATTTCTGCAAAAATCACTATGGTTAGTCTTGTTAAACCATAGGCTGCTACTAAAGCAAAAGGAACGAGGTAAATACGGTTTTCTTTCTGATTATCAAGAACATCAACAATATCTTTTAAAATGAAAGGTAAATAAACACTAGCAATTTTGGTTAATATCAAACAACCAAGAGCAAAGGCAATACGCACTTTGAACTCTAATAAATAAGGCCATAACGCTTTCAAAACCTGCCAATTAAATTTATCCACTTGCTGGTCAGAAAAGTTATTACGACGCATATATTGTTCAATCCTTTAGAAGTTTTTTATTTATTTACTGACTAGCACTCACCTTTACCTAAACGGTAAACAATGTTCAAAGCACTAGCCTTAGTTGTTTTCAGTGCGGATACTATAATAGTGCCGAGCATTGGTTTGAATAGCGATACTATTGGTTAATTAATAGTGGGGTTATACTCCTAAATTCATTTGAAAATTGACTTATTACTATATCTTTCACCTAGCATTTATTATTAACTACATTAAATTCAAGTGATTTTATTTTTGAATAACGAACACAGAAATAAAAATTCGAGAGAAATACAGACCTAAAGAACATTCTATTGTTTGCCCCTTATCTATTTTCCCATCAGAGTCTATATCAACACCCCTAATACCCTAAGAAAACCCAAACATTGCTGATTTAATGGGGTTGATAGTATTTAGATAAAAACTTGGTACCTAGCTTGAGTAATGTTGCAACATGTATTGGCATCTTTAAGTTGAACATAATACTCAGAATCGCTGCCACCATCGGCAGGCTTGTGTTTTAGTGAGAATTACCAGTTTGGCTCTGATGACTTATTGGTCCAACAAATGAATAATACCTCGACTTAAGCTTGTGAGGGTATCTAACAAAAGTTACTTCCGACTTAAAATAATTCAATATAATTAGCGTTTTCATAAAAAACGCGACATATATCACGTTTATTTATGATAAAAAATGAATAGATAACTAAAAGTTAACTAATACTTCTACCACTAGATTTTTAATTAATTTTTCAGATTCTTTTCTATCATCAGACTTTATTTTGTGAACTGCCCAGCCATGCCAGGCAGGTTGATGGGATTTAACATCGTAAACATCAATGGCTAATCTACCTTGGGTATAGTTTTGGACACGAGTCTCAAGACCCATACCCATACCACCGTAATAACCGCGTCCCCACATAAAGCCGGTATGATAGGTTGATGGGTATGTATTAACCTTTATTTTATCCCTACTACCTACCGTATAAGATATAGTAAAATCGGCATCCTCTGCAGAAGCAATTAATTTGTAACCTTTAGCAATGAATGCATCCTCTACCGTATCATCAATTCTTAACTTCATCACCGGATTTATATCTTCACTGAGCGTAAGAATTTTAGTTTCCTTAAGCCAAGAAAATGTCTTGTATTGAAGCGTATCTACCTCAGTGTTTTTATCAAAACCAACCTTAGCTTTATACTGAGAGGCGCAACCAAGAGCGAATAAGGTAGCTGCTGCCACGATAAAAATCTTCATTTTATATTTTACTTTCAACATAACAATTATCCTTTTCAATATTACTTCAACTTAATGAAAAATATCACTGACTTTATTATAAGTATTGTTACCAATTGTCACCAGAGTTACAACAAAAACTATTGGTTTGATTGATTTAACGCATTTGTTGTATTCAACGACCCCTAATCTATTAACTAACACTTATCCCTGGTCAATTGAACCCGTACTATTTTAATTATTAATAAATCAACCTATTCTTTAATTATTCATTGACAGTTATACAAAAACCCTTTAAATATATAGTTCAATTTAATTTATTTACCGATATATTAATTTCAACCGATGAAAATAATTACTAAACTTAACGTCGTCCTACTCGTGCTGATTTTTAAATCATTGCGGGGGTCATGTTATGTTTAAGAAAAACCAATAAACAAATAATTTGACAAACCCTCGCTCTCAACAGACCGGGGGTTTTTTATGTATAATTTTAAAGTTTCAACAAAAGGTAATAACATGACAGTTCAATTATTTAGTGGTGCACAAATGGTAGTAAAAGCCTTATCCGCACTTAAGGTGAAATATATTTTTGGCTACCCTGGTGGCTCAATTTTAGATGTTTATGATGCAATATTTCAGCAAGATGATATTGAACATATACTCGTTCGTCATGAACAAGCGGCAACGCATATGGCTGACGGCTACACAAGAGCAACAGGTGAAGTGGGTGTCGTTCTTGCCACATCAGGCCCTGGTGCTACAAATTGCATTACGGGAATTGCCACCGCTTATATGGACTCTATCCCTATGGTGATATTAGCAGGCCAAGTAGCGACCACCTTAATTGGAGATGATGCCTTTCAAGAAACAGATATTATTGGGTGCTCACGTCCAATAGTTAAACACAGTTTTAATTGCCGTAGTGTTGAAGAAATACCTAATATAATTGCCAAAGCATTTTATATTGCCAATACAGGTCGACCCGGGCCTGTGGTTGTTGAACTACCTAAAGATATATTAACACCTGATAATACCGCAGTTTTTCATATTGATACCGATATTAAAATGCGCTCTTATAACCCTACGAGTAAAGGGCACCCTAAGCAAATTAAAAAAGCGGTTAAAGCGATAGCAAACGCCAAAAAACTGGTGATTTATTCGGGTGGAGGTATAGTTTTAGCTAATGCATCCGAGTTGTTAACAACATTGACAGAAACACTAAAAGCCCCTATCACCAATACCTTAATGGGCCTAGGAGGTATATCTGGTATCCATGATAACTTTATCGGTATGTTAGGAATGCATGGCAGTTTAGAAGCAAATAAAGCCATGGCAAATGCTGATGTGATTTTAGCTCTTGGTGCTCGTTTTGACGATCGAGTCACTAATAACGTTAAAAAATTCTGTCCGAATGCAACTATTATACATGTAGATATTGACCCAACATCCATTTCTAAAACCATTAACGCCCATATTCCCATTGTGGGATTAATCGACATTGTAATGCAGCAATTGCTTGATGAATTATCAGCCAGTGATTTTACTCCAGATGAAGAAGCATTAGACCTATGGTGGAAAGAAATAGCACAGTGGCGCAATGTAAAAAGTTTTAGCTATGTTCAGCAAGAGCAAAAAATCAAACCACAACGAGTGATTGAATCAATGTATGAGATCACTAACGGTGAGGCTTTTGTATGCTCTGATGTTGGTCAACATCAAATGTTCGCTGCACAATATTATCCCTTTGCCAAACCTCGTCAATGGATAAACTCTGGCGGTTTGGGCACTATGGGGTTTGGGTTACCTGCGGCAATGGGCGTAAAATTAGCTTTTCCCGACAGCCATGTTATCTGTATAACGGGTGACGGCTCTATTCAAATGAATATTCAAGAGTTATCTACCTGCCTGCAATATAATTTATCTGTCGTTGTTGTGACCTTAAATAATCGGTCTTTAGGCATGGTTCGCCAGTGGCAAGACATGGTCTATGGTGGCAGGCACTCCTCCTCCTATATGGAATCAATTCCAGACTTTGTTAAATTGGCTGAAGCTTATGGCCACGTAGGAATACACATAGATACACTGGATGAACTCGATAAAAAATTAGCGACAGCATTTTCAATTAAAAACAAATTAGTATTTGTTGATGTTGCCGTAGATGAACTTGAACATGTCTACCCTATGCAAATTAAAACAGGTGCAATAGATGATATGTGGATAAAAAAAGGAGTAAAAGCATAATGCGTCGTGTTTTAGCTATTTTATTAGAGAATGAACCGGGATCATTATCACGTATTGTTGGTCTATTTTCACAGCGAGCTTTTAATATTGAGAGTTTAACGGTTGCTCCAACGGAAGACATAAGTATTTCTAGGATAACAATTGCAACAAGAGGTGATGATCAGGTCCTCGAACAAATTGTTAAGCAAGTCAATAAATTAATTGATGTGATTAAAGTGTCGGATATAACAGACAGAAAGCATATCGAGCGTGAGTTATTGTTAATTAAAGTCCTTGCAATAACTGATAAAACACGTACTGAAGTTAAACGTATGACTGATATTTTCAGAGGCTCTATTATTGATATTGGTAAGCAAATTTATACGGTTCAACTTATTGGTGACTCAGATAAACTTAATGCTTTTATCGATATTATTGGCAATGAAACTGAAATCATTGAATCGGTTCGATCGGGTTGTGTGGGTATCGCTCGTGGTGAAAAAGCACTTAGAGTATAGCCATAGTTAGTAGAGACCTCCTTATGAGAGAGCTATCGAGCACCCTCTCTAAGTGTTACGATTAACAAACAAAGTCTTAAATTCATATGCATGGTGTATAGCTCGGCTTTACATAGGTGTTAACTTGATTGATTATAAACAATGACACTAAAAAAAAGGGCTGCAATGACGCAGCCCCTTTTCATTATTCATATAATATATTAAAGTTATTTAATTTTAAAACCACTGACGAGTGTTTGTAATTTTGTTGCCATAGACATTAACTCTTGGCTTGCTTGTGAGTTTTCATTAGCCCCTTTGTTGGTCGTCTCAGCCGATTCACTTATTGATGTTACATTGATGTTCACTTCTTCTGCAACAACTGATTGTTGTTCAACCGCTTCAGCCACTTGAGTATTCATATCATTGATTTTCGTGATGGTTTCTAAAATATGATCAAGTGCTTCACCTGTTTCTCGTGATTTAACTACCGTAGATTGTGCTTCAATTTGGCTCTCATTCATCACCTTAACAGCTTCGCTAGTACCCGATTGTAATATTTGGATCATATCTTGTATTTCACTGGTTGATTTTTGAGTACGCTGCGCTAAGTTTCTTACCTCATCAGCAACCACTGCAAAACCACGGCCTTGCTCTCCAGCTCTTGCCGCCTCAATGGCTGCATTAAGGGCAAGAAGATTAGTTTGCTCAGATATAGCTTGAATTACACCGACAACAGAACCAATAGCTATTGAATTTTTTTCTAAAGATTTAATAGTGTCAACGGATTGTTCAACACGTTTGGCAAGATTTTGAATGGAATGAATCGTTTCATCAACAATATTTTTTCCATTCTCGGCTTGTTGTTTTGCGTTTTGTGCGGCACTTGAAGAATCAACAGCATGTTTAACAACATCTTGAATACTATATGACATTTCGTTTATTGCTGTTGCCACTGTAGTGGTTAGCTCTTTTTGAGAAAAAGCAGCGGTATTCGTTTGCTCAGAAATAATACCCGTTTGATTCGCACTAGTCGCAATATCATCTGCCGTAATAGCTATATCGCCAATTAATTTTTTTAAATTTAAGGTCATATTCGCAATCGATAAATAAATACCGGTAGACTTAGTTACATCACCATATTTATGTGTTAAATCACCACTAGCAACCATTCGTGTAATATCCGCTATTTCTTGTGGTTCTCCACCAATAGGTTTTCTAATGATGTTAGACATCAACCAAGACAATATCGCACCAAGTAATAAACTAATGAGAGATATAATAGCGACAATTGATTTGTATCTCTGTGCCTCATTTTCTGCTGTTGGCCCTAACACATCCTGCTCTTTTCTTACCGACCTCTTAACACTTTGAGCGTTATCGGCAATAATGGATCCTACGCGATTAAGTGTATCGTTTACCAAACTATTACGTTTAACAATAGTATTGAAAACGTCATCAAGTGCTGCTATGTATAACTTACGATTTTGGTCAAATTTGTTTAAAAATTGTTGTCCTTGCGAATTAACAAACACTGAAGTTAAAGCATTTCTTTTATCTTCTAAATTAACACCTAATTCTTGTCTTGCTCTTTCATAGTCAACTTTAGTATTAGTCACTAAAAATTTAGTCACATATAAACGACCTAAAAGTACGGCTTCACTGGCTTTGGCTATGGTATATTCGGCTTCACTTTTATTATTATTATGAACGAAATCAAGCATAGAGGTCATTGATGTACGCATACCCGAACCTGCGGGATCTAAATCATTATTAACGATATCATGTCGAAGAGCGATAAGTTTAACCACCTCTTGAACAGCGCTTTGGTATTCATCAACCAGTACTATTGATTCTCTTATATCTTGCGCTCTTTGAGGGTTTTTAATTTCAGTCTTCGCCTTTTTAAGAAAACCGTTCATTCTGTCAAGGCGACCATTATATTCTTTAAGCACTTCAGTGGTCGGCGTTTTTATATATTTAAGCACATTTAAACGCACCAGTAACATATTCGCTTGTATACTACTCGCTAGGTTAGTATCACGGGCTAGGCCACGATACTCTTTGAAATTACTGTAACCACCACTCAATCCTATATAAGAAAAGCTTGAAATGATAACGAGCAATAATAATACCGCGGCAAAAGCTAAATTTAACTGTTGTGAAAGTTTTAGGTTTTTGAACATCTAGTAAGTACCAAATTAGAGTTTATTTAATGCTATACAAGGTACTGTAAATAAGAGCTATTGTAAATCATAACTAAAAGACACAAGCTATAAAAAGCCCTTGACGCATCAAGTTCTTACCCAAACGCCATGAGATAAACTAAATAAAAATATTGTAAATCATGAGGTTATTGATATTTATTATATATTATTTGGTATAAAATATATAATATGTAACTATTTATATACAGTATACCGTTACAGGCCTTAAAAGTTTAAATTCACATGTAAGCTAATTAGTAATTCTAAAAATTAATATTCTCCAACGCTAAAGCAGAGGTTCATGTGAAGTTTTTATAGTTTGACTCTTTATGATGCAATCTATATTTTGCCTTAAATTGAGAGTTATTTAACCAAGATAAGAGTAGAGAAAGCTTAAAACGTTAACCGCTTAAGTCAATAATGGGCACTTTAAGGTCTTAAATAGAAGTTAAAATATAATATGGCTTGACCGTAGCAAGGAATAACACGTTAAGCTGAACGTGTTATTCCTTGTTAATTTACTTGAAAATGTGTTGACCATAAGTGTTTATTTAACATAGCCTATGTCATTGCCATGATCACATTCAGATGATGTTGGAGTTTTAACAACACAAGTACAGGAGTCACACATGAAAAATGAAAACTTGGAACGCTGGCATCGTGCCGTTAGAGAAAAAGATGGTAGCCTTCTCAGCGAATTACTCGATGTCAATATTGTTTTTCATTCACCCACGGTGCGGGCACCTAAGCAAGGTAAACAGTTAGTTCATTTCATATTAACCACGGTTATCGATGTTTTTGACGATTTCACCTATCACCGCGAGTGGGAAGACAGTAATGATATGGCTCTGGAATTTTCTGCAAAAGTAGGTGAGCGGAGTGTCAAAGGGGTTGATCTAATAAAATGGAATGATTCGGGTAAAATTGTACATTTCGAAGTTGCTATGCGTCCATTACGAGGTGTACAGGCATTATTTGAAGAGATGAATATTCGTTTTGAGAAAGCCGGGGTAATTTAGTATCCTGATTAAAAACAAGTGACAGTGATATTAAGTTGCTAGGTCCCTTTATTTATAATTCAAACTCGAATGAAAATTAACCCTTATTATAACTCCTGTAATTTTTCAACGTTAATAGTCGGTATTACTATGTCTTGAGTCGCCGTCTCTGCGTTAATGGTAATCAAAGGTAGTGGATTAACCGGTTTAGTATTAAGGGGTAATGAATCCTTTATGATTTTTATTTCATAACGACCAACTTTTACTTGTCCAAAATAATACTCTCCATAGCTATCTGTAATTGATTGACGTTCCTCTTCTTTATTTTCAAGGTCTATCAGTTTAACAATAACCCCAGCAATTGCCCTAGAACTCTCATCAAAAATAATGTTCCCACTCAATGACGTTAATATTGCTATACCAAGATTTACACGAGTAAGAGTGACCTTATCCCAATTTGCTTGTTGTACGCCTTGAGTTGGTGTATATATCGCTGGCAATGATGAGGGATCAAGCGAAACCACTATTTTATTTTGACGCTCATTACGAGGGATATAGAACCAACCGCCAATGCCTGAGCTGTAATTTTTCCTACCATTGAATAGTACTTCTATATTTTTCACACCAGCTTCACCCTCATCATATATACCATTGGTATTGCTGTCGAGATATACAAGTCCTTGTATGCCTCCACTTTCTGGCCTGATTTGACTCGCTCTTCTGATCAAGTGAGGATTCCATTTATCCCAATTAAAGAGACCCGATATACTCAAGTATACATTTATATTATAACCATCCGTTTCATTGCCCTTAGTGAAGCTTAAACCAAAAAGATCACCCCCACCAGTATGGAAAGGATACTCAAATGTGACTGTAGTTCTATGATTATAGTTTATTAGATCGTGTCGACTTAATAGTTTGAATTTCATTTCCCCAGGAAAATTAAGATTACGCTCAATAGATAACTCAGCTGACTTATGCCCTATCCCTGAATCTATATAATTAGCGTAGGTAGACCAAGTATCTGAAACTTTATATTTAGCACTAACACGTGTGCCAAAAGGCAAGCTAGTGGTAATCATTGGTACAGGAATTCCCGAACGGAGATCTTCATTATCAGCAAAGCCGATCGGTTTACCCCAACTATGGTTCACGTCAATTTCGATGTGGTTAGTAAGATCTGAAATTAGATTTACACTGTATAGTTTTCGCTTACTAGTTAAAGAACTTTGTCTAATTAGTTGTTTAATCCAATCGGCTCTAAAGCTTAAGCTGCTGTTAGAAAACCAACTTTTATTTTTTAATTCAGCAGTAAAATATTGGGTGTTGTCGTCAGTATCATGAGATTTAATAGTGGCGTAGGCGCTATTAAATTCTGAATATTTATCAAGCTTACTCTGAATAAAAGTTCCCCACCCTTTGCGGTTGCCTAATTTGATATCGCCTGCTGAATAATTTTTTTCATAATCAAAATGGTAGAAAGCAAATAGAGTTGATGGGGCTTTATACTCTAGGGTATTTTCAAGTGCGGTAAAGTATTTTTTAGGTTTAAACTTAGTCGTATCAACGAGCATGTTATTTTCATCAATGATGGCATTCAAACCAAAATTCTGTGTCAAAAATAGTTTTTCACTCAGTTTTATAGCAAGATGCTCACCAAAATATAGCCTCGCATCAAGAAATTCTTCTGATGAATTGATATCCCTATAGAAATCATTTTGACTAGCTAATGAAATACCAAGTGTCATATCATTATTTAAACCGTAAAAAAAAGCTGCTCCGGCTAAAATACCTTCATTAATAAATTTACCCTGTTGTTTTTTACGTCTTGTCCCTCCCCCGCCTGAATATGCCCATTGGCCCTGTTTTAATAAATTTATATTGCTAGAAATAAATTCAACCTTCTGATTTTTAGTACCATCAGGTTCACTAATAATCGTCTTTACTTCATTAAGTCTTTGGCTTAAAACACTTGACAGAAGTAATTCATATCGGCCGTTCCCTATGGCTGAACCGTCAATAGTTTTGATCACTTCAGCGTAACTTAACCTGCCATTAATGTATATTTCAACCGTTGATCCCACAGTTGCAAACCCTTCAATTTTCTGTTCATTTGAAAATTTGAAGCTATTCCCTTCAAGAAATGTTTTTTTACCCAATGGGCTGAAATCATCCTCAGTTAAGCCGCGAAAACTAAAACCTGTAAAACTGGCAAAAGGGATAGATAAGGTAGTTAGCCCAATGCCGGTATCTCCAGCTTCCACAACAAATGATTCTATATCTGATTGCCAAACAACGTCTTCTAGCCATAAAGCTAAGTCTGGAACTTGATTCTGTTGAGTGTTAATAGACTCAGATAAACTCATTTTATAATTTCCGCCAAAAAGATGACCATAAAAAGTGACTTTTGGTGTGATGAATTCGAAATGTTGATCTGCTTTTATGATACTTTTTATATCAAAGGAAAATTGACTAAAAGTGAGTAGTTGCTGAGAGTCTATTGCCTTTTTAAGACCTTCTGTCTCCGGTAAATTTTCTGTCAACTCACTTAGATCAAATTCGATACGTTGACTTCTCCGTACTAAAATTTCTTGGAAAATATTCAGTTCTCTATCAGTACTCACAATGACTGCATATTCACGTTCATCCCAAAGGTAGTTTAACCCAAGTTCTTCAGAAAAGAGTTTTTCAGAGACATAAATCTCTTGTTTGCCAGTAATATCTGACAATCCCTTGATTAAGCTTATCGGATAAGTTTTTCCTTTTACTCTCAGGCTAGATTGTTGAAAGTCTATAAAGCCGTTTTCACCTGCTTGAAAAGCATAAGTGAGCTGACCATTTTTAAACGTGATATTCGCATGTAGACGCTTTAACAACCTTAACAAGGGTAATAATCGTTGCCCATTTTCAGTAATTAAAAGATCAAGATCTTTAATAGATACTCGATAAATAGAGCGATTTCCAGTCAGTGTAAAGCCACCAACAATTGTAGCGATGGGTTGACTTGATAGAGGTAATTGCTGCAATATCTCTATCTCTATTTCTTTGAATAATAGACTAGGTGGTTTTATTTCCTTCAAAGCTTCGATGGGGTCCATTGCTTCGACAAAGGGTATACAGAATAAAATTAATATAATTAGTATCGAATAAATATAAGTGGTGGCTGAGGTAGTATACATAGCAACAATGGTTACTCAACGGTGAAGACACCATGATTCATTACTTGCTCATCACTCCTTTGCTCAGTTAAATCAAGTACGATGTCATATTCTCCATGGTCGAGCTTATTGTCGAGCTTGGCCTTAATTTGACGTTTTGATTGGGGTAAAACGACAAATTTATTTACGAGGATAGAATAGAGTAATTCTTTACTTCCTTTTTTGTAAATCGACCAATCACCGCTTAAACGTAAAACACCATCCCCGGTATTAGATACTTGTCCGGTTAAACTAAGACTATTATTATCATTAACTCCCATTAATGCCTCTGCCGTACCTTTAAATTTAACCTTTTTTCCCATGCCATAAATAGGGACTAATATTCTAGAAATAACAGTGACGTTCATCGAATGCCCTGCTTGGTCTTGAGCTTTCATAGAAAAGTTTTTTAAGGGAGTAAATTCAATGGCGCCCCAATATTCTTTAGCCTCTCTTAAGTTACGATTAATAATAGTAAAACGTATTTTTCGTTTTGATTTAGCGGGTAAAGTAAATTCTTTTGGGTTAAATTTAATGGCATTGGCTAATGAAAACTGATTAGGCTCTATTGGTAAAATAGAGCCTGTATTCGATATTTCAAAGTGCATTGATCTAGCTCGATAAGTTTGCTCAATATTAGATAAATTCGATACCGTAAAGGTACCTGAGGGATTATTCTTAGATAAATCTATGTGTAAAAATGCAGGACTAATCGATAGAGAGGCATTTACCTTTAATGGTAAGAATATAAAGCAACATATGCTACATAGAAAAACGTATTTATTAAAATTTTGCATGTTTTTTCCTTTGGACTCTTTGTGCATTAACATTAATATTTATTCAACACTTACCGTGACAACCACATACCCTTGATAAGTTCCGCTTGGTTGAGTGACACCGTCACTCAACCAAGCGACTGAAAAATCGATCGTTTCCTGGAGTACACCACTTGTGGTGTTTTCTAAAGATATCGTTGCTGTTTTGAGGCCTTGGAATACCCCTCCACTTTTATTTAAATATGTAGTGCCTTCATATTGAGTTTGCAAACTACTTCCTGGCATTGGACGTGCAGACAAAGGATTAACTTCTACACCACTCGATTCATCTACCGGTAATTTGATATTTAAATTAGTATCTCCATCTTTATATAGGTGAGTTACCACCAGATTAATATGTACTCTCGAGGTATTAGATGTGACATAAAAAGGAAGGTTGGTAGAAATACCATTGGGGCCAGCATTACCAATATGTGCCACTTTTTGCCAAGGTACAATTGAGACTAAAGGCTCTACATTAGCCTCAATCAATAATTCTGAAGCAGCAGGAGGACCCAAAATAAATAGATTAATAGTAATAACTAAAGAGACAACTAATATGCTAACGGTGTAGTTCATAATTCCCTTTAAACGTATTTTTCTGATAAGTTCACAATTAATTATATTTGCATACATGTATAAATATTCAATTAAATATATACAGAGAAAGCATAGTGTTTATTGTATTTGTTGGATTCATTACTTTGGGTATTACTGACCTACATCAGGTATGACTACAATAATGAAATAGAGGGTAATATTTTCTTACTTCTGGTTTGAAACTTAGCTGTTACAGATTGATTTTTAGAGTGTTTACAAATAAAAAATGCCCATACCCATTCCTATTAAGGTAAAGAGGAAATTCTTGAAAAATTACTAATGAGCTAGTTTTAATCAGCAATATTATTAAAATTAATATTTTTTTCATGGTCTTAAACCATCTTTATTAAAGACACATTCAATTTTGCAAGTTTTATTAGCTCTGCTAATCTATAAAAACTAATAAATCAGTGTGTATAGGAGATCTTGAGATATGGACAAGTGCTGTTTATTTTGCTTCCAATGTGATGAACTGGAGGAGGAGTTAAACATGGTAAGGCAGTCACTTACCAATGCAGGTTGGCTACTCAAAAACATAACTGATATCTCAATGTTAGAATTAAATGCACTCCAAAGAAAGCAATTAGTTTGCGTTTTTTGGTTTGATGAGGCTAACATCAATAACACTACTTTATTCGAATCTATATCTTCACTCTATAACTTTGAATGGGTTGCCCTCACACAACAAAGTTACCTAAATAATATTGAACATAGGCGTCTATTGGCTAATGACTTTTTTGATTATCACACTTCCCCCTTCGATATTCATCGCCTTGTTTTTAGTTTGGGTCACGCCTTAGGAATGGCTCATCTGAAAAAAAACTTATATAACACAAAATCTAATGAGGAGTACAAAGTTGAAGAAATGGTTGGCCAGAGTCTTGTTATGAAAAAACTATTTAGAGATATTTATAAAGCAGCACCCGTTAATATACCTGTTCTGATCAGCGGTGAAAGTGGAACAGGTAAAGAGCTAATTGCAAAAGCTATTCATCTGCGCTCCTGTCGCAAAAAAAAGGATCTGATTATAGTTAACTGTGGCGCATTACCGGCTAATTTAATACAGTCTGAGCTTTTTGGTCATGAAAAAGGGGCTTTTACAGGCGCTAACTGTAGAAAAATAGGACGAATAGAGTCCGCTCATAATGGTACACTTTTTCTTGATGAAATTGGTGACCTGCCCCTTGATTTACAGGTTAATCTATTACGATTCTTGCAAGAAGGTACAATAGATCGATTAGGAGGTACTAAAACAATACAAGTGGATGTCAGAGTTATCGCTGCAAGTAATATTAATTTACAAGATGCAGTAAAGTCAGGTAAATTTAGAGAGGATTTATATTACCGACTACATGTGCTTAATATTCATTCACCCGCGTTACGTCACAGAATTGAAGATATTTTACCGTTAGCTGACTATTATTTTAAACGTTTTCAGCCTCAACTCAATAGAAATACTCTAGGTTTTTCAAAATCGTCACTAAAAGCTTTAAGCCTCTATTCTTGGCCGGGAAATGTCAGAGAATTATCAAATCGTGTAAAAGGAGCGTTGGCTATGTGTGAAGATGAACATATACATCCAAAAGATTTGTGCTTACCTGATATACCCCAGATCACCTCTGTTCTCTTTGATTGTAGTCTGAACGATGTTCGAGAAATAGCTGAGCGAGATACTATCAATCATAGAATGAAAGCATTTAATAATAACGTAAGTCAAGTAGCCAAAAACTTGAAAGTCTCTCGCGTTACACTTTATCGGCTATTAAAAAAATACGACAATGACTGAGATAAAATATCGTATTAGCACCTTAACACTAATATAAAATAGATATAAAATAGAAAGGTGCTAGTTTATGACCCTAGTATCATTCTAGAGAATGGCTCCCCAAAGTGCAACAATACCGCTGTATTCACCCTGTGGTTGTTCTAATGGAATATCCCAATCAACTATAATGGTTACATCTTGACTAAAATGACCATTTTGAGAGCTCTCATAATGTCCTTGTTCACTTTTTGCTACAGGAAAACCATCAATTATTTCTTCTTCACCCGACTGAAAGGCAAGTGTATTATCCAAGCCTGCCATTCGATTACCGTTAGCTGGGTTAACTCTACAACCTGCACTTAAATTAACTGCTAATGATTTAACTTCAGTGCCAAGTGGATCGTTTCCTTTATATAGGTTAGAAGCTCCACAAGTCAGATAAACGTCTTGGCTGTTTGCATCGACTGTAAATACTGCTGCCCCAGTAAAATCATTCATTTGATCGCCTAAATCGACATCCCCCAGCGGTGGTGCTATAGCAATGTTTGCGGTTACATCAACAAAGACATGGGATGATGAGCTAGCTAACAAATCGGCATTTGCTGCAGAGCCGTAAAGTCCGATGGCGAGTGTTAATGCGCCTAACGCTAAATTTTTCATGATATTTTCCTTAATTTTGTGAAGTATAGAGCAAGGTTAATACTTAAATACCTTAATTAATTGTTCAATATAGCATTTGCAATATAAATACCAGAATACTCTTAATAGACAAAGTAAATATAACTATTTGAATTAAAGTGTAAAAAATATTATTTTTAAAAATATGATTAAAAATAATATTAAATTTGAACAAATACCCTAATAGTCTCCCTTCAAAGTGTTAATCAATAGATACAATATGGGAAGCTTGGTTCTTTTGAATATGCGTAATGATATAACAGATCAATTATATTGCATTGATTATATTGTATTAATTAATGGTTAATCATGGGGGGTGATAATTGTTAACTATATGAAACAATTATCAAGTTAATCAATTAAGGTAATAGGAATATTATGAGTTCACGGATAAGTGTCTGATTAAAAAAGTTTATAATAATATCATATCCATATTTAACCCCGTTAATTAAACACGCTTGTATATTAATTATTACATTATGACTGCGCTAATTGGCAATAAGCACAGTGAAAATATTGAGCATTTTCTCTTCATCTAATCGAGAATAAGACATGATAAAGTCTTGCTTACCATCAAGGTTAATATCATGCTTTTGGATATACTGGCCATCTTTAGCTAATATCAAATCTTGTTTTAGTGGTTTTTTGGCAAATTTACGTTTGCCTTGTTGTCCTAAATATACCTTTAAAGTGTCTTCATCTCCTGACAGAATAAAATCGTGTAAACCATCGCCATTAATGTCGGCTAATTGCACTATAGGCTGACCACTTTTACCCGAGCTTAAACTAAAGCTTAATTCAACTTCTTTGCTCGTAACGGGTTTATCTTCAAAACTATCTTGAGCATTTAATGAAAATAGCAGTACGTTTTGATCAATACCTCCAGATATCAATGCGCCAATAATATTAGTTACACTAAGTTCAAACGAAGAAAGTAATACTTCAAACTTATCGTCATTATTAATATCTATAATCGCTAATCCCGATAACGTTCCATCCGCCTGTATAACGGTATTAGGAAGCGTCGAGTAGCTGATTTTATTAATGTTATTTAGCTGATTATTTTGACCAAAATAAAACTCATAATCATTACTCCTATCTAATACCCCTGAACTTTGAGTAAATCTAACAACCATATCAACAATACCATCACCATTGACATCTTTTATCTGTTCAACTACCCGATGAGCTAAATTACTTTGATCTAATTTATCACCATCAGCTTCTCGCAGGTACCACCAATTAAAACCGTAGATATTAGCTTTTATCGGGACTGATTTGCTGGATTCTGAAAAAGAGCCGTTTTCATTTTGTGAAAAATATTCTATTGCCCCTTGTTTAATCCAAGCAATATCTGTCATATTATCAAAATTAAAATCTGCAAAAAACAAGGCTCTTTGATTAAAAGTAACTTTAGTCTTATCGTGCTCTATAAATGAAGTTAGGGGTAAAGATTGATAGTGTAATTGACCAGAAGATTGAGAAAGCCATAAATTCATTTGCTCAAAATGAGGTAAATAAATATCATCAATCCCATCTTGGTTTAAATCTTTAATAAAGTCTTTTGCCTTAATAAAATCAGACGAATTAACTAAGTACATTGAATTAATTTTTTGTTTTAATATAAAACGCTTACTTGGTGCTTTTGTATTAACCGGAGTCAACGGTTGGAACATAACTATTTCATCTTTTGCTAAAAAGTATAAAACACGTAGTTTACTATTGTCTCCTTTAACAAAGTCACTGAAATCATAGGAAAAATATTTTTTAGGAATAACTTGCTTGGTATATAACTCATAGTCTTTAGACTTTTCATTAAAAATATAAATAGCTAACCATGTTTGTTTTTTATCATCAATACCAATAGCGAGTAATTCATCAGCTGAGTTGGCAATTAGATTTACAGCAATAATTGGCTGGCTAATGACAAACGGGGTTTCAATATTATAAATTGAAAAAATTGATTGACTTGAAAAGACTTGCGCACTTGAAATCAATAAAGCCAATACAAATATGGTAAAGACAATAGAACGGTTGATCATGATTAGTCCTTTATAATTTAACTAGAGATAACATAAAAAATTTGATGTTTTACAGTAGGCAATATTGTGAAAAATTAATTCAACTTAAGTACACCAATTATTGTTGTACTTAAGTTGACTAAACATATTGATTATAAGTTTTTAGTTATATGATGAGAGGCTGCGGCAGTAAAAACTACATCAGTGGAGCTGTTTAGTGCAGTTTCTGCAGAGTCTTGTATAACACCAATAATAAAGCCAATAGCAACAACCTGCATGGCTATATCACTACTAATGCCAAACAAACCACAAGCGAGTGGTATTAATAATAATGAACCTCCAGCAACACCTGAGGCTCCACATGCCGAAATTGCAGCTATAACACTGAGTAAAATCGCTGTCGCAAAATCAACTTCAATACCTAAAGTGTTTGCTGTTGCTAAGGTTAATACGGTAATAGTAATTGCCGCTCCAGCCATATTAATAGTGGCACCTAAAGGGATTGACACAGAATAAGTATCTTCATGTAAATTTAATTTATCACAAAGTTCCATATTTACTGGAATGTTAGCTGCTGAACTGCGTGTAAAGAATGCAGTGATCCCTGATTCTTTTAAGCAAGTCAACACCAGGGGATAAGGATTTTTACGCATGATCAAATAGACAATAAGTGGGTTTACAACCAAGGCAATAATTAACATAGCTCCAAGTAATAAAAGGACTAAATGGCTAAACTCTCCTAAGGTATTGAAGCCAGTCGTAGCGATAGTATTTGCCACTAAGCCCATAATACCTAAAGGAGCAAAACGAATAACAATTTTAACAATACTTGAAACAGCATCTGCTAAGTCATGTACTATAGCCTTGCTCGATTCACTCGATTTTTTCAACGCAAAACCTAAACCTAAACCCCACGCTAAAATACCAATAAAATTACCTGTGGCTAATGCGTTAATAGGATTATCAACAACTTTATAGGCAAGTGTTGCTAACACTTCACCAAGCCCTTGTGGAGGATTAGCTTGTGCCCCGGCGATATCTAAAGTTAAGTTGACAGGAAAGATAAAACTTAAAGTAACGGCAACTAAAGCTGCACTCAAGGTACCAATTAGATACAGTCCAACTATTGGCTTTAAATTAGCATCGCTATTGTCTTTCTGGTTGGCGATTGATGAAGCAACCAATACCAAAACTAAAATGGGGGCAACCGCTTTAAGTGCATTTACAAATAAACTGCCTAGCATTGAAAATGATTGCGCGACTTCTGGAGCTAAAACAGCAATTAGTCCACCGATGACGATCGCCATAATAATTTGATTAACAATATTGATTGATTGAAGTTTTTTTAATAACCAAGGATTTACTAACGTCATTTTAGATCTTATATTTATTAGAGTGTATAAGAGATTTTTACCACCTTATAACCTATAAAGTCTAGTAATTAATGTCAATTTGGTTTTTATTCCAAGAGATTAGGATAGACTGTTCTCCTTCTACTGCCATGTAATCTCTACAAACAAAATATCCCACTGCGGCAACAAGAGTATTATTATAAAAAATGAAAGGTATGCGTTTCCTTTGCCAGGGGGCAATGTTCAGCTCTTGTAATACTTTTTTTAATGCTCGAGAGCGTTGACGAAAATCAGGCAAACAATTTGGATTTTTATGAGTAAAACCAATAGATACTCTTTCATTACTCGTTGGTGATTTTAAGTAATGTTCTATGAAGAGTTTAGTTCTAATCGATGATTGCGTAGACAGTTTTTTTGTTATAAAAGACAATTGGCCTAAACCATCAGGAAGCTTAATGTATTGCTCGTAATGATGCAAAGCCTTTGGTGAAACTAGGTATTCAAAAGTGGATAATTCTTGATAATCATCGGTGATAAACAAGGAGTTTTTATAGCGTCTCAACCAATAATTTGAGAGCTTAATTTGAGGTGTTTTATCAGATGCAGCTAACATTTGTAGATGAACTTGTTTGAGTTGTTTACTGCTCGGCATTAAGCAATCATTTATTTCA
Source organism: Colwellia sp. (assembly GCA_034111045.1). Classification (GTDB taxonomy): domain Bacteria; phylum Pseudomonadota; class Gammaproteobacteria; order Enterobacterales; family Alteromonadaceae; genus JALJPB01. Next base: position 39,288 of record JAWUYA010000050.1, on the reverse strand, counting down.
AGAAAATACCTAACTAAATTATTAAAGCGTGCTAACGAGAGCTTTGCTAATTCATTAACAGATAAGCTTGATACCGATAACTGACAGCTTGTAAGGTCTTGTCGGGCCATTTCAGTTAATAATAGCTGACCTTCTTGGCAATGCTCACTGCTACGTTTAATGGTTGTTAAAATACTTGGCCATCGACTGGTTAATATTGGCAGAACTTGGTGACGAATAAAGTTGCGGTCGAAGCGAGTATCTTTATTTGATTCATCTTCTACCCAAGTTAGACCGTGCTCATGTGCATAATGTTCTATATCTTTTCTTGTGAGCTTTAATAAAGGCCTGACCAATAACTGCTCTGTTGCATGACCTTGAGACTTAAACCTTAGCATTTCAGACATTGCACTGAGGCCTTTTAAACCTGCACCACGTTTTAATGCTAATAAAAAGGTTTCACTTTGATCATCTAAATGATGTCCTGTAACAATGAGCGCATCGTTTGGTGCATAGTGCTTAATTGCTTTATACCGAGCATCCCTGGCTATGGCTTCTAAACTTTGACCTGTAATCTCTTTAATATTGACTTGAAATGTTTGTATAGGTAAGGAGAGTTTTTTACAGAAGCGTTCAGCTGCATGCTGCCAAGATAAGGCATTAACACTTAAACCGTGGTTGACGTGACAAACAGATAATTCATTACTTATCAGATTTTGATTTTTTAAATGCGCTAAAGCGTGAAGAAGTACTTGAGAATCGATACCACCACTATAAGCAACAACAATGGGCTGATTAGGATATGATTTGAAAAATTGGCTTAAATTAGTTTGAATAACTGACATAATTAAAATGCCTTAAAGCTATCAGCTATTAGTTTAAAGTAACGAACTCAAAATTAATAACTGATAGCTGATAGCTGATAAATTTTATTAGCAATAGCCAAAAGACATTAAACGATCGTAACGTTTTTCAACTAGATCATCTTTAGCTAGACCTTTTAAGTCGTTTAAATCTGTTTTTAGGCGTTGTTTTAATTGTGCCGCCATCATGTCCATATCACGGTGAGCACCACCAAGGGGTTCTTCAACAATATTATCAATTAAATCAAGTTCTTTTATTCGCTGTGCTGTAATCCCCATAGCAGTTGCCGCCGTAGGAGCCTTCTCAGCTGTTTTCCATAATATTGAGGCACAACCTTCGGGAGAGATAACAGCATACGTTGAATATTTCAACATATTGACTCTGTCTCCTATGCCAATAGCCAAAGCGCCACCAGAACCACCTTCACCAATGACAGTACAAATAATGGGTACAGTTAAGCGAGCCATTACTTTTAAGTTACGAGCAATAGCTTCACTTTGACCACGTTCTTCTGCGCCAATCCCTGGGTATGCACCGGGAGTATCAATGAAAGTGATAATAGGCATGTTGAAACGCTCAGCCATTTCCATTAAACGCAATGCTTTACGGTAACCTTCTGGACGAGGCATGGCAAAATTACGCTTTATCTTTTCAGTAGTAGAGCGTCCTTTTTGATGACCTATAATCATAACAGGCGTGCCATCTAAGCGTGCTGTACCACCAATAATAGCTTTATCATCAGCATAAGCGCGATCACCGGCAAGTTCATCGAATTCAGTAAAAATACGAGGGATATAATCTAAAGTGAAAGGACGCTGAGGGTGACGCGCAACTCGTGCAGTCTGCCAGGGGTCAAGATTTTCAAAAATCTTTTGGGTTTGCTCTTTGTTTTTCTCTCGTAATTGAGAAATTTGATCCTCAAGGTCTAAATCAAGATCTTGTCCGTTGTTCACTAACGTTAATTCTTCAATTTTTGCATCAAGTTCAGCAATTGGTTGCTCAAAATCTAAAAAATTTAATGACATTTAATATTTACCTAATTCTTATATATGTAATAAAACAAACTAGTTATAGTTGTTTCACCTACCCGTTTAAACATGTATTGAGTAAACACGTAGTTTTCGAATTTTTTTAAAACGCTAACCTAATGTTATCATTACCGAGTAAATTTTTTAACTCATATAATAATAAATCTGCAGGTGTTATACGCCACTGTACACCTAATTCCAACATGCCTTGTGCTTCTTCACGTTGGTAAAAAACTCTAATAGGACAGGTGCCATCTTTGTATGGTAATAATACCTGAGTAAAGTCTTCAATAAAAGTACTTGAGATCATAGCTTTATCTACACAAATATCAAGTGATTTAACATAAGTTTCCCGAGCATCATCGATGGTCATAATATCTCGAGCGGTCATTGTAATACCTCCAGAGTAATCATCAAAGCTGACCTGTCCTTTGCAGACTAAAATAGCATCAGTGACGAGTAAATCAGCGAAAGTATCATAGTCATCTGGAAATAGACGGATATCCATTCTGGCACTTTTATCATCAAGTGTCACCAGCGCCCAGCGCCTACCTCTTTTATTTACCAAAACCCGAACACCAATAACTAATCCTATGGCAACCGAAAGGTTATCTTTGCCTTTGGGTTGTAAGCTGACTAAACGACCCGATCCATAGTGTTTAATTTCAGCTAAATAACGATTAATTGGATGACCTGTTAAATATAAGCCTAACGTTTCTTTTTCACCATCAAGCCAAACTTCTTCAGGCCAATAAGCACAAACTTTGAATACTTGACGGGTATCGTCGGGCTCTTCATTTATTAAGCCAAATAAATCATCTTGCCCTAAGGCTTTTGCTTTAGCATGCTGATCTGCTGCACGTATTGCATCAGGTAGAGTGTTAAATAAAGCGGCTCGATGTGGACCCTTATCATTATTTGGTCCTAATTTATCCATTGCTCCTGATTTAATTAATTTTTCTAATATTCTTTTATTTGTCTTTTTTAAATCTAAACGGGCACAAAAATCGAATAAATCAACAAAAGGGCCACTACTATTTCGTGCTTCAATAATGGCTTCAATTGGTCCTTGACCTATACCTTTTATCGCACCAATACCATAAACTATTTGATCATCATCATTAACAGTGAACTTATATTGCCCGGCATTGACATCAGGTGGTAATAGATAAACGCCCATATTTTGACATTCATCAACAAGGGTAACAATTTTTTCAGTATTATCCATATCCGCAGACATTACTGCAGCCATAAATTGTGCCGGAAAATGAGTTTTCATCCACAAAGTTTGGTAAGAAACTAATGCATAAGCAGCAGAATGAGATTTATTGAAACCATAACCAGCAAATTTTTCTACCAAATCAAAGATCTTCATGGCTAATTCACCATCTACCCCTCGATTTATTGCCCCTTCTTCAAAACCAACACGTTGCTTTGCCATCTCTTCAGGCTTTTTCTTACCCATAGCACGGCGTAGCATATCTGCTCCACCAAGAGAGTAACCGGCTAGAACCTGAGCAATTTGCATGACTTGTTCTTGGTATAAAATAATACCGTAGGTCGGCTCTAATATCGGTTTCAAGTCGATATGTTGCCAAGTTTCGTCGGGATAGCTAACCGCTTCTCGACCGTGTTTACGTTCGATAAAGTTATCAACCATGCCTGATTGCAAAGGTCCTGGTCTAAATAAAGCAACTAAAGCGATAATATCTTCAAAGCAATCAGGTTTTAATTTGGCAATGAGAGATTTCATGCCGCTTGATTCAAGTTGAAATACAGCAGTTGTTTGGGACTTTAATAATACTTGGTAGCTGGTAGGGTCTTCTAAATTTATCTTAGTTATATCAATAGGTTCTTTTCCCATTGATAGTAGCTTTTCGTCAGCCATCTCTATTGCCCATTGCAATATTGTTAGCGTTCTAAGTCCTAAGAAATCAAATTTAACAAGACCTGCGTCTTCAACATCATTTTTGTCAAATTGGGTGACTGGATTTTTGCCTTCTTCATCACAATACAGTGGCGAGAAATCAGTGATCGTTGTTGGTGATATAACAACACCACCGGCATGTTTACCTGCATTACGTGTTGTTCCCTCGAGAATACGACACATATTAATAAGATCTTTGACTTCACTGTCTTGAGCATAAATTTCAGGAAGCTTTGGCTCTTCTTCGAAAGCTTTAGCTAACGTCATACCGGGCGTTGGTGGTATTAATTTAGAAATTCTGTCAACAAAACCATAAGGATGGCCTAGTACTCGGCCAACGTCACGAATAACAGCTTTGGCGGCCATAGTACCAAAGGTTATAATTTGAGATACCGCATCCCGGCCATAAAGTTCAGCTACATGGTCAATAACTTCATCACGCCTGTCCATACAAAAATCGATATCAAAATCAGGCATCGACACCCGTTCAGGGTTTAAAAATCGCTCGAACAGCAAATCAAATTCAAGAGGGTCAATATCGGTAATATCTAGCGCATAAGCAATGAGTGATCCCGCCCCCGACCCTCTTCCGGGTCCTACTGGAATATTATTATCTTTACTCCATTGGATAAACTCCATTACGATCAAAAAATAACCGGGAAATCCCATATTATTAACAACTTTTAACTCAATGGCTAAGCGTTCGTCATAAGGCTTTCGAATGTCCGAAAAACCTTCTACTTTAGTATCAAATAGTTGTATAAGTCTTTTTTCTAAACCGGCTTCCGAAACTTTGATAAAGTAATCATTTATTTCTAGTCCTTCGGTAGGGAAATCAGGTAGTACATATTCACCTAAGGTGACCGTTACATTGCACCGTTTAGCTATTTCCACTGTATTTTCAAGTGCTTCTGGAATATCAGAAAAAAGCACTGACATTTCATCACTTGTACGTAAATATTGTTCGGCAGAATATAATTTAGGCCGTCTTTTATCATCTAAGGTATAACCGTCGTGTATTGCAACTCGAACTTCATGAGCATCGAAGTCTTTAGGATCAAGAAAAACCACTTCATTGGTCGCAACAACGGGCAAACCAATTTTGCTCGCTAACTCTACGGCAAGATGAAGGTAATTTTCTTCATTTTCTCTACCTGTTCTTATCAATTCAAGATAAAAATGATGGTGAAAATGTGATTGATAAAAGATGACCATTTGATTTACAAGCTGATGATTACCTTTAAGTAATGCTTTACCAATATCACCCTCTCGACCTCCAGAAAGTAATATTAATCCTTGCTTAAACTCAATTAACCAATTTTTATCAAGAACCGCTTTACCTTGAATATGGCCACGCATATATGCTTTAGAAATAAGTTCAGTGAGGTTTTTATAGCCAATATTATCAGTCGCTATAATAACTAAACGAAACAGCTCATCTTCGAGTTCTTCACTTTTAACCCAAAAGTCACAACCAATAATAGGTTTCATGCCGGCAGCATGCGCTGCATGATAATACTTAACTAACCCACACAAGTTAGTTTGATCAGTCAAAGCTAAAGCCGGCATATTTAACTCAGCGGCTTTGGCTATGATTGGTTTAACCTTTTTTAAGCCATCACACATTGAATAATCGCTGTGTACTCTTAAATGAATAAATGTAGGTGCTTGAGATGTATATTCCATCATCTCTTCATTGGGAATATTAGCTTCTATAACTACCTCAGACATTAATAACCCTCACCATTTTCAAAAGCTTTTGAACTTGCTAAAACTTTTGCTACAGGTTTAAAACTTTGACGATAACAATCAAGCACACCATGAATAATGATATTTTCAAGATGCTCTTTAGTAGGATATCCTTTGTGTTTTGCAAAGCCATACTCTGGATGGAGCTTATCGAGAGCAATCATTTCTTCATCACGGACAACCTTAGCCAATATAGAAGCGGCACTAATTTCAATAACTCTGTCATCACCTTTAACTACTGCTTGGCTTGAAATTTCACCTTGTAAACCAAAGGAAGGACAACGATTACCATCAACCAAGACAAAATCAGGGGTAACATTTAAGCCCTGAACCGCTCGCTGCATTGCAAGCATGGTGGCATGGAGAATATTTAAGGTATCTATTTCTTCAGGGCTAGCCCTTCCTATTGAGTAAGCGATCGCGTGTTGTTTAATTTGTAAAGCCAAAATCTGTCGTTTTTTATCGGAAAGTTTTTTTGAGTCCATCAAACCTTCAATAGGATTATCGGGATCTAAAATGACCGCGGCTGTAACTACATCACCAACCAAAGGTCCACGCCCTACTTCGTCAACACCGGCAATACAATAAGCGATAGGGTATTCAAAATCTGGAAAGATTTTTTTGAGGATGTTTTTGGTTGATTTCCTGGCCACCTTAGGTATTACCTCTTTGTGTAAGTTGCTCATGATAATAGCTCAGCAACGGCAGCAGCGGCTTTTTCACTGGCATTTTGTTTTAACGTTTGATGTATCTGAATAAATTCATCATTTAGTGCCGATTGATCTTGATAAAGGCGTTCTTTAACCAGAGGATAAATATTTTTAGCAGAGACTTCACGCTGCAATAACTCAGGTACTAATGTTTTATTGGCCAATAGGTTAGGTAATGAGAACCATTGTAATTTTACAAACCTTTTAAACAGATGGTATGTTAAAGGATTAAATTTATAACAGACTACCATAGGACGTTTAATTAGTGCTGCCTCTAAAGCAACGGTTCCAGATGCCATTAACAAACAATCACTGGCAGCAATAACCATATGGGTATTATTGATAATGATGGTCAACGGCAGGTCGGGTGAGTTTTCTTGATGCAGTGTTTTAAATTGCAGTGCTCTTTTTTTACTGATCATAGGAACAACAAAGGTTATTGACTGTCCTCTTTTTTTAGCATCAAGAGAAAGTAGCTCCGCAGTTGCTAGAAATGGAACCACTAATCGAGACAGTTCCCCACTTCGACTTCCTGGCATTAAAGCCAGTATTTTACTGTGTTGAGGTAAACTTAACGCGTCTCTGGCCTCAGCCTTATCAGATATCATTGGGATATCATCGGCAAGTGAGTGACCAACAAAAGTGCAAGGTATCTGGTGTTTATCATAAAATTGTTTTTCGAACGGTAATAATGACAACACCATATTGGTTGCTTTTTGGATTTTAAAGACTCGATTTTCTCGCCAAGCCCATACCGATGGGCTGACATAATGTACGGTTTTAATTCCTTGTTTTTTAAGTCTATCTTCAAGGGTTATAGTAAAGTCTGGCGCATCAATACCAATAAAAACATCAGGTTTATGGGTGGTGAAATATTCAATCAGTATTTTTCTGACATGCAATAAGCGGCGTAATCGACCTAAAACTTCAAATAGCCCCATGACAGAAAGTTCATCCATAGCAAATAAGCTTTCAAAACCTAGCCCTATCATTTTGGGGCCACCAATGCCGATAAATTTAGCGTCAGGATAGATTCTCTTGAGAGCAATAATAAGCCCTTGACCCAAGGTATCTCCTGAATGCTCACCGACAACAATCGCAATGGTAGGATGTTTGTTATTTATTTGAACGTGTAACTGAGTCATTTTAGGCGGATTCACTCAAGATGAAAATAAATTGAGAATAATAAAGCAAATATCACGTTAACTTTATAAATAATTGACATAAATTAACATAAATTAACGAATGATACCGCGTGAAGAGTTTATAACAATATCAGTAAAAATATTAACTTCTGGTGTCTGTTCAGCTAATGTTTTAACTGAAGCTACCGCTTCCTCTACGGTTAAGCCCTTGCGATATACTTGCTTGTAAGCACGTTTGATATTAGCAATGGTATCCTTATCAAAACCTCTGCGTTTTAATCCCTCAGAATTTAATCCAAAAGGTTTAGCAGGATATCCTGACGCCATAACAAATGCCGGTACGTCTTTAGGAACAAATGCATTGGCGGCAATAAAGCTATGACTACCAATGTGACAAAATTGATGAATACATGACATTCCCCCAATAATGACATAATCACCAAGGTGTACATGCCCTCCTATAGTTGCATTATTTGCCATTATACAGTTATCACCAACGATGCAATCATGAGCAACATGGCTATAAGCCATAAATAAATTATGACTCCCTATCTCAGTCAAACTATTGTCTTGAATAGTTCCTCTGTGGATAGTACAACTTTCTCGAAAAGTATTATTATCTCCAATAACTAACTCTGTAGGTTCGCCGTCATACTTTAGGTCTTGACACTCTTCACCAATACTCGAAAATTGGAAAAAACGGTTACCTTTACCAATACGTGTTGGCCCTTTGATGACTACGTGAGAGTTTATTTCACAGTTATCACCAATAACAACGTCTTTACCTATATATGTCCAAGGGCCGACAGTAACATTTTCACCGATTTGAGCGCTAGTCTCAATAATGGCTTGTGGATGTATCATTTCAATTAACTCAAATTTGTTGTAAGGAATAATTAAGCGTTAAGTTAAAGACTATAAAGTACGTCTAGCACACATTAGATCTGCTGAACAGACCACTTTACCATCAACTCTGGCTTCACCATAAAACTTCCACATACCACGTCGTTCTTTAATAAGCTCAACATGTAAATGTATAGTATCACCTGGTACTACCGGTTTTTTAAAACGGGCCTTATCAATAGAAGCAAATAGATACATTTCATTTTCATTTCTACTTTCTGTACTTTTAAAGCCTAAAACTCCTGTTGCCTGTGCTAAAGACTCTAGGATCATTACGCCTGGAAATATAGGGAGATCAGGGAAATGGCCATTAAAAACAGGCTCGTTAATAGATACATTTTTTATTGCATGTAACCATTTACCTGGATGATAATCAAGAACTCTATCAATAAGTAACATCGGATAACGATGTGGGATTATCGATTTAATTTCTTGTATTTCAATCACATTTTTTGGAGTTTCCAAATTTCTATTCCTTTTCAAATAGGTGTTACTTTTACTCTTTTATCTAACAGCGGGTAAATTAATCAAGTCAACTTAATTTCCAATGCTTTTACTCGTTTAATTAACGTATCAAGTTTCTTAATACGTGCATTAGTTTTATTCCATTCTTTATTACTAACCGCTGGTGTACCAGAGGAATAAACACCAGATTCATTAATAGACTTAGTTACCATTGCCATACCAGTAAAAACACAGCCATCGGCAACATTAACATGACCATTTATGCCAACTAAACCAGCGAGAGAACAATTTTTTCCAATAGTAGAACTCCCTGCAATGACACTACAAGCCGCCATCGCAGTATTTTCTCCAATAGTGACATTGTGAGCTATTTGTATCTGATTATCTAAAATAACCCCATCGCTAATAATGGTATTTTCAAGTGCGCCTCTGTCAATCGTTGTGCTTGCACCGATTTCAACTCTATCACCAATAATAACGGTCCCTAGCTGTGGAATTTTAATCCATTGACCTTGGTTCTTAGCATAACCAAAGCCATCACTCCCAATGACAGTGTTTGCTTGAATCAAACACTGCTGCCCAATTTCTACATTATGATAGATACTAACATTTGACCAGAGAGAGGTGTGTGAACCAATTTTAGTATTTTTACCAATAAAACAACCGGCGCCAATAGAGACATTATCACCGAGAGTAACACCTGATTCGATGACAGCATTTGCTCCAATGGCAACATTTTTACCTAGCTTTACATTCTGCTCTACAACTGCACTGCTATGAATGTTTATAGCTGTTGCCGGTGTATAATTAAGTAATTGAGCAACAATTGCATAGCCCATATATGGATTAGACATTACCAGAGCATTGGTTTTACAGTCACCTAAACAGTTACCATCTAGAATGACCGCGGATGCTTGTGTACCAATTAGTTGATGACGATATTTACTATTGGCTAAAAATGCAATTTGTCCGATTTGAGCTTTATCGAGAGTTGCGATACTATTGATAGTAATATTTTGATTACTACTCGCATAAACGACAGTTGCACTGATTTTTTCAGCAATCTGTTCTAGAGTATAATTCATAACAATGGATACCACTCAAATTAAATTGAAAGAGATGAATCACTATATTCCAATAGGTATTAAACTAAAAAAGACGAAAATATTTATTTTAAAATATTTTCGTCCGGTAATTCTACGCTAGGGTAATAACAAATTATTTAAGTTGACTAACTTGTTTTACCACTTGATCTGTGATTGTAAGTTCAGGTTTAACAAATACCACAGACTTTTGTTCAAGTATGAAGTCATAGTTACCTTTAGCGGCAATATTATCAACAGCTTGACGAACAAGAGCAATAATTTTATTTTGCTCCTCTCCTTGGCGTTGCCCTGCTTTTTGTTGTAAAGCTTTACCTTTAACTTGATAATCTTGATAAAGAGTAGCAACTTGGTTTTCTAGCTCTTCTTTTTCTTTAGCAGCCATAAGAGCACCATCACGTTTTATTTTTTCTTGGTAGTACTTAATGTCTTTTTCAAGTTGGGTTAAAACAGCTTTATCATCTTTGAATTCAGCTTCAAGAGATTGCATAACAGCGGCTGTTTGAGGAATTTTCCCCATAACTTCTTGAAAGTTAACAACAGCAATCTTTTGATCCGCTGCCATAGCGGCACTTGCTAATAAAATACTTGATGCTGCGGTTGTTAGTACAATTGATTTAAAAAACTTTTTCAATTTAATCTCCTAGTAATTATCTCTGAATATTGCTCAGTTATTGAGTTGATATTTCTATAATAATGAAGTGAATGGCATTACTTTGTTATTATCTATTTATTAAAAAGTTTTACCAATATTAAAACTGAAGAAACTGGTGTCATCACCCTCTTCAGATCTTAACGCTTTAGCAAAACTAAAGATCATTGGTCCCATTGGTGATAACCACTGTAACGATAGACCAGCTGAACTACGGAAACTGTGCGGAGTTCCGTAATCACCAATTTTATTAAACTCATCCTCTGCTAAATCTTTGTAATCGTCAAGGTTAAATTCACTATCCCAAACATTACCGGCATCAATAAATATACTGGTACGAACACTATTAGCAAAACCTTCATCTAAAAATGGTGTCGGCACGATAAGTTCTAGACCTGCAAGCGCCATCACATTACCACCAACCGAGCGAGTAGATACTTGAACATAATCATGATCTGGGCCTAAACAACAACCACTACTGCCAAGATTGTCAGGGCTACCAGCAACAGCGGTAGGGTATCGATATATAGCACGAGGACCAACAATATTTGTTTCAAAACCACGTAACGTATCGGGGCCACCTACACGGAAATTCTCCCAGAATGGCAATATTTGGTCATTGCCATTACTGGTACCATAACCATTACCATAACCTGCATCAAAGCGGGCTAATACAGTCCAACGCTGGTCTCTTGTGATTGGAAAATACCACTTGGAATTAATATTAAATTTAAAGTATTGCACGTCCGAATCTGGAGTAGTGGTTTTAAAAGAGATACTTTGCTGAGACCCATCAGTAGGGAAAGTACCACGGTTTAATGTCGATCGAGAAAGAGAGGCGGTTAAATCAATAGATTCAAACTCTAAGGCTGAATCAGGATGTTGGGGATCTGAATATATGTCATAGAATGCTTGTATTTGTTCATAGGCTTCTAAACGAGTAATACCGTTGTGTTTATAACCTATACCAAAATTTACCCTTAAGTATTCATCGACTCTGAAACCAAAGTTTACACCTATACCATAGGTCTGATTGTTATACTGTTCTAAATTTGCTTGACCTGCATCAAAGTCTGTCCAATATATTTGACCACCTAATGATGTGGCATCAACTGTAAAGTAAGGGTCGGTGTAAGACATGCTAACATTTTTTGAATAAGTATTGGTACCAACATTGAAAGCTAACTGATTACCTGTGCCCAAAAAGTTATTTTGTTGAATACCCGCATTTAAACTCAATTTAGTGGCAGAACCATAGCCAATACCTGCGGTAAACGAACCTGAAGGCTGTTCTTTTACCGTAAAGTCAACATTAACCAAATCTTCTTCATTAGGTAATTGATTAACTTCAAATTGAACATCTTCTAAATAAGGTAAACGAGACAACCACGCTTTTGAACCTTCAACTAAGCTATTAGATAACCAAGCTCCTTCCATTTGACGAAGTTCACGTCTAAGTACATGATCGGCTGTTACAAAATTACCTTTAAAGTTAACTTGATTAACGTAAATACGTTTACCGGGGTCAATAGATATAGAAAGTTTTACGGTATTGTCTTCATCATTAATTTCAGGAATAGTGATAACTTTAGGATAAGCATAACCATAGCGCCCTAAAAATTTACTTATAACTTCTTCCGTATAGGTAACCTCTGCACCGTTATATAAACGACCAGAAGATAGTGGGTTGATAGCCCGTATGGTCTTTTCAAAACCAGCCATATCACCGATAAAATCGACCTCATTAACGGTATAGGTTAATCCTTCAGTAACATTTAATGCGATATATACGGCTTCGCGATTTGGTGTCATAGAGACTTGAGTACTATCTATTTTAAAACGAAGATAACCTCGATCAAGGTAATAGCTATTAATTGTTTCCATATCACCTTGTAATGTTTGCTTTTGATATCTGTCTTGGGCCATAAAATCCCACCATGGCGAACCAAAAGTTAACTCTATTCGTTCAAGGATTTCTTCATCAGAAAAAAGTTCATTACCCACAATATTAATTTGTTCTATTGCCGCAGCATCACCTTCAACAAAAGTAAAGTTGAGGGTTACACGGTTTCTTGGTAAATGAACAATTTCTGCTTTGACCTTAGCATTATATTTACCAACACTGTGATAAAAATCTTCTAAGCCCATTTCAATACCAGAAATCACGGTTTTATCAAGCGTTTCACCCACACGAATATTACTTCCATCTAGGCTTTCTGTTAACTGCTCATCTTTTAAATCGCTGTTACCATCAAAAGTAATGTCACTGATAGTTTCACGCTCACGAACCCTAAAAATTAAGCGGTTATCTACTTGGTAAACACGAATGTCATTGAAATGTCCCGATTTATATAAGGATTTTATCGATTGAGATATACGAAAATCATTAAGTGTATCACCGACGTTAAATGGAAGGTGGGTCAAAGCAGCACCTAATGCGACACGTTGAAGACCTTTTATTTCAATATCTTCGACTTGGAAGTCTTCAGTCGCTTGAGCTGTACTGATTAGAGCACCCAATAAAATGGTTGAGGCAATTTTTTTAATTATCATAAATACTAACTTTATTACTTCTTTATATTATTTATATTATTTATAAATTAAGTTCATCTTTAAACTTAATAGCACTGTTATTACGTTCATATAAACCAATAACATTCAACCAAGCAATCTCTAGACTTTATCCATGGTATAATTTGGCTATAACCGAGAAAAATCATTAAACAATGCAATACTCATTAAAGCCAATAACGCCATGGCTCCAAATTTAAAACCAACTTCTTGTACTTTTTCAGGTACAGCCTTTCCTGTCACTAACTCGATAAGATAATAAAGTAAATGCCCGCCATCAAGAACTGGCAGCGGTAACAGGTTAATTATTCCTAAATTTATACTAATCAGCGCTAAAAAACCTAGAAAATAGACAAATCCATACCCTGCACTACTTCCTGCTCCTTGCGCTATGGCGATTGGTCCACTTAAATTTTTGGTTGAAAGATCACCGGTGATTAATTTGCCGATCATATCAAAACTTAAAGTCACCAAGTTCCATGTTCTGCTAATGCTTTGACCTATCGCAGCAATAGGGCCATACGTTAATTCTATCTGATATTCTGTTGGCCAAGCGTTAAATTTTGGTGCTACGCCCAAATAGCCAATCAATTTTTCATTAACATTGATACCTTGAGGCGTAACCAAAAGGGTTTGTAAATCACCATTTCTTTCAACTGTGACAATAACCTCTTTATTTGGAAACAATTTAACTGTATCTGAAAAAAAAAGCCAAGAGTTATTGATGTTTTCTTCGTTTATGGTCAATAATTTATCGTCAATTTTAAATCCTGCAAGGTCAGCCGGACTACCTGGTTCGATACGCGCTAATTCGTTTAGTGCATCAGGACGATATGGCACGATACCTAAACTGCTTAATGCTGACATTTTCTCAGGTGAAAACTGCCATTTTTGTGTATTTAACTTAGTGGTAGTAATATGTTGGCTATCTGAGCTTTTGGTTTTAAACTCAATATTGTCATCACCAATTTTACCTATTAATGCTAAGTTAACATCTTGCCATGTTAATGTTTTCATACCCGCCACTTCAACAATTTCAACATTGCTTGGTAGTTGAAATTCACTCGCTATTGAGTCAGGTTCAATAAAACCAATGACAGGTTTAAAACTAGGTACACCGATAATAAACATTAAATAAAAGGCAATAATAGCAAAACCAAAATTAGCGAAAGGTCCAGCAGCAATAATAGCAATACGCTGATAAACCGACTTAACATTAAAAGTCTTGGCTTTATCTATCTCGTTAATTTCATCAACTCGCTCGTCAAGCATCCTAACATAGCCACCTAATGGAATAAGTGCAATAACATACTCAGTACCTAGTTTATCAGTTTTACGCCATAACGCCGGACCAAAGCCAATGGAGAAACGTATAACCTTAACATTATTTTGACGAGCCACCCAAAAATGACCATATTCATGGACGGTAACCAGGATACCTAGTGCAACAATAAATGACGCTAAATTCCAAATAAAATCAACCATGCAACTTCTTCACCTCAGCGTTTTTAAATGCTTTAGAAACTAATAATGAACGAGCGAAATTTCGTACTTTCTGGTCTACAGTGACAACATCACCAATATCTTTCACCTCTTGTGAGACAAATTTATTAACAGAAGTTTCATTTATTTTAAATATATCAGTAAATTTTATTTTATTGTTCAAAAAAGCATCTACAGCAATTTCATTAGCTGCATTTAATACAGTACAAGCAGCTTGTCCACTTTTGCAAGCATCTATTGCAAGTTTTAAATTAGGGTAACGGTCAAAATCTACTTCTTGGAACTCAAAGGCTGAAGTATTAAAAAAATCAAGAGGTTCAACACCAGACTTTATACGCTTAGGAAATGCTAATGCGTGTGCAATCGGTGTTCTCATATCAGGATTGCCCATTTGAGCAATGACAGAACCATCTTTATATTGGACCATAGAATGGATAGTACTTTGCGGATGCAACACTACTTCAATATTACTGACATCGAGATTAAATAGCCATTTAGCTTCGATAAACTCTAGGCCTTTGTTCATCATGGTTGCTGAGTCTACAGATATTTTCCTGCCCATTTCCCAGTTTGGATGTGCACAAGCCTGATCCGGTGTTACGTTCTCTAAGTCACTCAATTTAAGTGTTCTAAAAGGACCACCAGAACCTGTTAATAAAATTTTACTAATCCCATTATCAGCTAAATTTTGTTGACTAATATTTTGTTGAGCTTGAACAGGTAAGCATTGAAAAATTGCATTATGCTCACTGTCAATAGGTAGAAGTTCTGCACCGTA
This sequence comes from Colwellia sp., assembly GCA_034111045.1. Classification (GTDB taxonomy): domain Bacteria; phylum Pseudomonadota; class Gammaproteobacteria; order Enterobacterales; family Alteromonadaceae; genus JALJPB01. Next base: position 23,911 of record JAWUYA010000050.1, on the reverse strand, counting down.
TTGCTCAACTGCATCAATAAAAATTTTTCCCGAAGTGACCAATGCTTCTTTATTGGCTAAAAGTACTCGTTTCCCGGCTTTTACAGCGGCCAAAGTTGGCAACAACCCACAAGAGCCAACTATTGCTGCCATTACAGTATCAGTTAACGGGGATCGCGCTATTTCAATTAATTTATCTTTACCATAAAGTACTTCGATATCGAGGGAATGCTCTATTAACCGTTGCTGCAACTCCCGGCTATGACTTTCTGATACCATGACAACTTGTTTAGGTGAAAACTCAAGACATTGTTCGACCATAATGTCGACACTATTATTAGCAGATAGGCTATGTATTATATATTTATCTCGATGTAAACGAACTACATCTAAAGTACTCTGACCGATAGACCCAGTAGAGCCTAATATGCAAAGGCTTTTAATGTCAGCCGTGGATAAATATACTTCAGGAGTTAACACTAATTACCAACCAATCAAAATATAACAAAGAGCATAAATAGGAGCTGTAGCCGTTAAGCTATCAATGCGGTCAAGGATACCGCCATGTCCGGGTAAAATAGAACCGCTGTCTTTAACTCCAGCTTGGCGTTTAAACATACTTTCATTCAAATCACCTAAAACAGAAACAGTACTAATAAGCCCTGTCACTAACAATACTGTAATAAATTGTTGACTATTCCAACCAATAATTAAGCCAGTAATACTAACCAAAACACAGGCTGATAAAACACCGCCAATAAAGCCTTCTAAAGTCTTCCCAGGACTTACATTGGGTAGTAGCTTACGTTTACCTATAGCTTTACCAACAAAATAAGCACCAACATCAGCACTCCAGACCATTAAAAATAAAAACATAATAAGTTGAGCACCATGATGGGGATCAAATCCAAAATCACTACTCCTTAGCATAACAAAGGACAACCAGGTAGGAATTAAAGTTAACCAACCGAAAACGCCGCGAATAGAGCGATGACTTGACCAAAATTTACTATACCTTGGGTATAATAGCGTCAGCATTGCTGAGAGAATCCACCAAGCAACAGCAAGCCACAAAATAAGATTAACTAAAGGATGTGATAGCAATACGCCTTCAAGACCATCAGCATTTAACCAAAGGGAATTTAGCGTTAAATAATACCATAAAAGTACAATTAACAGACTCGTACAGGCAACAAAAATTGAACGGCGAGTGTTGCTAGTAAAGCCCATTAGTGGGCCCCATTCCCAAGCACCTATAGCCATAACGGCTAGCAAAAAACCAGCGAAATAGTTAAGCGGTAAATAAAAAATAGCCATAACGACTGCGGGGGCTAATATGACTGCGGTTAAAATTCGTTGCTTTAACAAGCTAGATCCTTTTTTTATTATTATATTTCTACTGGCAGATTTGATATTACCTGTTCTCCAGTTTGACCATATCGACGCTGTCGTTGTTCAAAACTTGTAATAGCTTTGGTAAATTCAATAGCATCAAAGTCAGGCCATAAAACATCGGTAAAATACAGCTCTGCGAAAGCCGCTTGCCAAAGTAAAAAATTACTAATGCGGCAATCACCACCTGTTCTTATAAGTAAGTCAAGTTCAGGTATACCCGCTAAGCAAATATGTTCGTTTAATGACTGCTCATTAATGTCATCAAGTGACATCTTGTTTTCTTTAACTTTAGTGGCTACTTGTTTAGCTGCTTGTATAATATCCCAACGACCACCGTAGTTTGCGGCAATAGACAATACCATACCTCTATTATTTTCAGTTAATTTTTCTGAAACTGTTATTTTTTGTTGTAATCTTTCAGAAAAGCGACTGATATCCCCAATGACTTTAAATCTAATGTTGTTTTTATGTAACCTTTTAACTTCTTTCGTTAATACGTACATAAATAAATCCATTAACACACTAATTTCATTATTGGGTCGTTGCCAATTTTCACTACTAAAAGCAAATAACGTGAGTGCTTTTATCCCTAATTCAGTTGCACTGGTGACAATTGATCTTACTGATGAAACACCAGCTTTATGTCCAGACACACGTGCTTTCCCTTGTAACTGAGCCCAACGACCATTACCGTCCATAATAATAGCAACATGCTCGGGTATGAACTTTTGTGTCTTATCAACCAATTCAGTGTTACTCACATCATCTCCATTGTGTAAAACATTCAATATAAAACAGACGAAAAGCGCCGTAGTTAATAACCTTTAGCCTCAAAACAAACAAGGCATAGCATTTAACTACGGCGCTCTTAGTTTTACAATGAAAATTTAAATCTCCATCAAATCAACTTCTTTTTTGGCTAATATTTCATCAGCTTGTTTAATAAATGTGTCAGTAAGCTTTTGAATTTTATCTTCAGCTTGATGCATCTCATCTTCACTTATTTCTTTTTCTTTCTCTAATCCTTTGATATCTGAATTAGCATCCCTGCGAATGTTACGGATAGCAACCTTAGCACTTTCAGCTTCACTACGAACAACTTTAACTAAGTCTTTACGTCTTTCTTCAGTGAGCGGAGGAAGTGGGATACGAATTAATGTGCCATTTGATTGAGGGTTTAAACCTAAATCCGATTTTAAAATCGCTTTTTCAACAGCACTTATCATACCTTTATCAAAAACAGTAATGGCTAAGCTACGTGCATCCGGCACAGAGATATTACCCACTTGATTTAACGGTGTGTCCATACCGTAATAGTCAACTGAAATATTATCAAGTAATGAAGCATGCGCACGACCTGTTCTAACTTTATTTAGACTCAATTTAAAAGATTCTATACTTTTACCCATGCGTTCTTGAGCATCTTCAATAATTTCGTTTAGCACAATGGTATTCCTTAAAAAAATAAATTAACGAGGGTTTTATTCTATTTTCACTTATAAACTATCGCATTAAATTGGGGGATTATTTCAAGTTTTCAGCATGATCTATGGTAGTGCCTTCATCAGCACCCATAATAACAGATTTTAAGGCTCCTGGTTTGTTCATATTAAAAACACGAATTGGCATATTATGATCACGAGCTAAAGTAAAAGCGGCTAGATCCATTACCTGTAATTCTTTATCTAAGACTTCATTGTAAGTTAAATGCTTATAAAGCACTGCTTCTGGATTTTTAACAGGGTCTTCAGAATATATGCCATCAACTTTGGTTGCCTTAAACACCGCATCTGCTTCAATTTCAATACCTCGTAAGCAAGCAGCTGAATCAGTCGTAAAGAAAGGGTTACCCGTACCCGCTGCAAAAATAACGACTCTACCTGATTTTAATAGGCTGATAGCTTGGGCCCAGTTATAAGTATCACAAACCCCAGCTAGATCAATCGCAGACATTAAACGGGTATTAACAAAAGCACGGTGCAGTGCGTCACGCATTGCCAAACCGTTCATCACAGTAGCTAACATGCCCATTTGATCACCAACAACACGGTTCATTCCTGCATCAGCTAACCCTTTACCGCGAAATAAGTTACCTCCTCCGATAACTATACCGACCTGAATACCCATTTCAATTAACTCTTTGATTTCTTGTGCCATGCGATCAAGAATTTTAGGGTCTATACCAAAACCCTCTTCGCCCATTAGTGCTTCACCACTAAGTTTAAGTAGAATACGACGATAAGTTGGTTTCAGATTAGTGCTCATAGTATAAAAATTCCTAGCATGTTGAAAAAATGCCCAGAAGATAAATTCAAGACAAAAAAAATAGCCGAGATCAAATTTGACCGCGGCTATTTTAATACGTTTAGCAGACTATCGAAAGTCTTATAGTTAATTAATGATGACTATATGGCAAATATATTTTAATTAAGACAAAGATTACGCTTTAGTCGCGGCAATAGTTGCTTCAACTTCAGCAGCAAAATCTTCTGCTTTTTTCTCAATACCTTCACCAACTTCTAAACGAATGAAGTTAGAAACACTAATGCCTTTTTCTTTCAAGATAACACCCACTGTTTTCTTTGGTTCCATGATAAAAGCTTGACCGGTTAACGAAACTTCACCAGTAAACTTCTTCATACGACCAATAATGATTTTTTCAAGTAGTTCAACCGGCTTTTTCTTGTTTTCATCAAGTTTGTCGTTTTCAATTTTTAAGATATCTAATTGAATAGCTTTTTCTTTATCAACAACTTCAGCTGGCACATCTTCAGGATTGATGTATTCTGGCTTACTTGCAGCCACATGCATAGCAATGTGCTTTAATGATTCCGCGTCACCTTCACCAGCAACAACTACACCAATACTTTCACCATGACGATAAGTTGCTAAAGAAATACCATCAATGTAAGAAACTCGGCGAACATTGATGTTTTCACCAATTTTTGTTACTAAAGTGATACGTTTTTCTTCAAATAGTGCTTGTAACTCTTCAATAGTTGCTTTTGAGGCAACTGCCGCATCAGCGACTTCATTTGCAAAAGTTAGAAAACCAACATCTTTTGCAACGAAATCAGTTTGGCAGTTGACTTCAACTAAAGCAGCTAAACCATCAACTTCTTTAATTAAAATAGTACCTTCAGCCGCGATATTACCGGCTTTTTTAGCGGCTTTAGCTTGACCTGATTTACGCATATTTTCAATGGCTAATTCCATATCACCATTAGCTTCAACTAATGCTTTTTTACAATCCATCATGCCCGCAGCTGTGCGTCCACGAAGTTCTTTAACCATAGCAGCAGTAACTGACATCGGATAATTCCTCGAATTTTAATACCAAATTAATGGTAGGTAATAAATGCATTAAAGCAGAGGCATTGGGCCTCTGCTTTAAAAGATAAAAATAGTATGTACCAAGCTAATTATTCAGCTTCAACAAAACCATCTTTTTCAGCCTGTACTACAATATTTTGTTCACGACCTTCAAGAACTGCATCGGCTGCAGAATCAAGATATAAAGTAATTGAACGGATTGCATCATCGTTACCTGGAATGATGTAATCGATATTGTCAGGATTTGAGTTAGTATCAACAACAGAAATAACTGGAATACCTAGATTGTTAGCTTCTTTAATAGCAATGTGCTCGTGATCAGCATCAATGATAAATAAAACGTCAGGTAAGCCACCCATGTTTTTAATACCACCTAGACTCTTGTCTAGTTTTTCCATTTCACGCGTACGCATTAACGCTTCTTTTTTAGTAAGCGCTTCAAAAGTACCATCAGAGCTTTGAGCTTCAAGATCTTTTAAACGTTTGATTGATTGGCGTACTGTTTTCCAGTTTGTTAGCATGCCACCTAACCAACGGTGATTAACGAAAAATTGGTCAGATTTAATTGCAGCATTTTTAATCGCATCACTTGCAGCACGTTTAGTACCAACAAATAACACTTTACCTTTCTTGGACGATACATTGTTTAAAACAGCTAAGGCTTCATTAAACATAGGAACAGTTTGTTCTAAATTAATGATATGAACTTTATCACGTGCACCAAAAATGAACTGCTTCATTTTTGGATTCCAGTAACGAGTTTTGTGTCCGAAGTGAACACCAGCTTTAAGCATATCGCGCATTGAAACATTTGGCATTTTATTTTCCTTTATGGGGTTAAGCGTTCATACACCTAATATACACAACTCTTATTACTGCTTATCTTATGATAAAATCAGCTGAGCACCCCGGTATATCTTAAAAAGATGTATGTGAGTTTATGTTTAATACCACACTTGGTAGCATCTATTATTTGACTAAAATAACCGACTAAAAAAACAAGTAAAATAGTAGCAATTAATTTAGCGCCGCAATTTATAACATAAAATAAAATAATTAACTATAAAAAACATAAAAAGTATCCTACTAACTAGCTAAACCAGTAGTGCCAGTAAAAGAAAGAAATCTGTATACATCGAAAAAATCGCTATATTTTAATAAATTATATAGGCTATTTAAGGAACACACGTTAAAATAATGGCTTACATCAAACCATAATATCAGAGCCCTCTATACATGAATGCTGAACTATTTTTTATTTATGACACGCATTGTCCTTGGAGCTATGCAACGACCTCTTTAGTTAATTGCATCTCAGCAGCTTTTCCAGAAATGCCACTCAACCTCTTGCATAGTGCACGATACGAAGGAGATGAATTAATCAATCAACTCACATTAGACGCTATAATTAACGATTCAAACATACGCTTTTCATCTAACTATATAGACGAGTTATCACAAGAAAAAGACTCAACCCTTAGCGCTAATTTACTTGCATGGACCCAATCAAAATCGCCTCAACTGGTATTACCTTTAATTAACGCCATTCAAAAACAACATTTTGAACAAGGATTAGCGTTAACAACTGAATCTGATTTTGCTGATATTATAAATGAATATAAAATATCACCTCCGAGTAAAGTATTTAACAACAACAAATTAACTAAAGATGCTGAAAGTATTGTGCATCATGTGTTTGAATTTCAAGAATTGATAAATACTACAGCTATTCCTGCTTTATTATTAGCGGTTGAAAATCAACTTATTTTGCTTAATCATAATTTATATTTAACACAGCCAGAATCTGTAATAGAGGCTATTAATTTAGAGATCAATAAATAATATTTAAAATATCATTGAGTTAAGTTAAAATAAAAAAACAATAAATTGAGCAAGTAAAATGTCACACATTTTAAGTGACAAAACATTAATAATTGAGGGTTAAATGGCTATAAAAATCAAAAGTCAGGAAGAGATAGAAAAAATGCGTATTGCTGGGCAACTTGCCGCAGACGTATTAGAAATGATTACTCCTCATGTAAAAGCTGGTATAACCACTAACCAATTAAATACTCTTTGTGCTGATTTTACTGAAAAGGTTCAACAAGCCATATCAGCACCATTAAACTACCATAATTTTCCAAAATCTATTTGTACCTCGGTTAACCAGGTTGTTTGTCATGGTATTCCTAATAATATAGCGCTCAAAGATGGTGATATTGTCAATCTAGACATTACAGTGATTAAAGATAAATACCATGGTGACACCAGTAAAATGTTTATCATTGGTGAAGGCTCTCCAGAAGACAAGCGTTTATGCCGAGTGACTCAAGAAGCACTTTATGTTGGTTTGAAAAAAGTGAAACCCGGTATTGCTTTTGGCGAGATTGGTGCTGCTATCCAAAAATTCATAAAAAAATCAGGCCGTTACTCCATTGTTAAAGAATATTGTGGTCATGGTATTGGCTTAGAATTTCATGAAGAACCTCAAATTGTTCATTATAAAAATAATGATAAAGAGAAAATGCTTGAAGGTATGTGTTTTACCATTGAGCCTATGATTAATTTAGGTCGTGCCCAGACAGTGACTGATGAAGTTGACAACTGGACTGTCACTACCATAGACGGTAAAAAATCAGCACAATGGGAGCATACTATTGTAGTGACAAAAACAGGCTGTGAGATATTAACGTTAAGAAAAGAAGAGTCTTTGCCTCGTATATTAAACAATTAGGCTTATGAGAAACAACAACTAAATAATTGAAAATCAAATTATTTCCTTGTTATAAAAAAAGAGAAATCAACGTGCAACTGCATTCTATTTTACCTGAAATTTTTATCGAAACACTTTCACTAGCAACAGAAGCACTTACCAGCTTTGAATTATGTGAATTAAGCCAATCGTTTAACTTATGGTTACAGGCACAATTTTCTTTTGAAGAAACAGGTGATTTAATTGCTGCGCGAGCAGAGTTTGTTGATCAAGTATTAAGAAAACTATGGTGTCAACATCAACTAGATGAATATCAAATTAGTCTTATTGCTGTTGGTGGTTATGGACGAGGAGAATTACACCCTCACTCCGATGTTGACTTATTATTACTCACCCAAGATAAAATCGATAATGTCCTTGAAGAAAAAATATCAGCTTTTATTACACAACTTTGGGACATTAGGCTTAATATTGGTCATAGCGTGAGAAGTGTACCTGAATGCATAAAACAAGTAGTTAAAGATGTTACTGTTGCTACTAATTTAATGGAAATGAGACTTGTATGTGGCAATGTATTACTTGCCCAGCAACTTCAAACATTACTGAGCGATGATATATTTTGGACATCCAAAAAATTCTTTATTGCCAAACGTGAAGAACAAGAGAAACGCCATCAACAATATCATGGTGCCGCCTATACCCTTGAACCAAATTTAAAGGCAAACCCTGGTGGACTTCGAGACATTCAAACTATAGGTTGGGTAGCCAAACGTCATTTTACTGCAAACTCTCTTGAGGATTTAGTTGAACATGACTATTTAACTCGTAATGAATTTTTTGAATTATTAGAATGTCAAAACTATCTATGGCGTATGCGTTTCGCTCTGCATTTTGTGGCCGGACGCAGTGAAAACCGATTACTGTTTGATTATCAGGCTGATGTTGCTACATTAATGGGCTTTGGTGACCAAGGGAAAGCGGCTGTAGAAAGAATGATGAAACGCTTTTTTCGTATTATTGGTCGTGTTGCCGAATTAAATACCATGTTATTACAGCATTTCGAGCAAGCTATTTTAAGGCAAGACGATAGTATAAAGACAACCATAATAGACCGAGATTTTTATTATTCAAACGGACTAATCCAAAGTGACAATACCCGTGTTTTTCTGAACCCTATTAAGATCATGAAAATATTTTTACTGATTGCTCAACATAATGAAATAAAGGGCATTCATTCTCAGACACTTAGATTATTGAGAAACGCTCGCAGGCGCTTAATTTCAGGTTTGTGTGATTACGCCGAAAGCCGGCGACTCTTTATCGAAATTATTCGTCATCCAAGAGGTTTGGGGTTAGCTTTCACCTTAATGCACCGCCACAGTATTTTAAGTGCCTATTTACCAGAATGGCGAAATATAGTTGGCCAAATGCAGTTTGATTTGTTTCATGCATATTCTGTTGATGAACATAGCTATCGCTTAATTAAAAACCTTTATCGTTTTAGTCAAACCGAGCATAACCATCAATTTCCGTTATGTTCTAAAATAGTACAACGAAATCGTAAGCCCGAGGTTCTTTTTCTTGCTGGTGTCTTTCATGATATTGCTAAAGGACGAGGTGGGGACCATGCCGAACTTGGTGCTATTGATGCACTCGCTTTTAGTAAAACTCACCAATTAAATGATCATGATGGAAGGATGATTTCATGGTTAGTGAAACATCATTTATTAATGTCGGTTACCGCTCAACGTCGAGATATTTCAGATGAAACGGTTATTCAAAAATTTGGTGGAATTGTTCGTGATGAAGCCCACCTCGACTTTTTATATTGCTTAACTGTTGCTGATATGAGAGCGACAAATGAAAGTTTATGGAATAGTTGGAAAGCTAACTTATTAGAAGAATTATATTATAATACGAAACGAGCATTTAGAAGGGGGTTAGAAAAACCGGTCGATTTACGCTCAAAAATTCGTGAGAATCAACGCTTGGCTACGGAGTTATTAACTGTACTCGGTATTGAAAAATCAGAAATAAGTGCTTTATGGCATGATTTTAAGGCTGATTATTTTTTGCGTTATACACCAGAACAAATTTCATGGCATAGCCAAAACATTTTAACTCATGAAAGTCAGAGTCCTTTAGTGTTAATCAGTCCTATTCCTTATCGCGGCGGCACTCAGGTATTTATATACACCAAAGATCACAATAGTATTTTTGCAGCAACCGTCGCTTTATTAGCGACAAAAAAACTATCCATTCACGATGCTAAAATCATTACCAGCAAGTCGGGTTATACCTTAAATACATTTGTAGTTTTAGACCAAAGAGGTAGAGCAATTAAAGATCAAAAACGTACAGCTGAAATTGCTGATTCAATATCAAAAACCTTAACAGAAAAAACATTAACGAATATAACAACCCAACCAATTTCAAAAAGACTTAAACATTTTAAGACGCCAACTCGAGTGAGCTTTATTAAAACCAATGATAAACGTGGTTTGTTATTAGAAATAGTGTCAACTGATCGCCCAGGGTTATTAGCCATGATTTCTCGGATATTTAGAGATAATCATATTAATATACATTCAGCCAAAATCACCACTTTTGGTGACAAAATAGAAGATGTTTTCACCATTTCAAATAGTAATAATCAAGCATTAACCGCACAAGAACAGATAGACCTAACCAATACATTGTGTGAAGAGCTTTCTTAACATATTTACACTATTAAATTGAGCATTATAAGGATAACAAATGAGCACATTACAAACGATAATAGAAAACGCTTTTGAACAGCGCAATGATATCACCCCAGCAACAGTATCAAGTGAAATAAAAAAAGCGGTTTTAGATGCACTAGCCGCATTAAATGATGGCTCGGCCCGTGTTGCTGAAAAAATCGCAGGTGAATGGGTTGTACACCAATGGCTAAAAAAAGCAGTTTTATTATCTTTTCGGATTTGGGACAACGAAGTTATCGATGGCGCTGAAAGTACTTTTTTTGATAAAGTTCCAATGAAATACAAAGGTTACACTCAAGAAATGTTTGAAGCAGATGGTGTGCGAGTAGTACCTGGAGCATCTGTACGTACGGGCAGCTTTATAGGTAAAAATGTTGTCGTTATGCCTAGCTTTGTCAATATCGGTGCTTTTGTTGATGAAGGCTGTATGATTGATGGTTGGGCAACTGTTGGCTCATGTGCTCAGATAGGTAAAAATGTACATTTATCAGGAGGTGTTGGTATTGGTGGGGTACTAGAGCCATTACAAGCTGGACCAACAATTATTGAAGATAACTGCTTTATTGGCGCTCGCTCAGAAATTGTTGAAGGGGTCATAATTGAAGAAGGAGCCGTTATTTCAATGGGCGTTTATATTGGTCAAAGTACGCGAATTTTTGACAGAGAAACCGGTGAAGTTCATTATGGCCGTGTTCCCGCAGGCTCTGTTGTTGTACCTGGTAACTTACCATCGAAATGTGGCACTTACAGTTTATATGCGGCTATTATAGTTAAAAAAGTAGATGCTAAGACCCGTGCTAAAGTAGGCATAAACGCCCTACTTCGCTCAATATCTGAAGATTAAACGTTAAAGCGTCTTCACTCACACACAGCTTATCAAGCACTTAGATTATCTCCTAAGTGCTTTTTAATTATGTTTAAATCCCATAGTTAAATTTTTGACACTCAGCATTCCACCTTAAACATCTCTAGCAACTTACCAGATTAATAATTTAGTTTTAAAAATATATCCTTGTTTTTTTCAATGATCTAGGTGTCATTTGATAAAATCCTTCACTGAATATAAATAGTCAAAAAACTCTTTGGCACAACACTTGCGACTCATAGTTTAAGTAAACAATAAATGTTGTAGCTAACCTATGAAATTATTAAAAATTATTGGCTTGATATTAGTCACATTCACATTATTTTCTTGCAGTAATTCTGCTAATAAATATCACGCATCGAACTTTGAACGAGTGGAATTCAACTCTGCTAATGAAAATACCATTAAAAAATCATTTGCATCGGATTATCATTTAATGGCCTCATTATTAAATAGACCAATGACGGCTGATCAAGCGATGATGTTAGCTTTTTCTAAACAAAGTCAAACACAAAATAAAACAACCGCTTTTGTAAACTTTGTCTCTATTCGAGGTGATAAATTACTTGAAAACCAATCAAGTGATAAAACAGATCAGTATTCCACATTGATTGCTAATGATATTAATGCAGTGACCATAAGTGGCTCGCTGTAATTATTTACTTCCAAGATAACAAGGTGAAGACTTGCTGCCAATGTTCGTCAAAAGGGGCCGCAATAGTGATTTTTTTATTGGTTATAGGATGAATAAACGACAATTCTTTGGCAATTAACATTAACCGTTTAAAGCCAAAATGCTTAATAAAAAAAGGATTTTGTAGGTTGTCACCATAATTAATATCACCAATGATAGGATGACGCAAATGAGCCAGATGACGACGAATTTGATGCCGTCGTCCTGTTTGAGGTGATAACTTAATCAGCGAATAGCGAACACTGTCATATTGTCCGATGGCTATTGGCAAAGTTGCTGTTTTTATTGATTGATAATGCGTTCGTGCTTCTTGAGGCAGTTTGTCTCGACTTACATTTTTATCCCCCAACTTATCAAGCTTTTCTTTAAGAGCGTAATCAATCAAACTTTCACCAAACAAGTGACCACGAGTTAACGCATAATAAGTCTTTTCAATGTTTCTATTACCTTCGTTGTGGCTGAAAGCTGCCCCCATTTTTTGTGCCACCTCTTTGGTTAAAGCAAACAATAAAACCCCCGATGTAGGTCTATCTAAACGATGTACAGGATAAACATATTGACCAACTAAATCTCGTACAAGTTGCAGGGCAAAATAAACTTCATCTTTATCCATAAAGCTTCGATGAACAAAAAGCCCTGCTGGTTTATCTATCGCAACTAAATAGTTATCTTGATATAAAATGGTTAACTGTGGCCGGTTCCGTTCATATTCTTTTTCAACTTCTTTTAAACCACTTAAATGTTCTGTTGTCATGTTATTGCTCATCTATTTAACTCAACTGGCTTTGTTCACTTGATTTGATCAATATTTACCTTGGTGTAAATCAATAATTATCTCTATAATGTGGCTTCGATACAATATTCAGTTATTATTAAATTCAATTATATATGTCTCAAATCCCAAGCTCTCATACGAATATCGCTACTATCAGTGAATTACTCGCCTTATCAAACAGCCAATACCGGATTTACGATTTAGGGCGTAGAGTCGATAAAATATCCAAAGAGCAATTTAATAAAATAGAATTAAATCAACTACCCTACCCTTATCCGTCTCAGGGCCATGCCTTTATAGCTATTTCATTTTGGCAAAAACAGCCGTCACAGCTGTTTTTATGGTTTGTAAAAATACCTGTTGATGAACGTGGTTTATTGAATCAAGGAGCAAGAGATCATTTTGTTGCCATCATTGTTGAGGCATTGGGATCTGATCTAACGATTGATCCTAACGATAAACAAGAGGAGTTATTGAAAAATAACCCCTATCATTTCACCCCCACTCAATACAAACTTGCAGCGTTAAATAGCAAAATAAAACTTGATGTGAAACAACCTCATAGTCAATACTTTCGGCTATGTAAACAATATATTTCTGGTGTGTTAGGTTGGGAGAATTGGCATGGTATTGGTGTACAGGGTATTAGCGACTTTGCGGCAAGAATAAATGAAGCTGAAAATACCCCGTTACTAATTCAGGCTCTACCAAATTTAGCCACTGAAGTTTTGTTGCCATTATGCAGTGCCTTAGAAAATGAAAAACTCTGTGTTGAACTTATTGATAGTATTATCAATAAGTATTTTGAGTCAGAAAATAAAGACAATTGTATTGAAATTCAGCAGTATTTACTCAGAGCACTCTCTTCGAGTTGCCATCACCCTCATGTCATGACTTTTGCTGATCAATTATTAAAAAGCAACGATTTATCAACGGCAGTATTAATTACTCTTGCAGGTCGCTGCTGGATATTATGGCAAACACCTGAGTTACTAATGCGTTATTTAGAGTGTTTAGTTCAAACAAAAAATCAGCCCCTTTTTACGGCAATATTTAAAGACTTGGTTGCTATTCCTGTCATAAGGCCCAATATATTTCAATGTATGAGAGCGCCGAACCGTAGTAATGAACTCGTTCAAGCCATTGGTTCATTATTTACCACAAATAATTAGAGAGTAAGACAGATAACAATGGAAAATATTTATTATTTACTTGGTTTATGTTTAATATGCTGGTACTTCGTTTACATCAGAAAAGTATCTGAAGCGGCACTCAAGCACTGTCAACAGTATTGCCAGAATGAAGAACTACAATTTATCGCGATTGCTCGACGGTCTAGCCGTTTTAAATTTACTAAAAAAGAAGGTTTTTACCTCTTCAGTCTTTATGATTTTGAATTTAGTGGTGACGGTGACTCTTGTTACCAAGGCCAAGTGAGTTTAAAAGCGTTAAAGTTAGATCGCGTTGAACTCCCTGCTTATCGCGTTCATTAACGCTAACAAAATTCACATGTTAAAGTAAAAACTGATACCGTAAATAATCTGACCAAACTGAAAGTATTTCAGTTTTTTTTAACGCCAATAACCACTTACATCCTCGCTAGTCATTTTGATAACACCCAGCAAAGGTTATTATAAGTTAGTATTCACAGAGTGGATCAAGAGGTTAACCGACGCTTTCATTTTTAACTATAACTCTAACTGAGTGTCTAACTTGATTGTCAAAACGTATTAACTCATTTACCAAGGGAGAACTTGACCATTTGAATGCTTAAAGACACCAGAATGACCTAGGTTTAACTCGTTAATTAGCCCCAACAGTCGCCCTGCTGCAATATCTGCACTAATATCTCCCCCATGGTTAACCATATCGGTTTGTACATAGCCAGGATGATATATGCCAACACTAATTTTTTGACTTAATAAATCTTTACTTAATGATACTGCTGCTGCATTTAGGGCGGCTTTTGACATTCTGTACCCATATCTCCCTCCAGAATCATTATCAGCAATGGAGCCCATTCTAGAGGTTATCATCGCCACTTTAGCCCCTCTAACTAAGTGATTTTGTAACGCATGAACAACACGTAATGGAGCTAAGGCATTAACTTCAAATTGTTCGCGAATAGAGTCACCATTAAAATCCTCCAAATTCTCATCACGTAATATACCTGCATTACAAACTAAAACATCAACTGAAACACCAGAAAGTGCTTTCACCATATTATTAATCCCGCCATCCGTTGCAACATCTACGCCTTCAACCACACTCACCTATAAGTGTTTAAGCTCAACAGATGATTGTCGACACAAAGCATAAACCCTATCTCCTTGTTGCTTGAAGTGTTTCGCCATTGCCAAACCAATACCGCGGTTAGCCCCCGTTATAACAATTATTTTATTCATACATAATCCTTTTTATGGCGTTACTAAACTTAATTTATTAATTGAATTGGTAATTAGTAAATTAAACTAATAATAAAAGCTTTTTTACTGATACTAGTGTAACCATTTATACTAGTATGCCAAAATATTAATCACCATCCTTATTTTCTATCGAGCCTTACATGAATTGTATTCAATCAGTTAATTTGATATCGAGCTTTAGTCTTTCTCCATTGGTATTAACAACAAACTTTCATATTGCCAAACGTCAAACATTAGAACAGCAAAAAGAGTTGAACTTACCACAAGAGTTAAAAAATTATATTGAGCAAGTTTGTCCAGCAACTAGCACTACAATAAGTGGTGTAGGCCACCCTATTGAGCTTTTATCAATTGAACAACTTTCATGGCAAATGGAAGGTTATAACTTTGACTCAATCAATCAAAAGGTTATTAAAGGCTGGCAAGATAATTGGTTTTTAATTGCCAGTGAAGGCGGTGAACCAGTTATTGTCAATCTAGATGATAACTTAACTAATAATATCAAGTTATCGCCAGTTTACAGCGCTATGCAAACCAATGATGGATGGGATTTCTCGCTAGTAGCTGACTCTATCGGTCAATACTTAATATCGGCTAAAGCTATTGAACATGCGATGGAATTTCCAAAAGTCGAATACCCTCTTGATGCGGAGTTTAATCTTGCCTCACCTGCAGCACTGTGGTTATTTCCTTTTTTGAAAAAACATGCAGCTAACCATTATGATGAGTGGGCATCGGTATTTGAAAATTATTTAGATTAGTTTTATCACCCAAGAACAAGGTTAAATAAAGGAGAAGGGTATGAAAAGTTCTATAAAGGCCTCATTGTTATCAGCGCTAATTTTCCCTGGTGTGGGTCATTACAGTTTAAAAAAATATAAAACGAGTACAGTTATCTTTATTAGTGCACTAGTTTGTCTTTATATTACCTTTAGCAAACTAATGGAAAAGGCTAAAATTATAGCCCCAAAAATTCAATCAGGTGAAATAGCCTTAGACGTAGGAGCAATTTCTGAAGTATTAAAAAGCCAGACATTTTCAGGAGATATTAAACAAATTAATTTCGCCGTCACCGCACTTATCCTTATTTGGCTAGTAGGAATAGTTGATAGTTATCGTTTGGGACGAATAATAGATAAAAAACACGCGGCAGTTAAACAAAATAATTAGTCGGGTCAGGTTACCAACAAACACTTACAGAAAAGAACATGGTAGCTTTCACCTAACGCCTATGAATGCCTTTGTAGTATTAACGTTTGGAGCCACATAACACTTATTTCTCATAACAATAACAAAGAGGAAGAGTCATTTAAGCACTGTTTAATACTCAAAGCTAAAATATTAGCTTTTTTCCTTTTTTAATCAAAAGTTTACTCTATATTACGGTAATAAAATATCATTGA
Source organism: Colwellia sp. (assembly GCA_034111045.1). GTDB lineage: Bacteria > Pseudomonadota > Gammaproteobacteria > Enterobacterales > Alteromonadaceae > JALJPB01. Next base: position 7,584 of record JAWUYA010000050.1, on the reverse strand, counting down.
CATAAACGTTAGCTAAATAATAGTATACACCTAAATACTTGTTGGTTAACGTGGTGACGATAACAACCAATTAATCATTCCCCTGAGGAGCATACCTTGAAAAAAATGAGCATTGCACTGCTAATAACTTGTTTAACCGCATGTGAACAAATCCCGCCAACAACCACTATCGCTAAAACTGAATTGCCAGCTGGTGTTAATTTTGTTGAACAAATAAAGGCTCAAGCAGGTAAGACAGTAATTCCTTATCAAAAATATACGTTAAGTAACGGTTTAACCGTTATTCTTCATCAAGATGCTTCCGATCCATTAGTACATGTTGATATGACTTACCATGTTGGTTCAGGACGTGAAGAATTAGGTAAGTCAGGTTTTGCACATTTTTTTGAACATATGATGTTTCAAGGCTCTGAAAATGTTGCTGATGAGCAGCATTTTAAACTAGTAACAGAAGCTGGTGGTACCATGAATGGTACAACAAATAATGATCGCACAAACTACTTTCAAACGGTACCAGTTAACCAATTAGAAAAAATATTGTGGCTAGAAGCTGACCGCTTGGGCTTCTTGGTTGATGCGGTAACGCAAGAAAAATTTGAAGTACAGCGAGAAACAGTCAAAAATGAACGTGGACAGCGGGTTGATAATCGTCCGTACGGCCGTTTAAATGAACGTGTTTCTGAAGCATTATACCCGGCTGGACACCCTTACTCATGGCCCGTTATTGGTTTTATGGACGACTTAAATCGTGTGAATGTGAATGACTTAAAAGCCTTTTTCTTAAAGTGGTATGGTCCAAATAATGCGACATTAACTATTGGCGGCGACATTGACGTTACCGCAACGTTAACCTTAGTTGAGCAATACTTTGGTTCAATCCCTCGTGGTCCTGAAATTGATATGCCAGAAAAACCGACCTTTACTATAAATGAAGACCGCTATATATCAATGGAAGACAATGTTCATTTACCTTTAGTTTATATGTCTTATCCAACAGTTGCGGTACGTCATGAAGATGAAGCCCCACTGGATGTTTTATCAAGTATTTTAGGCGGCGGAAAAACTTCACTTCTGTATAAAAACTTAGTAAAAAATCAATTAGCCGTTCAAGCATCCGTCAGCCATCCCTGTGCAGAGTTAGCTTGTACCTTTAACTTACTAGCTTTACCGCACCCTGCTTCAGGTAAAACGTTAGCCGATATTGAAAAAATCATTCGTGACAGTTTAGTTGAATTTGAACAACGTGGCGTTCAAGATGATGATTTAGCAAAAGTGAAAGCAAGTATGGAAGCTAGCTTTATTTTTGGTTTACAAAGTGTTTCAGGTAAAGTGAGTACACTTGCCGCTAATCAAACCTTTAAAAGTGATCCTAATTACATTGAGCAAGATATCGCTCGCTACGCTAGTGTCACAAAAGCTGACGTCATGCGTGTATTTAAAAAATACATTAAAGATCAACATGGGGTGATCATGAGTATTGTCCCTAAAGGCAAGCTTGAATTAATTGCTGCGCAAAATAACTTTACGCCTGCACTCCGTAGTCAAGGAGTGGCATCAAGTACTTCAGCAGACAGCTTGGTAATGCGCAAAGCTAAAGACACTTTTGACCGCAGTAACATGCCAATATCAGTGGCAAATAAAGCCGTAGCTGTACCAAAGATGTGGCAGAAAACTTTGGCCAATGGTATGAAGGTTCTCGGTACACAAAGTATTGAAACACCAACCACTTCATTGCTTTTAAAAATACCCGCAGGTCATTACTATTCTGATAAAGAGAAAGCCGGTATTGTTTCATTACTGGCGAGTGTTCTTAATGAATCTACCACGCAGCGTTCTGCAGAAGATATGAGTAATGAGTTGCAAAAGCTAGGGAGTTCAGTTTCTATTTATGCAGATACTCAATATTTAAATGTTAATGTCAGTACATTAACCAAAAACCTTGATGCAACTATGGTATTGGTTAATGAAAAATTAATGATGCCAGCTTTTATTGAATCAGAATTTGCTCGTAACAAAAGTAATGCAATTCAAGGAGTGATTAATAATAAGAAGGATGCAGCTTACTTAGCATCAACAGCTTATCGTCAATTACTTCAAGCCGATAACATTGCCGCGACATCAAACCAAGGGTCAGAGCAGAGTATAAATAATATAAATTTAACTGATGTTAAAGCGTTTTATCAACAACACCTTAAACCCTTTAATAGTCAATTAATAATGGTTTCTGATCTAAAAGAAAAAGCATTAGTTAAAACACTTCAGCTATTTTCATTGTGGCAAGGTAAAGGCGAAGACTTATTACTTACATTAGAAAAACCTCAGACAAAAGCAGGGATAATTTATTTAGTTAATAAAGATGATGCTGCGCAATCAGCTATTCGCATTGGTAAACGCTCAATTACTCAAGACATTACCGGTGAATACTACAAATCGTATCTGATGAATTTCCCATTAGGTGGTGCTTTTAATAGTCGCATTAACTTAAACCTTCGTGAAGACAAGGGTTATACCTATGGTGCTCGTTCAGGTTTTAGTGCCGATAAGTTTTCTGGCTTTTATACCGCTTCTGCAGAAGTTCGTGCTAACGCCACTGACAAGTCCATTATTGAATTTATTAATGAAATAAATGGCTATCGTGAAAAAGGTATTACACCTGAAGAATTAAGTTTTATGCGTAATTCTATTAACCAAAAAGATGCACTGAAGTATGAAACTCCACGTGCAAAATTAGAATTTCTGGCACAAATTTTAGAACATAATTTAACCCCCAGTTTTGTTAAAGAACGCGCTGAGATAGTTAAAACCATTAGTGCAGATGAAATTAATGCGTTAGCAAAAAAACATTTAAACTTAACTGAAATGGTAATAGTTGTTGTTGGTGATGCTAAAACATTAAAACCTAAACTCGAAGCCTTGGGATATGCAGTGGTCGATTACAAAATATAAGATGCTTTCTATGTAGATTTACGCAGAAAATCATATGGTCCTCGTTAGAGGCTCTGACAATGAGGTCACCAAATAATTCTGCACAATAAACAATAAAAACTTTAACTTTAAATAGGTTAAGGTTTTTATGCATTATGGTTTATCAGTAAAGTATAATTGTATCTGAATTAATGTCAGAGTTAACCTTGGGGCATTAAGATAGAAACCGCATAAATGAAAGTAGCTTTGATTGAAGTCGAGAGTTTAAATACCCATCAATAAAGTATTTCACTTACACAAGATAGTCAGTGATAATCCATCACATATTAATAGTAAAAATAACATTTCAGATGCATGTAATTATAGTCACCGACATATTTGGCCTAACGCTAGCTATTCAAAAATTAGCGCATACCTTTAATCAACATAAAAATATTATTGTCACCATAGTAGATCCCTACAAGGGCGTCAAAAAAAGCTTTATTGATGAGCGAGAGGCTTATCAAACATTTATCGTTGAGACTGGTCACCAACAATATACTGATGAAGTAAAAAAGGTTCAAAACCTGATAGATGATGATATATTTGTCCTCGGCTTTAGTGCTGGAGCCTCTGCTGCTTGGAAAAGTGCAGAGCACAACCTTAACGCTTTAACTCATGTTATCGGCTTTTACCCAAGTCAAATAAGAAATCAACTTAATGTAATCCCATGCTGCCCAGTGACAATGATTTTCCCAAAAACAGAACCACATTTTGATATTAATCAAACAATAAAGGCATTATCAAAAATAGACAATATCAGTTGTTTCAAAACACGCTATCAACACGGATTTATTAACCCTTTATCAATAAATCACTCAGCTGAAGCTGAGCAATATTTTTTAATGAAAATGTCTAAAATAGCTAAAAAGTTAAATGAGTTGATGATTATAAACGAATTAAAAGACTCGATAAATACGATAATTACCGACCAGCAAGCCCATTTTATAAGAGGTGATAATGAACATTGATTTAATTGAAAATCCGCCACAAAAATTGGTTGATTTACTAGATAATAAAATTGTTGAATTTAACCGACAAAATAGAGAAATAAATAATCGCCACCCTATCGCAGTAACAGTTAAAAATAGTCAGGGTGAACTAGTCGCTGGAGCTTCAGGACAAACATTTGGTAATTGGCTGCATCTAAGTGTTTTATGGGTGAGTGAAGATCTACGAGGACAAAACTATGGCAGTAAATTACTTAATAAAATTGAACAGTCGTCTAAAGATCGTGGTTGTAATCAATGCTTACTTGATACTTTAAATTTTCAAGCAATGCCATTTTATAAAAAACATGGTTATGAAATTACTTGGACTCAAAAGAACTACCCATTAACGGGCTGTAAATATTTTATGATCAAGACCCTCTAACTTAACAAAGCTTGATCATTTAAATACCTAATCAATATAAATGGTTTTACTATGAATAAAATTTACAATAGCTCGGCTTAATATCAGTCCTCCGTCATTTAAGTAGTTAATATAAATGAATAAATAAATTAATTACCAGTGAGTTTTATAAGTTTTAGTCTTAGGCATAGCCCCATAAATAATAGTAAGAACCAAGAGATACCACCACCGCTGCTTGAGGCTTCAGGGTCTGTTTGCTTTGCAATAACTTCCTCCGAAAATACTGCAATTCCGCCGGGATCATCAATACTGCCATTTGCAATACCGTCAGCATCATTAATTCCACCATCTTGTATTAACAAACGAAGACATAAGTCACCTTCATTTAATCCTTCTGTATATAACTCACTATGAGGTGGAGGACAAACACCATTAACGTCATCGGTAGTTGATAACGCATTTTCTGCATTGACGACAAAATCTTGCCATCCATTATTAATAGTGTGTTTACGGTAAATAGCATATTTAGGCACTGGATTTTGTAACGGGATCACCACTTGAACTGAACGGCCAAAGGGATAAATATTATTAATTTCAAAATCAAAATATTCATTTTGATGCACTAAAGAATCACTACCTATTAACAAAGTGTCCATCAACTCTTGTTCCGAAAGCTGTACACCATCAGAAAATTGTAAACGGGCGTATTTCCCTAAAGTTAAATGCAGGCCAGGTTCTGTTTCCATTAATTTCTCTAAGGCTGCATTAACATGTAATGGCTGTAAATAAGGGATAGTTGAATTGTCCATAAACGCAGGTAAACCATCAAGGTCATCATCTAAATAGCCTTCGACATTGTCTAATAGTCCGTCTCTATCGGTATCAGAAGTTGTTAACCTGGGTTGATTAGCCATAAGGGGAATTGAAATAAATTTCGTTTGTGTTAAATTATTATTGACCGTATCACTACCGTCATCTGTAATAGTAACAGACAAGGTTATTAAGTTATGGTTCTCATCTGGCAATACTATTGTTGATGGTTGTAAAAACAAGCTTTGTTGGTTAGCACTGATCTCAACGCTTAAATAGTCAGGAATTTGCCACTCAATTACATGAGTATCGAAGGGGTTTGAATCAGCAATGACTAAATTTACGGCTACTTCACCCTCATTTTTTGCAATTGATGAAACAGAAATTCCTTGTTGTACAATAGTAATTTCAGCCGTTGGTGCAACGTTATTTTCGGTAATAATGATCGTATGGCTTGCATTAACCCCTCCATTAACACCTTGTTTAAATTCAATAATCAACTCTTCATCACCTTCAAGGTATAAATCTTCAATTAACTCCACATCAATATAGCCTAGCATTCCCGATTCAATAATAATTTTGGTGTCATCTAGCAGATAATCCGCTTCATCAATCGTACCGCTAATCGTTAATGGTAATTCCAAAGGATATTGTGGTGCAAGACCGGATAAAACAACTTTAACTCTGGCAATGGAGCCTTCAGCAACCACTTGCGAATGGGCAAAGTTAACCATGGGATAAACGTTAATAACTTGATTAAGATCCGCAATATTACCTGCATCATCAACAGCTCGCCAAGTAATGGGGTATAAACCTGAAGTGAGATTTTTAGAGCCCGACTCGAAACCGAGTGCGGTTAAATTGCAGCAATTTAAGCCATCATGGCCATCAGTAACATTGACGTTAGTAAGTGTTACTAATTGATTAAAATCTAATTTGGTAAACGTATGATCAGCATAAACATTGATTGCCTCTGGTGGAGTTATTACCGGGGGATAATCATCTAAAAGGGGGTTGGTATTTGCAAGCGCCTCTTGAGCATTATTAACACCATCAGCATCAGTATCGAGCAAGCCATCGCTAGGGTCTAGTCGATTCAAACCATAAGCATTTTCATATTCATCACTCATCCCATCAGCGTCATCATCTAAGTCAGCATTATTTCCTGTTAAATCGCCATCCGTATCTAATGTTTCGTTTGAGTTTAACGGTAATTGATCGATGTGATCTAAAACACCATCACCATCATCGTCATTATCCAGAATATTGCCTTGACCATCATTGTCAGTATCGAGTGTTTCAATGGGATCAAATGGAAAAGCATCATCACTATCTAAAACATTATCATTATCATCATCAGAGTCACTATTATCTCCAACACCGTCAGCATCATTGTCAGCGAATTCTGTAGCATTTAGCGGAAATAAATCAAAGGGATCAAGTACCCCATCACCATCATCATCTGTATCTAATATATTGCCTATACCATCACCATCAGTATCTGTGTCTTCACTGGGATTTAACGGCAAGCCATCAAGGTTATCACTGATACCATCGCCATCATCATCATTATCGTTGTTATCACCAAGACCATCACCGTCGGTATCAAGCCATTCTAAGTTATCTAGGGGAAAGGCGTCATTGCTGTCGATAAAACTATCACCATCATCGTCGATATCGGCATTGTTTCCTAGACCATCTTCGTCAGTATCAAACCATTCTAGAAAATTGAGGGTAAAAGCATCGTTAATGTCAGGGTAACCATCATTATCGTCGTCACTATCGTTATTATTTCCAATGCCGTCGCCATCAGTATCAAATTGCTCAGCAGGGTCCAGTCTAAAAGCATCGGTGGCATCAGGCTCACCATCACCATCATCATCATCATCAGCATTATAACCGATACCATCACGATTAGGTAAAGCAGCATCAGTATTGATGTATTCACTACTGTCTAAACTAAATTCATCAACATCATCAAGAACACCATCATTATCATCATCACTGTCCGCATTATTACCAACGCCATCACCGTCGGTATCATATTGTTCTGCTGCATCTAAAATAAAAGCATCGGTGGCATCAGGCTCACCATCACCGTCATCATCAGTATCTTTAACATTAGGAATACCATCATTGTCGGTATCTGCTGTTTCTAACATATCAAGAGGAAAATCATCGACACTATCTAAAATACCATCATCGTCGTCATCACTGTCGGTATTATTGCCTATGCCATCACCATCAGTATCTAATGTTTCATTTACATCCAGAGGGAATGCATCTACATTATCTAAAACACCATCACCATCATCATCTGTATCGGTATTATCAGAGGTGCCATCGCCATCGGTATCAAGCCACTCTAATGGATTTAATGATTCTGAATCTGAACCATTATTTACACCATCACCATCAATATCAGCATCGGCATTATTGCCCGTACCATCGCTATCA
>JAWUYA010000049.1:0-12813 GCA_034111045.1 Colwellia sp. | reverse complement strand
TTGATAAGTTATTTGAACTCCGCCAAAAATGTAGTTTTTATGTGCATGGTCATTCTGCAGGGGGAACTAACCCTTCGTTAGTTGAAATGATGCACTTTAATAAAAATATTTTGGCTTTTGATTGTAATTATAATCGAGCTTCGACTGAAGATAATGCTCGCTTTTTCTGTAATGCAGAGGAGTTAGTTCATCAAATTGAGCAAGAAGGCTCATTCAATAATGCCGATACCATGAAAGAAATAGCGCAGCGCCTTTATACATGGAAGATCGTCAAACAACAGTATTTTAGTTTATTTAAATAAAAGAGAATTACATGAGAAAAGGAATTATTTTAGCAGGCGGTAGCGGAACACGTCTGTATCCATTGACCAAAGTAGTTAGTAAGCAATTAATGCCTATTTATGACAAACCTATGGTTTATTATCCACTTGCTACTTTGATGCAAGCAGGTATCCAAGATATATTGGTTATTTCTACTCCGGATGAAATCCATCGCTTTGAAAACTTACTAGGTGATGGTTCTAACTTTGGTGTTTCTATTGCTTACAAAGAACAACCTAGCCCAGATGGTCTAGCACAAGCGTTTATATTAGCTGAGGAGTTTTTGGCTGGCTGTGCTGCTGCATTGGTACTTGGTGATAACATGTTTTACGGACATGATTTATCTAAGTCGTTACAAAATGCTAATGCTCAACAATCAGGTGGTACGGTATTTGGCTATCATGTATCAAACCCTCGCTCGTATGGTGTGGTTGAATTTGATGCTGCTGGTACCGCGATTTCGATTGAAGAAAAACCCGTGGAACCTAAATCTAATTATGCCATACCTGGTTTATACTTTTTTGATGAACGCGTGGTCGAATTTGCCAAGAATGTTAAACCTTCTGCGCGCGGTGAATTAGAAATTACTGATGTTATCGATCAATACCTCAAAGCTGGTGAATTAAAAGTTGAAATCATGGGCCGCGGTACTGCTTGGTTAGATACTGGTACTCATGATGACTTGTTAGCGGCTGCTCAGTTCATTTCTACTATTGATAAACGTCAAGGGCTTAAGGTAAATTGTCCTGAAGAAGTCGCTTTTCGTAATGGTTGGTTAAGTGCTGAAAATTTACGTGAAATTGCTCAGCCGCTTCGTAAGAGTGGTTACGGTGAATATTTGTTGAAGTTGATTGATGAGCGAGTATTTTAGGTTGTGTTTTTTTACTAGATTCTGAAATGAATTCAGAGTGACGGTTCAAAAAGTTTCAGGCTGATGTTTAAAGGAAGTTTATAGTGCAAGTTATTGATACAAATATCCCAGATGTAAAAATTATTAAACCAAAAGTATTTGGTGATGAACGAGGTTTTTTCTTAGAAACCTTTCGTATTGATTGGTTTAAGGCCAATGTTGCTGATGTTACTTTTGTGCAAGACAACCATAGTAAATCATCACACGGTATTCTGCGTGGTTTACATTATCAGTTAACGCAAACACAGGGTAAACTTGTGCGTGTTACTTCTGGTGAAGTATATGATGTTGCTGTTGATATGCGTAAGTCTTCTCCGACTTTTGGGCAACACCTTGGTGTGGTTTTGTCGGGTGACAATAAAAAGCAATTATGGGTGCCTGCAGGCTTTGCTCATGGTTTTTATGTGATGAGTGAGTCGGCAGAGTTCGTTTACAAATGTACCGATTACTACGCACCAGAGCATGAAGTGTCACTTTTATGGAACGACCCAGCGTTAGCTATTCAATGGCCGCTTGTTGATGATGTTATTCCTAACTTATCGGTTAAAGATGAAGTGGGTTTGTCTTTTGAGCATGCACCTACTTTATAATAGGCAATATTTAAAAAGTAAGTATTAATAAGTTAGCTTTTGTTAGTGAACTTTAATCTATGAATTTTACCAAGTGGATGTGAAATGAAAATAGCGGTTATAGGTCGTTCAGGGCAACTAGCATGGGAAATACAACAATTACAAGATGCTGAGTTAGCCGTTTTCTGCTTAGGCCGTGACGATGTTGATTTGTCTTCTCCTGTCAAATTAGCAGAGCAACTTGAATTATTAGCACCCGATGCTGTTATTAATGCCTCTGCTTATACGGCTGTCGATACTGCAGAGTCCGATCACGAAAATGCCTTCAAACTCAATTGTGAATATGTGGGTAACTTAGCGAGTGTTTGTAAAGAACTTGCCATACCTTTTATTCATGTATCCACAGATTTTGTTTTTCAGGGTGATAAAGGATCTCCTTATTTACCTGATGATGCTATAAGCCCGTTAGGTGTTTATGGTGAAAGTAAAGCGGCGGGTGAAAAACTGATTTTTGATGTTTATCCGTCAATGTCGTGCGTGCTCAGAACATCATGGGTTTATTCAACACATGGTAATAACTTTGTTAAAACCATGCTGAAGTTAATGAGCTCTAAACCTGAGTTAAGTATCATTAGCGACCAAATTGGCTCGCCTACTTATGCTAAAGGTTTAGCTGTTGCTTGTGTTGCAGCGGCAAAGCAGAACGTAACGGGTATTCATCATTACACCGATAACGGTGTGGCAAGCTGGTATGATTTTGCTGTGGCCATTCAAGAAATAGCGTTGAACCTTGGCATGCTAGAGAAAGAAATTCCGATCAATGCCATTACAACTGCCGATTATCCTACACCTGCAAAACGACCGCATTACAGTGTGCTTGATAAAAGTAGCTTTGTTCATGCGTTACCCTCTTGTCAATTAGTACATTGGCGCAAACAATTAGAAAATATGATACATGAACTGCAAAAGCACGAAAATCAATAATTTCAAACCTTACATTAAATAAAAAGAATTAAAAGAGTTAACGATATGAAAACATTATTAGTTACTGGCGGAGCTGGTTTTATTGGCGCCAATTTTGTTCACTATTGGCTTGAGAAGTACCCTGAAGATAAAGTAATTGTACTTGATGCATTAACCTATGCGGGTAACATGGCTAACTTAGTGCCTGTTGAAACTAATCTAAATTATACTTTTGTACATGGCAATATTTGTGATCAAGCTTTAGTTGAATCACTTCTTGTAGAGCATAGTATTGATACCCTAGTACACTTTGCTGCTGAGTCTCATGTTGACCGTTCTATTACTGGTCCAGATGCGTTTATCGAAACCAATATCATGGGAACTTATAGTCTATTAAAAGCGGCTAAAAAAGTATGGTTAGATGGTGACGATGTACTTGAAGTCCATCGTTTTCATCATGTTTCTACCGATGAAGTTTACGGCACGTTATCAGCAACCGCCCCGGCTTTTACTGAAGACACTGCCTATGCACCTAATTCTCCATATTCTGCAAGTAAAGCTGCAAGTGACCATTTAGTTCGTGCTTATCATCATACTTATGGTTTAAATGTTACTACCAGTAATTGTTCTAATAATTATGGGCCGTATCATTTTCCTGAAAAGCTTATTCCTTTGGTTATCACTAATGTTCTGCATAATAAAGACCTACCTATTTATGGCGATGGCCAGCAAATTAGAGATTGGTTGTATGTAGAAGACCATGCCTATGGTATCGATTTAGTGTTACAAAATGGACGTATTGGTGAAAACTATAATATTGGCGGTAATAACGAATGGGCTAATATTGATATTGTAAAAACTATTTCAGTGTTAGTAGAACAAGAGTTTACTAATAATGCGGAGCTTGCTGCTCGTTTTCCAAAAGCAAAAGCGGCAATAGAACAAAATACCGCATCGCTAATCACTTATGTTAAAGACCGACCCGGTCACGACAGGCGTTATGCAATTGATGCCACTAAAACCAATAATGAGCTAGGTTATGAACCGAAAGAGTCGTTTGCAACAGGTATTGCAAAAACGGTTACTTGGTATTTAAATAATGAACAGTGGTGGCAGTCGGTAATGGATGGCTCTTATCAAGATTGGGTAAAGCAGCAATATAGTTGATTTTAGTATTCTTAAGGTGCATAGGCTCAGTATACTTTTAATATAAAATTGTATTAATATTGTATCGATAATGTATTTTAGAAAAAATTAAAGGTATAAATATGAAAATAGCCATAGCCGGTACTGGCTACGTTGGATTATCTAATTCAATGTTGTTAGCACAGCATAACCAAGTGATTGCAGTTGATATCATCAAAGAAAAAGTTGATTTATTAAAAAACAAGAAATCGCCTATTTCAGATGTTGAAATTGAAGATTTTTTACAAAATAAAGTGCTCGACTTTACCGCAACCTTAGATAAAGAGTTTGCTTACAAAAATGCTGATTTTGTTGTTATTGCCACACCCACTGATTACGACTCAGTAACCAATACCTTTAATACTAAAAGCATTGAAGCGGTAATTCAAGATGTTATGGCAATTAATCCGGCAGCGATTATGGTAATTAAGTCTACTGTTCCTGTCGGTTATACTGCACGTATTAAAGAAGAGCTGGGTTGTGAAAATATACTATTTTCACCTGAGTTTTTAAGGGAAGGTAAAGCGCTTTATGATAACTTGCATCCCTCGCGTATAATTGTTGGTGAAAAGTCAGAGCGAGCAACTATATTTGCTAATTTACTAGCCCAAGGGGCGATAAAGCAAAATATTGATATTTTGTTTACCGACTCCACTGAAGCAGAGGCCGTTAAACTTTTTTCGAACACTTACCTTGCCATGCGCGTTTCTTATTTTAATGAATTAGATTCTTATGCCGAAACTGACGGTTTAAATACAAAGCAAATAATTGAAGGGGTAGGGTTAGACCCTCGTATTGGTTCTCACTATAACAACCCTTCATTCGGTTATGGGGGCTATTGTTTACCTAAAGACACTAAGCAGTTGTTAGCTAATTACCAATATGTACCCAATAACTTGATCAGTGCCATTGTTGACTCTAATACCACGCGTAAAAACTTTATTGCCGACTCTATCATTAGCAAACATCCGAAAGTGGTGGGAGTGTATCGTTTGATCATGAAAAGTGGCTCAGACAACTTTAGGTCTTCATCTATTCAAGGTATTTTGAAACGAATAAAGGCCAAAGGTATTGAAGTGGTTATTTATGAACCGGTGTTAGAAGAAAAAGAATTTTTTCATTCGCAGGTATTTAACGATCTAGAAGCTTTTAAAGAATTATCGGATGTTATTGTATCCAACCGCATGGCTGATGAATTAGCCGACGTTGCCGATAAAGTGTATACCCGAGACCTTTTTGGCAGTGACTAGTTGTTAATAACTGGTTTGCAGTAACTGGTGGTTAGTGACTAGTTTGTAGTAGCGGTTTTATCCATTAGTCATTAGCCATTAGCCATTAATTTTTGTTCAAACATGAAGAGAATGTTATGAAGTATTTAGTCACCGGTGCCGCCGGTTTTATTGGCTTTCATACAACTAAACGTTTGTGTGAGCAAGGCCATGATGTTGTTGGTATTGATAATTTAAATGACTATTATGATGTTAATCTTAAACTAGCCCGTTTGGCTGAATTAGAGCCATTTACTGATAACAGCGCTAAAAATAGTAACGGCAATTTTCGCTTTATAAAGCTTGACCTTACAGAACGTGAAGGGATATCTACATTATTTACCAATGAAAAGTTTGATCGTGTTATTCACCTAGCGGCGCAAGCAGGTGTTCGGTATTCAATTGAGAATCCTATGGCGTATGCTGATTCTAATTTAATTGGTCACTTAACCATTCTTGAGGGTTGTCGACATAACAAGGTTGAGCATCTCATTTATGCTACTTCAAGCTCGGTATATGGTTTAAATAATAAAACGCCATTTTCAACCAGTGACTCGGTTGACCACCCAGTATCGCTTTATGCGGCAACTAAAAAATCAAATGAATTGATGGCGCATAGTTACTCACATCTTTATGATGTGCCAACAACAGGCTTAAGGTTTTTTACTGTTTATGGTTCATGGGGCCGTCCCGATATGGCGCCTTATATTTTCACCAAGAAAATATTAGATGGCGATACCATTGATATTAATAATAATGGCGATATGTGGCGCGACTTTACCCATGTAAACGACATTGTTGAAGGCATAGTACGTATTGCCGATGTGGTTCCGGTTAGAAACCCTTCGTGGAAGGTAGAAACTGGCTCTGCCGCCTCTAGCTCTGCCCCATATTCTATTTATAATATAGGCCATGGCTCACCCATTAATTTAATGGATTTTGTAAAAGCCATTGAAGATGAACTCGGCATTGAAGCAACCAAAAACTTTCGTGAAATGCAAGCCGGTGATGTTTATCAAACCTACGCTGAAGTTAATGATTTATTTGCTGCCGCAGGCTATAAATCACAAGTGACTGTTGCTCAAGGTGTTGCTGAGTTTATTAACTGGTACCGAACATTTTACAAAAAATGATTTGATTGTAACAATTGCTCAAAGTGTCTTTACTATAAAATTATTCAAAAGCTTTAAAGGAAATAAATGTTAAACAAAATTACAAAAGCCGTAATACCAGTAGCTGGCTTAGGTACACGTATGTTACCTGCTACTAAAGCTATTCCTAAAGAAATGCTGCCTATTGTTGATAAACCCATGATCCAATACATAGTGAATGAATGTGTTGCCGCCGGCATTAAAGAAATTGTTTTGGTGACCCATTCATCAAAAAATGCTATTGAAAACCATTTTGATAAATCTTTTGAGCTTGAAACCACCTTAGAGCAGCGAGTTAAACGACAATTACTGGATGAAATTCAAGCCATTTGCCCTAAAGATGTTACCATTTTACATGTTCGCCAAGGTGAAGCTAAGGGCTTAGGCCATGCGGTATTAAAGGCTAGACCTATTATTGGTAATGAGCCTTTTGTGGTTGTACTTCCTGATGTTATTTTAGATGATATGAGTGCTGATTTAAAAACTGAAAACTTAGCGGCAATGTTATCGCGTTATGCCGCAGTAGGTGGCTACAGCCAAATAATGGTAGAGCCTGTTCCTATGGCGCAAGTTAGCAGTTATGGTGTGGTTGACTGTGGCGGCGTTGAGCTAACGCCAGGCGAGTCTGAAACCATGACGGCGATTGTTGAAAAACCCTCGATTGAAAGTGCCCCTTCAAACTTAGCTGTTGTTGGCCGCTATGTGTTATCTGAAAAAATTTGGGATTTATTAGCGCTTACACTACCCGGTGCCGGCGATGAAATTCAGTTAACCGACGCTATTGCCATGTTAATGAAAAAAGAAACCGTTGAAGCTTTTCACATGACAGGTAAGTCTCATGACTGTGGCTCTAAATTAGGCTATATGAAGGCTAATGTTGAGTATGGCTTGCGTCATCCTGAATTGGCTGATGACTTTCGAGCTTATTTGAATGAGTTGTTAGGGTAAGTGGTGGCGGTTAATTTAACCACATTAGGGTAAATGAGCGAATAATTTAAAAGAATGTTAGGTTAAGGGATGTTTAAATGTTTGGTTTAATCTTATCCTTTAACCCCTTAATCCCTAACCTTGAACGTACTGATACAACGACTTTAATACCTTCATCTTCTTCTCATTACTTTCATATTCATGGGCTAAGTTTTCAATTTTTTGCATAAATTCTTCAATACTCAATAAACCTTTTTCACCGTACTGTAATTTATTAGTACAGTACTCTTGCCATTTTTGTTGTTCTTCACCGGTTAGCGTGTAGGGGTAATTACGGGCTCGGTAACGAAATAGCATCACCGCTAGGCGCTCATCTTGAAACTGAAAAGGGTGGCTGCCAAGTTGCTCAGGGGGTAATTGGCGTAAAATATCCATTTGTGCTTTATCACCATGAGAAAAAAAACTGCCACTGTACAGTGCTTGCTCAGCATCTACTGGGGTTGAGTTGTCGTAGTCAACGGCAAAAACATCACTGAGTTTATCGCGTAAATCATCATGTGCTTTTAACAAGGCTAAATTTTTTAAACATAGCTCACGGGGAATATTAAGGCGCTGGGCATTTTCAGGTATTAATGTTTTTGCTGGCGCGATAACCGGGCACTTATTAATATGAATAAGTTTTACCGGTATAGGCAATTCATCAGGGGCTAAGTCGTCATACCGGGTATATAAACGGGCTTTTATCTGTTCACTGGTTAATTCAAATAGGGGCGTGGGGTCTTTGGCCAAGTCAACAGCAATAACCGCATTTTTATTGCTCGGATGATAGCCAATAGGAGCAAACCAACTGGTACAGCCATGCTCTGACGATACTTTAGATGAGGTATGCACTATAGGCGTCATATTATACACATCTATTAACTCAGCCACTTGTCGTTTGTTTTTTAAGTTAAAAATAAAATCATAAAGTTTGGGCTGTTTGTCTTTAATCAATTTTGCCATGGCAATAGTGGCGTACACATCACTCATGGCATCATGTGCGGCTGCATGGCTAATGTTATTGGCTTTGGTTAATAGCTCAAGCCTAAAGCTAACCACTTGCTTACCGTCACGCTCAACGGTTGGCCATTCAATACCCTCAGGGCGCAAGGCATAACAAGCCCTGACCAAATCAATAATATCCCAACGGCTATTACCATTTTGCCATTCACGAGTATAGGGATCATAAAAGTTGCGATAAAATAAATAGCGGCTAACCTCGTCATCAAAACGAATGTTGTTATAACCGGCAACACAGGTGTTGGGTTGGCTAAACAGGCCATGAATACGAGCAGCAAAGTCAGCCTCAGACAAGCCTTCACGTTGCGCTTTTTGTGGGGTAATGCCGGTAACTAAACAAGCTTCAGGTTGCGGTAAATAATCTTGTGGCGGCTGGCAATAAAATACTTCAGGCTCGCCAATAATATTGAGATCAACATCGGTTCTTATTGCCGCAAACTGTGATGGCTTATCAAATTTTGGCGCTACACCCCAAGTCTCATAATCGTGCCAAAGGATGCTTGGCTGATTGATGGTGTTACCTGGTGTAACCTTATGTTCTTTGTTGTTCATATAAATCAACCGGTTAATTTTTTATGTGTTGTATTGTGTTGTATGTATTGCATGTGTTGTATGCATTGCATGTATGTAGCCACAATACATTTATCATCAACAGCCATGATAAACCATCTTCTATAGTATTGGGCCGTTATCCTACTAATTTTGTTCAAAAACGTGTAAAAAGCTAGCCGAATTAACACAAAGGTGAATCGATCAGGTCAATTTAGGGTTTACACCAACCGCTAAAGCAGGTAATAAGCCCACTACCCGTTAATGCAGAACATTATAACAAAACACAATAATGCGAACATACTATTAGCATTGTCAATAACATAGACTACACTTGTCTTTAACCCATTAGAAAAATAAGGGGTTAATTAGGCCATTACCTCATATTTAAGTTGATTATAGATGGGTGTTATATACCTAAATATGTTGAGTTTATTATGCTTTTTTAAATAAAAGTATATGTGTAGCGGTTACTTTCTTGTGTTTTTTAAAGTGCGAGGAATAAATGTTTAACAACCTGATGATTAAGAGTATTACGAGTATTACAAGGAAGTTATGGTTATTCATCAATCAAACACATGTTTTGGTATTGTCGGCAGTAATCAAGAAGCCGTTGAAACAATTTATAATGGCTTAGCGAGCAAAATAAATACAAAAATTATTCCATCGCTAGATGATATCACCAAGCTTAATGGCTCTTTAGGTGCTATAGCTTATGTAATGGACTATCCGTCAGAGGTGCATAGCTACAATTTAGAACAAATCTATCGAAATTCATCGCCAAAATCACTCTATATCATCAGTAATCAAATTTCTATTCCTATGTTACATCACGCCCTTAAATTGAGGGTCAAGGATGTGTTTAAGCTGCCGCTTAATAATAAGACACTTGAGGGGCTTTCACTTGAAGTAAGTGAAACAACTAACATTGAATGTATTGAGCAATCTTTTTTACCCAGTCGTTTTATTCCACCAACAGAAGAGCTAATCAATCATCCCTTAGAAAACTTATTTGAAATAATTGAAAAACATTATGTTGATGCGCCGTCATTACTACAAGTTTCCAACAGTTTGTATTTAAGCCCAAGTCGCATTAGTCATATGTTTAAAGACCTCTGTGGTATTGGTTACAGCCAGTATATTTTATGTCGACGTTTAGAAGAGAGTGAATATTTACTAACTCAAGAGAACGCTATAATTACCAATGTTTCCTTCGAAGTTGGCTTTTCAAATCCATCACATTTTTGTCGAAATTTTAAAGAACATATTGGTCTCACACCAACGGCTTACATAAAAAAAGAAAGGGGCATTGAGTTGAGTTGCCTGTATCACCGTTATCAAAAATTGAGAATGGAGCTGTTACCTGTATCAAGTGTTAAACAAAGCAAACTTAGTCGTTTAGCTCATCGTTAATGAACAACCAATATACTGCGTATAATAAGTGAGATAACAAGCTAGAACATAAGCTATATAAGGAAGCTAACAAAATCGTAGTAAAAACCAATGCAGCCTATGGCGATAAAAACCAGCAGAGCTAAGGGAATAAAATGAAAATAAAAAGCATTGTTTGGTTAATTATGCTGTTAATCCCTCATTGTGTTGCCAATGAACAAAGTATTGGTATTAATGAAAAAATTGCGATGCATATGTTTAGTGGTGCAGCCGATAATCGTTTTGCGCTGCTCAATAATGAGCAGCCTAACTATCAGCAACTTATTGCCACCCACGGTCAACAATATCTTTGGTTTGATAACCATAACCATAACCATAAACTTAACTTATCAGGGCTTTCATTAGTGAGTTTGCTTGATGATTTGGGCATTAACCCTTTATCTTATGAAATTAGTGAAGGTGTCATTAATATTGCTCAAGCCGATCAACAGTTAAGCCAACAATTGTTTTATATCGCTAACTTATTTAATGGCTACCAGCTCAAACCAACAGAAAATCCCAAAGAAGAGATTATTCAAGCCGTAAAAAATCATCAATTGGCAAGCTATGTCGACCAGTTATTACCACAGTTTGATCAAGTCGTTCGCCTAAGAACCGCCATTGCTTATTATCGACAATTATCAACAAGCACCTGGCCAAGGCTTGATAAAAATCTACGTTTTACATTAGGACAAGGGCACCCAGAGATTGTTAAAATTCGTAAAATCTTGTCTGCTTTAGGTGATCTGAACAGCGGGGATTACTCGGCCTACCGCCAGCATATTTTTGACCCGGAAATTATTATCGCTCTGCAAAAGTTTCAGGCTCGGCACGATTTAAATAACAATGGTCAATTAAATGCGCAAACTATCTCAGCGCTTAATATAGCGCCTGAGCAGCGTATTAAAATTATGCAAATAAACTTGTGGCGCTGGTTGTCCTTACCCAGTATTCCTCCTGAGCGTTATTTGATGGTTAATATCCCTTCTTATCAATTATCCTTAATTGAAAACCAACAAGAAACCTTATCAATGAAAGTGATCGTTGGTGATAGCAAGCATCCTACGCCAATAATGGTTACTCAAGTTAATAGTGTTACCATCAATCCTACCTGGACCCCACCTTATAATATTGTGAATAAAGAATTACTGCCAGAGAACACCAGCAATCCTGGTTCTCTAAGACGACAAAATTTTACGCTCACCCAAGGTTATGGCAATAATCGGCTTGTTCAGCCGGTATTTGATGACAGTGCCTCAATAAAAAAAGCCTTAGGTAAATATAAATTAGTACAAGCGTCAGGTAAAAATAATGCTTTAGGAAAATATCGCTTTAATATTAAAAATTTTCATTCGGTTTATTTACATGACACCCCAGCCAAAAATCTCTTTAATAAAACCCACAGAGCCCTGAGTCATGGTTGCGTAAGGTTACAATCGGCAGGCCAGTTGGCCAGGCACCTTTTAACTAATCTAAGCCCAACTATCCAAAGCCTAACTAACCAAAGCCTAACTAACCAAAGCCTAACTAACCAAAGCCCAACTAAACTCGACTTAGCTAAACAAAACCTAGCTAAAAAACAGCAAGTTAGTAAAGCTATTAGCTCAACCCATACCCAACATTTTGCCCTAGCCCAGTCAATACCGGTTTACTTAACCTACCAAACCGTGTGGGTAGCAGCGACAGGAAAACTGCAATGGCAAACTGACATTTATCAGTTAGATGCTAAGGCTTCTTTAAATACGCAATCTCGTACAACAGTTAGCAATGTGGTGTTAGCTAAGCAATAAATTCTTGTCTATCTTTATTAGCACACTCATTGATTCTGTTGATTAATTTGAGTGAATGAGCAAGGAATCGTTATTGACAAGGATGTTGTTATTAATTTTTTAAATGTGTTTGAAGTGCATGCTTAAGTGCATTTTCAATGTACATTTTCAATGTGTATTTAACTGCACTGAATAATCTCATTAGATAAAAGACCCCTCGCTTGCTAAACACGTAATACTAAATATTACAGACTAATTTATTGGAGAATTTATATGAGTAAAGTAACCAGTTTGATTAAAGATTTTATTAACGATGAAAGCGGTTTGACCGCGGTTGAATATGCCATTGCCGGTGGTTTAGTGGTGGGTGCTATGGTGGGCGCATTTGTTACCTTAGGTAATAATGCTACTGGACAAATTACGACTTTGGGTTGTGCGGCGGGTGGTTTTACTGTAGCTCCAGCCGATGTTGCTGAAACTAGTGTTGGTGCTGGTGATGCAATTACAGCAGGCGACTGTGTGTAATTAAAGGTCAATAACCATGACTCTGTTAGTAGTAACCTTATTGTTGTTGTTCAGCGCGTTATATCTTGATCTGCGCTATCAACGCATTCCCAATAAGCTCTGCTTCTTTGCTCTTTTATTGGCACTACTGCTGCAAAGCATTAGTGGCCAATGGCAGGGCCTAGCACAAGCGTTATTGGGGGCTGG
>JAWUYA010000048.1:0-9012 GCA_034111045.1 Colwellia sp. | reverse complement strand
TGTGACTGCATGAAAACGACCCATTTTCTCATTTACATGAATAGGGGGAAACTTGTTTCAGTTGTATGTTTGCACAGTCGCTATTGGAAATAAATATGAAAATAATTACTTAAAATGTAAATACTTTATTTTAGGGATACTCATCAGTAACATGACATGAAATATTCATTAGGAAATATATGGAAAAAAATTAAATGCTAATGTCAGCAATGCGCACAAAGTTAGCATTAGCAGTTTTATGATGAATGACCGCTATGGTGGCATTTTTGCCAGTCAGACTTTCGATTAATTGGTAATATTTATAGTCCAAACAATCCATATTTAAATCTGTGGAGAACTTCCGCTTTCGTATCAAAGTGAACATAAAACAGGGTGTTTTTGACCAGTGAATTAGGTCGGCTTTGTGGTAAAAGTGATCATCGGCTAATCATTATTATGGCTGGCATAATTGATTTAAGCGGCAAAATATCAGTCATATTGACCGAATAAAAATAAAAATTGACAGCAGCGTAGGAAGACGACAATACAGTAAACGCTTGTGAGCCATTGAGCCTGTATTTGGTAACATTAGCGTTAACAAAGATATGAATATATTCACTTTACGCGGTCAAGAAAAAGTGAATACCCAATGGCAAATGTATTGCTTGGTTCACAACATAGAAAAGTTAAGAAATAGCCTGCATTAGCAGTAAGGTAAAGCCCTATATTATCGATATCCGCCGTAAGTAAGCCCCCCCAAAAGAAGACTTATCATCTCTAAAAAGATTGCGATCAAACAATTATGAATAAAAACAAAGGATTCATTTGAATCACTATTCAAAGTCAGATATTGTTTTTGGCATTAACAAAAATAATAAAAAACAAGTTATTCTATAGGCTCGTTAGGCCTATCAAACACACAGTATTATTACGCAAGGAGATAAAAATGACATTAACAAAAAAATTAGGTGCAGAATTTATTGGTACGTTTTGGTTGGTGCTCGGCGGTTGTGGTAGTGCAGTTCTCGCCGCCGCCTTCCCAGATGTTGGAATTGGTTTATTGGGTGTGTCTTTGGCTTTTGGGCTTACGGTATTAACAATGGCTTTTGCTATTGGGCATATCTCTGGTTGTCATCTAAATCCAGCGGTATCAATTGGTCTATGGTCAGGGGGCAGGTTTTCAGTTACAGAGCTTGGTCCATACATCGCAGCACAAGTAACTGGAGGCATAGCAGGGGCGGCGGTGTTGTATATTATCGCCACAGGACAAACAGGTTTTGACGTTACTGCAGGTTTTGCGTCAAATGGCTACGCAGAACATTCACCTGGTGGCTATAGTTTAATGGCGGCATTAGTCACAGAGATAGTCATGACTTTTATGTTTCTAACGATTATTTTAGGCGCAACAGATAAACGTGCACCGCAAGGTTTTGCTCCTATTGCTATCGGTCTTGGCCTCACTCTTATTCACCTTATTAGTATCCCAGTCACAAATACATCAGTTAATCCAGCGAGAAGCACTGGTGTCGCAATTTTTCAAGGAGACTGGGCAGTGTCCCAATTGTGGCTTTTTTGGCTTGCTCCTATCATAGGGGCTATTTTGGCTGGGGTTGTCTACCGTTGGTTTGAAAGTGAAGAGAAGGCCTAAAAATGGCGATCAGGGCGACAATTACTCCGTTAATTTATTTTATCCTCAAAGGCGCGACAAACATCATCGATGGCACAAGTAATTGCCCATACATTTTGATAGCCTAAACGATTCAATTGTTCAGCAGCAAAAACAGCCCTAACGCCAGAGGCACAATGAATAAATATTGCTTGGTTGGCATCAGGATAAAGCATCAACATTTTCATTTCTAATACTCCTCTGGGAATATTAATCGTGCCTGTTGCCGCTTTTTCAGTGACTTCACCTGGCTCTCTAACGTCAACAATAACGCCTGATAACTCTTGGCATTTAATCACGGCTTCAGGTGCAGAAATTAAATTTACTGTTTGTTTTATTTGGCTAACTAGGTCAGGAATTTTAATTAACATGGTGTATCCTTTTTAAGTTTTCGTTATTTTAGTAACTTTAGTAATTAGAGTATATTAGACTTTACTAATAAAGCATTCAATAATAAACTCATTTATTATAAGTAATTAATAGTAGACTGAACAATGGCTGTCAATCCCCAAGATTTAAGCAAAAATGCCGAAGAAGTTGCTTTGGTGTTAAAGCAACTTGCTAATAAAAATCGCTTAATGATTTTGTGCTGTTTAACCGTCCAAGAATTATCAGTGGGTCAATTAAATGATCAAATACCCCTTTCTCAATCGGCTTTATCTCAACATTTAGCTAAGCTAAGAGACAATCAGTTAGTGTCAACTCGAAGAGAGTCGCAAACGGTTTATTACAAGGTTGATAACCCTAAGTTGCAGTCTTTAATGAAAGCCTTACATGATAATTATTGTGATCAACCATAAAACAGCTAAGTAACAGGTAAAATTATGACCGATAATACCAATTTTACTGCTAAATTAATTCGCTCGGTATTAGCTAGCAAACTGCCTTTAGCGATATTGATACTGTCAGTTTTGGCTGGCGCCTTTGCCTTAAAATTTACTGCCCGAGAAGAAGAGCCGCAAATTGTTGTGCCTATGATTGATGTAGTGGTAACCGCCAAAGGTGTCAATGCTAGGCAAGTTGAACGATTAATTACCACACCTTTAGAAAAGCTATTATCACAAATAACCGGCGTTGAGCATGTTTATTCAGCCTCTGCTAATGGACAGTCAGTTGTGACTTTACGTTTTTATGTCGGTGAAAATCGTGAAATGGCCATTTTAAATACCCATAACAAACTGATGGCAAATGAAAATACCATGCCTGCCATTGTCAATAATTGGTTGGTACGGCCGCAAGAAGTTGACGATGTCCCTATACTCATGTTGGGATTATGGAGTGATGATCCAGAAAAAACCGATGATTTTACCCTGCGCCGCTTAGCTGAAGAAATAAGTACGGTATTACAAAGAATTGAAGATACCAGTGAAGTTAATATTGTTGGTGGTCGACCTCGTGTTGTGCAAGTAAATCTAAATCCAGAGCAACTATCAGCAAGAAAAACATCCATTGCTGAAGTGTTTAATGCTATTCAGGTATCAAATGTTTTACAACACCAGGGAAGTTTAGCCCTTAATCATCAATCTATTCGTTTTGAAAGTGGTGATGTTTACCGCTCTATTGAGTCGTTAGCACAAACCCCCATTAATGTTATTGATGGCAGCGTGGTATTACTTAAAGATGTTGCTAGCATTGTTGATGGCCCAGATGAAGCCCGCTATTATACTTGGATTGACTTTGCTCAAGGTCATCGGCTTAATCAAAATAACGCTAGTCAAAAGCAATCAGCAACTAACAACACCACTAATTACCCAGTTGTCACTATTAGTGTTGCAAAACAACGGGGTAGTAATGCCGTCATTGTTTCAAAAAAAGTGAAAGAAAAAATAAATCTACTTCAGAAAACACTATTTCCGAGCAATGTTCACGTTGAAATTTTAAGAGATTATGGCGAAACTGCTAACCAAAAAGTAAATAACCTAACCACCAGCTTAGTCTTTGCAATATTTACTGTTGTCGTTTTTATTGGGGTATTTTTAGGTTGGCGAGCGGCGGTAGTGGTTGGCCTTGCAGTGCCTATTTGCTATGGCATTACCCTAGCGATAGATTTAGCCTTTGGCTATACCATTAATCGTGTAACCTTGTTTGCCCTTATTTTATCTTTAGGTTTATTGGTTGACGACCCTATTACTGGGGTAGATAACATTGAACGTTATCTAAAGCGTAACAAAGGCAACTGTAAAGATAATTTAACACAAAGCATTGTTGGTGCAATCAATGAGATCCGCGTACCGTTATTATTATCAACGCTCGCTATTGTACTCGCTTTTGCTCCATTGGCCTTTATCACAGGAATGATGGGACCCTACATGGCACCTATGGCCTTTAATGTGCCATTAAGCGTGATGGTGAGTACACTAGTTGCCTTTTTTGTAACACCTTGGCTTGCTGCTAAATTTTTAAAACACCCACCCAATGTTAATAAAATACAAACGAATCAGGCTTCAAAATCCAGCAGCTTTTATCGTAAAATATTAACACCTTTATTGGAGAGTCGTAGCCGCTCAAAAGTTGTATTATTAGCTGTGTTTATCGCCTTTGTTATCGCTGCAATGTTACCCGTGATGCGCTTTGTGCCATTAAAACTATTGCCTTTTGATAACAAGAATGAAATTCAAATTATTATTGATATGCCTGAAAGTACACCGCTAGAGCAAACAGCGGCGCTAGCTAAAAATATTTCCGCCATGGTTCAATTATTACCTGAAATTAAAGCCATTTCGGCCTATGTTGGCATTGCATCCCCCATCGACTTTAACGGTTTAGTTCGCCAATACTATCAACGTCAAATGCCCAATACGGCTGACTTACGACTGACGCTGATAGACAAAGGAAAACGTCAACATCAGTCACATGCCATTGTACTGAGATTAAGAGCATTATTAGCACCACTAACTATTAATGGCGTACATATAAAAGTGGTTGAAGTACCCCCAGGCCCCCCTGTGATGAATACCTTGGTTGCTGAGCTTTATGGTAGCGAGTTTACCCCTTATGAAAATATTCAACAGTCGGCAATGTTAGTTACCAATCGCTTGGCTCGTGAAGCTCTGGTGGTTGAAATTGATACTAATGTTGAAGAGGATCAACAAAGGTTACGTTTTATTACCGATAAAACTAAAGCGGCTCTGTCGGGGATCTCCACTGATGATATTAATCAAGTATTGACGGTGGCTAATCAAGGCCGTGTTGCTAGTTTTATGCATGAGGAAAATGAAGCTTCACCCCTGGCTATTAACGTTCAACTGCCGGTTGAACAGCGAGAAAATTTGCAAGACTTTTACCGATTATCAGTTAAAGGTCGAGCGGGTGTGGTACAAAAATCGACGGCACAAGGAATTGATATTGCGCCACAATCATTTGTTGCATTGGGTGAACTTGGCACATTTGAGCAACAAATAAATGATAAAACTATTTTTCATAAAGACTTAAAGCCAGTGGTATATGTTATGGCTGAAATATCGGGTCGTACACCCGTTGAAATTATTACTGATGTCGCTGCTGACTTAACTTACTCACCCTTCAATAGTCATTATGTTGATGAGCTAATAGCTAAAGCTAACACTAGAAATAATAAAGCAATAGCACCGAGCGATTGGCAAACGCGTACATTTATAACTCCTGGTGGCGGTGATGAGTGGACTTTACCTAAAGACATTCAGTTAGTCTGGAGTGGCGAAGGTGAATGGCGTATTACCATTCGAGTCTTTAGAGATATGGGGTTAGCGTTTGCTTTTGCACTTGTTGGTATTTATTTTGTATTACGTATTCAAACCGCTTCTACGGCATTATCCCTTATTATCATGTCGGCAATTCCGTTAACGGTTATTGGTATTATGCCTGCTTTTTTTATGCTTAATCAGCTGGGTGAACGAGAAATTGCAGGTGCTCCCGATCCAGTATTATTTACCGCAACCGCTATGATAGGTATGATTGCACTAGCCGGGATAGTGGTGAGAAACTCACTGATATTAGTAGAGTTTATCACCCAAGCCCGAGCACAAGGCGCAACAATTAAAGAAGCATTACTCGAAGCCGGCGCCGTTAGAATGAGACCGGTATTACTGACGGCAGGAACCACCTTGCTAGGTAATTTAATTATCACCTTAGATCCGGTGTTTAGTGGTTTAGCCATTGCTATTATTTTTGGCATTATCTCATCAACAGTCTTTACCTTATTCGTTATTCCCATTGTCTATTTATTGGTTTTTGAACAGCCAGTTAAAAATGAGAAATTAGCGTCATGAGTGACGATTCATCGAATGAAAACTTAGCAGGTCATCATTTAACCCAGAGTAAAAAGCCCCATAGAAAGCGATAAAAAACTAGGAAATAATATGGAACAATCATTGATAAAAAAAGTATCAACTGCACTGCTCGCTCTACTGAGTTTATTGTTAAGTGTTGCATGGCTTGCGGGTTTGTTTGATGACAAAGTCTCGCCTAGCATTGCCAAACCACAAGTAAAAAGTCCCCGTGATATTTTTACTGTTACCCCGCAAAATCATGTTGTTTTTGAACCTATTGCAGCGAGTGTTAGCGCTAAACAAGCCAGTATTATGTCATCACGTCTATTAGCGCGCATAGATAAAATAACAGTTAGAGCAGGCGATACCGTTAAAGAAGGGCAGTTACTGATTAAATTAGAACAATCTGCTCTTCACTCGCAAGTGTTACAAGCAAAAGAGCAAGTTAACGTCATGCAAGCTCGCCATCTAGAGGTAAAAAAAAATTTCGAGCGCTCTAAAGACGTTCATCGCCAAAAACTGATCTCTGATGCTGAATTAGATAAATCAAAAGCTGACTTTTATGCCTTATTAGCTGAGCTAAGCACCACAAAACAAACCTTAAAACAAGCACAAACTACATTAAGTTATACTGAACTCAGAGCCCCTATGGATGGCCGGGTAGTCGATCGTTTTGCTGAGCCTGGCAATACCGCACAACCTGGAAATAAACTACTTTCAATCTACAACCCTTTATCATTAAGGGTTGAAGGACAAGTTCGAGAAGCATTAGCATTAAATTTAACTCTCGGACAATCTATTGAAGTACAACTACCTACAGTTAATCAAACGTTACAAGCACGCATAGAAGAAATTGTTCCTGCTGCCAATACAGGCTCTCGTAGTTTTTTAGTGAAGGCCAGTATCAACTACCAAGAACAACTATTACCAGGAATGTATGCCAGAATGCTCATTCCTTCAGGACGTGAAAATGTCATTTACCTGCCAAAAAACTATATTGCTCAAGTAGGACAGTTATCGGTTGTTTGGGTCAATGAAAGTGGTGTAGCTCAACGTCGTTTTGTGCGTTTAGGGAAAGCAACGGCTAATGGCTTAGTGGCAATAATTTCAGGTTTACAAGCTAATGAACAAGTATTGTTAAAACCTAATTGATGAAGAATTAGTGAATGATTAACAGAGTTTTTAGACGGTTTTTATTGATTACTCTGTTAAAAGTGAATGTAATGTTGTGTATATTGCGCAAGAAAAATTAGTCATTGTAGGTAAAGAACGTCTTGTAAATGGGCGGTTCTTTTTTTTGAAATCACTTTTGAAATTAGTGTATAAAAAACACTTTTTAAAATAAGTAACTTATTATTTTAAAAAGTTAAAAAGTTACAATGGTAGTTTTTGTATTTATTTATCAACAGGTTGAAAGTATGCCTTGTTGGCTTTTTTGATGTTAAAAATAAATATTATAATAATACTTGCTACTGTACGACTATACAGTATACTTGTTTCATCAAAACGAGATTATATAATTTATCAGCGGAGCAAAAGATGAAAGACGATAAAGAAAAAGCATTAGCGGCAGCCTTAGGTCAAATAGAAAGACAATTTGGTAAAGGCTCAATTATGAAGCTTGGTGATAATAATACTATGGACGTAGAAACAATATCTACTGGCTCATTAGGTTTAGATATTGCATTAGGTGCTGGTGGTTTACCTTTAGGTCGTGTTGTTGAAATTTATGGACCTGAATCAAGTGGTAAAACAACGTTAACATTAGAGGTTATTGCTGAAGCACAGCGCAAAGGTAAAGTTTGTGCATTTATTGACGCGGAGCATGCCCTTGACCCCGTTTATGCTGAAAAGTTAGGTGTTGATATTAATGAATTATTGATTTCTCAACCAGACACGGGTGAGCAAGCCCTCGAAATTGTTGACATGTTAACGCTCTCAGGCGCAATCGACGTTATTGTTGTCGACTCAGTTGCGGCGCTTACGCCTAAGGCAGAAATTGAAGGTGATATGGGTGACTCTCACATGGGCCTTCAAGCGCGTATGCTTTCTCAAGCAATGCGTAAACTGACAGGTAACTTGAAAAGATCCAATACGATGTTAATTTTCATTAACCAAATCCGTATGAAAATTGGTGTAATGTTTGGGAGTCCTGAAACAACAACAGGGGGTAATGCCTTAAAGTTTTATGCATCAGTGCGTTTAGATATCCGTCGCATAGGCGCGGTAAAAAATGGTGATGAGATTGTTGGTAATGAAACTCGTGTTAAAGTGGTTAAAAATAAAATTGCTCCTCCATTTAAACAAGCTGAATTTCAAATTCTTTACGGTCAAGGTATTAACAGCCTAGGCGAGTTAATTGAATTAGGCGTGAAACATGGTTTTGTTGAAAAAGCCGGTGCTTGGTATAGCTGTAATGGTGAACGTATTGGACAAGGTAAAGCCAATGCCGCCAAATATTTAGAAGAGCATCCTGAAATGGCCACAGATGTAGATACTAAATTAAGGCAAATGTTTCTAACAAAAGCTGTGCCTGCTGGAGCCGAAGCTAAAGCTAAAGAAACGGTAGCTGAATAAATACCTGAAAGTAAAGTGAGTAAACTAAAAACGATAACGACGGTTATCGTTTTTTTATCAGGAGAGATCACTCAACGTTGTAAAAAATTGCTTGGATGGCTATCATCAATATTTAAGTTTAGTAGGCTCAAAATAATATCATTGAGTATTACTGTTATATAAATAGCAAACAAATAACATATCTAAAATTTAGGTTTTGTCATCAATTAACTTCTTGCTGTACCACCTGCTTTTATCAAATTGTGAATAATGCATACTATTTTGCTACCCGCTTGACAGACAAACCAATGAGCTTGACTGTTAATAAAATGACTCACACCCCTTAGTTAAAATTTTTGATTTGAATCGGTCAGTATTTGGATGATGAAAAATTTTCAGTGAAAAACTTATGCGTTACGCTATGACAATATATGACTATGTTATTGACCAATTAGCTGCATAGTATTTGGTTGAATAAATAACAGATGTGTTGTCGACAGTGTATTTGTTGAGGACATGAACAGTCTTGATAATCTTGATTTAGTTAAAGCGACCAATAAACCA
>JAWUYA010000047.1:0-17434 GCA_034111045.1 Colwellia sp. | reverse complement strand
AGCTCTTGATTAGCGATAACCAGTTCAGCCGCACGTTTTTCTTTATCATCATTTTGAAATTGAAGCTCTTGATTAGCTATAACCAGTTCAGCCGCCCGCTTTGCTTTTTCATCCTGTTGAAATTTGAGCTCTTTGTTAGCGGCAACCAGTTCAGCCGCCCGCTTTGCTTTCTCATTCTGTTGAAATTTAAGCTCTTTGTTAGCGATAACCAATTCAGCCGCTCGCTGTTTTTCATTGTTGGTTTGGGTTGTTTTAGTTGTTTTAGTTGCCTTAGTCATACTCTTCACTTTAGATTCGCAATTAAAAGATCTATTTCAGCTTAAGTCTTACTCTTTAGTAACCGAAACCTTCCATATCGTCGCAATAATGATCACATAAACATTAACGCTCAGATACCTTGCTGAACAACAGAAATAAGTGGTTCAACTCAAATAATATGTGAATAATGGCCATTGCAACAAAAGTGAATAATGCTAAACTGACATAACTCACGTAACAGGTTAAAACACCTTAAATATTACCTATAGCAACAACATCATCACATCATCGATTGACCGGCATTTAGGATATTCACAATTACTTATATATCGGCCTTTAGATCGCCTCTTTGATAATATTAAACGTATACAAGCTGTTTAATAATAGCACAAACAGCTTAAGCATCTTGGTGGCTAGTTTTTAGCCCATAACTTTTAACCGCTTAAAGACGCGATGGTTTCTATCATTCTGGCTATCAGCTAAAATGATGTCCTTAAAGCAAGTTTTAAATGACTCTCTGGTGATACTAATGGCAGAAACAACTGTAAATGACCAAATGCAAAAAAATTATACCTACGTATTAAAAGAGC
Organism: Colwellia sp.; assembly: GCA_034111045.1. Classification (GTDB taxonomy): domain Bacteria; phylum Pseudomonadota; class Gammaproteobacteria; order Enterobacterales; family Alteromonadaceae; genus JALJPB01. The sequence continues at coordinate 16,586 of JAWUYA010000047.1, read as the reverse complement.
CTGTCGGTAAAAATTTTCAATGGGGCTTTGCCCCACAATTATCACCGGCAGAGATGTTAGCCATGGGTGTTTTTGGAGGAAAATATTTAACTGACTGCCAAGATGAATTTTCTAGCGAGTGGTTTATCAATGCTAAACTTAGCCCAGAAAGAAAAGATATATCACTCAACTATTTTTCTGTTGATGCTTCCCAGCCGTTAACTGAATGGCTCAAAAAAGGCTGGATTCATCCTCAAGACCCTCGCGGCTGGTTTCAATGGTATTGTAGGTATTACATGGGCCGTAGAACAGCTGATGAAGATCTGCGTCAAATAAAACGTTGGTTTGCCTTTAGACGACACATTGGCGCCATCAAAAAATACTGTGAGCCCTATGATTTTAGTTGTCGTAAAAAACAACGTCAAGCCCTCTTACATTGGGCATATGACTCAAGAAATATTTGATATATAGTGCATATAAATCAACAGTATAATAATTAATTTACGATACTGTTTATGGTGCACTTTAACCGATTATTGACGGCTTAATATGATAGACAGACTGGGGGGAAGTATTGGTTTAATGCACACACTTCGCATATACCCTTAGCAAGGCCCGAGGGATGAACTGTTAGCTTGCGCAATTTTACCAGCGACATCGTAAATCATTAGTTTTAGCCGCTCATTTGGGCGGGTAACACGTATTCTACTAAACCTTTTCTTGCGTTAGATCATTTATATAATTATTTAAGTCACTTATTATCAAAATAGTGTACTTTTTTTGCAATTAATTATGGCTAAATATATTAAATGGATAGTGTTTATTGGTCTTGTAGTAGGCGGATATTTTTGGTTTGCACAAGAAAAACCAATAAAGGTGACGGTAATACAAGCACGTTATGGCGACGTCCAAAGTGTGGTCGCCAATACTCGTGCCGGTACAGTGTCATCTTGCCAACGGGCTAAAATGTCATTTCCTATTGGAGGTACCATTGCAAGTATTGATGTTAAAGAAGGTGAATTAGTGAGCAAAGAACAGCTATTAATGAGCTTATGGAATGCAGATCGCCAGTCTCGCATTTATGAAGCTAAAGCCTTGGTTATATCCCGTAAACAAACTAAAAACAGTGTCTGTATCAATGCCAAAAATGACATAAAAACATTAGCACGTACTAAAAAGCTGGTGTTAAATAAACTCGCATCACAAGAAAATTTAGACAATGCTCTGGCTAAATCTGAGGCATCTAACGCGTCATGTGCCGCAGCTAAAGCACAAATTGATGTTGCCCAAGCGGTATTGAAAACAACACAAGCGAGTTTCGAACAAACTAAGTTGTTTGCGCCTTTTGATGGCATTGTGGCTGAAATAACGGGGGAAATAGGTGAATACTCTACGCCATCACCACCGGGCATTCCTATGCCACCAGCAATAGATTTACTGACTCATCATTGTCATTACGTTACAGCCCCCATTGATGAAGTAGACGCCGGCGATATTAAAGTCGGCAACCCTGTTGTTATTCGTTTAGATGCTTTTAGAGAGCAAACATTTAGCGGCACTGTTAAACGTATCGCTCCTTATGTTCAAGATTTTGCTAAGCAAGCAAGAACGGTTGATGTCGATGTTACGTTTAATAAACAGCCTTTGCCTAAGCTCCTCACTGGCTATAGTGCGGATATAGAAATAGTATTAGAAAAACATAAAAATGTGCTTCATATTCCCACTGATATTATTATTGATAATCAGTTCGTTTTTATCGTCAATCAAAATAATAGAATAGAGAAAAGAACAGTAACGTTAGGATTAAGTAACTGGCAACAAACAGAGGTGCTTTTGGGTTTATCAGACAAAGATAAACTGGTTTCCTCCTCTGGCGATAGCGTAATCAAGTCTAATATTTTAGTCAGTGTGGCTGCTAAAAATGACTAAGCAAATAACACTAAGTCATGTTGATAAAACCTATATAGTGGGTGAAAAACCATTACATGTCTTAAATGATATTAACCTCTCAATTAAAGAGGGTGAATACATTTCAATAATGGGGCCATCCGGCTCAGGTAAATCAACGCTATTGAATATGATCGGTTTACTCGATCGCATAGATAGTGGCAGCCTTGTTTTAGAGAACACAGAAACTACAGCACTAACTGAAGAGCAAAGAGCAAAGTTAAGACGAAATTCACTTGGTTTTATTTTTCAAAATTTCCAACTCATTTCACGGTTAACCGCATTAGAAAATGCAGAATTACCTCTAGTATTAGCAGGTATAGATACCAGTAAAAGAGCTGAAATAGTCACTAAATTATTTGAAAGTTTAGGTTTAGCCGAGCGTTTACAACATTTACCAAAACAACTGTCAGGCGGTCAATTGCAACGCGTGGCAATTGCAAGGGCGATGGTGATGTCACCTAAAATTTTATTGGCTGATGAACCCACGGGAAATTTAGACCAAAAGTCAGGTAAAGACGTTGTGGCTGTACTTGAACAATTAAATCTACAGGGCATCACATTAATCATGGTTACCCATGACCATGAACTTGGTGCACGAGCCAACAGACAATTAAAAATGGTTGATGGCGTGATCGTCTGTGACAGCGGCACTAGTATTGAAAAAGATACAAAAAATGAAGTGGCGTGATAGCTGGCGTTATAGTGCTCAAGTGTTATTAAGGCACAAGGCAAGAACGGTACTGCTGTCTTTCGCTGTTGCTATTGGTGTGAGCTCCGTCTTGTTATTAACCAGTGTTGGTGAAGGTGCTCGCCATTATGTCAGTTCAGAGTTCGCCTCCTTAGGCAGCGATATATTAATTATATTACCTGGAAAAAAAGAAACCTCAGGTGGCTCTATTCCTTTTTACAGTACAACCCCTCGCGATTTAACCATTGAAGACGCCCAAGCGATTACACATTTATCCAGTGTAAAGTCAGTTGCCCCCGTTATCTTAGGCACCGCTTTAGTCAGCCACCAAAATAAAAGCCGGGAAGTAATCACCATAGGCTCTACTCAAGACTTTCTTAATGTACGAAATTTATCACTCACTCAGGGTCGAGGCTTTAGCCAAAAGTCTGTTGATTTGGCTGAGTCAATTTGTATTATTGGCTCTCAATTAAAAAACGACTTATTTGGTCGCCATAATGCCATGGGACAGTGGTTAAAAATTGCAGACCGACGATATCGAGTTGTTGGGATATTAGAAGAACGGGGCGAGTCTTTAGGATTAGACATGCGTGATATGGTCATTATTCCTATAAGGAGTGCAGAATCACTGTTTAACTCACCCGCTTTATTTCGCATTTTAATTGGATTAAAACCGCGACAAGACGAGCAACTAGTTAAGCAACGTATTTTAACCTTAATTAAAAAACGACACGATGATGAAGAAGACATTACCATTATTAGCCAAAATGCCATGATGTCATCTTTCGATAGAATATCAAATTTTCTCACCGTCGCCATTGGCGTAATTGCCAGTATTAGTTTGGTGGTTGCGGGGTTTTTAATTATGAACGTGAGCTATATTTCGGTGAGTAAAAGACAACAAGAAATTGGCTTGCTCAAAGCCATAGGGGCAACCGCCAATGAAGTACGTATTATTTTTTTAACTGAATCGGCTTTGTTAATTTGTTTTGGCGTCTGTTTAGGATTAGCAACGGGTTACACCTTAGCGGCTTTATTTAATCAATTTATACCCAGTTTTATGTTAATAATCCCATGGTGGGCGGCATTAGCTAGCGGGCTAATGTCATTTATTATAGGTTTACTGTTTACTTGGCTACCTGCGGCAAAAGCAGCTGGCCAAGATCCTGTTAGTGCGATGCGGGGTAATTAAATGCAGTTTATTGATAAGCTTAACTGGGTAAAAACATCATTATACTCACAACGAAAACGAACATGGTTAACTGTTGTTGGTTTTGCAACAGGCATCGCTGCCGTTGTGTTAATGAATTCTATAGGGGAGAGTTTACGGCAATATATTTTAAAAGAATTTACCGCATTTGGTAGTAATATTATTGCGGTTTCTCCGGGTAAAGCACAAACATTTGGCTTTGGCGGTTTATTAAAAACAGTTCGACCACTCAGCTTGTCTGATAGTGAGCATATACAAACATTACCTGAAGTTATTTTTACTGTTCCCGTTATTGCCGGAACATCAAAGGTTAAAGCCCAAGGGAAGTTTAGACATACGGATATTGTTGGCGTTAACCATATGGCCGCGGATGCTTGGCAACTGACTTTAACAAGCGGTAGTTTTTTGCCCGACGATGATGTTAATCGTCCTCGTCAATTAGCCGTATTAGGATCCTTAATAAAACACTCATTGTTTGGTCAATCAAATGCTGTCGGTCAATTTATTCATATTGGCGGACGACGATTTCGTATTGTTGGTGTACTTTCAGAAAAAGGTCAGTTTGTTGGTCAGAGCTTAGATGAAATGGTTTATATCCCAACGGCTAATGCGATGCAATTATTTAACCGTGAAAGCTTAATGGAAATCGATATTTTCTATCATGAAAACACCTCTTCTACTTTAGTCGCTAACAAAGTCAAACAACAGTTAATCGCTCTTCATGGTCGCGAAGACTTTACCCTAGTCACTCAAGACGACATGATATCCAGTCTGGATGATATTTTATCTATTATCAAAATAGCAGGTTCCTCACTTGGTTTAATTTCACTACTCGTTGGTGCGGTAGGAATAGCAACGATTATGTCAATAACGGTGAATGAACGAGCCAGTGAAATAGGTTTATTAAGAGCCATTGGTTTTTCTACTACCCTAGTACGACAATTGTTTTTAATGGAGGCTGTGGTACTTGCTGTTGTTAGTGGCTTTGTTGGTTATTTAGTGGTGATGGTTTTATTACTGATTGCGACGTTTCTTTTAATAGATGTGCCGATTGAAGTTGATCTTGTCGTCTTTGTCTTCACCTTGATTTTTTCTGGTGTTATTGGTTTATTGTCGGGTATATATCCAGCGGTACAAGCTGCGAAGCTTACCCCTATAGAAGCATTAAGAACACAATAATGTATGGTATAAGCTTACTTGCAACAGGTGAGCAATAATCAATAAAATTCAATATATTATCTATTGTTTAATTAGAAAGTATATTGCCTACAGTAAAAATGTATTATCACCCTAAATAGTCTGCCCTATTTTGAATATAAAAACGACCAATGATAAAATTTTAATTATTATCAATAGTTTATAAAAAATAATTTGAAGTTATTTTATCTAAAGAGTATATTAAATCTGCAAAATTTAATACCTACTTAAACTCATGCCAAAGTGGCTTTAATTTACCCTCTATCTCATTGTAAATGTCGACTTATAATGACCTGAGTGTACTAATAATTTCTTCCCATTTATTACTGCTAACATCTTTTTAATTTTGGCATAACACCACTTAAGCCTTAGATAAGGTAATAATAGAGCAATTTAATGATTAGGTACCCAATGAAAAAAATATCTCTGTCGAACATATTACAATTATTCCTAACGACCATTTTTTTATCTGCATGTGGTGGTGGCGAAAATAACTCACCAACGACTCCGCCAATATCAATACCGACCCCAACACCAATACCAACACCTGAGCCACAACCTACTGGGTTATCTTCACTTCATACTGATGGCGTAAAATGGGTTAATGCCGCAGATGAAACCGTCATATTGAAAGGTACGAATCTTGGTAACTGGCTATTGCATGAATTTTGGATGATGAATCAATCGTCAAATACAGTTGCCACCGACCAATGTACTTTGGAAGCAACCTTTGACGAGCGCTTTGGTTTTAATGAGCGCGAACGATTATTAGATATATTCCGTGATAACTGGATTGCAGAGCGTGATTGGGAAATTATCAAAGACTTTGGTTTAAATGCCATTAGATTACCTTTTACCTGGAATGTTATCGAAGACGAAAATAATCCCATGACGTTACGCACAGATGCTTGGCAATATATTGATTATGCTATTGAAGAAGCAGAAGCCCGTGGTATGTATGTGATTCTAGATTTACATGGCGCTATTGGCGCACAAGGTTTACAAGATCATTCTGGGTGTGCGGGCAAAAACTTGTACTGGAGTACACCGGCGTATCAGGAGCGAACAACTTGGTTATGGCAGCAAATAGCAGAACGTTATAAGAATAATGGCACAGTAGCCGCCTATGGTTTATTGAATGAACCTTGGGGAACAAGTGCAAGTAATCTAGCCGATGTTATGCTTGATTTACATGACGCAGTTCGAGCCGTTGACGCAGAAAAAATTATTATATTACCAGGACATCATGAAGGCATAGATTCGTACGGTCATCCTGATTCATTTGGTGGAACCAACATAGCCTTTGAAATGCATTTTTATCCGGGTATCTTTGGTTGGGATGAGCCTACTTATAAAACACATCGTAATTGGTTAACTTGTGGTGAGTCTGGTACTGAGGGTGTTTGTAGTTGGGCTACTAAAATGGACGGTTTGTCATCACCGTTATTGGTAGGTGAATTTCAGCCATGGCAGAATTTAGGCTATGAATTTGGCGCTGACAATACCCGAGCCACGTATGATAAATTTGCTGAGTTTAATTGGGCTTCCACTAACTGGTCTTATAAAGTATTGACTGCTAGCGGTGGTCAAGGAGTGGGTACTTGGGGCATGGTGACTAATAAAAAATTAGCTTTAGGTCTAGTCACCAAAGCTTCAACGTGGGATTGTGCCGGTTGGGACAGTATCTTTGATGATGCCTGTGCTGCGTCTACCCCTATTATTCAGCCAATAGCAGAAGGTCTACAAACGTATTACCTAGTTGTTAAGTTTGGTTCCATTGCTGGCGGTAACCTTGATGTTAGTCTTGATAACTTAAGTTTATTAGATGATATGGGTAATGAGGTTATATTGAACGGTAACTTTGGTTCTAATAGTGATTGGACTACTTGGGCCGCTTCTACTTCACCTACAATAGATTTTAATACTATTGACGCGGCTAAACTTCCTACGGCTTCTGAAGGTCCCGTATTAAGGATGAGTGGTGTTGATATTAATGGTGGTATCTATCAAGCGATTGCTTTAGAAGGCGGTAAATACTATGTACTCTCTGGTGTATTTAAAGACAACTCAAGTGTAGATTCTTGGGCTGAAATTTATATTGTCGCAGATGCTCCTATTGAAGGTACTGACATTGTTGCAGGTGCATCGATACCTGCGGTTGATTTTGCTAATGACCCGATAAAAGATATTGAAGCGCTTTTTGAATTATTTGGTACCACTGAATATGAAATACATCAGCCACTTTTAGCAGCAATGGCCGCCATTGAACCGTCAACCTTATATTCATTACCCGCAACACCCTCAGGATTAAATATTTTAGTTAATGATATTGGCGCTCATTTAAGTTGGAACGCCAATCAAGAACTAGACGTTACCGGTTACAATATTTATCGTAGCACTGACAATAACCTAACTTATCAATTGATTGCTGAAAATGTTGTTGGCGTGACTTACTCAGACCCAACAATTACAGATACCAGTGTTTATTATTACAAAATAGCGGCCATTGATGCACAAGATATCAGTTTTGATAGTGATGAAGTGGTAACCGGCGTGCTTGTCAATGAAATACCGGGGCGACTTCAAGCAGAAAATTGGACTACCATGAGTGGCTTTGAGGTAGAAAACACTTCAGATACTGGTGGCGGCAGTAATACAGGTTTTGCTAACCCTGGCGATTGGCTTGAATATAAAATTAATATCGCTACTGCAGGTAATTATTTGGTTGCATACCGACTAGCCACTCAAACTGGCAGCGATGGTTTTACTATGACAGTTAATGGTAACCTTGTTGATACTATTGTTGTTCAACCTTCGGGAGGTTGGCAAGCATGGAATACTCAAACAAGTACTGTAGCCTTACCTGCTGGAGAACATACCCTGCGTCTAGATTCTATTGGTGAAGCTTGGAACCTAAACTGGTTGGAATTTTCTGTCACACCATAAGTCTTTAGAGGTAAGCGGCCTAAACACGCGAAGCTAAATGCTTTGTGTGTTTTATTGCGCTTTATCTCAACTCACTCGGTTAAAACCAAGCTAATATCAAACCTTAATAGACAAAAAAATAAACTCCGAACTAAAGCCACTAATTTAAAAAACATAGCCAATAAGCAATAAGTTTCGCTTCACTATTTAAGTCTCTTTCGCTCAACATTACCTAGCAAGTATAATAATTTAGGTACTATTGGTGTTTAAATGTATTATCACTCTAAATAGGCTGCCCTATTTTCAACAGATAATAACAAGGTTACAAAATTATCATTTATTCTCGAGATATTATAAAAATAGCTTAAAATTAGTTGGCCAAAATTTTAGATTTTTATATCAGACAATATTGCTATTATATGAGACAAAACCGCGTAATACTGTGGCTATTTAACACAAAGATAACCAAACTAAACTCTTGGAGAACATATGACGTCGATTTACCCCCTTATCCCAATCGCATTAGCACTAATGCTGAGTGCCTGCGCTGACACCAAAGCAACAAAAGAGTCAGGTGCACAACAAAGTTCAGCAAGCAGTTGGCACCTTGATTTTTTCGATGACTTCGATGAATTCAATCCAGAAAACTGGCAAGATCAACCAATTTGGGTGAATAATGAGCACCATTGTTATGTTCGAGACAATGAATTTGGTACCCGTGAAGTCAGCAATGGTAGCATTAAGCTAAAAGTTGTTGATATTGGTGAGAAACGCCCTTGTGATAATTTTAACAAGCAAGGTGAGCAACACCCCGATACTCAGTATGTTGCCGGTCGTATCGCATCGAAAAATCTCAAAGAATTTGTAAAGGGTAAGTGGACCGCTCGGTTAAAAGTTGACAACAGTGGGCAATCAGGCATGTTCCCGGCGTGGTGGCTCCTCGGTGCACAAAATAATGAGCCTCCGGTCCAAGAGCCCGATGAAAATATATGTTGGCCAATGACTGGGTCAGGTGAAATTGATATCTTTGAACATCATAGTGATGGTGGGCCAGATCATTATGCGGCACGAGCGATTAAAAGTAATGGTAAATGTGGTGGCGGTAATTGGCAATCATTGATGTTGGTGCAAACCGCTGAACTCAACGAATACCATGATTATTCGGTAGAATGGATGGGTGACGATGTGATCTTCCGTCTCAATGAAGTTGAAGTTTATCGACTGCCTAATGAGGCAGATATACTTTCTGAGCCATTTTTCGCCATCTTAAATTTTGCCAAGATCAACGACTCACCTATGACAGCGACCTGGGTTATGGAAGTCGATTGGGTGAAGCACGAGTATTGGTATTAATGATTTTTTTCTAATTAATTGTACAAAGTGATGAACCTTTCATAGCTCTTCATCACTTTTCTTAACCCGCTTTACTAATGAGCTTAGCTAACAAACTTATACGATTAATGAACACACTGCTCAGGCTTTGTTCATCATAATGAAGAACCTGACAAAGTGTGATCAATTTACCCTCGGGACTTTTATCCTCGCACCTGTCCATTTCCATTGACTAAATACTTTTCAGTCGTTAGCGACTCAATTCCCATGGGGCCGTAAGCGTGCAATTTTGATGTGGCGATACCGATTTCTGCTCCAAGCCCTAACTGTGAACCGTCTGAAAAGCGAGAGGAGGCATTGACCATAACTACTGAGGCATCAACTAACTGTTGGAAGTTATTCGCTTGTTTAATATCTTCCGTGCATATCACTTCAGTGTGGTTACTACCAAACTGATCAATATGCTCAACAGCCTGACCAAAGTCATCAACGACACGAATGGCTATTTCTAGGCTTAGGTATTCTTCACCATATTCGTGTAATTCTAATAATTTACTGTTTTCAAAGTATGGAACACTAAGCTGACATCCGTTAACAATAACCTTTTTTTCTATAAATAGATCAGCAACCATAGGTAAAAAAATCTCGGCAATATCTTTGTGGACAAGCAAGCCTTCTAACGCATTACATACGCCAGTTCGCTGGGTTTTGCCATTTGAGAGTATTTCCAACGCTTTATTAACATCTGCAGTTTTATCAACAAACAAGTGACAAACACCCTTATAATGCTGAATAACTGGAATTTGACTGTTTTCAGTCACAAAGTTTATCAAGCCTGCACCACCTCGAGGAATAACAAGATCAATAAAGTCTTTTTGTGTCAGTAACGACTTCATTAATTCTCTATCGGGATCAGAAATAACGGTAATTATTTCTTTAGGCAGCTTATAGGCTTGTAAAACATTTTGTAATACTTCAGCTATAGCTAAACTACTCGTTAATGCTTCTTTGCCGCCTCTTAAAATCACTGCGTTTCCGGACTTAATACATAAGCCCGCGGCATCAGCGGTAACATTAGGGCGCGCTTCGAAAATCATACAAATAACACCTAAAGGTATACGCATTTTGCTTATTTTAAGGCCATTTGGTCTAACATTATCTTCTCTAATTGTACCGACAACATCGGGTAGATGAGCAACCGTTTCTAAACCAGTGGCCATATCTTCTATTCGTTCGTTGTTTAAGTGCAAGCGGTCAACCATTGCATCACTTAAGCCATTTTTTTCTGCAAAAGTAATATCGATAGTATTGGCTTTAAAAATTTGCTCTTTACTTTCTCGCAATGCATTAGCCATGTCATTTAGTAATTTTGATTTAGTTTCAGCAGATTGCATAGCCATCAACTTTGCCGCTTTAGCCGCACTACGAGCAATATTGGTAATAAAATTCATTCGGACTCCATTAACGCAATATACTCTTTTGAAATAATAGGCTCTTGCGTTTTATCTAATTGTTCAGAAAAATCTTGGTTGTCACTGTCTGCAACAAAATTGAGTAAACAGCTGCTGTAATTGGTTTTAACTTTAGCTAATTTCTCGCCATTATTTTTTCTTAACAGTACAGTATCGCCTGATGAAAAATCACCTTTGACTCTAATTAAGTCGTCTGCAACCAATAAATCAGACGTTTCATTAGAGCAAATTTTATATTGATTACCGACAATGAGTTCGCCTTGGGCACGTGTGGTATGGCGCATCCAGTGCACACCATCGAGCATCGGATTTTTATGCGAAAGAAAATGCGTACCCGGATTACCACCGATGAGTAAGGTGTGAAAGCTCTGCTCTTTAAACCCGTTAACAATGTAGGTATCAATGCCATGTGCGACTGCTTTTTCAGCGGCTTGAATTTTAGTTTTCATGCCTCCCGTACCCACATCACTGTTGGCACCACCTGCCATGGCATAAATTTCATCATTGATCTGATAAACATCTGAGACTAATTTAGCGTCTTTGTTTAGGTGTGGATTTTCTTCAAATAACCCATCAATATCTGAGCAAATTATTAGGGCATCTGCGTTTGCTGCAGTGGCCACCATTGCCGATAAATTGTCATTATCACCCACTTTGAGTTTATCTGTAGTGACCGCATCATTTTCGTTAACAATAGGCAAAATATCGTTATTTAACAGCGTTTCGATAGTATCTCTGATACTTTCATAACGCTCCCGGTTACGCAAATCAGCGTGGGTTAATAATAACTGCGCTGAGCAGAAATCAAATAACTTATCCCAAGTCGCCATCATTTCAGATTGGCCTGCTGCAGCCATGGCCTTTTTGATCACTATACTCTCTGCCTTGTTATGATTAAATAAGTGAGCACCCGCTGCTATCGATCCCGAAGAAACCAGCACAACTTGTATTCCCGATAACCGACATTGCACGATAAAGTTTGCGATACTGAGTAAATATTGACTACTACAACCGGCCTTAGTGGGCGCGATCAAGGCGCTGCCTACTTTAATTACTATTCTCTTCCAATGTTCAAAATTCACTGTCACTCCTTAGCTTATATATTAAGATCTCGCTGCTAATATGTTATTCGTTGTTGACTCAATTATTAACACTGAGTTAAACACAAACGAAACTTGATTATTTAGCCGCTTTTTTTTTAACCATCACAATTTCCTTAATGCACTAGCGACAGTTTCAGTAAAAACGCCCATATAATGAACTTAATACTGGTTGCTTAGCTAGGACCAGGTAATACGGCAAAATAATAACCGTAAGATAACTGACCAGTATTCGGGCTGTCGCCACTTTATCGGTAAGCGGTCTAACGACACACTAAATAAGTCAATAAATGCTGTCTATGGAGTAAACGAAGGGTTAGTTATTCAATATAAGAATACAATATTCATTATTGCAAACGTATTTACTTATACTTGTTGAGGAGGTTTATGATATTGCTATGTAGCTGTACTTCTCACGTATACCCTTTATTACTTCTTTGTTTTGGTTTTAATACTTTTTACTTTTATAATTATTACTTTGATGATTAGCGTACTAATAATATGTACACTAACTAAATAGCTAATAAAGATCAAGTTTTAGTTCAAATTTCGGTGATGTCTGAGGCTGAAAAAGAGTAATAGAAAAACAGCTAGTTTTTTAACTTATTCCCAGATAAACTTTACCCTCAATGAAGTAACCATTAATATAAAAGAAACGTTTGCATGGAAAAATACGAAGAATTATTTATCTCACTACGGAAAATTATTCGTGCTATTGATTTACGTTCAAAAAAATTAAATAAAGAATCCGGGGTCACATTACCTCAACTGCTTGTCATGCAAGAGATAGAGCGCACAAAAGGTATTACTGCTAGAGAGGTTTCTACTAATATTCATTTAAGTCAGGCAACCGTTACCAACATTCTTGATCGGTTAGAAGCCAAGCAATTTATCAAACGAGTTCGTAGTGACAGTGACCGTCGACGCATCACTTTATTCTTAACCAATGATGGCATGACTGCGTTATTTAATACGCCTAAGACTATTGAAGATAGCTTCGAAAAAACATTTAGTGCACTAAAGGAATGGGAGCAATATCAACTTTTATCTAGTGTTGAGCATATAGCTTTTTTGATGGGTGCGTCTTCAATTGATCCCTCGCCAGTGCTTAATATTGGTGAACTGACAACGTTTGAGGAAACCGACAAATAACCATGTATTTGGCTAAAATGTCCTCGTATAGCCTTTTGTTATCGTCATAAACAACGTTATATTATTTAAAAATTTTCCTCGCTAATAAGGCTTTGCAAGTGCGTGATTAAAATGAAACGCGGAATAATTAAAAGATACTGACACAGTTAGCAAATCACTACCTTGGGCTGACAATAGTTCAAACTCATAATATCTCATTAGTATTTATAAACATTGATTTAGAAGAAACTTGGTGAGGCCATTGGTTGCTTTGCCTAGTTTTGCCTAGCCTAGCAACAAGCTGTATAAGGGTTCCACTGTTCTGAAATAGACTAGCATTGCTGCCTAAACTAATTAAAAAGTAAACTATAGACGATAAATTGTATTGCCATAGATGAGATAAATATCAGATTGATTGACATACGCTTCTCGTAAACTGTGATCATAATTTAGTTTGAAGATATAATTTGCGCGCTTTACTTACTGGTAATAATTTAATAGCGCTTATTTTAACAATTTATCTAGGCACTACTTAAATTTTTGATTAAAATGGAAATAATTAAAACTTTAAGTAGCTTGTAATGCAAAAACATCAAGAATTGTTAATTTCATTAAGAAAGGTGATCAGGGCTATAGGTTTACATTCAAAGCACCTGAGTAAGACGTCGGGCTTAACTAGCCCACAATTACTTATTATGCTAGAAATCGATAAAGTTTCTGGAGTAAATTCAAGTCAGGTAGCGAAAAATGTTAATTTAAGCGCAGCTACCGTAACAAATATTCTAGACAGGCTAGAAAATAAAGACGTTATTTTACGGGTGCGTAATACCCAAGACAAACGTAAAGTAGGTCTATATTTAACAGAGAATGGTCAGGCACTTTTGCTTAATGCCCCTCAACCGCTACAAGAAAACTTCATTGAAAATTTTTCTAACTTAGCTCAATGGGAGCAGTCTCAACTGCTATCGTCAGTAGAACGTCTTGCGGATATGATGAATGCTAATGAAATAGATGCAGCACCATTATTAGAACTAAATGCCATGAGCGCTAGTAGTGTAAACAATGCCACTAAAGCTAGCGCCCCTAAAAATTAACGTAATAAGTGTAAAAAATGCATATGTTTGTGGTATTGGTCAATAATATTATTGATCACCGATTCTTTTGACCAACCCATAATGTCATAATCTTGCCCACCTTCGACCAAATGAACTTCTGCTCGATAGTAACTTTGTTCATCTTCATCGGCTTCAGTTACAAAATCAGGTTGTGAATGCTTTCGGGCAAATACCCGATAAACAAACTCTTGCTCTTCACCATGGCCAACAATTAAGCACAAGCCTTTTTCATTTGATATATCAACGCTAATTTGATTTGATTTTAGCTCTTTAGCCACTAAATCAAATGCAGGCTGAACGGTCTGACTAATGAATTTATTGACATTAATCTTATTTGGGAAATCAACAATGTTCTTTAATCGTATCTGCCAACTATCGTTATTGTCACCGGTTGAATAAGGTATAGTGGTTATTAGCTGACTTTCTTGTTTAAAAGCTTCAACTCTTAGGGCTTTAATCAAGCCTATAATCGCCAGTAATAACACAATAGCAAAAGGTAAGGCACTGGCAATGGTCATGGTTTGCAGTGCATTAAGTCCGCCTACTAACAACAAGATGGCAGCAACTACGCCAATACCTACCGCCCAATAAACACGCTGCCATAACGGCGTGTCATTTTTACCGTGCGAACAAAGCATATCAACCACCATAGCGCCAGAGTCACATGATGTGACAAAAAATATCACTATCATTAGGACACTAATAGAAGAAAGTACTACGGTGAACGGAAAATTTTCAAGAAAAACAAATAACGCGACTGATGAGTCTTGGCTGACCATCTCACCTAAAGAGGCAATGCCTTGGTTATGAACCAAATCAATGGCACTATTACCAAAAATAGTCATCCATAATAAAGTAAAAACGGTTGGTATCAGCATCACGCCCAAAATAAACTCTCTGATGGTACGCCCACGAGAAATTCTAGCAATAAACAAACCAACAAAAGGTGCCCAAGCAAGCCACCAACCCCAATAAAATATGGTCCAACCACCGATCCAACTGGTCTTTTTATAAGCAAATAAATTAAAGGTGTTATGTACTATGTCAGATAAATAATCACCAATATTTTGTAAATAAGCTTTTAATAAAAATACCGTTGGCCCAAGAACAAAAATCAACAATAACAAGGCAACAGCCAAAGCCATATTGGCCTCAGACAGTATTCTGATGCCTTTATCTAGCCCTGTAGCAACGGATATAACGGCAAATCCAGTGATCACAAACATAATAATTATTTGATTAGTCGTAGAAACATCAATATCAAACAAATAGCTAAAGCCAGCATTTACCTGTGAAGCACCTAAACCAAGTGAGGTTGCGATACCAAAAACCGTGCTAACAACAGCAAAAACATCCACTAAATCCCCTGGCCATTTGTAAATCTTTTCGCCAATCAATGGGTATAAAGCAGAACGTAAGGTGAGGGGTAAATTGTGCCGATAACTAAAATACGCTAAGACTAATGCCACAATGGCGTATATAGCCCAAGCGTGGAGTCCCCAATGGAAAAAAGTCATCTTCATCGCTTCTTGAACCGCAGCAATCGTACCTGTTTCCGTCGTAGGTGGAGATAAATAGTGCATCAAGGGTTCTGCCACACCAAAAAACATTAAACCAATGCCCATACCTGCAGCAAAAAGCATAGAAAGCCAAGAGACTAATGAATAGTCTGGAGTTGAATGATCCGGCCCTAAACGAATATTTCCATAGCGAGAGAACCCTAAAAAAATAACAAAAAAGAAGATAAAGGCCACAGTCAGCACATAAAACCAACTCCCATTATCAACAATGCTCGCTTGCATAATAGCAAATAAGCTTTGTGCTTGTTTAGGTAGTGCTGCTGTATAAACTAACAACGCGATAATAATAGATGAGGCGCTAACGAATACCTTTTTATTTAATTCACTCTTGGCAGGTAAAGACAAATCGTTCTCCTAACTTTAATACGTGTTGATATTATATCTACTTAAATCTTGCTGTAAAGAATAGCGCTTAACGAAAAGGCAAAAAAACAGTAATAAAACCTATAAAAACCACTATTTTATTACTTTTTTTAAAAAAAACACCGCTTTTTACAAAGAAGAGTAGATTACATGTTAAGCTATCAGAATATAAAATATAGTTAGAGCACTAATAATATCAACACATAATATCAACACAAAACATAAACACTAAAAGGTAATGAATATGAGATTCAATAAGCTGCATTATGCGGTACTAACAGCTATAGCCGCGTCAAGTTCAGTCTATGCTGAGGAAGAACAAAAACCCAAAAAAGCACAAATAGAAGTGATTGAAGTTACTGCCACTAAACGCTCGGAGTCTATTCAAGATGTTCCTATTTCCGTTACCGCGTTAACTGGCGATAGTCTAGAAAAACTTGGTGTTTCAAATTTTGATCAATATGTAGAGTTTTTACCCAACGTTATTTTCCAAGGCACTGGCCCTGGCCAAAATGAAATATATATTCGCGGCGCCGCAACCTCT
>JAWUYA010000046.1:0-42724 GCA_034111045.1 Colwellia sp. | reverse complement strand
GTATTACCTAAGCCATGCCAACCACCTTTAGCCACCAATAACTTTTGTTCATGATGGGTAAGGTCACCTATTTGCTCACCGGTGTCAGTATCGACACAACGAGTACCGACAGGTACTTTTAAGATAAGTGCATCAGAGCTTCGACCGGTGCAATCACGTGTTTGACCATTTTGACCACGCTTAGCTCGGTGGAAACGCTCAAAACGGTAATCAATCAGAGTATTTAAGTTTTCATCGGCAACAAAAAATACATCTCCGCCGTCACCGCCGTCACCGCCGTTCGGTCCGCCATACTCTATGTACTTTTCTTTACGGAAACCAATACAACCGTTCCCACCGTCGCCAGCTTCTACTCTAATTTCAACTTCATCAACAAATTTCATGGTATTTAAATAACTCTAGGATCAGCAAGTACATCAATATCGCTAGTATAACCGATTTTATCGATCTACAAATAAATTTACAAAAATCGTATAAAAAAAAACCCCGCTAAAGCGAGGCTTTTTTAAGAAGAGTCGCTACAATTATTCGGCAACAATGCTTATAAATTTACGGTTTTTAGGACCTTTTACTTCAAACTGAACTTTACCGTCAGTTAAAGCGAATAACGTATGGTCTTTACCCATACCCATGTTGTGTCCTGCGTGGAATTTAGTTCCGCGTTGACGGACGATGATGTTACCAGCCAAAATTGACTCGCCACCGAAACGTTTTACGCCTAAGCGTTTAGCTTCTGAATCACGACCGTTACGTGTACTACCCGCAGCTTTCTTATGTGCCATGTTAGATGCTCCTAATTAGCCGTTAATACCAGTAATTTTCACTTCAGTGAACCATTGACGATGGCCCGCTTGCTTGCGTGAATGCTTACGACGTTTAAATTTAACAATTTTAACTTTATCAGCACGGCCCTGTGTTACCACTTCAGCCACTACTTTACCACCATCAACGTAAGGGGCACCTACATTAATGTTGTCGCCATCAGCGATCATTAAAACATTATCGAATTCTACTTTTGCGCCGACTTCAAGCTCAAGCTTTTCAAGACGAACGGTCTGACCTTCGGTTACACGATGCTGTTTACCACCGCTTTGGAATACCGCGTACATAGCTACTCCGTACTGCGTCAACTACCTCAATGAGGTGTTATTATGACGCTTTAATTTTAAAATATAGGGCGCGAATTCTACGCGAAGATTTTGCCAACCGCAAGTACAAATAACAAGTTTTATGTTTTATTTACGCGCACCAACTTTCGGTCAAAATTAACTGTGATTTGAGACTAAATAAGCGTGGTGAAAACTTCATTCAACGATAAAATCGTGTAAACTTCACCGATTAACCATTGCATTGTATCTGCATGTTTGCATCAGTAAAGTAAGAATTATAAGTTTTATGGATATCCAAAAAATTCAATCGTTAGCGCAAGTTGACTTAACTAAGGTTAATGATCTTATTTATCACCAATTAACTTCAGATGTCGCCCTAATTAATCAGTTAGGTATTTATATTGTTAATGCCGGTGGCAAGCGTATGAGACCTTTGTTAACGGTACTTGCGGCTCGCGCTTTAAACTATCAAGGCGAAGACCATTGTGCACTCGCCGCTATTATCGAGTTTATTCATACCGCCACTCTTTTACATGATGATGTTGTCGATGAATCAAATATGCGCAGAGGCCGTGAAACAGCTAATGCGCTATTTGGTAATGGGGCAAGCATTTTGGTCGGTGACTTCCTTTATACCCGCTCATTTCAAATGATGACCAAACTAGGCAGTATGCGGATCATGGATATTTTATCGGACGCAACTAATATTGTTGCCGAGGGCGAAGTATTACAATTAATGAGTTGTAATGACCCCAGCACTACCGAAGCGAGTTACATGGCGGTTATATATTGTAAAACGGCTAAGTTGTTTGAGGCGGCAACGCGATTGGCTGCGGTGATTTCAAGCCAAGGCGCAGCAGTAGAAAAGGCTATGGCCGATTACGGTAAACACTTAGGCACAGCATTTCAGTTAGTTGACGACATTATGGATTATACCGCCAATGCTAAAGATATGGGTAAAAACGTTGGTGACGACCTGGCTGAGGGCAAACCTACCCTGCCCCTTATTTATGCAATGGTCCATGGTAATAAAGAGCAACGCAAACTCATCAGTCATGCCATAGAACACCGCGACGGTATGGCACATCTGGATGAAATTCTTAGCATTATGAAGCAAACAGGTTCATTAGTTTATACTCAAAAAAAGGCTGAACAAGAAGCCGATAAAGCCATCAGCGCACTTTCAATTATTCCAGACTCTCAATATAAAGAAGCACTTATAGCGCTCGCTCATATTGCCGCCAATAGAAATAGTTAACGCATGTTTAAACATTTAGGTTTTTTCTTTAATGTAGCGGCGCTTTTTCTATTTGTTCCTGGCATTTTGTTGCCGATGTTTTCATTAACTATGGATGTAACTGCACAAGTGGGTGGGCCAACGCTTACCACAAGCTTGATCAATAAAGAGTTATCTTTACTCGGCACCATTGAACAATTATGGCAAGACGAACGCTTACTGGTGGCAGGGCTGGTGTTTGTTTTTTCTATTGTTATTCCCTTAGCAAAAGCACTTTTAGTGCTGTGGGCGTATTTAACCCGCAACGTTCAAATGGAAAAGGCGCTCATTAATTTTGTCAGTAAAATTGGAAAATGGTCTATGGCCGATGTTTTTGTCGTGGCGATTTTTTTAGCCATACTGTCCACCAACCATGCTGAAACACAAAACCATCAAACACTAGCACTCTTCGGCTTTAAACTTGATTTGATGATCAGCAGCGAGACACTATCTGCTGTTGGCCATGGCTTTTATTTTTTTACTGGTTATTGCCTGGTGTCATTATTAGGCACACTATGTAGCCAAGGGGCTCTTTCATCAAAAAAATAGGCGTTCATTACTCGGTATGAATAATTCTCAATACATAAAAAAACCGCTCGATGAGCGGTTTTTTTATGCGTTAACCAAATAAATCAGTGATTAACCTTTGATGAAATCGATACCTTCTTGGATATCAGCTTGTAGCGTCGCTAACATATCCACTTTCGCTTTTTCTTCAAAAGCACTTAAGGTGCCGTAAGATAAAATTTCTTTGACGCCATTAACGCCTAAACGTACAGGTTGAGCAAAAAATTGTGCATCTTCACCGGCGCCTTCTACATAAGCATAGTCGACAACGTCTTCACCTTGCAAACCTTTAACCAGTGACATACAAAAACGAGCTGCTGCTGCACCCATTGATAAAGTAGCACTACCGCCACCCGCTTTAGCATTAACAACTTCAGTCCCTGCATTTTGTATGCGTGGCGTTAATGCTGCGACTTCTTCATCGGTAAACGTTACGCCTTCAACTTGAGAAAGCAGCGGTAAAATAGTGGTGCCCGAGTGGCCACCAATAACAGGTACTTTAATATCTGCTACGTTTAAACCTTTCAATTGAGCCACAAAGGCTTCAGAGCGAATAACATCTAACGTGGT
The DNA here is from genome assembly GCA_034111045.1 of Colwellia sp. Taxonomy (GTDB): domain Bacteria; phylum Pseudomonadota; class Gammaproteobacteria; order Enterobacterales; family Alteromonadaceae; genus JALJPB01. The sequence continues at coordinate 39,202 of JAWUYA010000046.1, read as the reverse complement.
AATACCAAAGACACGAGCAGCATCATAAGTGCCTGCTTTTTTAAAGACTTCAGCAACAATTGGTACCGTGCCGTTAACTGGGTTAGTAATAATACCGACTAAAGCTTTTGGACAATTAGCCACAATACCTTCAGCTAGTGTTTTAATGATACCGGCATTTACCGCAAATAAATCAGCACGGTCCATACCTGGCTTACGAGGCATCCCCGCAGGAATTAAGACAATATCAGCACCTGTTAATGCGTTACCTAAAGCATCTGCACCAAAACCTTCAACTGTTACGTCAGTTGGAATGTGTGATAAGTCAACCGCAACACCAGGAACTACCGGTGCCACATCATATAAAGATAACTCAGAGCCTGCGGGTAATTGAGTTTTTAACAATAAAGATAACGCTTGGCCAATACCGCCAGCTGCGCCTAAAACAGAAACTTTCATGTGATTTCTCCTAAGGTTTAAAAAATTGAGTAAATACGTAAAAAATTTAATGGCCAAAAGATATAGCATCAGCGGCCAAAACACAATATTTATTAACCTATACTACCTATGATGAATGAAGTATTGTAAGTAAGTATAGTGAGGATATAATACCGGATAAGAAATTTTTCGAAATGACACTTTCGCATTAACTGTTCGAGAAAATAACAATAAAATAGCGACTTATTATGACTGGACAACAAAAACAAGAAGCATTAATACAAGCATTCAAAGAGTTATTGAAAGAGGGGCAGTTTGGCTCTCAAGGCGATATTGTTGAGGCATTAAAAGCACAAGGGTTTGATAATATAAGTCAATCAAAAGTCTCCCGTTTATTAAGCAAATTTGGTGCTGTACGTATTCGTAATGCACGTCAGGAGATGGCTTATAATTTACCCGCTGAATTAGGTGTACCAACAGCTAAAAGCCCACTGAGACAACTGGTACTTGATATTGAACATAACAATGTCATGATTATTATCCGCACCAGTCCAGGAGCTGCCCAGTTAATTGCAAGGCTACTTGATAGTTTAAGCAAGAGTGATGGTGTTTTAGGCACTATTGCTGGCGATGACACAATATTTATTGCACCAACCTATATTGATGCCATTACCGAGACCATCAGCAAGCTTGAACTGCTTTTTTCTAAAAATCTACCGTAATATCTTCAATATCAAGCGCTAGGGTATTGTTATCATCTGACAATGCCGCTAGAAAATTTAAACTTGGCGCAAAAAAAGCCGCACCAATTTCTGCTTGCGTATATTTAAGCAGATGATCAAAGCCACCATTAATATCACCAAATATCATGCTGTCTAGCAATATTCCAAAAGACTCTGGCGTATGGCAGTAAGCAGCAAAAAAAAGCCCTTGTACCTTCATATCACCATAGGGCATGCTTTGTCTGAGGATTTCAATGCTATTGCCATGTTCATCCTTTAGATTAGTGCGTTTAGTATGCGCTGTATGTGGTTTGTCTGCGTGGCTGTATTCAATGTTATCAATTTTAGAGCGACCAAATACATCTTCTTGTTGTTGCTGACCTATGGTATTCCATAATGCTAAATTATGGCGATAACGCTGAATATGAAGATAGCTACCTGCTGCAAACTCTTTATCTTGTTCATCACTAATCAAAGCCACTTTACGACGATGATGACCTTGAGGATTTTCTGTTCCGTCAACAAAACCGGTTAGATCACGGCCATCTAAAAATCGAAAACTTTGTACTTGCTCAATTAATTCAACACTACAACCGAGCAGTTCACAGACCTTGGTACTGACAATATGATTAGTATCGTGGCGATCACTGCGGATCTCTATATAAAGATCTATGTTGTTTGATGGGGCAATGCGGTCTTCACATGCCATTGCAGGAAAAGGGCTGAGCAATTTAGGTCTGGCATCAGGATTAAACTCATCCCAGTAATTGGCGCCAATAGCAACAACCCCAATTAAGTTAGCTTCTGAGAACCTATCACCGTACATTTCAAATAATGCAGGTAAACGTGACAACGCGGCTCGAATATAAGGTGTTTTATCATCTAATACATTGAATAATAAATAGGTACCATGCAGATTAGGCTCTGCACAAATACCAAATTGTTCTCTAGCCATAAAATCACCTTAAAAAATGTGTATCTATATCCTGTCTATTCCTTGATTTTACACACTATTGGATAATTAACAGCAAGAGTTTACAAAAAAAACAGCCCTGAGGCTGTTTTAATGATTTGTAATGCAGATGCAATGCAAGTTAACCGCGAGTAAACTCAGGATAAGCTTCCAAACCACAATCAGATTTATCAACACCTTCGTACTCTTCTTCATCGCTGACGCGAATACCAACAAGTTTCTTCAAGGCAAACCAGACAATGGTACTGGTCACAAACACCCAAACAAAGATCGTTGCTGCACCAATTAATTGCCCACTAAAGCTTGAGCTGGGATTGGTCAAAGGTACTAACATTAAACCTAGAAAGCCAACAACACCATGCACTGAGATAGCTCCGACGGGATCATCAATTTTTAACTTATCCAAGCCAATAATTGATAACACCACAACTAAACCACCAAATGCACCAAAAACTGTCGCCAGTAATGGCGTTGGTGTCGAAGGTTCAGCGGTGATAATCACCAAACCGGCTAACGCGCCATTTAATGCCATAGTTAAATCAGCTTTTTTGAATAATATCTTGGCGAAAATAAGCGCCGCAATAGCACCACCGGCCGCGGCAGCATTAGTATTTAAGAAGACTACAGCAACAGAGTTTGCACTGGCAATATCACCGAGCTTGAGCACAGAGCCACCATTAAAGCCAAACCAACCCATCCACAAGATAAAGGTGCCTAAGGTTGCCATAGGTAAGTTAGCCCCAGGTATGGCATTTACACGACCATCACTGGTGTATTTACCCTTACGTGCGCCTAATAACAACACACCTGATAACGCAGCAGCAGCACCAGCCATATGAACAATACCTGAGCCGGCAAAATCAGAAAATCCTAAATCGCTTAATTTATAAAGACCAAATACCGCTTGACCACCCCAAGTCCATGCACCTTCCATAGGGTAAATAACGGAGGTCATGACTACGGCAAAAGCAAGAAATGCCCATAGTTTCATTCGCTCAGCAACAGCACCAGAGACTATTGACATCGCCGTTGCCACAAAAACTACTTGAAAGAAGAAATCAGAGGCTGCGGAGTAAATAGCTCCACCAGTGAAACCACCTTCACGCGCTGAAAACTCTTTTAATACAGTTGCAGGGTCGACCACTTCAATACCTGATAGAAAGATCCCACCACCATACATAATGTTATAGCCAATCGCTAAATACATCATGCAAGAGATTGCGTAAAGCGCGACGTTTTTAGTTAAAATTTCTGTGGTGTTTTTTGCACGAACCAAACCAGCTTCTAACATCGAAAATCCAGCGGCCATCCACATCACCAGCGCACCACAAATTAGAAAATAAAAGGTGTCCATTGCATACTGTAATTGAAAAATATTTTGTTCCATGATTACCTCTTAAATAGCTTCAACATTTTGCTCACCAGTACGAATACGTATGGCTTGCTCTAGGTTATAAACAAAAATTTTACCGTCACCAATTTTACCGGTGTAAGCTGACTTAGCGATCACTTCGACTAACCGCTCAACAACATCATCGTTTACGGCGATCTCAAGTTTGACTTTAGGTAGAAAGTCGACTTGATATTCGGCCCCACGGTATAATTCTGTATGGCCTTTTTGACGGCCAAACCCTTTCACTTCACTGACCGTTAAGCCTTCGACCCCAATTTCAGAGATGGCCTCACGAACATCATCTAATTTAAATGGTTTTATAATTGCGTTTACTAATTTCATTATTATCCCCTGTGTTTTTATTTTTATACTACAAGTGCCATGCCATATTTTTATTTTGTTATATATCAATAATTTAAAAATAAACGCACGCTAAAAACACAGATTGCCGCACCAAAAAGGGGCGCAAAGTTCTAGTAATGGTCAAACAAAGGGCAAAAAAAACCAGTGGCTAAAAGCACTGGCGGCTATCACAGTAATCCAATGGTGTGTCTGAAATGGCGCTTAGTAAATCATAACTGCGCTAGGTTTAAGTACCGATAAAATCCATAACCTTTCCATGTCACAATAATTGATGGCTTGTTGCAGTAATTTTTCATCCACATTGGCATGACACAGCTGCTCATTAGTTAACAAGGCTGAAAAGGGTTGATTGGGGAAAAGGTGGCGGTTAATCATCACTCGTTTTGCAATGTATAGGAGTTGGCTATCGTCATTTAAAAACTCAGGACTGTCTTCATCTTGATGACTAATTGGGCCGATTAAGCTGTAAGGTAACTGCCACACTTTTAATAATTGAGCAGTACATTCTCCATAAGAAAAACCTAAAACACGTATTTGCTTATGCCAAGGTAAGTCAGCGATATCTGTAGATTGGCATTCGGCGAATTTTTCAGGGCTAAGTTGTTTAATAATCAATGCCCCCAAATTATGTAAAAGGCCTAAAATGAATAACCTTTCTGGATGAGGAATTCTTAAATAGGTGCCAATAAATTGCACCAATAACGCGCAATCTACGCTTTGCTCCCAAAACTCTTCTAAGAAATTTAACTCTTGGGGTGACTGGGCCTTGAAAGCTTTAAATGCTTCAGTGCTAAAGTAAGCAATCACTACATTATAAACTTCAGTGACGCCCAAGACTAATACCGCTTTAGAGATAGTCTCTATTTTGCCAGGATAATTAAAAAGTGAGCTATTCGCTAATTTTAATATAGTAGCAGATAAGGCAGGATCAATAATAATGACATCGGCTATATCATCAATAGTTGATAGGTCGTCATCCATCAAGTCTTTAATTCTGATAAATGAGTCTGACAACACAAAAATTTCACTGGCTTTTTCTGCATATTGCAGAGCATTCATGACGGCAAGTCCTATGATAAATCATAAGCTAAATTATAGACGCTATCCGCTATTTTTTTTGTTTTTATTCAAATTCCGCGCTTATCTGATAAGAACTAAATTTTCTGATATTAATAACGCCAGTATCAAAGATTAAATACTGCCCTTTGATACCTAATAACGTTCCCGAAACAGTAGCGGTTTTATCGAAATTTAACGATCCGATTTTAGTGAGATATTCTGTCACTGGAAAATGTAAATTAACCACCTGTTCATTTAACGCCTGCACAGCATCGTGGCCAAAATTAAGGCGGATATCACTCAATTTATTGTCAATGAGGGGCATTAACTCTTTGGCTTTTTCTATTAAATCAATGGGTTCAGCACTACCTTTTAGCATGACACGCCAATTAGTTTTATCGGCAATAAATTCAGCTAGCGCGATCTCAACCAGACCAGACTGCAAGCGTGTACTCACTTTAAAAATAGGTAAGGCTTGAGTTGCTCCTTGGTCAATCCAACGCGTGGGTATTTGACGGGTAATTCCTACTTTTAATCCTGACGTATTGGCTAAGTAGACATAATGCGGGATCATGCAATTTTTGGTGCCCCACTCAGGCTCTCTGCATGTGCCTAAATGATGGTGGCAAGTTTCTGGTTTCATCATGCACATGTCACATTGGGCAAGCTTTTGCATACAAGGAAAACAAAAACCTTGTGAATAACTTTTCTTGGTTTTTCGGCCACAATGCTTACAAGCAATATTGCCATGAAAATGTAACGAGAGGGTTTTACCAATAAGTCTATTGAGCTCAATACGCTGTTCCCCTATGGGTAATTGGTATTGAATTAGGCCGTCTTTTGATAACTGCGCGGTTAATTTTTGTAATGGACCGATTTCACTTTGTTGCATGATGTTACTCTGAACTTTATTTTTAACTATGATAAATAAAAATAGTCTTCAACACCATGACAAGCTGATTTTTTCTGTTAATAATGATTGGCGCATGGTTGACGATAACCGCTCATTAAAGGGATCAACAATAAGGGCAGTTAAATAAGACACCCTTGAATTAAATGACTCGGCCTCTTAACGTCTTGGTAGTAGCCCGTTGCTTTTTATTATCGATCCGTCTACGTTGTGAATTTTTCGTTGGTTTAGTGGCTCTTCTTACTCGTTGTATGACCATTGCCGCGACGATAATCTCTTTCAAACGCTTGAGCGCGTCATCCTTATTTTGCTCTTGAGTTCTAAAAGACTGGGCTTTAATGATAATGACACCATCAGCGGTTATACGACTATCCTTTAGTTTTAACAGTCTTTCTTTGTAAACCGCCGGTAAGGAAGAACTTTTGACATCAAAGCGCAAATGTATTGCTGTTGCCACCTTATTTACTCGTTGCCCTCCATTACCTTGGGAGCGAATAGCACAAAGCTCTATTTCCCAGTTTCCTAGGGTTACCGTATTCGATAATTCAAGCATAGTGGTTGCTAAATTGATTAATGACCATTATTTTAGTGTGAGTTGAGGTTACTAGCATATAAGTTTTTATTTATAAAAGGGTTTGATATCATTAACAGTCATTCACTTGCAGGGAATAAACGTTAATGTCGTCATCTTGGTATGTCTATTTTCTTCGTTGTGCCGATAATAGCTTATACGCGGGTATCACAACAGACCTATCTAGGCGATTAGACGAACATAATTTTTCAAATAAACGTGCAGCAAAATATACACGTGTACGCCGACCCGTACATTTAGTGTACTCAGAACAATTAACCTCTCGCAGTACAGCAACACAAAGAGAATGCCAATTAAAAAAACTCTCTAAAATTACAAAAGAGCGGCTGGTTGCTAGCTACACACCCCCTGATAAAATGTTAAACCGTACAAATATAACCTCATAAACACTCTCTTACTGGTCTGTTCAGTGTAAAAATCAAACGATTGGGTCGATTTATCAGACGGCTACTGCTAGAATGCGCGCTTTTTCAGCTATTGTAAGAAGTAATAAAGAATGACACTTGATAGATTTTGTAGTATTTCAAAAAACAAAGTGAGCTTTTCTCGTCAACAAGCGAGTGACTTTGCTAAACAGATTGCTGATGATTTTAACCCCTTACATGATGTTAATGCTAAAAGGTTTTGTGTGCCCGGTGATTTACTTTTTGCTGTTGCTTTAGCTAAGGTGGGTTTACACGAAAAGATGACCTTTACCTTTTCAGGTATGGTATCAAATGACATTCAATTAAATTTTCCCGAGGTTATTAATGATACTTTTATTATTAAAGATGATAATGAAAAAGCCTACTTAGACATTAGTGTTGCCGGTGAAAAAACAAATAACCCATTATTAATCAAATCGTTAGTTGATGCTTACGTGGGGTTTTCCGGACATACCTTCCCTCACTTATTAGGCCAGTTGATGGCTGACAATAACGTGATGATCAATCCTAGCCGTCCTATGGTCATGTATGAAAGTATGTCATTGGAACTTGATTGTTTAGCCATCAGTGATATCACATTAGTGCTGTCTCAAACGCATTTAACCTTAAATGGCAAGCGTGGCAACGCTTGTTTAGCGTTTGATTTATTAGCAGGAGGAAAGGTGATTGGCCAAGGTAAAAAGAATATGTTGCTCAGTGGATTGAAAGACTATTGCCCTGAAGCAATGGCTGAACTTTCAAACCGTTACAATGCATTTAAAGCCAACTACGGAGTTTAAGACTCATTCAACTAAGGGCATAACGTGCTAACTGCAAGCTCGATGAGTTAGCATTATTTAGCGAGACTTCTTTTTAACCAAGCGACTGCCCTATCGGTTTTTTCAGCACTTTTTGTTAACCACTTCTGTGCTTTTTTCAGCCAAATTTTGGCCCAAGTGTATTCTAGACTTAATAAAGCTAAACCTAGTGGTAAAAATATGACTGCAGGTCCGGGCAATAAAATAAACAGCAGTCCTATCAATAAACAAGTAAATCCGGCAATAACAATAAATAATTTTTTTACGTTAGCAATCATCCGTTAACCCTTGATGTAAAGTCGTTAATATTGAGTATTGCAAAGAGCACACCAAAAGAATAAACACACTTAATAACAAAGCATTAGGATAACTTCATGTTATTTTAATGCTTTGTTATTTTTCATTAAAATAATTTCTGGCGAAAAACACTAACAAATGTGTTTATTGATGATGTTGATAAATTTTTTCAAAATAGCCTTGTTGTGTTTGTCTATCTTCTACACAAAAAGCAAAAATAGCTAACGTTTTTGGTTTGATACACTGGTCAGGTTGTCGATAATACTTTAACCAAGCGTATTTCTTCTTTCCTGCAAATTTTTCTTTAATAACAATAGCACTACTACTTTTAAACGGGGTGTTTGATTTTTGTCGCTGATATTTATGAGTAAGTAGTGAGCTGTTATGCTTTAACGTGGTTTGTTGAATAGCCTGTTTTTTGTTTTTTGTTTTGGCTAGGTATTTTTTTGGTGATTTTTTATTCTTAGCTGGTGAGTTCTCGCATTGCCACCAGAGGTTACGTGTCTTCGCTTCTTGTTGGTTAAGGGTGTTGCTCCGCTGTAATGAGTGTCCTAGGCGTTGCTTAGCCTGTATTAGATGTAATTTATTAAGATGTTTTGTACACGAGCTTTTACTCTCACTAGTTGTTGAAAAGCACAAAAGAGTGAGTGACAGGGTTAGCAATACAGTAAAATTACGCAAATCAATCCTTGATAAGTGAGTTTCCTTATAATCGAGTATAGCAATAAAAAATAAGAATTTGTCTATACTTACCCCTTCACCAACTGAACAAGGACGTTCGAAATGAAACAGACAAGGCTAAGTGTAAAACCCCGCCCCCTCTTTATTGTAGGTATATTAGTCATCTTAACGTTTGCAGTACAAAGTAAAGTATCACCTCCTTCGATTCAATTAGCCACGGTATTTTCAGCCAAACACAGTCACTCAGACATTAACATCGGGCAATACTGGATAAGTGAAAAGCTCGATGGTGTTAGAGGCTACTGGACAGGTTCAACATTACTCACCCGGCAAGGAAACCTGATCAATACTCCACCAGGTTATACCCAAAATTGGCCACAACAATCACTCGATGGTGAGTTATGGATCAATAGAAATCAATTTGATCAGGTCTCAGGTATTGTTCGTCGCAAAAAAGCTAAAGCGGATGATTGGCAAAACATTCGTTTTATGGTGTTTGATTTACCTCAACATAAAGGCACGTTTAACCAGCGCTTACAAGTCATCCAATCATTAGTCGCTCAGACCAATTCACCCACCATCGCTATGATTGAACAAAAGAAAGTAAGCAGCACAGTTCAATTAGACACGTTATTGAACCAAGTAGTCGAGGCACAAGGTGAAGGTTTGATGTTACATCATCAAGATGCGCTTTATAAAACAGGTCGCAATAGTCAATTATTGAAATTAAAAAAATACAATGACAGCGAAGCAAAGGTGATCGCTCACTTTGAAGGTAAAGGTAAGTACCAAGGAAAAATGGGCGCTATGCTCGTTACCACTGTTGATGGCGTCACCTTTAAAATAGGCACAGGCTTCACCGACCAACAGCGCATGACTCCTCCCCCTATTGGGTGTATTATCACCTTTAAATATTTTGGTAAAAGTCAAAATGGCGTGCCTAGATTTGCTAGTTTTATAAGGATAAAACATCCCTAAGCTCAATTGACCGACCAATAATCAGATAAGACAGGAGTAAACTTTGGACTTACATTTATGGCTTTCACTGGTTATTGTTTGCACTTTAGGTGCTTTGTCACCAGGACCTAGTTTAGCATTAGTGATTAAAAACACTTTGTCTGGCGGTCAACAACAAGGTTATTCAACCGCTATTAGTCATGGGCTGGGTGTTGCGTTATATGCGGCAATTACCGCCACAGGTATTGGTATTATTATCACTCAATCACCCATTATTTACGCTTTAATTAAATATTCGGGTGCTGCTTTTTTAGTGTATTTAGGCGTGAAATCGCTATTAACTCAACACAATAATAGCGCTTTTACCGATAACACTGAGCATACAAACCCCGACGTTAATGGCTGGCGTGATGGTTTTTTAATTGCGTTTTTAAACCCTAAATTAGCTCTGTTTTTTTTGGCCTTATTTAGCCAATTTGTTGATGAAAATGCCAGCTGGCAGCAAAACCTGATAATGACAGCTACCGTAGGGTTTATTGATACCATATGGTATTGTTTAGTCGTTTTTGGTATTTCCCGTGGCACTCTCATTAATAAGTTAAAAACTCATAGCCATATTGTTGATAGGGTCGCTGGTAGCTTTTTAATTTTACTCGCGGCTCGCGTTGTGATTAATTAACGGCCACACTTTCTGGTTGATAACGAAAAACCATAAATTTCAGTCCTTTACCTTGAACAGCCTCTTTAAAAACCACCGGTGGCTTAATCTGCTCAATTAAATGGCATTGCGGACAATGTAAGTCAATTAACGCTAATAAAAATTGTTCAGACAGATCCGGTGAATTTAAACATAAAATGATCTCACCTCCTGGCTTTAACCATAGCGGTACTTTTTGCACTATTTTTTTATAATCTTTTTCTATATCAACGCTACCCTGTTGCATTGTCGGTGGGTCTGAAATGATTAAATCATAAGGTCCGTATTTCTTTATGCGGCTATTAGATTTAAAAATATCAACACCTTCAAATTTAACCCTTTGCATGGGGTGATGATTGAGCCGATGATTCTCTCGCCCTTTAGTTAGTGAGGCTTTGCTGATATCAATATTAACGACTTGTTTAGCACCTCCGGCAACTGCGACAACAGAAAATGGACAGGTGTAAGCAAAAAGGTTAAGAATATTTTTATCTTTGGCGTGCTCCATCACCCATTGACGACCGTTACTCATATCCAAAAAAAGACCGCTGTTTTGTGCTTGGCCAAAGTGAATGTTATAGCTAAGTGCTAATTCTTTAACGACGGTATGGCTGATATTTTCACCCAGTAAGACCTCGGTTGGCGCAAATGGACGACTACGGTATTGTACTTGTACTGAGGTGCAGTGAGCGGTAAGGGTGATTAATTGCTGAGCTTGGCTTAATAACCAATGACTATCAACTTCTTGATACAGGGTGATTAATATAACGGGAGAAAACCAGTCAACATTAACATGCGATAAATGTGGGTATGCATGACCTCGGCCATGAAATAAACGTTGGCACTCAGTAAAGTCTGTAACCTTAATATAAGGTGTTAACATCATAAAATTTCTTATAAAGAAAAAGGCCGTTATACGACCTTTTTATTAATTTGGCAGGTAATGCTTTAGCCAAACATATTATAACCAAAATAAATTTTAGCCACTGTGCTAATAAATATAACAAAAATAATGACAGGGATAAAAGTTCCTAACGAGAAATCAACGTACTTAGCTAAAAGTGATTGACCAAAAGTGTCATTGCCTTCACTTAACTCTTTATTTAAATTATGTTTTTTCCAACGAAAACTAACAAATAAACAAATAAGTAAGCCGTTAAGCGGTAAAATCGTATCGTAAAACATATCATAAATCACATCGAACAATGATTTAGACTGACCACCATAACTGGTTAATGATGTTAGCCAATCAACCATACCAAAAGATAACGCTGACAAAACAGCCAACACTCCACCCCAAGTAAAAATGGTAGTTAAAGCTTTCTTACGCGTTTTACATTTTTCATCCATTAAATAAGCAACGGGTACTTCAATAATCGATACTAAAGACGTTAATGCGGCAAAAAACACTAACAAGAAAAACACCGAAGCTAACGCACTGGCTAAAAAATAGCCTACGGTGGCTTGGAGGGCTAAAAATAATTGGGGTAAAAATACAAAAATCAAAGACACTGAGCTGTCACTTAATTCACTGGGGTTTATGTCAGGGTTGAATGAAAATATCGCTGGCATTACCATCAAACCGGCAATAAAAGCAACGCCGGTATCGGTTATAGCCACTAAGGTCGCAGACGTTTCAATATTGGTTTGTTTAGATATATAGGACCCATAAGTCACTAAAATCCCCATACCTAACGACAATGAAAAGAAAGCTTGTGATAACGCGCCACTGATCACCGATGGGCTGATTTTATCAAGATCAGGAATTAAGTAAAATTTCACCCCAGCAATGGCATTGTCTAAGGTCAGTACGAAGGCAACCAATAAAATGAGCATCACAAATAAGGCGGGCATCATTATTTTCGCCGCTCGTTCAATACCGTCTTTAACACCTGATCCTAAAATGATATAGACCAAACTACCAACCACTGCCATAGATAAAAATAAATAAGGGCTATTAATGATTTCACCAAAAGCAGCTGGACTGGCTAAGTATGCTAAGTTACCGGAAACAACAACCGCTAAATAAATAAAGATCCAAATGGTTAACACGGTATAAAAAACAGCAATCATAAACGGGGTGATAACACCTAATAATCCAGCTTTTCGCCACATTGAATTATTATCACTTAATGCACCATAAGCCCCTACCGGGTTTTTAGCCGTTTTACGACCAATGGCCATTTCAGCCATCATGACGGGTAAACAAATCATAAAAATAAAAATAGCGTACATTAATAAAAATGCGCCGCCCCCATTTTTAGCTGCATTGACTGGAAAACCGACTAAATTACCAATACCCACAGCAGAGCCTGCTGCAGCCAATATAAATCCCAGACGGGAACTGAAATGCTCTCTATTTGCGCTCATGATTGACCTTAATTATAATTTTTATCGCCATAAAATCACACCGATGCTAGCAGGGTTTGTTGGCGATGTCTCTCTATACTCAATGGCTTGAAGGATAAAGTGTATAGTATTTAGTGCGGTACTTAAAAAAAACACCAACAAAACTATTGATAAACGCTTCATGATTACTATGTAACTGCTAAGGTAAATTATAGTTTAACGGCTTCATTAGTATCGAACCTTGACTCCTTCTTCTTAAATAATTGTTGAATATCATCTTTTATTAAATACAAGGATGGGATCAAAAATAGCGTAATAACTGTGGCGAAAATAATACCAAAGCCCAAAGATATTGCCATTGGTATAATGAACTGAGCTTGTAAACTTGTTTCAAAATACAAAGGCAATATACCAAAGAAAGTGGTTAACGATGTCAGTAATATTGCTCTAAAACGCTGAGTACCCGCCTGTATAACAATATCGATCATTTTTATTCCTGAGCCTTTCGCTTTGTTAATAAAATCAACCATAATCAAGCTGTCGTTAACAACAACGCCGGTTAAAGCAATAAAGCCATACATTGACATCATGTTAATCGTTTTCCCTAAGAGCCAATGACCGACAATGGCTCCGATAATACCAAAGGGGATCACTGACATAATAACAAGCGGTTGCACGTAAGACTTAGTAGGAATTGCAATTAAGCCGTAAATTAGCAGTAAAGCACCGATAGCCGCTATGCCTAACTGGCTGAGAAAGTCGGCTTGATCCTTACTTGCTCCTTCAACCCCGTATCTGACACTGGGATAATTCGCTAAAATGTCCGGAATAATGTCATCATTCATCTCATCGACCACCACTCTAGATTCGACTTTGTCACTGTCAATATCAGCATAGATGTTAATTGAACGCTTACGATTAATACGAGTGATCGCCGAAAAACCTTGACCCATACTTATATCAGCCACTTGATAAAAAGGGACTTGCTCGCCATTAGGTGTCCGTATCCACATATCTTCTAAATCAGCAATAGATAAACGATGCTCTAGTGGGTAACGTACCATCACTTTAAGCTCATCACTGCCTCGTTGAATACGTTGAGCTTGGTCCCCATAAAACGCCTGACGAACTTGCCTAGCCAAATCGGTTAATGTTAAACCTAACACCTCAGCTTCAGGGCGAATGCTCAGCTTAATTTCCTGTGAACCTCGACTAAATGAATTACGAATATCATAAACCCCATCGTAAGCTTTAAGCTTCTTTTGCAGTTGCTTGGCGGCAGCTTCAAGCTCTAGATCGTTTTCTCCTGTTAACTGAAACTCTATCGCCGCACCGCCACCTACGTTAGTGCCCGCATAAAAGCGAAGTTCTTTTGTGCCAGGAATTTCGCCAATTTTATCACGCCATAATTTTTCAATATCATAAGCATTAAGTTGACGGTTTTCTGACTTGGTTAACTCTAAGACAAATGACGCTCTCGTATTCCCGTTAGTAAATACCATGGAATGTTTAATAAAGCTTTCACCATTAAATAAGTGTTCTTCTGCAACCTTATTTGCGGCTGCAATCACTTGCTCGATAGCTTGGTTCCGCTGCTCAGCCGCACTGCCATCAAGTAAGGTTATATTGCCTTGAATAAAATCACTTGGTACATCGGGAAACACCTCAACCTTAACTAAAGAGCCAACGACTAAACTGATAGATAAAATCAAAATAGCGATAAAGTAGGCCATAGTGTTGTAGCGTGCAATTAATGCTTTTTCTAAAGTTTTTTTGTAGGAATGGTGAATAAAATGATCAAGCTTTTCTTTAAAGCGCATTTGCATTTTCTCAAACCAATTACTGTTTTCCTCAGTTAATGGAATGTATTTCATATGAGCTAAATGTGCAGGTAAAATCCATTTAGACTCAATCAATGAAAAGAATAAACAAAATGAAACCACTAAAGCAATTGACCTAAAAAATGCCGCAAAATTCGCATCAATGGCTAATAACGGCAAGAATGCGGCAATGGTGGTTAACACCCCAAAAGTTGCTGGCATGGCTACTCGTCTAGTGCCGCGAATAATATTTTCGGATGAATGACCATAATGCTGAATTTCAGAATAAGCGCTTTCACCAATAACAATGGCATCATCAACGACAATACCGAGCACCATAATAAAAGCAAATAGACTTAACAGGTTGATTGAAACCGACCATTCACCAAACAAGGGCATTAAAATAAAAGCCCCAAAAAAGCTTATAGGAATGCCTATCATTACCCAAAAGGCGATACGGATCCTTAAAAATAGCGTTAACACTAAAAAGACTAATACCGAACCGATCAGTAAGTTACTAATCATCATATCTAAACGAGCAGATAAGTAGACTGAGGTGTCTCCCCAAACAGTCAGTTTTGCCCCTTGAGGTAATTGATTGTTTTTACTCTCAACATATTTTTTCACTTGTGCTGCGATGTCCAAATCGTTTTGATCACCTGTCGATTGCACCAAAATACTGGTGGTGTTTTCACCATCAAAGGTCGCAAAATCATCCTGTTCAACGAACCCATCAAGGATCACAGCAATATCTGATAATAACAGCCTGGTGCCATCAGTTGCCGTTCTTAAGACAATA
The DNA here is from genome assembly GCA_034111045.1 of Colwellia sp. Lineage (GTDB taxonomy): Bacteria > Pseudomonadota > Gammaproteobacteria > Enterobacterales > Alteromonadaceae > JALJPB01. The sequence continues at coordinate 23,951 of JAWUYA010000046.1, read as the reverse complement.
TCTCCATATTCTTTACCTGTATAGGCTTGGCCTTGAGTACGAATGAGAATATCACCGGCTTGGCTTTTAATTGTTCCCCCGGGCATATCTACTGACGAACTTCTCACCGCTTGAGTGATTTGATCAAAAGTTAATTGATATTTTTGTAAGATCTGTTCGGTAACTTCAATACTAATTTCATAGGGCCGATTACCCCTGATTTGCGCATGATTCACCCCAGGTAAGGTCATGATTTCATCTCGAATATTTTGCGCCATATTCTGCCGAGATCGTCTGTCCATTGGGCCACTAACCGACAACCATAAAACCGAGCCTTTGAACTCTTGTTTAATAATAACCGGTTTTTCTATCTGTTCTGGAAAGGTAGTAATACCATCAACTTGCATTTTTACTTCATCGAGCTTTTCTGGTAATGAATAGCCTGACATGACTTCAATGGTCACTGTACCAAAACCTTCTCTGGCTGATGAAGTAATTCTTTTTAAGCCACTGATATCTTCTAATGCTTCTTCAATTTTAAGGATAACGCCCTGTTCTACTTCTTCTGGCGCGGCACCTAAATGTGCGACCGATACTTGAATGGTATTTGGATTAAATTCAGGGAACATTTTTTTGTTTAAGTTTTGATAAGAAAAGATCCCAGCAACTAAAATAAATATCATTAATAAATTAGCGGCAACACTGTTATTAACAAACCAAGCGATGATTCCTGTTTGCTTTTCATCTGAGTCGCACTCATTACCAAGTTGAGTCATTAGCTTTCCCTTTGATTTTTTTCTTCACCATTGTCACTTTCTTCACTTTCGTTACTGGGACTTTCAACACTAATGCGTAATTTCATACCTTGCACAGGTGAAGAAAGTTTAGTAACCACAATGCGACTAGCTGTTGAGAATTTATCTAAGGTATAGGCATTATTAGCATCAGTTCGTAGAATATTTATGGTGGTAATTTGCAGTGTGTTATCTTTATCTACCAAATATAATGTATTTTTACCATGGATTGCCCCTCGCGGAATAGCCACTAAATTATTCTGCACTTTTCCTGAGATAACCGCATTAACAAAGGTGCCAATATGTAACTCATTATGGCTAGAAGAAGCCTTTAACGCATAAGGGTCATCGACTTGTGCAATAACATAATGCACTCTAGAACTCTTGTCTACCACACCTTCATAGCGAGTTAAACGAGAACTCCAGCGGTGTTTAACACCGGCTATCTGATAAAATACCTCAACAGAAGAGAGTAGTGCGGACTTGTTATTAATACGCGGTAAATTTAAAAAAGCAAGATCTCGTGGCTTAATGGGTAGTCGAATTTCGGCATAATCTACAGCAAAGGATATGGCCAGCTGGGTGCCTGTAGAAACATATTGACCAATATCCACCATTTTTGACTTGATCAGAGCGTCATAAGGCGCAACAATTTTAGTGCGCTTAAGTTTAATTTGTGCGGCTTTTAAGTCAGCTTTTGCTGCTAACAACTCTGCTTGTGCTTTTTTTTGTTGTGGTTTTCTGATGGCTAATACCGGGGCTTTGGCTAAGGGTTTTCCGGTTAAACGCCATTCGTCTTCTGCTTGTTGAGTGCGAGCATTTTCTTCCATCACATTGGCTTGCGCTGAGTCGAGTCGAGATTGCGCTTGTACCAATGAAACCTGATAAGTAATGTCATCAATCACTAATAGTTGTTCACCCTTTTTAAAATAGCCCCCCACTTGAAATTTATCAGATACTTCAACTACTCGACCGGACACTTCAGAAATTAGTGATGTTTCAGTTCGAGGAAAAACACTGCCTTGACTATTGACTTTAAAGGTTATGTCTTGTCGTTTAATGGCTATCACATTAACCAATGGCGGTTTAATTACGACCGGTTTTTTAGCCGGCTTTGGTGCCATTGATTGTATAATTGCAAACAACAAGATAGCGACAATAATAATGACAAACGGCATTAGCACATAACGAAGCTGAACCATTTTTCGGTTAGTTTTATTGCTAGAAATTCGAGATGATAGGCTCATAATTAATATTTTTTAGGGCTGTTAGTAATAGTCTAAAGTATATTTTTTATGAATAGAAGATAAAAATTAGTTTTAAAATAAGCCGTTAGCAGTTATTAAGTTTATTCAACATAAAATTTAAAGTTGGAGGGTTTTTTAGTTATTGGTGAAGCGAGCCCAAGACATTAATAACGCTTTAAAGTCTTCCGTGCCACATGAAGCTTCGCTGTTTTGATCATAGTTTTCAAATTCTTCAGCCAGTTCTATTGGTATCTCAGCTGCAGTACCATTGATACTGGCATTGTTTTTGACCACCACATCAGCATCAGAAATTTCAACACTGTATTCATGTCCGGTGATCATCACTTCGTGATGAGAACCTTTGACGACATCATTAATGGCAGTTAATAACTCAGTGAGCTTGTCAGTATTACCGCCAACTTCCACTTCCAGCCAAGGCCCCATAATTTCATGTTCAAGAGAAAAATTTGCTTTTGCTGACCCCGTGATTGGATCATTAATAAATTCGTATTCCATATCTACTCCAAATAGCTTAATAATAAAATGATGAGGGCGTATTTAGCCCGCTGTTTTATTGTCACCTTTTACATTAATAGAGAGTTAACTCAATTGAGAAGCCTTTAATAACTATCAACTATTGTTTGAGTGTAGCAAAAGAGTGTAAATTTCACCTGTTGATAGAGGAAATCTGAACGATCTAACTTCTTAGCTAAACCTTGTACCAACAAGCGGTGTTGCTAGGTATTTGAATACTAAGCAAATTTAGCACTTAATTGACTATATCAGCAAAGCGTCTTGCCGCTGCAATCGTATTTTTTAATAAACAAGCAATAGTCATTGGTCCAACGCCACCCGGTACAGGGGTAATAGCACCACAAACATCAGCAACACTGGTATAGTCGACATCGCCCACTAATTTAGCCTTACCATCACGTTCAATACGATTAATACCGACATCTATCACTGTTGCGCCAGCTTTGACCCAATCAGCTTGAACAAATTCAGGACGACCAACCGCAGCAACTAGAATATCAGCTTGTTTGCAGATTTCAGGGAGATTTTTAGTGCGAGAATGAGCGATAGTTACCGTGCAGTTTTCTTGCAACAGTAATAAAGCAACAGGTTTACCAACAATATTTGAGCGACCAATAACTACCGCATGCTGACCCGATAAATCATCACCTAGGTGTTTTTTAGCCAGAATAATACAGCCCTGTGGGGTGCATGGAATTAATGCCCCCGGTTCACCGTTGACTAGCCGACCAGAGTTCATCGCATGAAAACCATCAACATCTTTTTCAGGCACTATTGCAGTAATGATTGTGCTTTCATCAATATGCTTAGGCAAGGGTAATTGTACCAAAATACCGTGCACGCTTTCATCATTATTAAGGCTAGACAAAATAGCTAACAGGTCGGCTTGTGAGGTTGCTGCTGGGAGTTTAATTTGATTAGAAATCATCCCTACTTCTCGAGTTTGTTTCACTTTATTGCGCACATAAATTTCGCTAGCCGGGTCTTCACCCACTAACACAACCGTTAAACTAGGGGTTATATGTTTTTCTTGTTGAAGTTGCTTTACTGTTACTGCTAACTCGGCGCGTAAATCGGCCGCAGCTTGTTTACCATCAATGATCATTTTAAAGTCTCACGTAGCGCTAAATTAATGTTTTAGAGTTAAATTTTCTCCGCTATTGTTAATGAAAAATGACTTTTCAGCAACCGAAAATACCGATCATCAAATAAAAAGTGAGCACATTGCCCCACACAATGAGATCGAAAGATTATTTGCTTAATCTACAACTTTTTAAAATATGGTTTATAACTAAAGTAAAGATAAAAACATCACTGATAGTGAGCGTACTCTAATTATGTTGAGCACTATTTCTTATTGGGAGTTGAACTAAACAACTATGCATGACCTTACTATTTTAGCCATTATTTGGACCAGCGTTTTAATTGCCGCTTACCTTGGCGATAAAACTAGGTTAACGCCTGTTTTATGGTATTTATTTTTTGGCATCATTTTAGTCAATATCAGCTTTTTGCCAAAAGAAATGCCGGTCTTTATTACCGACTTTGCCGAGCTTGGTATTATTATTATTATGTTTGCTTTAGGATTTGAAGAAGATACCACTAATTTTATCGGTAGTATTAAACGCAGTTGGGGCATTGCTTTTTTTGGCGCGGTAGTACCTTTTGTTATCGCCTATTTTACTGCGTTTAATTACTGGCAAGATCACAATACCGCATTAATGTGTGGTTTAGCTATGACAGCAACCGCCGTGTCTTTAACTATGGTATCGCTGAAAAGCGAAGGCTTAAATGGTACACCCGCAGCCACAGGCATAATGACCTCAGCGGTATTAGACGACATTGGTTCTCTGGCTTTAGTAGCTATTATGGTACCTATTGCAACAGGTGAGGCCACTGCAACATTCTCTGGCATTGCTTGGGTTTTAGGCAAAGCCCTCACATTTTTCATTATGGTGGTTATTATTGGTCATTGGCTTTTTCCTGCAAGCCAAGGATTGTTAAAAAAGATCCCGGTACTTGGTCCCATCAACTTGCGCGGTTTTTTATCCATAGGCCAAGGTGAATACACTATTTTGTCATTACTTCTTATTGCGGTGAGTGTGGGTTTACTTGCCCATGCATTTGGCTTTCATCCCGCCATAGGGGCTTATATGGCGGGTTTGGTGGTTCATCGTGAATATTTTGATTTCCATCAAGAGCAACAAATCGACTTTTATCAACAAGCAAGAAAAATGATTGATAACGTTGCTTTTACTTGGATTGGCCCAGTATTTTTTGTCACCTTAGGCGCTAAACTTATTTTTGATCTCGATGTATTTTTATCCGTATTACCTCAGGCTTTATTCCTATTTATGGTTTTATTTATTGGTCAAATCGCGTCTGCAAGTCTTGCCGCTCGTTTTACTGGTGGCTTTAATTGGCCGGAAAGCTTAATGATAGGTTTTGGCATGTTAGGCCGTGCAGAACTTGCTTTTGTTGTGATGAACATAGCCTTTGTTCAATATCAAATTATATCCGTGGAGGCCTTTTATACCTTAATGCTGACATGCTTTCTATTAAATCTATCAGTGCCACTGACCATCCGTTGGTGGAAGGTTAAGTTTGCTCAGGTCAAATCATAGCTATAATTAAGTGTCGTTGAGCAATATACCAACAGCAAAGCGAGAAGCCATATGGGTCGTAATATTGTAGAAAAAGATTACTGTGCTGATGATTACATTAATTTCAATCGAAAAATTCATGACCAACTTGACACCTTAAAACAAGTGATAGACCAACCAAAATTTGGCTTTGGTGACATTTTTATTGGCGCCGAATTAGAAATTTATTTAATGGATAGCCAGCACCAAGCCAGCCCAATAAATCTAGCACTGTTGAAAAAACTGAATGATGGGCAGTATCAGTCAGAATTAAATAAATACAATATTGAGCTGAATCTTTTACCAGTAAAAGCGGCGGGTAAACCTTTTAGTCAGTTAACCCAAGAAATGGTCACTAAATTTGTTCATCTCAATGCTGCAGCACAATCTTTAGGTGCTAGACCTGTAGCGATTGGCATATTACCAACACTTCAAGAACAACATTTATCTAAAGAGTATATGACCGAGTTAGGTCGTTATAAAATGCTTTCCAGAGAATTAAGCAAACTTCGCGCACAACCTTTTCATATAAAAATTGATGGTGATGAACCGATAGACTTTCACATCTCAGAAGTGTGTGCTGAAGGTGCGAACACCTCTTTTCAAGTGCATTTAATGACAAAGCGAGATGATTTCGCCAATACCTTTAACGCGGCACAACTGAGCTTGCCAATGTCATTGGCCATTGCCGCTAATTCAGGTGTGTTATTAGGAAGCTGTGCATGGGATGAAACTCGTGTGGCTTTATTTAAACAATCTACTGATAGCCGCATTCCTGTTCGTCATAACTGGCATGAACCGTCTAGGGTAAGCTTTGGTCAAGGCTGGGTCAGAAATGGTGCTTGGGAGTTATTCTCAGAAACAGTCAATTTATATCAAGCCATTTTGCCAGAGTTTTTTGACGAAGATATGACATTAAATAACCCTGAACTGGCTGAGCTAAACTTTCATATGGGCACTACTTGGCCTTGGAATCGACCGATATATTCAGCCAAGGGTAATGGTCACTTGCGAATAGAGTTTAGAGCATTACCGGCGGGTCCTACCGCTTTAGATATGATAGCAAATGCGGCTTTTACTATTGGTATGGCAGCAGGCTTAGCCCCAAAAATAGAACAATACTTATCTCGTGTTCCTTTTCAGTTTGCCAAATATAATTTTTATCGGGCAGCAAAAAGTGGCCTAGACGCGACGATTTTATGGCCACAAAACTATCAAAAAAAACCGGTCGAAGTACCAATAAAAAATGTTATTGATGACATGTTATTGGTGGCAAATGATGGCTTAAGTTCATTAGGTGTTGAACGCAAAGAACGCGATAAGTATCTGCAAATAATACAGCGACGTTTAACTGTTGGTGTTACTGGCGGTAGCTGGACTAAACAAACATTAAAGCATTTACGCAAATCCTTAACTAATGATCAGGCATGTGCAAAAATGTTAGAAATTTACTACCAAAACCAGTTAGCCGGTCATCCTATTAGTGAATGGGATAGGTTCAGCTAATGCCTTCTTTTATCAAAAAAGTAACGTATTATCCAGATGCGTTTAAGCTAAAAATCGCCCCACATCCTTTAGATTTTTTACGCCAACTTAACGGCTTAACCATTTTTGATGTTCAAGGAAAAGACACGAGCCGAACCCGAGTGGTCACCACGCTTATTCATGGTAACGAGCCTTCGGGTTTTATTGCTTTACACCATTGGTTATTAGCGAAAATAATACCAGAGGTAAACATTCGGTTTATTTTATGCAACCCAGAATCGGCGACTTTGCCACCCGAATTTTCTCATCGTTACTTGGTGGTTGCACAAGATTTGAATAGATTTTTCACGCTTAATCATATTTTCCACTCAACAAGTGATGAAGCGATTAGGCATAGAGCTACGCAAATTATAAAAGCGGTAACTGAAGTTAATCCTGAAGCGATAGTAGACTTACATAATACCTCGGGCAGCAGCCCTGCTTTTGGCGTTTCAATTTCCGAAGGTGAGCAAACACTTGATTTAATATCACTTTTTACCGATAAGGTGATTTTAACTGGCTTGCATGTTGGCGCTATCATGGAGCAAGAATTTTCAGCACCTATTGTTACCATTGAATGTGGCGGTGCCGGTCAAAGTCAGTCACACCAATTGGCTATGGCGGGATTAGAAAAATTTACCAATAAAAAAAATCTGTTTGACCATCATGCCAATAATGTCGATATTCACCGCCATCCTTGTCGTATCGAATTAAAGAAAGGCATGGTATTAGGTTTTGGGGATTACCCATTAATGACCGCAGACATTACTTTATGCGCTGATACCGAGCAGTTAAACAATCAAATAACGCCAAAGGGTCAACTGATTGGTTGGTATGAAAAAGATAAACTGTTACCTTTAATTGTCAAAGATGAGCAAGGAAGGGATAAACTCTCCACCCTGTTCTATTTAAAAAGAGGGGGTATATATACTAAACAACGTCTGCAAATTTTTATGGCGACAAAACAATTAGATATTGCCACTTATGATTGCTTATTTTATGCCACACTAGAATAGAGCATAGCTAAATCATCGGTCTTCTATTTTCATTTACCTGCGTTTAACTCAAACAATAAAAAGGGTATAAAATAATAATGTAAATTAAACCAAATTATTATTAACCGTTTTACTAATACTTGATTATAATAGCCAATCATTTAAAATGATAACACTTATAGCTTCTAATATATTGATATTGAAGATATTAACAACCTTTATCTCGTCATTATGGTCGAGTATTGCTGATACTTACCCTGTATCTACTGTTAGATATAAACACTACTTAACTTGGTCTTGAGGACTTTGATGAAAAAGCATGATGAACTCCCTATAGAGCACGACGATGCTTTAATCTCTTTTCTCCACAGGTCGATCAAATTTGCCATAAGAATATTAGCCGTATTAATGGTAGCGGTTATTTTCTGGGGGGTGGCTGATGTTGTGTATGTGTTCTATCAACAGTTATTAGAACCACCCTTTATGCTACTTAGTTTACCCGATATCTTTAAAACTTTTGCCGCATTTTTAGCTGTTTTAATTGCAATCGAAATTTTTCAAAATATTGTTTTATACCTGAGAACTGATGTGATCCCTTTAAAACTAGTTGTCGCAACAGCTTTAATGGCAATGGCAAGAAAGATTATTATTATTGATTTTAACGATGTAATGCCTATGCATATATTTGCAGTGGGGTTTGTTGTATTGGCATTAGGCATTACTTATTACTTACTAGGTAAAGATCACAATATAGTATTATCAAAATAACAATCACATCTTTTTAACAAGCCAATTAACTACATTCTCGGCGTTTTTCCTAAAAAACCACAGACTCAGCGCCCCTATCCCAGGGGCTGCCAAAATAGCCTTAAATCGTTGAAAACAAGCATTAATAGCGTTCGATAAATATCGGGGCCTATTGCACTACATTTTGCTTATGGTGAACTAACAAAAAAAGAATATGAAATCACAAATGAGATGCCCTCATATCATCACCTTCAAGAAATAAAGAGCTGAAGTATTTGTAGCCTATTAACTTAAGATATTCTTTGTCCGCTTTATCATTATTTTAGTCTGCATAAACCTTTAATCACTCCTAAACTGACATTAAATTAGTAAGATAATAATTAGTCAAAAAATTTCATCTTTATGAAAAAACGTAGGCCTAATTAACTGCTATACTCAAATGTGGGTTTGGCATTATGTTGATCTACTTGTGATTAATGATAGTTATTTAAACATAGTGTTCCAATCTACTGATAAACAAATAACAGTGCTTATAGAGGTATCTCATGATAAGACATTATTACATTTCGGACGATCTTAATGATCTAGAAAAAATAGAACAAGAGCTTGAGTCTCAAGGGTTTACAGAACCACAAATCCATGTATTAAGCGAGCAGGACGGCGATGTTGAAACGCATCATTTACATGAAGTTGCAGCAGTATTGAAACAAGATGTGGTTCATTCAACTGAAGTAGGAGCTGTGGTTGGTATTATCGCCGCGGCATTTACTTTATTAGTGGCCTATTACATGGGCTGGACAGCAAGTGCGGCTGGTTGGATGCCGTTCATATTTTTAGCGATAGTGGTCTTGGGATTTTGTACCTGGGAAGGCGGATTTATTGGTATTCAGAAACCTAATGTCAATTTTGAACGATTTCAAGAATTATTGCATAAGGGTAAACATATACTTTTTGTTGATGTAGACCCTCAGCAAGAAAATACCATAGCAGAAGTGATGAATGGCCACCCAAAAATTGAAGTGGCGGGTGTTGGAGAGGCTACCCCTAATTGGGTTGTGCGTGGCCAAGATAAATTCAGACAGTTCATGAAAATGATGCCTTAATACCCTACTTACGGGATCTAAAAATCATCAAGACTACGAGGGCGCTTTTAAGCGCCTTTTTTATTAAATGATCTTTATTGATTATCGCCAGTAACCCATATAATTAACCAAACATCAATCGTGTCATTGTTAATAAATAGTCTATAGTCAATACAAGAAGGATAATGCATTTCTCTTCTGGTGTTGGTTTAATTAATAATAATTCTACAATAGATCTAACGACAGTAGTTACTTACCCCACTTTAACTTACCACTGTATTTGTTAGTCGGCACTAATAAATCTTCAGCTCTAGAATATTATCAACCAGCAATACTATTGACTTATTACTCATTCATAGGATTGAAATATGGCGATTGCGATAGTAATTATTCTACTAGTTATAGGCTCTATAGTATTTCATTTTATAAGTCCTTGGTGGTTCACTGCAATAGCATCAAATTGGACCGCTATTGATACCACGATCAACATTACATTTTGGATTACCGGTATAGTTTTTGTTGCTGTAAATAGTTTTCTGGCTTATGTTATTTTTCGTTATAAATTTAATAAAAATCGACGTGCCGATTATCAACCTGAAGATAAGAAACTTGAAACTTGGCTGACTATTGTCACAACTTTAGGTGTAGCTGCACTACTGGCACCTGGTTTAGTTGTATGGGGAGAGTTTGTTAATGTCCCTGAAGATGCTGATGTATTTGAAGCTGTCGGTCAGCAATGGCATTGGAGTTTTCGTTTACCAGGTAAAGATAACAAGATGGGCCGCTCCGCTGTCGAGCTAATCAATGAACAAAACCCATTTGGTTTAGACCCGAATGACCCCTCTAGTCAAGATGATATATTGATCAATAGCAATGAAATGCACTTACCCATTGGTCGACCAGTCAAAGCTTTATTACGCTCAAAAGATGTTTTACATAATTTTGCCGTACCGCAGTTTAGGGTAAAAATGGATTTGGTGCCGGGGCTCACTTCATATTTATGGTTTACACCTACTCGTCAGGGTCGATTTGAACTTTTATGTGAAGAGTTATGTGGTATGGCGCATTATACCATGCGTGGTTATGTCATTGTCGATAGCGTCGAAGATTATAAAACATGGCTGAATAAACAAGTTACTTTTAGCCAAAGTGTCCAAGCTAAACAATCAGATATTCACCTTGGACAACAACTTTATGCCTCTTGTGCCAGCTGTCATGGCGCACAGGCAGAAGGTAATGAAGCATTACATGCACCCAAACTTGCGGGCCTGTCAGTCTGGTATCTAAAACGTCAATTAACCTATTTTAAAAATGGTTCGCGAGGTACGCATGAGCAGGACATTTATGGTCAACAAATGGCAACCATGGCAAAATTGTTAGTTGACGATGATGCCATTGTTAATGTGGCTGGCTATATAAACTCTCTTAAGCCAGTAGCATTATTGTCACCTAATATCAGTAGTAGAGCGTTAATTAAAGGTCAAAAACTCTATAAAAATTGTGCTTTTTGTCACGGTAAGCTCGGTCAGGGCAATTTTAATACTAATGCACCTAAACTCGCTGGACAGTATGATTGGTACTTAAAACAACAATTGACTAATTATCAAAATAACATCCGAGGACGTCACCAAGGTGATATTTATGGCAATCAAATGCTATTAATGTCGAAACTTTTACATGACAAAAATGCCATTCGAAATGTTGTTGCCTATATAGGCTCATTGCCTTTGCCTATAATACCTGCAGAGGTCGATAGCTTATGAAGCATTTTATAAAAAACTTTTTCCATCAACCCCAACAAGACTCTATCAATTTGTTAGCTCAGACATTACAGGAGTTATAGTCAATATGTACATTGCAATAGCCGATCAAGTAGATGACTCTGCTCACCCTAAAGGTTTTCTTTATAAGTACATATGGAGTCAAGACCATAAGGTCATTGCCATCCAGTATTCCATCACGGCAATATTGGTTGGTTTGGTCGCTTTAGTCTTATCTGGATTAATGAGACTGCAACTTGGCTTTCCTGATAGTTTTTCGTTTATAGACCCCAGCTCCTACCTTCAATTTGTCACTATGCATGGCATGATCATGGTGATTTATTTATTAACCGCTTTATTATTAGGAGGCTTTGGTAACTACCTTATACCATTAATGATTGGGGCTAGAGATATGGTTTTTCCTTTTCTAAACATGCTGAGCTTTTGGACTTACTTACTGTCAGTAGTAGTGTTAATGGCAAGTTTTTTTGTTATTGGTGGACCAACAGGTGCTGGCTGGACTTTATATCCGCCCGCATCAATACTCGAAGGCTCTCCTGGGGCTAATAACGGTATAGTACTCATGCTAATTTCATTAGCTATTTTTATCGTTGCTTTTACTATGGGCGGCTTAAATTATGTCACCACCGTACTGCAAGCACGCACCAAAGGCATGACATTAATGCATATGCCACTGACAATTTGGGGCATATTTGTCGCTACGATATTAGGTTTATTGGCTTTCCCTGCATTGTTAGTCAGTGCGATCATGATGTTATTTGATAAACTTATTGGCACAAGTTTTTTTATGCCTGCCATTCTTTCTTTAGGCGATACCGTTAATTATAGCGGCGGAAGTCCTATCCTGTTTCAACATTTATTTTGGTTTTTTGGCCATCCTGAAGTTTATATTGTTGCTTTACCTGCTTTTGGCATGGTTTCTGATGTTATTGCGACTCATGCTCGGAAAAATATTTTTGGTTACCGTATGATGGTATGGGCAATAGTTGCCATAGGAGGGTTAAGTTTTGTCGTTTGGGCACATCACATGTATGTCAGTGGTATGAACCCCTATTTTGGTTTCTTCTTTGCTACTACTACACTCATTATTGCCGTGCCCACAGCGATAAAAGTATACAACTGGATACTGACATTGTGGCGAGGCAACATTCATCTGACCATTCCTATGTTATTTGCTATCGGTTTTATTTTTACGTTTACCCATGGTGGTTTAACCGGTTTGTTTTTGGGTAATGTTGTCGTTGATTTACCCCTATCTGATACCTATTTTGTGGTTGCCCATTTTCATATGGTGATGGGGGTATCTCCTATTATGGTGCTTTTTGCCGCTTTATATCATTGGTACCCTAAAATCACTGGAAAAATGTTGAATACAAGCTTAGGGAAAGTTCACTTTTGGGGCACTTTTTTAGGCACTTATGCTATTTATTTGCCAATGCACTATCTTGGCTTTCTTGGTGTACCAAGGAGATATTTTGCTATGGGCGACACGGACTTCATTCCACAGTCAGCACAAAACCTTAATGCTGGTATTACCATTGCTGCCATCATTGTTGGCCTCTTTCAGCTGATCTTTATTTTTAATGCCATTTGGAGCTTATTCAAAGGCAAGCCCGCTGGAGATAATCCGTGGCAGGCCACCACATTAGAGTGGCAAACCAGCAAAACTCCGCCGGGACATGGCAATTGGGGTGAGGAATTACCAACCGTTTATCGCTGGGCATACGATTATAGTGTGCCAGGAGTAAAAGATGATTTTATTCCACAAAACATCCCTCAAGATAAAGTGATAATGCTTGAAAGTAATACGTCTATGGGTAAGGAGAATGTATGATGAAATTTTTACAAATTTTAACCATTAAGCCTTGGTTAGCTCCTTCAGTAGAGATGTCGCCACCAAATATTTCAGCAATTGTAATTGACGAGACCGCTGATAATAGCGGACCAGGAAAAACGGCCCTTAAATTTTTTTTAGCCATCGTTACGCTATTATTCTTTTTAATTACCATTACCTTTTTATCTCGCTCTCAATACCCTGATTTTCATGCCTTAGCTGGCGAACCTTGGTTGCCTTTTACTAAACCAATACAATTGTGGATCAATAGCAGTTGTTTGCTACTTGCTAGCATTAGCTTGCAAATAGCCGTGTCATTAGCAAAACAAAACAAAACAAAAAGTACTGAAGCCTTAGTTTTACTGGCAAGTTTGTGCTCCATTTTTTTTGTTTTAGGTCAAATAATAGTTTGGCAGCAACTTAGCCAAGCTGGTTTTTATGTTTACTCAGACCCCGCCAATAGCTATTTTTATCTCTATACGGGGTTGCATGGATTGCATTTATTAGGTGGCTTAGTGGCGCTGTTTTTAGTTAGTTATCAATTTTTTCAACAAAAAAAGCCCCTTAATGTCAGTAAGAATTTATCTTTATGTGCGCTTTATTGGCATTATTTATTACTCATTTGGTTGTTTTTGTTTGCATTATTAACTGCAACGCCAGACACCTATAAGACAATCGCACTCATTTGTGGCTTTTAGGGATAAACATGAAAAATACCCAGTTACCTAAAAGTGAACTGGATTCACTTAAAAATGATACTGAACTTGGTTGGCCATCAGTTAATGCCGACTGGAGTAAAGATAAACAAGTATTAGCTATGCCTTGGGGTAAGTTGATGATGTGGATATTTTTACTCAGTGATACTTTTATCTTTAGTATTTTTTTGATCAGTTACATGAGTGCCCGCACTACAGTCGTTGCCGCATGGCCAAATGCTAGTGAAGTATTTGCTTTAACCATTGCAGGGCAACACATTCCATTAATTTTAATAGCCATTATGACTTTCATATTAATCACCAGTAGCGGCACGATGGCATTAGCGGTTAATTATGCTTATCGTAATGAAATACAAAAAACCGTTTATTTAATGTTAGCTACTGCCGCATTAGGTTTGTCTTTTGTTGGTTTGCAAGCCTTTGAATGGAGCAAACTTATTTTGGATGAAGGCATACGTCCTTGGGGTAACCCTTTTGGCGCCGAACAATTTGGTGCGTCATTTTTTATGATCACAGGCTTTCATGGGTTGCATGTCACTGTTGGTGTTATTTACTTAACGGTCATTGCCAACAGAATTCGAAAAGGTTATTACCAACACAAAGGCTATCATATTGTTGAAATAACTGGCTTATATTGGCACTTTGTCGACTTAGTCTGGGTATTTATTTTTGCATTTTTCTATTTGTGGTAAGGAGGGCACATGAATAATATAGAACAAGAGTCAAATCACACAACACACCAACCACCCATTGCTATGTATTTAAAAGTTTGGTTACTTCTTTTTATTTTAAGCGCATTCTCCTACCTCGTTGATTACTTAAATTTTCAAGGAATTCTTCGTTGGAGTTTAATATTGCTCTTTATGTTTTTAAAAGCCGGTTTTATCCTGTCGATTTTCATGCATGTAACTTGGGAACGACTGACCTTAAAAATAATATTGTTGTTACCCTTATTTGCCGTAATCGTCTTTATTGCACTAATGTTTATCGAAGGTGATTATATTTTCATTAATAGAAATATAACAACTGTGATTAATGGCTAATTATGTTTAAAACCTCCAAGGTATTTGTTTTTATTGTTAATAATATTGAGACTTATTCGGAGTTATGCAAACCTAAAGTGGTATTAATGTTATTGATTACGGCAACTGTCGGTATGCAACTTGCCAGTACTAATTTTATTGATGTAAAGTTAATATTGATTGCTAATCTGGGTATTGGCTTGGCGGCAAGTTCTGCAGCAGTCATCAACCACTTGGTTGATGTAAATATTGATGCCATCATGATTAGAACTCAAGGTAGGCCAATAGTAGCCGGTAAAGTATCAAATAATAACGCTTTGTTCTTTGCACTATCCCTAGCCACTACATCAATGGTTTTATTAACTTATTATGTGAATACGTTAACTGCAATTTTAACTTTATTAGGTATAGTCGGTTATGCAGGCATTTATACCCTGTATTTAAAGCATCGCACGTCACAAAATATAGTCATTGGTGGTTTATCTGGGGCTTTACCACCATTACTAGGCTGGACTAGTGTCACCGGTGAAATTGAAATTGGCGGGATAGTTTTATTGTTAATCATTTTTATATGGACGCCGGCGCATTTCTGGCCTTTGGCCATAGATCGTATCGAAGATTATAAAAAAGCAAATGTGCCAATGTTACCTGTAACCCATGGTATTCCTTATACTAAAAATTGTATTATCATCTATACCTTGGCATTGTTACCCGTATCTTTACTGCCCTATTTTATTGATCTCATTGGTGAGATTTACTTAGTGAGTGCCATACTCCTTGGTGCTTGGTTTCTCTACAGCGTATTACAATTAAAATATAAGCCCGCGTCTGGCGCAGCCATAAAATCCTTTTATGTCTCCATTTATTACTTACTGGGTTTATTTAGTGCCATGTTAATTGATCACTTCTACCGTTTGTATTTAACTCTAATATTATGACAAAACTTTCCGCTTATGATGTTAAAAGCCAAAGGCGCTGCAAATTATTTTTGATAATTTGCTTGTGCTTGACGATGCTGGTGATGACAATATATTTCACCAGACAAGCAAATAGTCAGTTGCCGATAATACAAGGAATAATTTTAAATGAGGCAATGACATTTGAGCCATTTGAGCTACGTGATCATCATAACCAAGTATTCACGGACAAAAACTTTTCCGACAACTGGTTTCTCATCTCATACGGCTATACTCACTGCCCCGATGTTTGTCCTACAACATTAATGTTGATGAAACAATTTAGTGAACAACTCATTACCTTTGATCATACTAAGCAAATTAAGTTGTTATTTTATACCATAGACCCCCTACGTGATACTCAGCAGGTGATGCAGCAATACATGAATTATTTTGGTGATAATTTTATCGGCTTAAGACCTAGTGCTAATGACCTATATTTAAATTTTGAAACTAACTTAGCGCTGAAGTATTTGATAACAAGCTCAGCGGTATCGACAAATTTACAGACAAACAATGTAGATAACGCAATCCTGGACAAAAGCTATCAAGTGAGTCATGGGCTAACCCTCTATTTAGTGAACCCTGATGGTAAACTGCAAGCCATTTTACACCCTAAGATTGACCCTTTTGGCAAGGCGAACTTTTCTGTAGAACAAATTTATCAAGATTTTATTATTAGTCGCCAATATTATCGGACAAACATTAAGCAATAAGGTTTTTTTCAACTTTTAGCTACCGCATTATAAGTACCTTAGTAAAATAATAGCGCCCCACTGAAAAGCTGAAATACGAGTATTTACAAACATGAATAAATGCACAAAAAACGACTTACTAACTGACACCTGCTCCATAGGTTAAAAAAAACGAGTCAATTAATGCAACTAAAAAAGATCCTCTTAGCGTATCAATATAAGTGGTTCACTGCCCTTGCCCAAGATTATGGTCTATATAGCACGGTTGATCACTGCGCTTGCAGCAGGTAATCGCGCGAGGATCAAATTATCAACAGCATCCTATAGTTAACATAACATCACGAAAGTGTTAGCGAGATTGAGCATCGTAAGACGATATTTGAGATGTTTGGGAAACCATTATCACTTTAGCTCGACTTAAAGTACTATATTTACCCCCTTTCAACTACCTACATTTCACTTCTACACCAATAAATAAATCAATAAAAATCATGTACATAAATAAACTAACACAAGATTAAAGTACTCTATAAATATTATCATTGTTACTCTGGATTTTTTTCTTCCTTGCTTTGCTCTCTTCTTTTATACTTAGTAGGATTTAGAATAAACGCTGGGAAGTAACTTGACTCAAAATAAAATCATCTACAATAGAAAAATAAATTCAGTTATCGTTCCTATCATCATATTGATATTCGGCATTGGCTGTCTCGAATTTATGATCATGCAAATTCTGCCTTGGTTACAACCATATTTTCCCTCCTGGCCAGAAGCAATATTAGACTCGTTACTACTCAGTATATCTATTACCCCAATTGTTTATTTAATCATTAAACAACGTGACTCTCAGGCCATATCAGATAAACCTTACCTGAGAACTAAATTAATTATTGCATCAGGACTGCCCCTAATCATTGCTATTTCATTAATGTTCAATATTATTAATCAAAAGCAGGCGCAAATATCGACACTACAATTTACACAGACAATTCTTAAATTTGATGTTCTTCTGGGACAGTTCATTGATGCTTATAATAATGAAATAGAATTCAGTGCGCTCTACCTTATTAATGACAGCAAAGATAATAAGACAAAGTTAACTCAACACCGTCTTATGGTTGATCAATTATCACCGCCACTCAGAGATTATTTACTGGTCAAAGGTATCAATGCCGGCCGTCTAGACAAAGAATATATCAATAGCTTTTCAAAAAACTTAATGCTTATGCGAAAAAGTGTGGATGAAAAATCGATAGAATGGTTAGATCTAATCAATTTTTTCTTGAGTTCAAACCAAGAATTTTTAGGCCGTTTAAATACATTTTCAAACCAAATAGAAAATAAAGACATCAATAAACGACATGTAAATTTACTCACCCTATTAAAAATTAAAAGCATCACTAACGCCAGCAGAGTGATCTTGAGTGCCGCTAATAATAGTACTGAAAATAGCAAAGACCCGTACAATATTAGACCATTACAACGCAGTGTTCGGTTAAAAAACAACCAAGAGCAAACGTACTTTGATATATTTAAATCATCTCTTATTGAAGAAAATAAGGATGAGATATTAATAAAGCTCGACAATCAAATATTTAAAGATACGCTTATCACACAAATAGCATTTGAAGAAAGAACAACGGAACAACTTGTTGCTCAATTAGCTATATACCTTGGCTACAATGGCCTTATCCATCAGTTTAAAAATTATGTTTTACGCGATAACAACCAATATAAAGATGCGTTTCTACGTTTATATGAAAAAATTACTGACCTTGCTAATAACGTTAGAAAAAATGTTCAATATGATGATAAAGCAATATCACACCTTACAAACCTCACTCAAGTAGTTGATGAATATAAAATAAACTTGTCTGTAATTAATGACCTTCGTGCGGAAGGAAAAAACACGACAGAAATTGATCAATTGGTGGTGATAAACGATAGCCCTGCAAATTTAGCGATGACATATTTTAATAACCAATTATGGGGATACGATCCTAATGTCACATTAGAAATAATGAAAAGTAAACGAGTTATTATTCAAGATATTGAGAAAAGCCTAGCAAAGAGCATGCACTCAAAGCTTGATAGTATATTACTGGATAAGCACAGGGAGTCATACCTTACAGCAGCTATTGCTTTAGTGCTTAGTTTACTTGTTGTAGTGTTATTAATTATCATTATTAACAACATCAGTCTTTCTTACCAACAACGCGTAGATGGATTAAGAAAAGCGGAAGAAGCGGCTCAAATGAAGTCGGAGTTTCTTGCTAATATGAGTCATGAAATTCGTACACCGATGAATGGCGTATTAGGCATGTTAAGTTTACTGTTAGCGAGTAAATTAACCGATGAACAGCTACACAGAGTTAATCTGGCAAAATCAAGCGCCGACTCTTTACTGACATTAATTAATGATATTCTTGATTTTTCAAAAGTAGAAGCGGGTAAAATAGAATTAGAATTCATTGATTTTAATCTAAGAAATTTACTTGGCGATTTTGCTGAATCTATGGCATTAGATGCACAAGAAAAAAACTTAGAAGTGGTACTCGATGTCAGCGGTATTGAACATTCAATGATCAAGTCAGATCCAGGAAGGATCCGGCAAATGTTAACCAACATAGTTGGCAATGCAATAAAATTTACTGAGGCTGGTGAAATTGTTATTACGGCAAGTTTAGAGCCCTTAGCTAACCATAAACTAATGCAGTTTCGTTGTAGTGTAAGCGATACTGGCTCAGGTATTCCCAAAGATAAACAACAGCAGCTATTTGATGCTTTTAATCAAGTAGACGCCTCAACAACCAGAAAATATGGTGGTACGGGTTTAGGCTTAACCATTACCAAAAACCTTTGCGAATTAATGGGCGGTGAAATTAGCATTATTAGTGATGTAAATAAAGGTAGTTGCTTTACATTCACTCTGCTAATTGAAAGAAGTGAACAATCAACTATGGTTGTTCCTGCCATTGATATTTCATCTCTTTGTATTCTAATTGTTGATGATAATGCAACAAATAGAAAAGTATTATGCTCTCAACTAGCCTCTTGGGGAGCAAATGTAACCGAAGCTAGCAACGGTCAGCAGGCACTTGCAATATGCCAAAATGTGATCATTAATAATACTGCTCCCTTATTTGATATCGCCCTGGTAGATATGAAAATGCCAGGGATGAGCGGAGCTGCTTTAGCCATTAAAATCAGAGAAAACCAACTTTTTGATGCTATGAAATTAGTAATGATGACTTCAATGGAAGAAAAAGGAGATGACTATTATTTTGCTGATATAGGTCTAAGCGCTTATTTTCCTAAACCGGCAACAACGTCGGATCTATTTAACGCCCTTTCTGTGCTTACTGAGGGAGGAGAAGCATTAATACGGGCAAAACCTTTAGTTGCCTATCATTACTTAAATGCTATTTCATCAGATCCCTATTCTAATGATATTTCACATCAACAGTGGCCAGAAAAAACGCGTATATTACTCGTTGAAGATAACCGTGTTAACCAAATGGTTGCTTTAGGCATATTAACGCAAATGGGCTTGTCTGCAGATACCGCTGCCAACGGTATTGAGGCAATAGAAATTTTAAAACTCGCTCTCAACGTAAAACCTTACTCCTTGATCATCATGGACTGTCAAATGCCAGCAATGGATGGCTATGAAGCAACAAGACAAATTAGATTAGGCAAAGCGGGTGAAATAAACAAACAAATTCCTATCATAGCCATGACGGCAAACGCAATGAACGGTGATAAAGAGAAATGTTTAACGGCAGGAATGAGTGCTTATTTATCGAAACCTATTGACCCAGCAATAGTCTATCAAATGATGATAGTTTGGCTGAGAGTCGATAAAAATAATATCCGTATGAACAATAAATTTTCCTCAGTGAATACAACAATAAATGCCTCTCTTGCATTGCAACAAACTACTGCTGAGGCTGAAGAGGCTTTAATTTGGAACGAGTCGGCGCTGGTAAAACGAGTGAGTGGTGATCATAAATTTATGGCAATGATGATTGATTGTTACATCGACGATAGCAAAGAAAAGCTTACACAACTCAATAATGCCATGGCAGAAAATGATAAACAAAAGATTAAATTTTCTTTGCATAGTATCAAAGGCTCTGCAGGGAATATCGGTGGTATCAACGTACAAACTTTAGCAACGTCGATGGAATACAGCCTCACAAAAGGAGGGAGTAATGACATAAAAAAAGAGATGACAAGCCTTGCTAGCGCCAATGATTTACTCGTTGAAGCACTTATGAGATGGCAAAGGCGCTTGAGTGAAATCAATATGTAAACCTGGCAATGGATGATCAACACCTTTTATTGCCAAAGAACTTAAAGGGTATAAGCGCACGATCAATTCAAATACCGTGCTTGTGGTATAAACCCATAATAACAAACTGATCCAAGGCAGCAGTCGATCTAATTGATTATTAGATACCAAATTAACTCGAGTTATATGATAAAATTCAACAGGTTATTTGTTCGGATTGATTATTGACAACGCCATCGCTTCGGCAATTTTAATACCATCAATACCTGCTGATAAAATACCTCCCGCATAACCTGCCCCTTCACCTGCAGGATAAAGCCCTTTGGTATTGATACTCTCTAGTGAAAATTTATCTCTAGTGATTTGAATAGGAGATGACGTACGTGTTTCAACGGCAGTTAGCGTAGCGTCACCATTGGCAAACCCCTTGATTTTTCGTTCAAAGGCAGGAATAGCTTCACGTATCGCTTCAATAGCATAGCTTGGTAATGTTTCACTTAAATCACAATAGGTAACACCTGGTTTGTATGATGGCACGACTTCGCCATGTTCACCGCTAGCACGCCCAGCCATAAAATCCCCCACCCGTTGTATTGGCGCATCATAGTTTCCCCCTCCTAATTTAAATGCGGCCTCTTCTAATCGACGTTGTAATTCAATGCCAGCGAGTACATCGACTTTTCCGTCTTTTAACGGATAATCTTCTGGTGAGATGCCAACGACAATAGCGCTATTAGCATTACGCTCATGGCGAGAGTATTGACTCATACCATTGGTAACCAACCGCCCTTCTTCAGATGCAGCGGCGACTACCGTACCGCCTGGGCACATACAAAAACTATACACCGAGCGACCATTTTTACAGTGATGAACTAGTTTATAGTCTGCCGCCCCTAAAATTTCATGACCGGCATTTTTGCCAAAACGTGCTTTATCTATGGTTGATTGTTCGTGCTCTATACGAAAACCTATTGAAAAGGGTTTGGCTTTAATGAACACTTTATTTTTATACAGCATTTCAAAAGTATCACGGGCACTGTGACCAATCGCTAGCGCAATATAGTTAGTCTCAATTGTCTCACCCGTTGACAAAGTCAAAGCCGTCACTTGTCGAGCATCACCCTCGCCTTCAATATGAATTTGATCAACACGTTGCTTAAAGCGAATATCACCACCGAGTTCAATAATTTTAGCACGCATTTTTTCGACCATAGTCACCAGTTTAAAAGTACCAATGTGAGGTTTACTGACATATAAAATTTCATCGGGTGCACCCGCGTCAACAAACTCATTAAGCACCTTACGGCTATAATGATGTGGGTCTTTAACTTGACTCCAAAGCTTGCCATCAGAAAACGTACCCGCACCGCCTTCACCAAACTGTACGTTTGATTCTGTGTTAAGAACTTTTTTACGCCAAAAGCCAAAGGTATCTTTAGTCCGTTCCCGCACCTCTTTACCACGTTCTAAAATAATGGGCTTAAAACCCATTTGCGCTAAAACTAAACCAACAAACAAACCACAAGGACCAAAACCAATAACCACAGGACGTTGACTATTTTCATCATTAGCTTGAGCGACATATTTATAGCTCATGTCAGGAGTTACTTTAACATTGTGGTCTTTGACAAAAGTGATTAATAAACGCTCTTCAAATAGCGTTTCAACATCTAACGTATATATAAGGGTGATAACGTTATTTTTACGGGCGTCATAACCACGCTTAAAAACGGTAAAGTCGATAAGTTGCTCAGCACTAATATTAAGCTTATCAAGCACCGCTTGGCGTAGCTCTTCTGGTTGATGATTAAGATCTAGTTTTATATCAGTTAAGCGCAACATAGGAAGTCCAGTAGTACCATTTTTGTAAGGAAAAATAACAGACGCTATTTTAACTTATCGTGGCTGAGATAAGAAACTTATTTGCTTGATACCAAAAGATTAATGTATTAATCATCTTAAAATAGTATCAAGAATCAATTTTCGCTTTGTGTTCATTGATTCAATCCGTTTGGTATTACGATTGATACAAGGTATGATCGCCCCTCTAAATCAACTCATTCCACTAGTATGTAAAAGTTATCTTATGGCCTTTGTAGTAACTGATAGTTGTATAAAATGTAAATACACAGATTGTGTTGCCGTTTGCCCTGTTGATGCTTTTTTTGAGGGCCCTAATTTTTTAGTTATTAGCCCTGATGATTGTATTGATTGTGATTTATGCCCGGTGGAGTGCCCCGTTGGCGCTATTTACCAAGAAGATGAGGTACCTGAAGATCAAAAAGAATTTATTGAACTTAATGCAATGCTGGCAAAAGCATGGCCACGTATCACAGAGATAAAAACGCCGCCTACTGATGCTAAAGAGTGGGATGGGGTGGTAAATAAAATTGAATTTTTAGATCTGGGTAAAGAAAATACTTAACAATTACAAAATATAGCAAGTTTGAGTTTATCACTAAACTGATTTTCTGAGGCCACTCTTTAGGCTCAGTATTAGGTATTAAGTATCACTATAACCAAAGCCTACTTGTATAGTGCCGTTTAATTGCCCATTAACAATGGTGAATTAATTTTTTGTAATTTTGTAATAATTAGCCGATTAAAAATACTTTATTTAACGCACATTGTTACACAACCTCAAATAGAAACACAACAGCTACCAAATAACTACACAAACAATAAAGGCTAAACTCAACAGTAATATTATTTCCACTAAAAAAGACATTTTTGGTAATATTCTCGGGTGGTTGCTACTAAATCTCATCATAATAAAGCCCCTAGCAATGATTTAAACCACCATACAAAAAATAATTAATTAATGATAGCAATTAATTAATTATTGCTAATTTATTGCCAATTTATTGCCAAATTATTTTTTTGGTTTATCGAGCTCTATCATGCCCATGATTTTATTATTTATAGCATTGATTATTTGTCCTAGTATTTATTTTATTGGTTTACCAAGACTACTTCCATTGCCTTTGTTGACTATTTGATTAAAATACAATTTTTTATGAACTGCATTTACAATAAGTGCTATTTTACTCTTGCTGCTAGATCATTTATTTTTTCTACCTGATTAATTTCTCAAGCTGTAATCGTTAAG